>JAXHVR010000099.1:0-20051 GCA_034189005.1 Cyanobacteriota bacterium | reverse complement strand
AAGGGGGGCTGGGGGGGATCGATCGATGTACCTCATGGATTCAATAATTGCTATAATTATTAATTATTAATGCCCAGAAACCCGGTTTCTTTGAGAAACCGGGTTTCTAACATCAATACCTTCGCCAAAATAAAAAATACCATTAGTAGGTAGCGCGCACGCGACAGCGAAACCCAACAAAATCGTTTAATTTTGCTCCCGCTGATGTTGGGTTGCGCTATCGCGGAGCCCGACCTACAAGAAAATTGCTACAAGAAAATTGCGAAGGTATTGTAACATGGCACAAATCATTTACGATTGGTACATTAATTATTAATTATTAATTATTAATTATTAATTGTTAATTAACGCTTCTAACCAAAATGACGGTACAGTCGCAACCGCGAGCGATCGCCTCGGGAATATTACCATTAACCACCTGAGTCAAAAAACCCTCCCTACTAGCACCCACAACCACAACATCGCACCGATCTTTAGAAGCTAAATTTATTATAGGGGACGGCACTGAATCAGAGCAAACAAAAGTACTAACAACATCAGTCCCGATGCGGCGGCTGAGGCTTTTAGCCCCCAATTCAATTGCTTCAGTATCGAACTCAATCGCCGACTCATCAAAAACCTGGCACAGTCGTATTTCCGGTTTAGAACTTAAAGAAACTAAAGTAGGTAAAAGTTGCATGGCAGCCGCTTGTTTGGGCTCCCCTCTAATAGGAACCAACCAGCTATTCCAATGCAAATCCAACTCCTCGTAATCCGTATTATCCTCATAATTACGCTCTCGTTTAGCGCGATTATTTCCTCTTACCAAATCCCCCCGTCTAGAAGAATTATTGCCCCTTCTAAAATTCCCCCATTTAACCACCACCAACTCGCAGGGAGCCTGTCGGATTAAAGTATCTACGACGCTGCCAAAAATGCTACCAGAAGCCGAAGTATCTCCCTTCCATCCCATCAACAACAAGCAAATATGTCGTTCTTTAATCGTATCCAAAATCGCCCCCGATACATCCCTGGCAACCCTTATTTGAGTGTGAAGAGAAACCCCCGCATTTTTAGCAATTTGTTCTGCTTTTCTTAACAAACGGCGGCTTTGAGTAGTATTAACCTCCGTCTCCGAGGGAAAAGAATGGCGCGGTACTAATATTATCTGAACGCACTCTATTTCATAATTACGCGCCTTAGCGATCGCCACCGCGAATTTCAACAAAACCGGAGCCGTCCTGGGATTGCTCAAAGGCACCAACAACCGCCCGTTACCAACAGCAGGCCCCCTAGTTTCATAAACCACATAAGAAGGCACGATTTTAGAACCATATTCCGCCTCTCCAATCAACTCCTTCGACTCCGCCCTAATAATATCGCTGCGAGTAATAATTCCCACCAACTTTCGCCCTTCAAGAACCGGCAAGCGACTGAGTTTATGGCGATTCAATTGATAGAGAACCTCGCTCAAATTATCAGTAGGAGAAACGCCTATCGGCTGGCGAGTCATAAACTCAGAAAGAGGAGTATCTTCAGACAAATTACGCTTGCTAGTATCGAGCAGATCGCTCTGAGTAACGATGCCAACCAGCTTACCAGTTCTATCTACCACGGGAAAGCCTCGATGGTGGGAGTTAGAGAATGCCAGCCTAACCTCATCTAAACTTAACTCCGACTCCAGAGTTTCCACCCGCTGGACCATAACTTCTGTAGCGGGAATATCGATTAAAGAATCCTGAAGAGCCTGTTGTTTTTTTAACTGAATGCCCTTCAATTCCCAGAGGCGATTGGAGAGAGATTTGTTATCTATTTTCTCAGCTACCAAATAGGCGACGACGGAACCAACCATCAGAGGTAATACCAGATTAAAATCCGAGACAATCTCAAAAACAATAACCACCGCCGTCATCGGAGCCCTGGATACCGCACAAAAAAACGCCCCCATACCGGTGAGGGCGTAGGTAGCAGTTTCAGGAACTCCCATTAATGCGGAATGGGAGAGTCCCACCAAATGACCTACGGCAGAACCCATTATTAAGGAAGGGGCAAATAAACCGCCGGGGGCACCGGAACCAGCGGCAACGATGGTTAGAAGCAAATGGGCGACCAGAGCGATCGCTGTAGTTATCAAACTAGCCTCGCCGCTACCCAAAAATTGCCGCAGACCGGTGCTATCTCTAAAATCTGAAGGCAACATCGCCACTACCAGGCCGGAAATTAAACCGGCGATCGCCACCCGGACTGGCAGCGAGACTCGCCAATGGCGCTGGTTAAACACGGTCGCCGCGACTATTCCCCGACTGAATAAAGTACCCAGCAACCCTGCCAAAACTCCCAAGAGGACATAAAAAGGTATTTCATTGAGGGATAAAAAGCCGGGGGTGACGGTATCTACTATTTGGGAGGGGTCCGCTTCCAAACTCACTCCCTTCCCTCCGAACCACTGGGAAACTACCGCACCGACAAAGGAAGCAACGATGGCGGGGCCGAGGGTAACTCCCGAGACATCGTGGAGGAGTTCTTCTACCACGAACAAAACTCCTGCAATAGGGGCGTTAAAGCCTGCTGCCAAGCCAGCGGCGGCCCCGCAGGCTATTAATTGACGGCGGTAGTTTGGGGAAGTAGGAATCCAATTACCGATCCAGGCCGCTAAGGAGGCGCCTATTTGTACGGTGGGGCCTTGGCGTCCTAAGCTTAGACCGGACCCGACGCTTAAGATCGTAGTTACTAGCTTGACTACGGCCACGCGCAACGACAGGGAGATCCGCACCCCTCCAAGGGCGGCTTTGACTTGAGGAATGCCGCTACCGCTAGTTTCTGGGGCACAAGTTTGCACTAACCAGCCGGTGAGGAGTCCGCCTATTAATCCCAAGGCGGGGAGTAGGAACCAAGCCGGTGCTTGTTCCGCCGCTGTTTCGCGCAAACTGCCGCACCATTCTATTCCTTGTTTGAGCAAAACAGCGGCTAGTCCCGAGACGACGCCGATGAGACAGGCTTCAAAGATTGCTAGGCGTTTCGGTCGCAGGATGAAGAGGGCGATCGCCTTTAATTTGTTTTGGAATCGAGGGATAATTGACGATCGCCGCATATTTTATTGCCCGTTAATTCGGGAAACTAAAGATTTTAAATCCGGTACTTCTAAATCTGGAATTGCGCTGGCGGGTAAGGTCGCGCCAGAGCCTTCTTTTCCTTTCCGGCGATTTACCCAAACTGCGGATAATCCTATGGATTTTGCCGGAGTTATGTCGTGGTAAATGCTCTGGGCGACGTGCAAGATTTTATCTTTTGGGATGCCTATTTCTTGTAATGCTACTTCAAAGTTATTGAGAGAAGGTTTGTAGGATTTTGCTTTTTCGGCGGTTATTACATAGTCTAGTTCTACTTGGAGATGTTTGGCAGTCTCGGCAAATAGGTCTTCGTCGATATTGGAAATTATGCCGAGTTTGTATTTTTGTTTGAGGGCTTTTAATGCCTCCACCGTATCGGGGAAAGGTTGCCACTTTTTGACCGAATTCCCCAGACTATTTAATTCGGTTTCGGTGGGAGAGAAATTTAGCTTTTCGCCGATCTTTTCTACCACTTCTCTAAGAACTTTTCGATAGGGCCGATATTCCCCCCCCTCGGCTTTGGCTTCAAATTCGGCAAATAGTTCTAGGAGTAAGTCGTCGTCTATTTTTTTGTCTCCAACTTCCACCAGTTTCTTTAATGCGGATAAAATACCGCTTTCCCAATCGATTAAAGTTCCGTAGCAGTCGAAGGTTAAGATTTCAAATTGGTTAAAGTTCATGGTTGGCAATTAACAATTAACAATTAACAATTAACAATTAACAATCCTACTAAATGATTCGTTGCCAATTTTAAAGTGCTTTGGTACGCGATCGCCAGGGCAACTCCCTAATTATTAATTATTAATTATTAATTATTAATTATTTCTTGTAGTAACCAGAAGCCTGCGAAGGATTCGGAGTCGGGATTGGATTGGACTGCTAGGAAGTGGACTTGTTTGGCTGCCTGTTTAGCTTCTTCAAACTTTTTCGCTTCTGTGAGGGTTGCCCCATCCCTAAGATTGGCTAAAATCCAGCGATCGCTACCCCCAGTTTCGAGAATTAACTTCGGTTTCGAGTTGGTGTCTAGCTTCATAAAAGCCAACTCCAACCCCGACATCCAACCCGCTAAAGGCATAGCCCGAGAGGAATAGATAATCAGTCCGGGAACGGGAGTATCTGGTTCTAGTCCCATCATCTCCAGAGGGAAAGACTCGCCAAAATCTATTTCCCAGTCGGACATCTCTTCAAAAGCACTGGCCTCTAAGCTGACAAACATCCACTTTTCCCCTATGAGGGCATCGGGTAGCGCTTGGGGCGCCGGTAGCATCATTCGTACCGAGGGGTTCGTGCCCTCTTGGTAGCCCTCGCAGGTGGGATAGACCTCTTCCATTCGCTGTTGCAGCCATCCGTTGAGGGCGTAAGTCCGACGGCTGAGGCTGGCAGGAATGGCCAGTTCCGAGCAGGCTTTGGTAATCATATTGTTCATTTGGCTGCGGAAGAAGCGTATTTTTTCCGGCCGCGTTGGAGACCCGGCGATCGCCTCTTCGATCGCATCGCGCAACCAAATGGAGTTTACCTCTTGGTTTGAAGTGAATTTAGAGTAGCGAAATGGGGCCTCCGTTGGAGATGTCGGACCCAACGGAGTTTCGCAGATTAGAACTTCCCAAAGTTTTTTTTGTTTTTCGTCCAGTACGGGACGACTGTAGAAATCTAGTTCCCAGATTGTTGCCATGCCACCTTGCCTTCGATTGAGCTTTTACAATGATATGGCTTGTTGGCGTTTGGTGGAGGGGCGATCGCTAAAAAAGGTCTCCCTGGGGAGACCTTTTGCGTTTTTTATGAGGATATTTTGCATTTTATCTTTTCATCCGGCCCTATCCGCTTAATCGAGCCATTATCAGTCTGTAGTTAAAAAGTTTAAGCTGGTACTGTTTCTTTGAGCGATTCTACTATTTCTACCAAACTCAATCCTACTAAGCGCGGGCTTTCGCCCGTAATACTCAGGTAGCTTTCGATAGATTCTTTTTCTTTGCGAGAGCTTCCAAGTATTGATTCTAAATTAGGCATTTCTTGGCGACAGTGAGAGCAGTACCAGTAAATACTATTGTGGCGAACGTGACGCAGTAAAGATTCCGAACAACAAGGACAAGTATGCATGGTTTTTATTAAAAAAAAAGGTTTTCAACGACAAAAAAGAGTTACTAAAACTATCTAAACTCAACTTAATAAACAAAACTGTTTTCAAAGTTACTAATTGAATTCGAGCGACAAAAAATTTTCAAACAAAAAAGGTTAGACGCTTTTAACTGATACCCCGTCCATCTGGTAAGTAGAATTTATGGGCGCCCAATAATATTGCTACAATTAAAAGCTGAATTATCCAGGGGGCGCAAGCAAAACCCCAGAAGAAGCAAATTAATCCGGTAAGGGTAGCGATAACGAAGGATATGTCTTTAGAAGCGCGCGAGCCCAGATAAGCAGAAGAAAGAGCAACTGTCAGTAGCAAAATATACGTTAATGGCATTTTTCTTACCTCCGATTAAAAAGACCCTGTAAATAGTTAGGAGCGATCGCGCTACCTACTTGATTCTTAATTTAAACTTTAAACATGAAGAACTTGTGAAGAATGTTAATTTGTAACAAAACTTGACATTATCGGGGAATAAAAACTGAAACTGAATATCTAAAAACAATTAGTAGTCAAATATACAGTGGCATTTAATTTCTAATCTTCAGCTTTTTTGAGTACGAGTACCCATTACGAGCAGTTTTTACGAATAATTAGAAATTAAATTTACCGCCATAAAGCTTAGTGAAAACCATCCCACATAGGCAATAATTTTATTAAAAAAAGGGAAAAACCCTTTCCACGCTCAAAAAACCATTGCTTCGTTAGACTCGCAACGCGGGGCGCGGTTTTTGGTTAAATTCAGAATTGAGACGGGCCGGAGTTCAAAAAGGAAGAACCAGTGAAGAGATAAGAATTTGCTACAAAAGCTGACTTGTGGTAACAAATTTGATTTTGCCGCAACTGAAATATTAAGAAAACCTTAAATCCAACCCAGGATTTCTGCAACTTGTTGGGCCAGGGACATTGGATCGAATGGTTTAGCAATTACTCCACTTATTCCCAGTTGTGGAAATTGAAAGCGATCGTCTGAATTGACTTTTGCCGTGAGAAAAATTACTGGGATCTGCTTCGTAGCATTATTAGCCTGTAGCCGTTGAAAGGTAGTAGATCCATCCATACCGGGCATCATAAGGTCTAGAAGAATGGCATCGGGCTGTTCGGTTTCTGCTTTGGCCAGGCACTCGCTGCCGGAACGGCCTTCGATGACCTGCCAGCCGCCGACCATTTCCAGGCTTAGTCGGGCTACTTCTCGCAGATCGGCTTCGTCATCAATTAGCAATATCCGTTTAGTTGTCATGGCAGTAAAGAGTTATGAGTTGTTTGTTATTTGTTATTTGTTATACAACTCGGGCTCTATTTTTTCTGATGGCGAATGCTTAAAAACTGGTAAAGCGATCGAAAAGGTACTGCCCTTCCCCGAGGTACTTTCTGCCCAAATGCGACCGTCGTGTTGCTTGACGATGGGCTGTATTTCTGTAGCGACTTGAACCACTAACAACTGACAACTGACAAAAAGCAGTAAGTTATTGATTCTGTTTGAAATTGAGATGCACCTTTTTTTTAGTTCGTTTGATGCGGTTAAGAATGCGAGTAACGAACTCCGACTCAATAAAAGGTTTGCTTAGATAATCGTCGCCGCCGGCGGCAAACATTTTCTGCCTGAGTTCGGCATTAGTATTAGCGGTAATAAATAACACCGGCAACCGACTCCACCGGGGGTCTTGACGCAAAACTTGACACAATTCTATACCGTTTGCGTGGGGCATTTCTACGTCTAAAACTAACAGATCGGGAACTGTTTCTTCCAAAGTTTCCCAAAAACGTCCCTCGTCATCCAGAATTATAGTGTTAATTCCCCTAGCTTCTAACATAGCCTGTAAACTTTCTAAAATGGGGCGATCGTCATCTACTATCATCACCTTCGCTTCAATTCTAGCCTCTTGCAATACGTCTAAAACTACATTAATTACTACCTCTGGCTGGAGGGGTTTTTGTAAGTAAGCAGTTACTAGGAATTTTGCGACTTTGAGACGAAAAGAAAGATCGCCATTCTTCGTTAAGACTACCACTGGCATCTGAGGCGTTTTAGCTGTTAAATATTTTAATATTTTTTCCTTATCGCCATCAATATCCAGGTCTAACAATACTACATTAGAATTGAGAGATAAGCTGGGAAAATTTTTATTTTGAATAATTTTTAAGAAAGTAGAGATTTCGGTAAATGCTTGTGCTTGGATTTGCCGCTTCTGGGCTTCGCGGAGCAATTGTTGAGATAACAAACTATCGGAGCTAACAATTAATAATAAAGGCGATCGCTTGGGTAGGTTATTATTAAGGTTCTGGAAATTTTCTCTCTTATTTTCCTCCTGTTGATATTTTGAGCTTTCGCGTTTAACTTCAAAGTCTAGAGTATTTAGCAGTTGAGATAATTGGGATTTTTCCGCCCCAGTTAAAGGTAGTTCTCTTTGCAGAAGCTCTTCTATTTCTTTAGATATTTTAGATGAATTTACTAAGCCGAAAGTACCGAGGGAACCGACTAATTTATGAGCTTCTCGATAAGCTTGCTGCTGTAATTCTGGTTCCAATTTATCTTCTAGGGCGGCCTTAAGAGCTTGAGTTAAGAGATTGAGGCGATCGCTCATGCTCCCCTTAAATCTCTCCCAAATTTGAGCCATTGCCAGATTCAATTTTTCAGCGCGATCTTCGGCAATTGCACTCTGTTTCTCTGTTGTTTCGGTGGCGATAGAGTTAACGATATCGTAAGTTTTTTTCGTTCCTTTTATCCTCGATTTTTTATCTTTTTTATGGTTTTTTTCTAATTTTTCTGTCTTAGCTGTCCTAGATTTTTTAGATATTTCTGTTGCTGGTTCCAGCATTTTCAGGCGATAACCCAAACCATAAACAGTTTGAACTAAATCCTTTGGCGCTCCAGCATTTTTCAATTTATGACGCAAGCCTTTAATATGAGCTCTAACTGTATCTTCCGTCGGAATCTCTTCTAAAGACCATAACTTCTCCAAAATAGCGCTGCAACTAAACACACGTTTGTTATGGTGCATCAAAAGTTTAAGAATGCCATACTCTTTCGGAGTAAGATTCAATAAATTTTTCCCATAATTAACCTCGCAATTACTCGGATTTAGAGACAAATATCCCCACTCTATAACAGGGGATAAAGATTCAGTTCCTCGACGTAAAATCGCCCTTATTCTCGCCGATAATTCTTCTAAATTAAAAGGCTTTACTAAATAATCATCAGCCCCGGCATCCAATCCTTTTACTTTATCCTCGCTACTATCCCTAGATGTTAATAGTAAAATCGGTATATTTTCCCTAGTAGCTCGTAATTTTATACAGAGAGTAATACCATCTATTTTTGGTAAAACTACATCTAATAAAATCAAATCGTAATCAAACATCTGCGCTCGTTCCCAACCATCTTTGCCGTCCGTGGCTGTATCGACAAGAAAATGTTGGTTGCTTAAAGTAGCGACTAAAGCGGATGCTATATTTTTGTCATCTTCAACTATTAAAATTCTCATAAAAAGCGGAAGAAGTTGGAATATTTGTTAGTTGTTAATTGTTAGTTGTTAGTTGTTAATTGTTGGTTGTTATAGCGATTATTGAATTGGTGAGGCAGACCAGATCGATCCACCATTATCCCCCTTTTTAAGCTATGCCTTACTCACATAATTCTTTACAATCTTGAAAGCCTTATGGTGCAAGAGTTTCTAGCTTTTACTGACTCTTGGAGCTTGACAATTGCTGCAATTTATGCTGCCCCTCCTTTACCCCCTCTCCCCGCGTCTGTGCGTCCCCGCGTCTGTGCGTCTCAAATGCTCACGAAATATGTGAGTAATGGTAAGCTTTTTAAGGGGGATAATGGTGGCTCGATCCGGGTGTACCTCACCAATTCAATAATCGCTATATTAATTGTTAATTATTAATTATTAATTATTAATTATTAATTAAAAAAAAATGTTCCCCACCCTCTGGAGTGGGGAACATCCATGGCCTTTGCCTAGATTACGGCAACGACTTCAGTAATTTCTGGGATTTCTTCGCGGAGTTTGCGTTCGATACCCATTTTCAGAGTCATGCTAGAACTGGGACAAGAACCGCAGGCTCCTTGCAGTCTCAAATTGACTACTGGGCCATCAATTTCAACTAATTCGACGTTGCCCCCATCAGCCATGAGGTAGGGACGCAGTTCGTCTAAAACGGTTTCGACGTTTTCGCTGGTAAGTGCTTGGCTCATATTTCTCCTTTTGTTTTTGTATGTATTAGAAATTGCGATAACGAACTATCTCGATAAAGAGCTTAAACAACTGCAGGTTGCAGCAGCTTGACGTTAGAGAAGTTAAACTCCGTTACGATATCTTGGCCCTTTTCTCGGGAACGGACCACCTGGCCTGTCATCAAATAATAATCGCCAAATTTTTCGTAATTGTCCTCAAATTCTACTTCCCGCAGAATCTCGTTAGTCTGGGGGTTGCGGAAAACGGCATCGTAGCGACTGGCAACATAACCAGAACCGGTGTCTATGCTTTCGTGGGTGTCAATTACGAAGGCCATCCGACCCATGACGCGCTTTACCTGACAAATTTCGCGGCCTCGAATTTTGTAGTTGGATCCCATCGCGTCGCCAGTGACGAGTATTTCCATCGCCCCAGTGTCGTCGGTGTCGCCTAGACTAAAGCTGTTTTTACCGTGGGAGTTTTCAAAGCTGGAACGCTTGCGGTGGGTGACGATATCCCGGATCTGGGTATAGACGCTTTCTTGCACCTTTTCGTCGGAGATGCCTGTTACTTCGACGCTGAAATCTGGCTCGATGGTAATATGGCCTTTATAATTTTCCGAACCCTGTTGGATTTGGATGTCGGCGCTGTAACCGGGAAAATCTGAGTCCCAGGTGTATCGATGTTCGTAAGCTGCTCTAAATAAGTCGCGAGCGTTGGCTGGATCGGTCATATAAACTGTTAATGGGAATTGGTATTTATTACTATCTTAACAGATGTCGATCGGTTTTGCGGGGGGCGAGGGGGGCTATTTTACCACGACGGGGTTAATTCGATTGTCTGAGGGGATGCGATCGCTCTATCTACGGATTGCTATAATAATTAAAAAGAAGGAAAAAACGCCATGATTTCGATTACTTTAACTCCAGAACAAGAACAATTTTTACAAGATAAACTCAAAAGCGGAAAATACAATAACCCCCAAGAGGTTATTAGCGAAGCGTTAAAGCTGTTAGAAAAAGAGGATACAGTTGAACTACCAGCGTATATTAAAGGTAGCGATTCTGCCAAGAAACTTCTGGTAGAAAAGATTACAAAGTTCAGAAAAAGCAGAGAATCGACTAAAAATAAATCCCCAGATCCAGAACGGGATAAATTAAGTAGAGAGATGAGACAATTATTCCAGAAAAGTCAATCGCTTCCAGGGATTAAAGAGATAACAGATGAGGAAATAGCTGCCGAAATAGAAGCTTATAGGAGAGGAGAATGAAGGTAATAATTGATACTAACGTTCTAATTTCGGCTGTTTTAAAAGGAAGAAATCCTGGGGAGGTCGTTCAATTCATTATTGACAGTTACGATTTCGATTGGATAGTTTCTCAAGAAATTTTAGAAGAATATCGGGAAGTTATCAATCGACGTAAGTTTAAGCTGGTAGATGAGGTGAAAAATGAATGGCTAAATAAAATTGAAGCAATTCCTCAATTAGTTGAAGTGAAAGTTACAATAGACTTTCCTAGAGATGCCAAGGATGCTAAATTTCTAGCTTTAGCAATAGCTAGCGAAGCAGATATTTTAATTACAGGAGATAAAGATTTTAATGAAGTCAGAGAGTTAGAAACAACTGCTATCGTTTCTGTGTCTGCGTTTAAGGATTTATTTATCGACGATCGAGCGGTCGATTAAGGCGAACATATTGAATTTACAAGCAATAATTTAGGATTTTAAGAGATATGAAAGACGAACTTTTCGATCGAGGCTATGAAGTTATTCGAGAATTAAACTCCCAGGAAAACGGGCGGATAAGTTACCAAGCGATCGCCCGAGACAACAACGAACAAGTAGCCATTAAACAGTTCAATTTTGCCGATGGCGATGCAAGCTGGGCGAGCTTTGAAGCGGGGGAAAGGGAAAAAGAAATAATTAAAGATTTACAACACCCTCGCATCCCCCGCTACCTAGATTTCTTAGAAACTCCCCAAGGTTATTGTCTGGTGACGGAATATAAAAGCGCCCCAACTCTCGCAAAAAAACGTCGCTTTACTCCCGAACAAATCAAGCAAATAGCAATTTCCGTTCTCGAAATATTAGTTTATTTACAAAAGCAAAAACCGCCTGTCGTTCACGGAGACATCAAACCGGAAAATATCTTAGTTGACGATCGCTTAAACGCCTATTTAATTAATTTCGGTTCGGCCCAAAGGGGCGATGGAGAAATCTTCAACAGCGATCTCGGTAGCACGGCCGGCTTTATCTCTCCAGAACAGCAGTTAAACGGTACCGTAACTATTGCTTCGGATCTATATAGTTTGGGAGCAACCCTAATGTGCTTGCTGACGGGAACCAGTAGCGATCGCGCTGACAAACTACTCGATCGCCACCAGCGCTTCAACCCAGCCAAACAGGTGCCCGGGCTCAGCGCTTTGTTTATAGTATGGCTCGAAAAAATGCTAGCCCCCAACCCCAAAGACCGTTTCGAGAAAGCATCCGCCGCCCTGGAAGCTTTGAAACCAATTCCCGTATTCGGCGATCGCGCTAATTTTGGCACCATGGCGAAGGCCCTGGCACCTCTGAGGGTAGCGACTTTATTAGCGATCGCCAGCATGAGTCTAGTCACCGCCCTAAGTACCAGCTTAATACTCTCCCAGCAGCGACGCCCCGTAACTCCCCGTCAAAAAATAGCCAAAAAAATAGCAGTCACTACCCCCACGGAGGAGGAACAAACTTTAGCTTGGAAGCTATTGGCAACTAAAGAATGCCAGCAGTGCAACCTCCGGCAAGTAGAGCTTCCGGGGGGCAACCTCTCTAAAGCCAATTTGCGAGGAGCAAACTTGATGGGTGCAAACCTCAAAGGTGCCATCTTCAAGAAAGCAATGTTGCAAGGTACCATTTTAGACTACGCCAAATTACAAGGCGCCCGCTTAAACGCTGCAAAATTACAAGGTGCCAGTTTGGTAGGAGCAAATCTTCAGGGCGCAAACTTAGTCAAAGCCAATTTGAGGGGAGCAGATCTCAGGAATGCCAACCTGCAAGGTGCCAAGCTAGACGGTGCCAACCTCGAAGGTGCTTCTTTAGAAGGGGCGGTGTTGCCCCGGGGAAGCTACCCTCAATAGTTCGTAGTAATCGCTTTAGCGATTGAGATGGCGATGGTTATAGTGAGGGAGGCGATGCCCAGAGGATGCCGGAAACCCGGTTTTTAATAAATAAAAACCGGGTTTATGGCGGGCGATCGTTCTTCGGCCCGGAAGCCTTTGCGCTTGCAGAGTAACATGAAACTGCTATATAATAGGAAAATAAAACTTTATTAAAGAGGATGTAACTTGTGACTTTTGCTCCAGAAACCAATGTCAATATTCGACAATTTCCCGTTCGGCTGCAACCAGAAGGAGTAATCTCTATTCCCTCAGCAGTGCGAGAAAAACTTCATTTAACAGAAGGAGATATGCTAGCTTTGGTGCAAGTTGGAGATGTATTTTTGCTCGCAAATAAAACTCCTCAAGTTACTAAATTTGCAGATAAAATGGTATCAATTATGGAAGCTGAAGGTGTCAGCTTACAGGACTTGCTGGAAGGCTTGGAAATGGAAAGGCAAATTATCTGGGAAGAGCAACAAAAAAATGGTTAGTATTTTTGCAGATTCTAGCGTCATGATAGCCGGGGTTGGTTCTACAATTGGTGCGAGTCGGGCAGTATTAATATTAGCAGATATTGGTTTTTTTCAATTAGTTATTTCCCCGCTAGTGTTAGAGGAATCTAGACGAAATATCGCTAAAAAGTTACCTGCCTCTATGCCAGTATTTACCGAATTTCTAGTAACAATTAAACCAGAAGTGGTCCCTAGTCCTTCTGTGGAAGAATGCCAGCGCTGGAACGCAATAATTGAAGCTAAAGATGCTCCAATTATTGCGGCTGCTATTTCAGCCAAAGTAAACCGCCTTTTAACTTTAAATACTAAAGACTTTACTCCTGAAGTTGCCGCCATAACTGGTTTAATTATTCAAACACCTGGGGATTTTATCCAAGAAATTCGAGGAATTATAACTGAAGGGTTGAGATAGGCGATGTTGCATCCGCAACATCGCTTTTTTTTAAGAAACCGGGTTTCTGGCGATCGCGTTAAGCATTTGTCGGCCGAACCGGTATCTCGATAACAAACTCCGCACCTTCTCCTGGTGCGGAGTTGCAACTGAAACTGCCGCCGTGTTTCTCTACTATCACGGAATAACTAATGCTCAACCCCAAACCCGTACCCGAGCCCACCGGTTTTGTCGTATAGAAAGGATCGAATACCTTTGATTTCACCTCCTCGCTCATGCCCTTGCCGTTATCGGCAATAGAGATTTTCACCCCCTTCGAGTCGGTAGCGGAGGTGCGGATAGTAAGAGTTGGGGGTTCGTCAGTTTCCTTTCCTTTATCTCGCTTCTCCTCCAGAGCATCGATCGCGTTGATAATAATATTCATAAACACTTGATTGAGTTGGGAAGGGTAACAAGTTACTTGGGGCAATTTTCCGTATTCCTTAACTATTTCTATGCCCCGCATTTCAGACTTTTCCTTAATCCTAGTGTGTAAGATCAGCAAACTGCTGTCTATTCCTTCATGGACATCTACCGGTTTCATATCCGACTCGTCCAAGCGAGAGAAATTCCGCAACGACAGAACTATATCGCGAATCCTTTCGGCCCCTATTTTCATAGAATTGAGAAGCTTTTGTAAATCTTCTACCAGGAAATCTAACTCGATCGCCTCTAATTCCTCTTCTATTTCCTCCACTGGTTCGGGGTAATTTTCTTGATACATTTCGATCAGGTTCAACAAATCGGAAACATAATCGCTTGCCGGTGAAATATTGCCGTAAATAAAACCGACCGGGTTATTAATTTCGTGGGCGACTCCCGCTACCAACTGCCCCAGAGAAGACATTTTTTCGCTTTGAATTAGTTGAGCTTGAGTCCGTTGCAATTCGCGCAAAGTTTTTTCGAGGCTAGTATTTTTTTCGTTGAGTTCTTGAGTTCTTTCTTCTACTTTTTGTTCCACGGAAGTATAGAGTAGGGCATTTTCCAAAGAAACCGCCGCTTGAGAAGATAAGAGTCGTAAAATTTCCAGGCGATCGCTCGTAAATGCCCCTGCGGTTAAATTGTTTTCTAAATAGATAATAGCCACCAGTTTGCCCCCATTAATAATAGGAGTACAAAGGAGTGATTTTAACTTGTGGGATGCGATATACGGATCCTTGGTAAATTGTCCCTCCGAAGCAGCATCGCTTAATACTACATCCGATTGCGATCGCTCCACATAATTGATTGCCGTCTGGGGCAAATCTTCGCTTTGAGAAACCGGCTTAGATTCTTCCAAAACTACTTCCGTACCCTCGGTGGATGCTTTAGCAGCGACGGTCAGACCTTCATTTTTTGGTAATAGCAAGAAGCCTTTTTCTGCCCCTGCATTTTCGATTAGAATTGTCATCAATTTTGAGAGCAATTTATCCAGCACTATTTCGCTCGAAATTGCTTGGGAAGCCTTGATGGCGGAGGTTAAATCTAGCATATCAGCGCTACTTTCTTTTGATGTATTAATCACGGTTGCTTGAGTGTTGAGAGATCTATTTTTAGCTTTTAATAACTCGCGCACTTGGGGATATAAACTCTCCAACTCCTCGACTTTGCCGGTGGCGCCCCACCGTTGATAGCCGTAGTAAGCGTCGCGCAAGTGGAATTCGGCATACTTGCGTTTGCCTTTATTTAACCAGAATTTAGCCGCTAATTCGTTAGCTAAAGCTTCATTCTGGATAAATTCGTTTTCCGCCGCAGAGATAATGGCGCTATCGTACAAATCGATCGCCTCGGCATCTTCATTAGATATTCGCGCCATCTCCGCCGCTACTAACAGATATTTATGCTCGAAATTAGCCGCACAATTATCCGCCCAGATTTTCATTTGCTCTTGGTTTTGTTCCAGCTTCTCCCAATATTCTTTTTGTTCGGTTTCCGACGCCTCTGGATAGACTGCGGTTAAAATCAAGGAGTGAAAAAAGTTAAACTCCGTCACCGGCAAACAGCCTGCTATAAAAGGAAGTTGCTTTTCGGCTTCCAAAGCACATTTTAATGCTTCCTCCAATTCCCAATACAAATACAATTTTTGCAGTTTGTGACTCAGATAAATACATGATGAATATAAGTTTTGGTGTTCTTTACAGTTTTCCAAATACTCAGCTTCCATCGTATTTCCTGTCGGTTTGTGTAAATTACCCAGAGTAATTTGCAACCCCAATAAAGTGTCAGTAGAAAGCTGATTTTGAGTTTTTTTAGTAAATTGTAAATATCTGGGAATTTCTTCCATAAGTTGACCGATATTTTTCCCTTGGAAAAATGTATTTAGTAGGGTATTATGGAGCAGATAGCCCGCATATTCTAAATCTCCCGATTCCAAGGCTGCTTGATATCCTTCGTTAGTAATAGCGTTACAGTCTTTAATATGCTTAAACCAGAACATTAAAGCGCTGCCTAAGGCAGTACAAGCTTTACATTTCATCCGCATATTGTCAAACTGTTCGCTGAGGTTTAATGCCAGCAAGCCAAACTCATAACCTCTTTTATAATCCCCGAAAAATGCATTTAAAACAATACCGTAATTAGTATAGCATTGAGCCGCTTCAGGAAAGCGACCGTATTTGAGGGCAATATTGGCGCCCTTGAGAACGTTTATAACCCATAATTGAGGGTCTATCAAGTAAGTAGAAGTTAACAAATTAGTTATCAAATCTAATGCTATTTTATTTTCGGGAACCGTCATTTCTGGAGATTCGATCAGAGATGCTATCGTTCGATCGCCCAAATTTTCTTTAGCCTCTGCCACTTCCAGACTAATAGCTGTTTCTAAATCTTCCTCTGGCAGATATATTCCTAATAGAGATAAGGCTTTTTTCCCCGCTGCAATTGCTTCTTCATATTTAGCCCGTAAAGTGTATTGGAGAATCAGGAGTTTGTAGGCTTCTGTTTTTTCCAAAGGAGATTTTGCCCGTTTTAAAGTACGCTCTATTAAGGCTTCGCTTTCTGCGAAGTTGCTGTTTAAATACTCCACTTCGGCGGCTTCTTTGTGCAAAGCAAATGCCAAATCGTAACGCTCTTCCCACCAGCTTTCATTTGATAAAGATAGCCCCGCTGTTAAATAAGCTTTTGCTGCCACATAAGCGGTGGCATCCTTTGCTTTTTTTCCTGCCTCTAAATTCAATTTTGCTAGCTCTAATTTTTCATCTTCGTCGTCAACCAGCGAGATGCCAACGTTGAGATGATCCACTAGATCGAATACTCTTTCTAGCCGATATTCTACGGGAGTATTTGTTAGTAAAAGTCTGCCGATTTTGAGATGAACTGCTTGTTTTTGAGACTCGTCGATTAAGGCATAAGCGGCTTGTTGGACGCGATCGTGGAGGAATTTATAATTAAGAATTAAGAAGCCGTACATACTCGGCTCTATGCCTTCTGCTTCCGATTCGTTGGCGGGTAATATTAATCCTTCTCGTACTGCCGGCAATAAGTCGCCAAAGGCTGCGGATGATTCTTTTTCGTAAGTTAGGGATAGAGTGTTTAGATCGAACTGGTTGCCGATACAGGCTACTAAGCTTAAAACTTTTTGAGTAGCTTCAGGTAATTTCCGTAGTTTTCCTATCATTAAGTCAACTACGTTTTCCGTAATATCGAGGGCTTTTATTGCCTCCATATCCCACTGCCAGCGAATTATTTCTTGCTTGAAATTTAGCAAGTCTTCTTGATAGAGAGTTTTGAGAAATTCGTTAACAAAAAATGGGTTGCCGCCGGTTTTGCGCGTTACCAATTCTGCTAGCGGGGCTACTGAGGAGCGATCGCTATGTAGGGTTTCGGCGATTAATTTAGTAATATGTTGTAACTCTAAAGGTTCTAAGGTTATTTCATTAACGATCGCCGTTCCTTCCCGTTCCTCTTGAGAGCGCAGCCCGTCCACCAACATCATTAATGGATGGGTAACGTTTACTTCGTTATCTCGATAAGCCCCAATTAAAAATAAATATTTAGTAGCATCGTCGGTCATCATTAATTTAATCAACTTCAGCGTTGCCGAGTCCGCCCACTGCAAATCGTCGAGAAATATTACTAAAGGATGCTCTGGCTGACAAAACAAACGGATGAAGTTTTGGAAGACTAAATTAAAGCGGTTTTGTGCTTCCGTCGGCCCTAATTCTTGTACCGTCGGCTGCGGTCCTATAATTAATTCTAATTCGGGAATTACATCGAGCAGAATTTGCCCGTTAGAACCTAAAGCTTCTAATAGTCTCTCCCGCCATTCTTGGAGTTTTTCTTCAGTTTCGCTTAATAATAAAGGAACTAATTCTGAAAAGGCTTTGACTACGGCAGAATAAGGAATGCTTCGCTGAAATTGGTCGAATTTACCCCAGATAAAATTACCATGTTTGCGAATAATAGTTTTAGATATTTCTTGCACCAATACTGATTTACCAATACCGGAATATCCCCCTATCAGCATCATTTCCGTACGACCTTCCCCCACCCGAACGAAGGTTTCCATTAATGTCTGAATTTCCTTTTCTCTGCCGTAGAGTTTTTGGGGTATCTGAAATTTATCGGAAATGTCCTGACGAGCTAGGGGAAATTTTTCGATTTGGCCGGTGTTTTGTAACTGGTACATACACTCTTCTAAATCTGCCATTAAACCCCAGGCGCTTTGATATCGATCCTCTGCGGTTTTCGCTAACAATCGCATTACTATATTAGAGACTATTTTGGGAATTTCTGGATTAATTTTATCTGGGGGTTTCGGTTGTTTGGCAATATGAGAGTGGACTAATTCCATGGCATCTTTTCCCTGAAAAGGTAATTGCTGGGTTAGCAATTCGTAGAAAGTAACTCCCAGGGAATAAAAGTCGGTTCGGTAATCTAAATAGCGATTCATTCTGCCGGTTTGTTCCGGCGACATATAGGCTAGAGTTCCTTCGAGAATGTTGGCATTTTGCACTGCCGGATTTTCTTTTGTTAGGAGGGTGGCGATGCTAAAATCTACGATTTTCACTTGACTGGTGGCGGGGTTGAAAATAATATTTGAAGGGTTAATATCTTTGTGGATGATATTGGCGCTGTGGATTTCTCCCAAACTCTCGGATATTTCGATCGCTAGATTGAGAAAGCCGAGAATGGTAAATTTTTGAGAAGAGATGATTTTTTTTAAGGATTCGCCGCCGAAATCCTCTAAAATCATTGCTTGAGTGTTGCGATATTTTTCTAAGCTGTAGGCTTTGACAACTCCATCGAGGTTTAGACTTTTGGTTATTTCGTATTCTTTGTTGTATCTAGCTAGTTCTTCTTCGGTGGGGTAATCTCCTTTGATGATTTTGATAACTACCGATTGGTTATCTTCTTCTTTTCTACCTCGATAAACTACGGAGTTGTCGCTTTCGTGGATTTTAGCTAAAATCTGATAGTCTGGGATAGCAATCATAGTTATTTTCTCCTTTATTTTTTGCTGTGAAAATTAATTAATAAGCTCTATGTCTTCTACCACTAAAAAAAACCAAAAAAGCGACATTCGTCAGTTAGGAATTAACCCTAATTATTGGTATGTCGTCGCCCGCAGCAGCGAGGTTCGCGCAGACCCAGTAGCCGTTACTCTCTGGCATCAATCTATTGTACTTTATCGAGATAGCAAGGGCCAAGTCTGCGCCCTGGAAGATCGCTGTCCCCATCGCTCGGTTAAACTAAATCGCGGCCGCGCGATAGACGACACCATTGAGTGTTCTTACCACGGATGGCGTTTTAATTCTAGGGGAGAATGCGTAGAAGTGCCTTATTTGGCAGCTAACCAGAAGTTGCCGACTTGCAAAATCCGCACTTTTGCCGTGGAGGAGTTGGACGGCTTTATTTGGCTATGGCCGGGTAGCGGGGAAAGCAAGGGCCCGGAGAATGTTCCTTTGGGAGTGCCGGAATGGGACCACCTTAATTATATTGCCACGGTCTCTGAGATGAGATGCAGAGCCCACTATTCTTTTTTAATCGAAAATTTGATGGATATGCACCACGCTCACTTGCATCGAGACTGGCAACCTTGGGCGGGGGCGGTGTTGGAAGATTTGCGAGAGGGCGATCGCTCCATTGATGTTTTCTATCAAGCTCAATGTTATTTTCAAGTGGATAAAATTTGGTCTATTTCTCAGTTATTTTTCCCCGCTTTAAGAAGGTTGCATCCCGAACCTTTAACTGTTAGTTACATCTATCCCCACTGGCGCTCTTCTTTGGGGGAATATTTTAAGATTTATTGTTTGCTTTGTCCGGTTAGCGAGACGGAAACTAAGGCTTATTTAATTCATTTTACTTCTCTGGAAGCTTTTAAAAGGTTGCATAAGTTGCCTGTTTGGTTTCGTCGGTTTATTAAGAATAGTTTTTTTAATTCGGCGCGGAGGTTATTGGATGGTTTGGTGAGGGAAGACGTACGAGCGATGGAAGAGGAACAAGGGGCTTATTTAGAAAGTCCCCAGAGGCCGGGTTATGAGTTAAATCCTGCTGTGGGGAAGGTGCAAAGGTTTATGATGAAAATAGTTGATAATTAATAATTAATAATTAATAATTAATAATTAATAATTAAGTTGGTTGACAGTTAGCTTGTTAA
>JAXHVR010000098.1:0-20436 GCA_034189005.1 Cyanobacteriota bacterium | reverse complement strand
TAGTTATTTTTGAAGCGCTCGATTGCTTCAGGACAATCTCTATTTTAGCTCCCACCTCAAACCTACAAACAGCAACTCGATATTTTTTTTAACTGAAAAAAAAATGGGCGAAAGGTGAGTTCGTAGTAATCGCTTTAGCGATTCTTCACGACTAAAGTCGTTACTACGAACCTGCTTTAGCGATTCTTCTCAGTTCGTAGTAATCGCTTTAGCGATTCTTCACGACTAAAGTCGTTACTACGAACCTGTCAATCAAACAAATTCTCCCTTCGCAACCATCACAACTTTCCCCCCAACAAAAACTTCGATTTCTCCGTATTTTTCCTCCGCCTTCAACAATAATAAAGAAGGGCGATCTATTTCATAACCCTGCTCAACCTTTACCTCAATTTTATCCTTATCAAAATAACCATACTCCACCAAATATCCAGCCAAACAACCATTAGCGCTGCCGGTAGCCGGGTCTTCAACAATTCCCAAAGCAGGAGCAAACATTCGCACGCTTAAATCGTTGCCGCTGTTATAGGTTTCCGGGCAAAAAATTAAAATTTCATTAGCATCTTTACCCTCAATAAAATCCCAATATTTATCTAAATTTACCTTGCTTTTCTTCAAAGCAGCGTGACTTTTTAAAGGCACGATAAAAAACGGAATTCCCGTCGAAACTTCTTGAATGGGGAACCTAGAATCTATATCCGCTACTTCGATATTTAACACCGCAGCCAAAGTTTCCGCATCGTATTTTTGATGAAAAGTAGGGGCATTTTGCTTCATCCATAAAACCTCCTCCAAACCTTCCATCGTTTCCCAGGTAACGGGAATTTGCCCCACTTCGAGATTTAAGATTACTCGTTCCACCGAATTTTTAATAATCTCTTTCTGGATGATGTAGGCAGTGCCCAAAGTTGGATGTCCGGCAAAAGGCAACTCTTTTTTCGGCGTAAATATCCGCACGTCATAACCGCCATCTCGCGGTTTGTCCGAGATAATGAAAGTAGTTTCCGAGTAGTTAGTTTCCCGGGCAATTTGTAACATTTCATCTGGGGAGAGATTGGCAACAGCTTCCCCAGAAAAAACGGCTAATTGATTGCCGGCATATTTAGTTTCAGCAAAAACATCTACGATGTAAAAGTTCATAATTGGCTTGAGTTAACAGCACCAACGAGTATAGCATAATCGCTCCAGGGTAGCGACCCGAAGCGAAAACCTAAAAAACCCGCCTAGAGCGAAAAACTCTCAATCCAGCCTCGCTGAACGAATACAGGCAACAAAGAACCGACATCAATCGGCGGTTCGATCGCCTCCAAATTAGCGCAAATTACCTCAAACATACTTCCAGATTTAAACGCTTTTAATAGTTCCCACTCTGCATCGTTTGGTAAGTCGATTCTCATGTCGTAATTTTGTCGCCAGAGGAAGATTTTTACCCCTCCTTCATCCAAGCTTACAGTCTCATCTTCTCGATAATCTGGTTGATTAATTTCCCATAAGCGATGGATGGGATAAACCGACTCTAAGAAGACGCTATTTTTAGGTAAATGAAATACTAACTCTCCCCATTTTTCCTGGGGCACTTTCCCCAAGGCTGTAACATCTAACTCCGTAGTATCTTCGCCGTTAAAAACGCGATTCCAATGCCATTCCAGACGAGCGACATCTGGTAAATAAGGTAACTGCGCTACAGGGGGGAAACTGGCGAGAAATTCGGGAAAATATTCCCCGTAATCTCCTAAGTCTGGGGAAGTGGAAGGGAACTTTTTAATATAAACTGCTGCCATGGCGTCGAAAAATTGCTCTCCCACCAACCGACAGCAAACGGGATAAATAGAAGTTAAAGTGCGAGTCAATTTACCGACGACGCTGCCGCGATAAATTTCTAAAGCGCGATCGCCACTCAAACTCTGGGGCCCTTTAATATGTTTGCCTAACTCTTGGATGGAGGCGGGGTCTTTCTCCCGCAGGGCGCGGTAAAATAGTTGTTGTAGAGCTATAGTTTCCATTCAATTAACAATTGACAATTAACAATTAACAACTAACAATTAACAATTATTAATTACGTTGTAAAATCTCTTCTGCTTTATTTGCCTCTGCCACCAACACTTCAAAGGCAGGAATATCCGTATCCCATTCTATTAAAGTAGGAACTGGGCCGAAACGAGCGATCGCCTCTCGATACAACTCCCAGACTGGAGGATGGACGGGATAGCCGTGGGTATCGAAGAGATAGTCTTCTTTTTCTTCGTAACCGGCCAAATGAATCTCTTTAACTCTGTTTGGGGGGATGGCATCCAGATATTGAAGCGGATCGAACCCGTGATTTTTCGCGCTGACATAGACGTTATTAACATCCAGCAACAGATAACAGTCAGCTTTTCCTACTACTTCCCGAATAAACTCCCACTCGGTCATGGTGGAGTCGGTGAAAGTGATGTAGGGGGAGGGGTTTTCGATTAAAATTCGGCAACCGAGAAAATCCTGTGCTTGTAGGATGCGTTCTGCCAGGCGATCGCTCTCTTTTTCCGTATAGAGTAGGGGCACCAAATCGTTGAGATAATGACCGCCAACAGAAATCGATGCCAGATGGTCGCTAATATGAGCCGGTTCCACACGTTTTGCCAAACCCTTCAGACGGGCTAAATATTGTAAATTCAAAGGATCCGTAGAACCCAAAGACATTCCCACGCCGTGCAAAGTTACGGGATAGTCTTGGCGAACTCGTTCCAAATAATAAAGGGGCAAACCCCCGGGACTTAAATAATTATCCGATAAAACTTCAAACCAAGGTACTGTCGGCTTTTGGTTGAGAATATCTTGGTAGTGAGGGGGGCGCAAACCAACCCCCGCCCCTTGAATTGAAAGCGACGGCAACTGAGTTATCATTTTAAGTATTAATAATTAATAAAGACGGGGCAAAGCTTATGGATATAAAGAGCTCTGATACCAGAGTGAGCCAGAAACCGGGTTTAGCATGATAATACCTTCGCCCGATCGGGGAAAAATACCATTCGTAGGTAGCGCGCACGCGCCCCGCGTAACCCAACAAAATCGTTGGATTGTGCTACGAAGATGTTGGGTTGCGCTATCGCTCCACCCAACCTACAAGATGCAGGGCGAAGGTATTGGCATGATAAACCGGGTTTCGTGAGATTAGCATAAGATTAATGAAATTGCTATATTATTTAAGAGTTGCACCGACAATTTTCTCGCAACTGCCCGTAGGAACGTACAACCACTCTTCTGGGTCAGCGTCAACTTTTGACATACCAGCGCACTCGTGTCCGTTAGCGGCGCAGTCGTTCATGCCTGCTTTAACGATACCGGCACATTTTTCCATGCCTTCTTTCTCAGCAAGAGCTTGTTGGTTGACAACAGAGGCGATGCCCACGGTTAAAACTCCAGTTAAGGCGGTGGCAACTAATGCTTGGGTAGTTTTGATGGTTTTGCTGTTATTCATGGGGGACATTCCTCGTAATTTGTAGGTTCGATTATGATTGTTTTGTATTTCTATGAAAACCATCTTTGAGCAGTCTTAGAAGTGCCTGAGAAGTCGGTCAAAAACTGATGAGTTAGGGTTGGCCGGGGGACAATGCCCGCCAGAAGGGGAAAAGGACAAGGAAAAATCGCCCATTGCCTATTATATCAAGTCGCAATAAAGAGAGGAATGCGCGATCGCAATGCGACCCCCACGCGGAAGACCCAATTCAAGGCAGACACACCTGCGAATTGTTAATTATTAATTATTAATTATTAATTATTAATTGCTCTAACGTCCCACTAACTTATCGCGCAATAACTTAATGCGATCGCGCAACCCAGCCGCCTCCTCAAACTCCAAATTTTTCGCCGCCTCTTTCATCTGTTCTTCCAACTTCCCAATAACCTCTGGAACATCCTCCAAAGGCAGATCCTCCGTCTCCTCCAATACCTTCTCCAACTGCGAAGAATTCAACCGCCGCGACACATCTAAAAACGTTAAAATAGCATTGCTGTGCTTCTTAACAACAGGCTTGGGAACAATGCCGTGCATCTTATTATAAGCCAACTGAATTCCCCGCCTTCTTTCCGTCTCATCTATAGCTTTGCGCATACTATCCGTCAAATTATCTGCATACAAAATCGCCTGCCCTCGGATATTTCTCGCCGCCCGACCGATAGTTTGAATTAACGAACGTTCCGCCCGCAAAAAGCCTTCTTTATCAGCATCTAAAATCGCAACTAAAGATACCTCTGGCAAATCCAAACCTTCCCGCAACAAATTCACTCCTATTAACACGTCAAAATCCCCCTGTCGCAACCCCTGGAGGATTTCTATTCTCTGAATAGAGTTAATATCAGAATGCAGATACCGTACCATTATCCCTCGCTCTTGCAGATATTCCGTTAAATCCTCTGCCATACGCTTAGTTAAAGTAGTAATTAAAACCCGTTCTTTTCTCTTAATTCTATCTTTAATTTCCCCCAACAAATCGTCAACTTGACCCTCTGTCGGACGGACAAATATTTCCGGATCGACCACTCCAGTAGGTCTAATAACTTGTTCGGCAACTCGACCTTCCGACTGTTCTATTTCCCAATTACCCGGAGTAGCAGAAACACAAATACATTGATTAAATTTATCCCAAAATTCCTCCGATTTTAGAGGGCGGTTATCAGCAGCGCTTGGCAAGCGAAAACCGTGTTCGATTAATACTTTTTTTCGCGCTTGGTCTCCATTGTACATCCCGCGAATTTGCGGTACGCTAACGTGGGACTCATCAACAATTAGCAACCAATCTTTCGGGAAATAATCTATCAAACATTCCGGGGGTTCTCCTTGCAAGCGACCAGTTAAATGTCGGGAATAGTTCTCTACTCCGTTACAATATCCCACCTCTTTTAGCATTTCTAAATCGTAGCGACATCGTTGTTCTAGTCTTTGAGCTTCTAATAGTTTGCCTGCTTTTTCTAGCTCTTCCAATCTTTCTTCTAATTCTTCCTCGATAGCATGACAAGCCGCTTCTAATTTATCTTGTGGAGTGACGAAGTGACGGGCTGGATAAACATTTAAAGAGTCTAAAGTTTGGATAATCTTGCCAGTAACCGGGTCGATGTAACGAATGGCATCGATTTCATCCCCAAAGAATTCTACTCTAATTATTCTGTCTTCGTAGGCAGGGCCAATTTCGATAACGTCGCCTTTTACTCGGAATTTACCTCTGCTTAATTCTATGTCGTTGCGGCTGTATTGAATTGTAGCTAAATCTCTTAGCATTTCCCGTTGGTTTATTTCCTTTCCCACTTGCAAATTAATAGCAGCTTTGAGGTATTCGGAGGGAATTCCCAAACCATAAATGCAGCTAATTGATGCTACTACGATTACGTCTTTGCGTTCAAAGAGAGAGCGAGTTGCCGAGTGTCTGAGCATATCAATTTCTTCATTGATAGAGGCAGTTTTTTCTATGTAAGTGTCGCTGACGGGAATGTAAGCTTCTGGTTGGTAGTAGTCGTAATAACTGACGAAATATTCAACAGCATTGTCAGGAAAAAATTCTCTTAATTCGTTGCATAATTGGGCGGCTAGGGTTTTGTTGTGGGCTAAGACTAATGTCGGTTTTCCTACGTTTTCGATGACGGCGGCCACTGTTAAAGTTTTGCCTGTCCCCGTGGCACCTAGTAAGGTTTGAATGGGATGTCCCGCTAGTAGGTAAGATGTCAGTTGGGCGATCGCTTGTGGTTGGTCGCCAGTGGGCTGAAAGGGTGCTTGTAAAGAAAATTTTGTCATTAGTTTCCTATTGTGGTAATGTCAACTGAGGTAATAATATTTTTACTGCTTTTTTCAGATGAAGACCGAGGGGGTCGGTCTCGGGTTATAGACAAAGATTCCACGCACCGATTTTAAAAAATCTTCTCTATTACTAATTATTAAGACAAATATTTCTTGTGGTACGCGCTTACCAGCAAAGGCCAGAAAATACTGCAAATACTATTCCAACTTCAGGCTTGCTAGACCCTTATGTACTAAGAGCAGCCCGAAGTCTTTATCTTGCTTATCTGCAAGTACATGCCGATCGAATGAAACGTCCGAATGGCGTGGCCATTAGCCCCCATCACTATCGGGGTCAGTTAATTTTTGGCAGCCGACCGATCTTGTTGCCTGGCGAATGTTTCATCCCCTTCGAGCAGATAGAATCGGAAGTTTACTAAAAAAAATTAAAATTAAAAAATGTTTTAAAAACATTTGAGAAAAATGGACATACTTTCTGCTTTACCAGCGATCGCCATTACCTTTGCCCTGGGTGCGTCCATAGGCAGTTTCTTAAATGTAATTGTATATCGACTTCCTGCCGGTTTATCCATACTGCGGCCCCCGTCTCGCTGCCCCTACTGTCTGACTAGGCTAAAACTTTCTGAAAATGTCCCCGTCTTTGGTTGGCTGTGGTTGCGGGGGCGGTGCGGCCATTGCAGCCATCCCATTTCTCCACGCTATCCCCTAGTCGAAGCTGCCACCGGTTTTGTATTTTTATCGGTCTTATGGACTTATGGGACACCAGTAGAAATATTGGGTTATTGGGCTTTCTTTAGTTGGCTGTTGGCCCTGTCCTTAATCGATATCGACACCATGACCCTGCCCAATTCCCTTACCCAGTCAGGATTAGTATTGGGCCTCTTGTTCCAAATGGTAAAAGGGGGGGCTAGCGGTAACGTCCCCGGTTCCATTGAGGGCATTATGTCCGGTATTATAGGTGCTGTTGTGGGTCTGTGGCTCTTTGAGTCAATTTCTCTAGTCGGTTCCGTTGTTCTCGGGCAAACTGCAATGGGGGGTGGCGATGCGAAATTAGCCGCTACCATCGGTGCGTGGCTGGGTTGGCAGCATTTATTAATAGCTGGATTTATCGCCTGCGGGCTTGGGGCCTTCGTCGGTGGGGCGGCGATCGCTCTTGGTTGGTTAGATAGGCGATCGCCCATGGCTTTCGGCCCGTTTTTAGCTATTGGGGCCGGTTTGACTGCCCTCTGGGGAAATGCTATATTATCAACTTACCTAAATTTGTTTTTCCCAGTAATTCCCTAGTAATTAATAATTAATAATTAATCATTAATAATTAATTAAGCCTGCCCTATTAATGGGAGATTTCCTCGATCGAGACCGGGGGCTTACATGAATTTATCTGAATTTTATGGATGCCTAACTACTTAGAAGAGAACCAGTCGAGGGAATGGGGAACGTACATGGGGAAATAGGAAAGGGTGAAAAGCAATTAGCCCGATATTTTCTGTTGCCTATTGCTTCTTTCCCCAACCCTACTGATTTTAAGATTTAAAACAAAGATTACCAAAATTTTTTAAATGTCTTTATTTGATTGGTTTGCTAATAGAAAAAAATCGGTTCAAAACTCTCAGCAACGACCCGAAAGGGAAATAGCAGACGGGCTTTGGATCAAATGCTCCTCTTGTACCGCTCTGACTTATACCAAAGACTTACAGGCAAATCAAATGGTTTGTTTGGAGTGCGGACATCACATGCAAGTATCCGCAGAAGAGCGGGTTAAGCAATTAATAGAGATCGATACATGGTTTCCAACCGACGAAAAGCTCCACGCAGTAGATCCTCTGGAGTTTAGCGATCGCAAGAATTACAAAGACCGCCTCGAAGAAGTCCAAAAAAAAACGGGACTGGTAGATGCAGTCCTCACGGGAACCGGTCAAATGGAAGGCCAAACTATAGCCTTGGGAGTCATGGACTTCCGGTTTATGGGCGGTAGCATGGGTTCCGTAGTAGGAGAAAAGCTAACCCGCCTGACGGAACAAGCCACCCGAAAACGCCTTCCTTTGATTATTCTCTGCGCTTCTGGCGGGGCAAGAATGCAAGAAGGAATGTTAAGCCTGATGCAAATGGCTAAAATATCAGGGGCCCTAGAACGCCACCGAGAAGCCAGACTGCTTTACATCCCAGTTTTAACTAATCCCACTACAGGGGGCGTTACTGCTAGCTTTGCCATGTTAGGAGATATTATCATCGCGGAGCCAAAGGCCACTATCGGCTTTGCGGGACGGCGAGTGATCGAGCAAACCCTACGGGAAAAGTTACCTGAGAATTTTCAGAGTTCTGAATATCTGCTCGACCATGGCTTTGTGGATGCCATTGTCCCTCGGACTCAGTTAAAGAAAACCTTGGTTCAGTTAATAAGCCTCCATCAACCCCAATACGAACCGATTGTCCCTGGCAATTCTACCTCCTCCCCAGGCTTTAATCTGCCCCTGGATGGCGAAGAAACTCATGTCCCCACCAGCGACAACCATAGAATTGCCCAACATTTTAATGCCGATCGCTAATCTTTAAAAGATATTTGCTTTTAGGGACCGTTAAATGAGATGATAGCCTTATGCAGTAAGCTTAATCTTTCGTAAACCAGCAAACAACTATTATGGGTTTTGCAGATTTGTCGGTGGCTGAAATAGCAGAGGACTTCAAGGTTCCCGTTGAAGAAGTACTTGCTTTGTGCGACCAGTTGGGAATTGCCTACAAGCATCCTCAAACCCGTTTGGCTTTAGAAGATGCTAAGGCAGTTATGTCAAAAATTCTGGCTCGGGGGCAGGGTTCTGGTCTTAAGCAGAATCCCTGAGATTTCTTTTGCCCATTCGCAATTTCCCAGAAGGTTTAATTGCTGCTTTCTAGCCAGGGAAGGTAGGAATAAATGCTCATTCACTGCCGGCTAACTAATTCACAAGCGATCGATCGCTTGTGAATAAAAATCAGATTAAGCCTACTCAAGCGAACCATCAATTAATTATCCTTTTTTTTGGAGTGCAATGTTTAAAAAATTTGTCATTGCTGTGGTGACAGTATTATTTTTCACCTTTGGGAGCTTCATCAATAGTGCCACCGCAATTGAAATTCGTCAAGAAATTCGCACTTTGCCTCTTAACGATGCGGGCGAAACAGTTGTAGTCAGCGTAAAAGAATACGAACAAGGCAAACGTCAGTTCAACAACGTTTGTTCTCAATGTCATGTGGGAGGGATAACTAAAACCAATCCTAACGTTGGCCTTGGAGCAGAAACTCTAGCTTTGGCTTACCCGCCACGAGATAATATTGAAGGGCTGATAGATTACATGGTAAACCCTACTACTTATGATGGGTTTGTGGAAATTTATGAGTTCCATCCTAGTATCAGGAGTGCGGATATTTACCCCGAAATGAGAAACCTTACAGAAGACGATCTTTCAGCGATGGCTTCTTATATTCTCATTCAAGCTAAGAGTTTAGGCAAACAATGGGGTGGCGGTAAAATTTACCGTTAAAATCCTGTTAGCCGTTGCCGCCGATTATCGAGGGTAGATTCTTATGGGGTAGGGAGAAAGCCAATATTAATTTTTTGGTTTCTTAAAACCCCATAATCGAAAATCGATAATCGGCCAATTTTAATTTCAAATAGCGATAATTAAAAAAATACAATCGATTCCAATGCTACTAAGAAAAACTTTACCCCGCTTTTTATTTGCTATTTTATTTGCAGCGATCGCTTTTCTGGGAAGTTCTCAATCGGTAATAGCAGCTAACGTTGATAATTATGTAAGACGGTATTTAGATGTAAGCGAACCGGTTGAGATTAAAGCTAACGAAGAAGGAGATACTAAATTATTTTCTGGTGACGAGATTTCAACGGGCAAAAACTTATTTTCTCAGAACTGTCTGAATTGCCATGTAGGAGGTGCAAATTTACCAATGCCTCCGGTATCTTTGTCTCTGAAAAATCTTCAAGGAGCAACTCCTCCTCGGGATAATATTCATAATTTAGTTGATTTTTTCAGAGAGCCGATGGTTTACGACGGCAGCGATTATAGCTATTTTTGTCGCCAAATAACGGAAAGATGGATGCCGGAAGCAGAAGTAGAAAAGTTGGCTGCTTTTATTATCAGGGCAGCAGAAAAAGCCCCAGGTTGGGGGAGCGATCGTTTTGATTGAGGTCGCCGTTTGTAGCGATCGCTTTAGCGATTCATATAGCAAGCCGTAGATCGTTCGTGATATTTTAGAAACCCGGTAACTTGTGCGAAACCGGGTTTCTTGCCCCCAAATTTTTCATAATCCCTGCACGGATTGCTATATAGCTGAATCGCTCTTCGCGATCGCTACAAACTAGATTTGAAGAGTAAAGGACTTCCAAAAATTGTTTTCTCCAACAACACTATAGTATTGTTGGGTTGCGCGTTCGCTCCACCCAACCTACAGGACTACTACTAAGGCGACCCACTACCCCGACTAATTATTAATTATTAATTATTAATTGTTAATTATACCAAAAGTTCAATAATAAAACTGGTTCCCTCACCTTCGACGCTCTCGCAGCGAAGCCTACCGCCATGCTTTTCGACAATAATACTATAACTAATCGACATTCCCAAGCCAGTACCAGAACCTACTTCCTTAGTAGTAAAAAACGGATCGAAGACCCGCTCTTTTACCGCTTCGGTCATGCCAGGGCCGTTATCAGAGATAGCGATCGCTACCAGCCCCTCTTCCATTAACTGGGTGCGAATAGTAATAGTAGGGAAAGCAACTTTTTCCCCTCGCGCAGTCGTTTTTTGCTCCTCAGTCGCCCTTACCAAAGACTGACCGTCGCCCTTAGCATCCACAACATAGCTGCTAAAACGAGACTCCAGAGCATCAATAGCATTACCCAGAATATTCAAAAACACCTGATTGATTTCTCTGGGATAGCATTCCAGCAAAGGCAAATCCCCATACTCCTTAATAACTTCGATGGTCCGTGGGCCCCCGCTGTCGGCTCCAACTGCCGAACCACCGCTCAAGCGATGTTGCAGCACCATCAAGGTACTATCGATGCCCTCGTGAAGATCCACAGCCTTAAGCTCCGCTTCCCCCAAACGAGAAAAATTCTTCAAGGCTTCCACGATCGCATAGATTCGTTGAGAACCAACCTTCATAGAACCCATAAGCTTCTGCAAATCCTCCTTGAGAAACTCCACTTCCAACTCCTCAACCAAAGCTTTAATCTCCTCCGGTGGCTCGGGCAGAGCTTCCTCGTAGAGTTCCAGTAACTCCAGCAAATCTCGCGCGTATTGAGTAAGGTGGGAGAGATTGCCATAGATAAAATTAATCGGGTTATTAATTTCGTGAGCTACCCCCGCCACCAACTGTCCGAGACTAACCATTTTTGCGTTTTGTACCAACTGCGCCTGACTTCGCTGGAGTTCCTCCACGGTTCTTTCTAGCTGTTGCTTTTGTCCGAGCAACAGAGCTTGGGACTTGCGCAAGTCTGCCTCTGCCTGCTTGCGATCGGAGATATCGCGAAGAATGGCCAAAACCTCATCCGGCCCGCTCCGAACATAGCGAGCTTCGTAATGATGCCAGCGATCTTGCATCCGCAACCCTTCGCTATCCGCCGCTTGCCGAACGTACTCCCCCACTAGAATTCTATCGGCAGACAGGGTTTCCTTGACAAACTGCATGGTCCACACCGCCAGATCGCGATCGAAAACTTCCTCGATTTGTTTGCCGACAACATTTTCAGAGAAAGAGCGATCTAATGCTATTAGCGGACTCGGTGTAACTCCATTACCGCAAGCTTCGCGACAGTCTAGGAAAACCCCAGAAGAATTGATGCGAAACATCAAATCCGGTATTGCATCCAACAAAGCGCGGTTTTTCGCTTCCGAAACCCGCAGGCGGGCATTTTGCTCCTTCAGTTCGTTTTGCAGCCGCCTAATAGCGAGATGATTTTCCACCCGCGCCAAAACCTCCGACATCTCAAAAGGCTTAGTAATATAATCCACACCCCCCACGTCAAAAGCTTTCACCTTATCGAAAGCTTCGCTCAAAGCGCTCAAAAAAATCACCGGAATCTCCCGAGTTAGCTCGGAGGATTTCAGTTGTTGGCAGACTTCGTAGCCGCTGAGTTCCGGCATCATAATGTCCAGTAAAATCAAGTCTGGGGGAGCGGCATCTATTCCCATCAAAGCCATTTTGCCATTAATGGCCCGCTTGATATCGTATCCCGCATCCGTCAGCATTTTCGATAACAAACGCAAATTATCCGGGGTGTCGTCAACGATCGTAATTGTGCCTTTAGCGGTCCTGTTGGGATCTTTCTTCATTTCTTTATAGGTTCGGTCAAATCTACAATTACATCTAAACGAAAATTATCTACCAAATCCGTCAGAGAGCTGGCAACAGAGCTATGTTCGGGCTTAATTTCCTCTATCAGCTCCAGGATCGCCCCTTCGTCGAGTGCCTTTGCCGCTTGATGCGTCCTGGAAATCCACTCGGCTGGCATTACTGCTGCGAGCCCTTCAGGGGTAAGCACTTCTTGGGGGTCTCCCGACTGCTTCTCGCTTGAAACTCTCTGCTGGGAAACTGCTGTTTCTTCATAGATATAGCTAACTCCCAAGCAATCGGCCATTTTTTGAAAGAGGACCGCTTCCTGGAAAGGTTTGCTGAGATAATCATCGCAGCCGGCTGCCAAGATCGTCTCTCGATCGCGATCGAAAGCGCTAGCGCTCAGAGCCAATATCGGCGTCTTCCTACCCTTGGGATCTGCTTTAATGCGTTTGGTCGCCTCAAAGCCGTCCATTACCGGCATCTGCATATCCATCCAGATAAGATCCGGGGACCAACTTTCCCAGATTTCGACTGCTTCCTTACCGTTAGACGCTTCCCCCACCTCAAAACCCACAGTTTTCAGCAGCGTTACCAGCATCATCCGGTTAACTTTAATATCCTCCACCACCAAGATACGATAGCGCCGTTGGTCTGGGGCGAGACCGACTACCAACCTGGGGTTATCGACTACTTCTGTAGCTACAGCTTCTCCCAGAGACACAGGAAGGTCGAATTTAAAAGTCGTGCCCGCTCCCACCTTACTGCTGATGCTAATATCCCCCCCCATGAGTCCCACGAATTTTTGAGAGATAGGCAAACCCAAACCAGTACCCCCGCTGATGTCGCGTCCCGTTTCCGTTTGCCCGAAGGCTTCAAAGATGAGGTTCTGTTCTTCTGGGGCAATGCCCGGACCGGTGTCTTCGACTTCAAATAACAACCGGCAGTCTTTATCCTTGTCCTTGTTATTTTCTGCCGCTGCGACCCCGACGCGCAAAGCAACGTGACCCTTGCTAGTAAATTTAATCGCGTTGCCGAGCAGGTTAATTAAAACTTGACGTAATTTGGCTTCGTCGCTAACGACATACTCGGGGACTCCCGACGCGCGGTCGAAAATCAGTCGCAACCCTTTATTAGAAGCCTTCATAGCCAGCATTTCCTGCAAATTATCCAACACCCGGTAAAGATCGAAACTATTTTCGTTAAGGGTAGTACGACCTGCTTCGATTTTCGACATTTCTAAAACGTCATTGATTAGATCCAGCAAATGTTCTCCCGCCCGATTAATAATCCCCAGATATTCCTGCTGTTCGGAACTTAAAGAGGAGTAGCGGTTGAGAACTTGGCTAAAACCCAGAATGGCGTTGAGCGGAGTGCGCAACTCGTGGCTCATAGAGGCGAGAAACTCGCTTTTAGCGCGGTTGGCCGCGTCGGCGCTTTCTTTAGCCTCTTGCAGTTCGGCAGATTGCCGTTTAGTTTGCGCGAGCAATCCTGCTTGCTGGAGGGCGACTCCTAGCTGAGTGCCTATTTGAACTGCAATATTAATTTCGGCTTCGCTCCATTGGCGAGGTCCTGAATTTTCATAGCTTGCCAGCAAGCCCCAGAGAGTATTGCTACAGAAGATGGGAACGGTGACATAAGCTCGGGCTTGAAATTCCTCTAAAACCTCAACGTAACAAGGTTCAAAATCTGCTTGATAGATATCTCCGACGCAAAGGTAATTTACGCCCCTGCTGTAAGCTCCGCCCTTGGTTTCTTGCAGGTAGGTATCTTGCACTTTCCTCGCTTTGCGCAGCTTTTTGATAGCGCAGTCTCCCGATTCCAGCAAGCCGCCTGCGATGTTCCTATCTTCATCTTCTATTTCTTCTTGGCATACTAGAGAAGACCAATTTCGCGCTACCGACTCGGCCACAAATTCTCCGCTCCAATCGGGATTAAAGCGATAGATGGCCACCCGATCGCATTCTAAGGCTTGTCGCAGTTCTTCAGTGGTAGTATTGAAGATAGTTTCAATATCCAAAGTCTCCCGCATCCTCTGAATAACCTGCGCGATCGCCTTTTCTCGTTTGGCACTCTCTTTTAATGCTTCCTCTGCCACCTTCCGCTCGGTGATATCGATGGCCAAACCATCCCAAATAATGCTGCCATCGGCTTCCTGGTTCGGTCGAGAATCTGCTTGAATCCATTTCGTTCTGCCGCCAACTACAATCCGCCCCACCCAGTGCCAGGGGGAGAGTTTCTCCGCCGACATTTCTATAGATTCTAGGAAAGCTCTCGCATCCTCTGGATGAGCCCGCGAGAGCAGCAGGGATGCATCCTGCCGAACCGATAAAGGCGAAACCCCAAAAAGTTCCTTGCAAGCGGGGCTCAGATAAGGGAAAGAACATTTCCCGTTAGGCTGCCGCATGAATTGATAGATCGTCCCTGGAATATTGGCAGCTAAATTTTCATAGCGGCTGTTGCTGCGCTGAAGCGCTTCTCGGGCTCGCTTGCGATCGCTGATATCCGTTGCCGTGCCGATAATCTGTTTGACCTTGCCCTCTGCCGTTCTAGAGAACACGCTTTCCCTGCTAATCAGCGTCCGCCATTCTCCCTTAGCATCGAGCATTCGGTATTCCAGCTCTAAGATTTCCCCCTCAGAAGCTCTAGATATTTCTTCCATATATTCCGAAGTTTTCCGAGCGAAATCCTCCGGGTGCGTAATCTGGCGCATTAAGTCTGACCCCATTTCTTGAATTTGTTCTTGGCTATAGCCGAGAATATTAGCAGTTTCGTGATTCGTGTAAATATGACGCTCTTCGATCGCATCGTACAAATAGAGAATATTGGGAGAAGCTTCGGCTATCCTTTGAATAAAAAGCTTGCTCTCTCGCAATGCCGTTTCTGCCTGGTAGCGAGCTAGAGAAATCGCAATTATTTCCCCCACAAGCTGCAGCAAACCTAGTTCTTCTTCGGTCCAATCTTTCCTCTTTTTGACCGCATCCAAACCTATAGAACCAACCAAGTGACTGCCGTAGATAGCCGGCACCATTATCATCGAGCGGATAGATTGCCGTTCTAATTCTGCTTTTTCTTCTGCCGCTTCTGGAGGTAAGTCCTTAACTCGCGGGATTACCACCGCTTCGCCAAGCATCAGTTGCCGATGCAACCAAGGGTGAGCCGTCACGGGAATTTCCTGCAGCTTGTCGATGAAGGGTTCCATGCCGGGGGCGCACCATTCGTGGGTATTGCTAAAAAAGCTCCCCGAGGGGTCGTATTTAAAAATATAGCAGCGATCGCCTGAGGTAAATTCTCCCACCGCTTGCAAGGCGAAATCTATCGCGCTATCTACTTCTGCATCGATAAACTGTCTGGAAATCCTGCTCGCGAGCCTGTCTCTTTCCGCCCGTCGCTGCAGGACGCTATCTATCTGTTGGCGCTCTAATTCCGACCCCGCGCGCGCGGCAAAAATTTTTAAAATCGACTCGTACTCCGGGTTGGCATCCATCGGCTTGACGTCCATCACCGCTAAATGACCCAGGATATTACCTACGGAGTCAACCAGTGGGATGCCTAAATAGGAGCGAGCGTTTAAGCCGACTAACTCCTCATCTTCGGGAAATATCCCCTGCACCGGATTCCGATAGTAGCAGGTGTTACCGGGGATGACGTCGGCGCAGTCCGTAGCTTCGAGGTCGTACTCGATATTATCGCCCCAGGTTTCTCCTTGCCAAAATGCCAAGCTGCGAACCCGAGTTTTGGTTTCGCCGCTGCACTCGCAAACTACAGCATAGCGTACTTGCAATACTCGCGCCAAATTGCGAACGCAGGAGCGAAATAACTCCGTACCTTTCTCATAAGCAGTGCCCTGGACTATTAAATGCAGGGCTTCTTGCCTCCGCTTTTGCTCCGTGACATCGATGCCGAAGGACTGAACTTCTACCAAGCGTCCCTTGCCATCTACCAGGGGTTGAACGGTCCAATTAAACCAGCGCCGATCGCCTGCTGCCGATACCATTATATGTTCTAAGGTTTCTGGATGCCTTCCTTTGAGTGCTGTTCGCAGAAATTCTTTCACCTGAGCTTCGGTTTGCTCGTCTTTCAACAGTTCTATAAATTTCTTCCCTATCAGTTCTTCTGAGGGTTTGCCAAAAAAGCGACAGTAGGACTGATTGACAAAAGTTAGAGTAGTATCGGGATGCCACCTAGATACTAATACCCGATCCTGAGATTCTACCAGTTCTCGGTAACGGGTTTCGCTGTCCCTGAGAGCCTCCTCCATATTCTTGCGGCGGGTGATGTCGCTGGCAGTGCCCGTTGCGCCGACTATTTTACAAGATTCGTCTAAGATTGCGATCGCGTTTACCATAATATCGATGGGCCTGCCATCTTTGCCGATGCTAACCGTCTCGTACTGGAAAATCGGTCCGCCGTTAAGAAGAATGCGTTGGAAAGCTTCCCGATCTTTGCCTACCGACTCTGGCGCTGCGAAATCCGTCCAGGGACGACCTAGCATTTCTGCTTCCGAGTAGCCATAAATCTTTTTCACTGCCGGGTTTACAAAGGTATATTTTCCTTCAGCATCCACCGACCAGATCGTATCCTGGGATGCTTCTACTAGGGCCCGATATTTTTGCTCGCTTTGTTTGAGGGCTATTTCAGCCCTTTGGCGATCGCGGATTTCTTTTTGCAGTTGGAGGTTTTGTTTGTCTAATGCCGATGACGCTTGTTTTTCATCTTCTAGCAGTTGCGCCCCCGCGATCGCTATTCCTAACTGGGCTGCTATTGCTTCTAATAGTTCCGTTTCTTCTCTGGTCCAATCGCGATTGCGATCGCATTGGTGCAAACCTATTAAGCCATTGGGTTCCCCTTTATACGAGGTACGCGCTGCCAGCAGCGACTTTAGTTCAAATTTTCCGCAGAAATCGTGCAAATCCTCTAAAAGCGGTTCTGCATAAACATCCGTCGATGCCACACCCAGATCTTGCGACAACACGAACAGGGCGTGGGGGTTATCTTTTACCGAAATCTCGAAATTACGACGAGATTTCGATTCAGCAAATAGATACTCTCCCACTACTATCAGTTTTGATTCCGGTTCGCTAATGTATTTGTAAATAAAACAACAACTTACATCAAATGCTTCCCCTATTTTTGCTGCTGCCGTTTCAAATATTTGCTGCACGTCTAATTGGGAGCGAATTTCTTCCGTTATTTCTCGCAGCAAATTGCTGTGGTGCAATTCTTTTTCTAGGGCTAATTCGGCTTGTTTGCGCTCCGTTATATCCATAGCCGTGCCGAATATTTTGCACGTCTTACCTTCTTCATTTAAAATTGCTTTTCCTCTAGTTTCGATATTTCTGAGCTTGCCATTCGGTCTGGCAATGCCAAAGTCAAATTGGTAGCAAGTCCCGAGGGCAATCGATTCTTCAAAAGTTTTTTGCCACAAATCTCTATCTTCCGGGCTAACTAGCTGAATGAATTCTGGATAAGTAAATTCTCCTTCCTCCTTTTCTCTACCAAAAATGCGGAATAGTTCTTCGCTCCAAGTAAATCGTCCTGCGAAAACATCGTATTCCCAATTGCCAATTCTAGCAATTTTTTGAGCCTCTGCTAGATTAGCTTGGCTTTCTTGCAAAGAAGCGATTAATCTACTCTTTTCCTCCTCTACTCTGCGGCTATCGGTAACGTCTAAAATTGTCGTCACCACAAAACATTTTCCATCATGCCTTTCAAAGCAACCTCTACCAATATAAACGATTAAACTTTCACCATTTTTTCGTCTTACTTGATATTCGCCGCTGTCATATTTTCCGGTTATCAGAAAATCTTTATATTGCTTAATTAGTTTAGACTTGGACGATAAACTTAGCTCGGGAAAATGAATCGTAAATAGTTGACCCGTAAGTTCTTCGGGACTGAAGCCATAAATGTTAGCGTAAGCAGGATTTACTTGAACGAAACGTCCGCCATCGTCCGTAACGCAAATCCCAACTTGAGCCGTACTAAAAATCGATCTATTTAGTCGGTGTTGGTTGCTTAATTCTTCTTGAGCTTGTTGCCGCGATACTATTTCTTCTTGCAGAATGGAATTTTCTTCTAACAGTTGTCTTTGCAGTCGAACGATATTTAATTGAGTCTCAATTCTAGCTAAAACTTCTTCAATTTGAAAAGGCTTAGTTATATAGTCAGCACCCCCAAGGTTAAAAGCTCTCAGCTTATCTATAGCCTCGTCTTTAGCGCTGAGAAAAATAACCGGAACCTCGCTGGTTTCTGACTTAGCTTTTAGCTTTTGACAGACTTCATAGCCATCCATACCGGGCATCATAATATCCAACAAAATAAGATCCGGCAGTTCGGCTTCTACCGCGTCTAAAGCCAAATTTCCGTCGCAAACCGGTCGAACTAAATACCCTTCTTCAGACAAAATCTCAAACAAAAGGTGCAAATTAACCGGAGCATCATCCACTACTAAAATATTTGCTTTGGGAACCGTTGCCAGATAATCAGTCATGTTTTTTCTTTGCTAGTTGAATTAAATTCAATATTTGACTATATTCAAAATTATCTGCCAACGCCCCACAGGCATCGGCAGCATCGGAATTATAGGCGCGTATTTCCTCGCTAGAATTATAAATCTCTTCCAAGTTGATGCGAATGCTGTCCCTTTCTAAGTTAGCAAAAATTGGTGCGGTTCGGGCCTCTAATAATTCTGGAGTTAGAGTCTCCTGCATCTTTGTCTGGAGCTCTTGAGAGAGCGAGTTGCTTGGTTGTTCGCAAACATAGCCCACCCCTAAATATTTCTCGATCGTATCAAAAATTTCTGCCTGCCGGAAGGGCTTGCGGATAACATCGTCGCAACCGACACAAAAAGCTGAACCCTTTTCTTCCTCTTCCTCTAAATTACTACCAGTCAAGGCAATCATGGCAGTGGCTTGGCCCTCGTTCTTGCCTTTAATCTGTTTGGTGGCCTCCCAACCATTCATCCCGGGCATCCGCAGATCCATAAAAATGAGATGGGGCTGCCAGGCCTCCTGGGTTTCCTGCCCTTCCATACCGTTGCAGGCTTCCTGTAGCTGAAAACCTAGGGGAGACAGCAGTTGAATCGGGAGTTGCCGATTGGTCCATTTATCGTCCACAATTAAAATCCGATACTGGGGCAGGTTCCCTTGGAGGGCAATAACTCGGCTAAAGCATCGCTTAAGTATTCCCAGGAAACCGGGTTTCTGATGGGGAAAATGCCGATATTTTCTTAATCGATCGCCAGAAGGCGCGGCGCACGCAGGTCGGATATCTAGGGGCTTCTTCGGTCTGGACTTCGGCTGCCTTCACTAGATCTATTTTAAGGTCGAATTTAGAGTAAGTGCCCCCATTGAGTAGGCTGTTCCCGCAGATATTGCCCCTCATGAGTTCTATAGACCTCTTGCAAAAGTCGCTTGTAAAATCTTTTTTAGCTCTTTTTTCCTTAAAATCTCTTACCCTGTTGCCTGTTGCCTGTTGCCTGTTGCCTACTTCTGCAAGAAGTCTTATATATGACCTACTCATAGAGAAGCTTAACTCGGTACTTTTTGGGACTTTCATAGCAGTTTCAGTTTGCACGAAGAGAGCGAAGATTGTATCTAACTCTTTTAGTGGAGTATCAGGAGCAGTGTCTTCTATCTCAAGAGATATTTTTGTCTGTTCGGAATCTAGTAATCCCCTTAGTACGGGCTTTAAGGGATGGGTTAAAGAGGGGCATAATGGCAATGCAAGCCAGGTTAAGGGTTGCTACGCTAATAACCAAATTATTAATTATTAATTATTAATTATTAATCGATCTAAGGTGCTTTGCGTTTCTCCCAGGAAACGCAAAGCAGCACTCGTTAAATACCACCCCGATCGGGTAATAAGACATAATAAATTGGTCAATCGCGATCGCCTAACCCCCGAATAAAATGGTAGTGGGTCGCAAGTAGTGTTTTAAGCTTCAAATATTGTTTGAGCGATTACGCGCGATTTATATGGTAGTTATTTAAAATCGCGAAGAGCGTAATCGCTCGATGAGTCACTACATCTTTACCACTACCCGAATTTCTTTACCAATTCGTGAGGTGGCATCGCTTTTTTGGCAATACGCTCGGAGTATAACCACAAAAAGTCTTTCGTCTGAGAAGGCAATGAGATCGCCTTACACTCGCGGTTTGTTGCTCCCTCTTTGACGAACGCGCTTTCGACTCAATTGTTAATTGGGAAAATGTTAGTTGGGAAAATGATATGAGTGGCTCTCAATTCTATAAATTTAGGGTGCATCTCATATTTGAGATTAGACTTTTTCAGCCTACGTTCTAACTGACAAAGGGGAGCATCTCAGAGAAAGCAAAAAC
>JAXHVR010000097.1:5458-21008 GCA_034189005.1 Cyanobacteriota bacterium | reverse complement strand
TAGAACAGGCATCTTGCCTGTTTCCCCCGTAGAACAGGCATCTTGCCTGTTTCCCCCGTAGAACAGGCATCTTGCCTGTTTCCCCCGTAGAACAGGCATCTTGCCTGTTTCCCCCGTAGAAAAGCATTAGATTCAAAGGTTAGCTGTTCCCAATTAATCCTAGATAAATGCTTCCGGCGGATAAATTTTTATTTCAGCAAAATCTGAATGTTTTGGGTTGAGCAAATAATTATTTTCGTGAGGAATTATCGCCGAAGGAACTTGAAGCACTGCACTGGAATGCGTACTAAACCATTTATCCCCCATTAATGCCAAACTTTTCGGCGCGGGAAGGTCGCGCCAATTTCCAGGCAGTCGCTCTTTTCCTAATCTTTGAATTAACACTCGATCGGGAATTTGAGCTTTAAGAAAAACAAAATTTTTGCTAAGATTTTCTCTTGGTACGTTATTATTAAAAGTTTCTAATATAGCTAAAGAAAGAGTAGCGGAAGCATAAACTAAAGCAGTTCCCCGAGAGTGCCAGCGACCCCCACTACTCCAAAAACCTTCCCCCTGAAAAGCAGCTTCGCTGTGTTTTTCATGGCAAAAACGCCAAATTGTTATAGTCATTTTATTAATTGTTAATTGTTAATTGTTAATTATTAATTGTTAATTAACTATAAAAACCGTATTCGATGCGATTTAATAAATTATCTACTTTTTGCGCCCCCATATCGGTGTCTAATAATTCTAAAGGAGTGGCTCCAGCGAGGGCGCGATTTGATTGTTTTAACCATTCTCTAGCTTTGCGGATATCTTCAAATATTTCTAAAGTTCTAGCAAAGATTCTGGCAAGGCGATAAAGCCGATCTGACTCGGAAAGTTCGAGAGTTCTGTTGTCTTTTTTCCTTCTGGAGATCGTCCGTTCGGAAGTAGCAAGCAGCCTGGCTATTTCAGCTTCGGAAATGTCGCAATATTCCGCAACTTTAGCGATAGAAACTATGGAAAATCCCTGACGAATTAAGTTAACGATCTGCCATTCTTCGGGGTAAGATTTAATCCGATCCGGAATGTCTTCAAATCCTAAAATTTGATAGATATTAGGAAGGGATGGAGTTGCCATTGCTGGCGGTGGATAAATAGTATCTTCTGGTAGCATCTGCAAGTCCTCTCTAGGCCATCTGTCTTAAATTATAGCGTCAAGTGTCAAAAATGTCAAGGCTGCATCTCAATATTGGCAAAACGCAAGTTCCCAAAAAAACCCGCCTGTTGGAGGCGGGTTTTTTTGGGTTATTTAACCTTCTACAGAAACACCGCGCCAAAAGGCGACATAATTCTCGATATTCTTAGCCTTTTCTTTGGCATTGGGATAATACCAAGCGGCATCTTTATTAACTTCGCCCTCAACTACAATGTCGTAGTAGCTAGCTTCGCCTTTCCAAAAACAATTGGTATGTTTGTCGCTTTCTTGGAAATATTCGCTCTTAATAGAGTCTGGGGGAAAGTAATAGTTACCCTCGACTTTTTCGCAGCGATCGCTTTCTGCTAACACCGCACCATTCCATAAAGCTTTTGCCATCTTCTTGACTTCTTTATTTGAGTAATTGCAAAAACCATCATAACATCTTTTTGCTAAATTGCTAGCCTTCCGATATAAATGGCTAAAAACCCTCGATTCAAATGACAAATAAATCGCTAAAGCGATTACTACTAACTATGCTATTTCACTTTGCTATAATCTCTCCCACCGGTTTTATCCCTACCCTTCAACCTCGTTTTTCTCCCAGTTAAACTCTCTAACTTTTGCCGAACTTCAGCAGAAGTCTTCTTATTTAACGGCATCCCAGAATTAATCGCCATCCCCGCAGCAACCCCGATCGCCTGCCCTTGATAAACATTTAACGTTTGAATTCTTCCCACTGCAGCGGCAATGCCAACATATCCAGAAGAACGCCCCACTATTGCTAAATTATTAACATTTTTAGCCAAAGCATTTTCGATGCCAAAATTAAATCTCGGTAGGGGCAAATAGTTCGCCCCCAAACCTTTAACGCCGCCTCGAAAATCAAATTCGTAAGAAAAAGTGCCGATGGAATTCTCTCGGGCTGTTCCACCGCGAATAATTTGCGAACCAGTTAAAGGTTCTACCACATCCTTAATATTTAAACTATGTCTGACATAAACTTCTGGGGGAATAGTTAATTTGACATTTTTATTACCAGACATTTGTTGCAACCAACTCTCCAAAGCTTTCATTTCTGCTAAAATTTCTGGAGTAGGCTTAAATTCGTTTCTTTCTATGTCTCGAATTTTGTCCGTAGGATATTTAAACAGCAAACCGTTTAAAGAAAGCGATCGCCTCCCCACGCGGCAAATATTTAGTTTATCAAAAAGAAACGATGAATCGTAGCTAAAAGGAATATTTCTATGCAGGTGATACGCAGCGCTCAAAGCAATACTTCTGCTGAGGTAAGCATCAGAATAGGATTTTATTATCGGCTTGCGAAAGTTTTGTAAAATAAATTGTACGTTTACAGGACTTTGATTTAGTTTAATATCTTCCCGAATATTTGCCATCAGCTTGCGGTTATATAAAATGGCATTTTCTATTCTTTGAAATTGAGATATGGTTAAACCTTCCACCGTGGGAACTATGGAAAAAGCGATGGTAGTCTGGCGAAGGTTTCGATTTTGTCCTTCAAATCCCAGATCGTAAGATAAACCCGCTTTTCTGGCTAATTCTGCATCTTGAGTGGCATCTATAAATGCCGTCGCTTTGATTCTAATATTCGTGCCGTTTACCTTCGCAAATTTAATTTTTTCTTTCTCGATATAGGGAGTAACTTCTGCGTTGGAAAGCACCCAGACGCCGGCAGCCGATAGCATATTTTTCATCGCTTTAGCAGCGCGATCGCTCTCCACGCAAGCATCGCGAACCCTCGCTGCTTTGATGAAATCCATAAAACATTTGCTATAAGGTCGATATTGCCAATAAGGGGTTTTATCGTAATCTAAATATGCCAAACCGCCCCTAGTCAACAAACCCCCTAAAGGTGTCTCGGCAGCATTAGACCGCACTAATACTACTTTGCTATTTTTGCCCAAAGTTTTCTTCGCCCAAATAGCGGCACATATTCCCTGTAGTTCGTCTCCGTAAACTACTACGTCGAACTTTTTATAGATTGGCGGCGGTGGCGGTGGCGCGGGGAATGTCGGTGGCGGGTTAATCGGTCGCGGTAGAGGGGAAACTTCGCTTCGGTAATCTTCGGCCGAAGTTTTGATGCCGCTTTTTTGCAGATATTGAGCGGCCGTTAATGGCATTAGGGTTAGGAATAGGGCTAAAACAACCCTGGATTTTTGGGATTGAAAGAACATGGTCGATCTCCGTCGAGTTTCAGCATAAGGAAGACGAGGAAATCATTATACGATCGAAAAGGGGGAAATGGCAATAGTAATCGCTAAAGCGATTACTACGAACATTCAATCGCTAAAGCGATTACTACGAACATTCAATCGCTAAAGCGATTGCTACGAACACTCAATCGCTAAAGCGATTACTACGAACACTCAATCGCTTATAGCGATTACTACGAACACTCAATCGCTTATAGCGATCGCTACGAACATTCAATCGCTAAAGCGATTACTACGAACATTCAATCGCTAAAGCGATTACTACGAACATTCAATCGCTATAAGCGATCGCTACGAAGGGTTGGTTAGTCAAATAAAGCTTCTTGTTGGTTATTGGAATTCTCGATCGCTTTTTCTATTTGTTCCAGCGTGAAAGATGTAACCAGAGCGAAACTAAAAGGCTCTTCGGCGCTCGACTCTAAATACGACTCGCTCAAATAAGCCAAAAATTCTCGTTCGTCCTGAATATAACTCTTAAAGAAAGCCGTACTTAATGCTTGCATATATGGTTGAGCTAGTTTCGGATCGAGACCGATCAACTCTGGCGGCACCGGCAAAACTCCTTCTTCTTCTTCCGTGCCAATGAAAGAAAAGTGAGTGCCGGGTTTAGTCACTACTAAATACTTATCTGGAGCAGTCAAGCCGGCGAAAGAGCGAACTTGTTCCTCCACTGGTGGGGCGAAAATATCCTCACTCCCCGCCACGATCATGGTGGGCACTTGAAGTTTGCTCATTCCTTCCGGTCCGAAAACGCCGCTGGTGATGGGGTTGATAGCAATTACCGAGGTTATCCGTTCGTCGCGCAAATTATTAGTGGGTGCTTCTACTTCCAGAGCGCGACACTGAAGCAGCAGGGAGATATTGAAAATAATACTCGGATCCTCCGACTCGCACTTGCTTCTTAAGGTTTCTTCGCTAGCGAACCCGGCACCGGCGGTAGCTAAAACGGTGTAACCGCCGAAAGATTGACCGATCGCTCCTACCTCGGTTAGATTTAGTTTCCCCTTCCAGAGAGGATCGGACTCGTATCGCTCTTCAATGGTGTCGAGCAAATATGTAAGGTCCAGAGGTCGATTGACAAAAGCATCTGCTTCTACGGGGGCGCTGAAGCCGGCGAAGATTTTCTCGACGAAATCGGCATTGCTGTCGATATGTTCCGGTACCGCGACGGCGAACCCGTGAGATGCGAAATGTTCTGCCAGATAGACGAAGGTACTGCGATCGGAGGCGAAACCGTGAGAGATGACTATTACTGGGATTTGGTTTTCGCTGCTCCCTTGTGGCAAGTAAAAGTCAATTTCCGAGTCGCGAGCGCGGTTAGGGTTTCTAAAAGTAAAGCTGTCTTTCTTCGACTGAAACCTGCCCTGACTCCGTACGGGCGAACCGCCTAGATAGAACTGGGGGGGGTTGTTGCTAATTTTTGCCTGCTGTTGAATTTCCTTTAAAATAAAGTTATTTTCAACCACCTGCGTTAATAGTTCTGCCACCAGTTGGACGCTCAGTTCGAGATCCAGGCGGATATCTCCTGGATATTGTTTGAGCAAATTCAGAGGAGTTAAACCTTCTTCAGAGGCCGCCGCTTGATTAAAGGCCTTTGTCAATGCCAAATTGCCATTTTTACCATCATGAGTTCGGATGATTTGACCCAAACGCCTCATTACATCTTGTCCCAGGGAGATTTCTGTAAAAGTTTTAACCGTGCTGGGACTGACCTCAAAGCGTTGTCGTAATAGCTGCCGCAGATTCTCTTTTTCTTCTGGTTCTAGCTGATTTTCATAGTAGCGTAATTCGGAAGTTACTTCCCCTGTTTCGACGAATTTTTCCAGAGATTCAACGGACAAATCTAGTTTAAAAGGTGGGAAGGAAACTGTAATAGTTTCCGCTGTGTTTCCCGGCATTGCTGTTAAGATAGCAGAGATTATTCCTAAGCCGAGGGAAGTTGCAAATCTCTTTTTGTTTGGAGAAAATTTTTTGTGGATTTTTTTGTTCATTTATGGTATTGTCGTAGTTAAATTAATTGGGCGATCGCCTCTTGATACCACAGCTTTATTTTACCACCTTCCGGAATCTTCCAACGAACCTTTCTCCCTGAGAACCCCCGGGCTTATCTAGCTCAATTATTTCTCTTTATTTTAGATTTTTGGGAACATTTTTACTGGGGCAAACGTCTTTATTCCATTTTAGTAATTTTGAATTTGTAATGGGAAATTTGTAGTAATCGCTTTAGCGATTTAAAAATACTTTAATAAAAATCCCTAAAGCGATTACTACGAAGAGCTTACATAGCGCTCGTTCCCAAATATTCCATAAGAGCTTCGGAATCTCCTATTAATTTTCCATCAATAAATACTTGAGGAGTAGTAGTACCTCCAGAAACTGCTCGTAAAGAACGGTTGCTAGCGTCTTTACCCAGGACTATTTCCTCATATTCCATGCCCCGTTCTTCCAAAGCTGCTTTAGCCCGGGCGCAATAAGGACAACCTTCTTTGGAGAACATAGTCACTAATGGAGGCTTTTTAGCATCTGGATTAATGTATTCTAGCATAGTCTCGGCATCGGAGACTTCAAAAGGATCTCCCTCTACCTCCGGTTCGATAAACATCTTCTCGATGACATTATCTTTTACTAACATGGAATAGCGCCAAGAACGCTTACCAAAACCCAAATCTTCTTTGTCAACTAGCATTCCCATTTTTTTAGTAAATTCGCCGTTACCATCGGGAATGAAAGTTATATTTTTAGCATTTTGTTCTTTAGCCCATTCATTCATCACAAAAGCATCGTTAACAGAAAGGCAAATAATGTCATCGACACCGTGTTCTTTCAAAACTGGCGCTAACTCGTTGTAACCGGGAACGTGGGAAGAGGAACAAGTAGGAGTAAAAGCTCCAGGTAATGAAAAAACAATTACTGTTTTACCAGAAAAAAGTTCGTCGCTCGTGAGGTCGAGCCAATCATTATTAACTCGGGCTTTAAAAGTTGCGCTAGGAACTTTTTGACCTTCTTTATTCTCTAACATTTGTTGCTATCCTCGCTATTTTTGTGGTTAACTCTTTAGGAGTTCGGTGGGTATTATAGCGAAAGGAGGATAATTTGTCAAGCCGGGGGGAGATTGGCTGCATCGGGGGAATGAAGAGAACCAAGAATTTAAGGCTTTTTGTCAGTTGTCAGTTGTTAGTCGTTAGTTGGGAGAAAAAGTTGGTTTCCGCTGGCTAATGGTACTACCAACATACCGGGAGTCGGTCTCAATTATAAAATCAATCTTTAGCAATTCCTGGTTCCCCATTCTTGATGCTATAATCTAGGCAACAAATTTCGATCGAATAGCGATTATGAAAACGAAAGGCATCCATCATGTAGCGATTATTTGTTCTGATTACGATCGCTCTAAGCAATTTTATGTCGATATTTTGGGTTTTGAAGTAATAAAAGAAACTTTGAGAGAGGCTAGGAATTCTTATAAATTAGACTTGCGGGTTGGCAGTGGGGATAGGATCGAGTTATTTTCCTTTCCTAATCCACCAGAAAGGCTGAGTCGTCCAGAAGGTTGTGGTTTGCGGCATTTAGCTTTTGAAGTAGAAGATATTGACGAATCTGTAAGTTATCTTCAATCTCGTGGTATTGAGGTGGAGTTAATTAGAACAGATGAGATTACTGGCAAGCGTTTTACTTTTTTTCAAGACCCCGATCGCTTACCTTTAGAAATTTATGAAAGTTAATATCAATTAACAATTAATAATTAATAATTAATAATTTAGGGAAAAGTAGGGTGCGCGCCGCGCACCGACAAAACGGTCTTTGCCAGGGCAAAAAATCTAATTCTGACTCTCAATAATTATGCTGGTGCGCGGTGCGCACCCTACTAGCGCTAGTTCGTAGTAATCGCTTTAGCGATTTATATCAATATCAATCGCTAAAGCGATTACTACGAACGAACTGTTGCTCCCCTCCTTAATTAACCAACATTTGCGAAGTAGTGGTACGCCACAAACCCTCCAGTCTATTAGCTGGCATAGTGATTTCTTGCGACTCGATATAAGGGAGTTGGGGATTAAAAATTAGTACCAAAAATGAAAATAAAAAATGACTTTTACTTATTATAAAAACCTGGCAATGGTTCTCAAAGCTTTTGAGTTAACTTATCGAGAGAAAAACTTTATTATCGAATCAAAATTTCCTTTAAACGATTATTTCAAACAGCGCTTTGAAATCCTCTTGAGAGAAGGAATAGTGGATAACTCAGAAGCGGCTATTTGCGAGAACTTAATCGCTCCAATTTTAACCGAGATTTGGTACGGTTATAAGGAAAAATTTTTGCTTTGGAGCCACCAAACCTTGATTTACGATGAAGACTTATCCGGCGTGCCAGATTATCTTTTAGCCCACAAATCTCCTTTAGGTAAGATAGTTTTTGATAAGCCTTTTTTCGTAGCCAGAGAAGCAAAAAAAGATGATTTTACTGCCGGTTGGGGGCAATGCGGGGCGGAAATGGTGGCGTGCCAAAAAATTAACGAGATAGAAGGGCAAACTATTTTTGGCATAGTCTCCAATGGCAAAATCTGGGAATTTGCTAAATTGAGCGATCGCTTATTTACTAAAAACATTCAACCTTACACTATTTACGATTTAGAGGAGTTATTTGGGGCAGTTAATTACGTTTTCCAACAATGCCAATTACAACTATAGCAAGTAGCGTTCTAGCCTCGAAATCTAGTTCGTAGTAATCGCTTTAGCGATTTATATCGATATAAATCGCTAAAGCGATTACTACGAACGAACTGTTCCTCCCCTCCTTAATTAACCAACATTTGCGAAGTAGTGGTACGCCACAAACCCTCCAGTCTATTAGCTGGCATAGTTAGATACAAAACATCGCCACAACCCAGACAACAATCTAACAATTCCCAACCGTGGATGCTTTTGCCCTTAGTTTCCAGATACAAAGGCACAAAGTCCGTCTGGCGGGCCGCATCCTTAACGGCTTTACCGCAAAACGGATGGGCCGGCGTAACTAGAGTTGCCAGGGCAACCCAGAGACTATCTGCGGTAATGCCGTTGCCCAAAATCCTCCCCCCAATAGCGGCGGCGGCGAAGGCGGGGGCGGCTAATTCCGTGGGACTGAATACGGCTTCAAATTGAAAGACTTGTTGCACCATCAAGGCAAAGTGGGGGTCTTGATGGCGTACTATAACCAATAATTTCGGTCTTAGTCCTTTAGCAGAGAGGGCTATTTCTAAATTGCTGGTATCGTCGCTAGTCACCGCGATGAGAGTTTCGGCGCTATGAATGTTAGCAGCTTCGAGGGTGGTAGATACGGTGGCATCTGCTAAAATGACAGGGATCTTGAGCGATCGCGCTGCGTTAACAAACCGACTGTTAGGATCCCGTTCGATCGCTACTACTTCATACCCGCTAGCGATCAATTGTTGCGCGATATTAATTCCGATACCGCCCAACCCGCAGATTATATAGTGATTCCGACGCGGAATGCGCGCCGCGTCCCAATATTCCTGAAAGCGGGTTCCCAATACAAAGTCGTTCAGCAAGGCGTAACAGATACCAACTATGCCGGTTCCTATTAGCATCATTACTGCTGTAAATACTTTAATGCTATCTGGAGCCCGTTCTGCTACTTTTTCGTTTCCTCCCGCACCGGTAATCATCCCTACTGAAAAGTAGAGAGAATCGACTACGTTGTTATTCAAATTCAGACTGATATAAGTAACGGTGGAAACTAAAATTGTTAGCAAAAGAGCGAGAGTAATTAATAATGCAGACCTGCTATGTCGCTGAAATTGTTGCAGCCTGCTTACCCATTTAATGAATTTATGAAATACGTTTTTACCCTTGTTATTAATATTTGGTTTAGCGGCCAAAATAAGGCGATCGCCTACTTGCAAACAATCTCCTTTTTCCACTGCCGATATTAGATCGATGTTGTTATCTGCAGGTAAGTAATAAATTAACATTCGAGAAGGATTTTCCCATAATTCCCTTAATTTTTTCCCTTTCCAAGGATGGTCCGCATCTATTAATTCCTCGTAAATGGGCCAAGTTTGATTATATAATCGTAGCTGCCCGATCGCTCGATCGCCCAAAGCGGCAAAGGCAAAGACCGGCGCTGCCAAGGCTGAAACGCTCATGGTAGTATGGTCCGTTAGGGTTTTATCGAGGCGATCGCCCAAGCTAGTATTAAACAGGCGGTTGATTATCCTAATTTTGGGGTTGAGAGTCCGAGCTTGCATTAATACGGCCAAATTCACAGAATCGTCTTGGGCGGCTAAGATAATAGTATGAGCAGCTTCAATGCCGGCAGCGAGCAAGGTAGATGCCGCCATAAAATCACCTACCACCACGTCAGAACTTTCCCCGCGAATGGGGCGATCGCTTACTCCCACCACGATCGCTCCCTGTTTTCTGAGCAAACAAAATATTTTATAGCCAGTACGACCCAAACCGCAGACAATTATTCTAGGTTTCATAGTTAAAAGTTGTAATTATAACCAAATTGTCTATTATTTACTATTTTTATCAGAATAAATGTATCTTATGACACTTTTTGGGAAAATGGGTGCCGTTCGTAGTAATCGCTTTAGCGATTAATATAGACAAATCGCTAAAGCGATTACTACAAACAAGATTTATGGTTCATGAACGCGAATTGCGACCTACTACCACAATTATTAATTATTAATTATTAATTATTAATTATCAAAGACCCTGACATAAATCCCGATCGCCTTCCTTAATATTAGGACTCTTCTGTAAATAATCATAAACCAAATCGCAACCCCGAGCCAATAAATAATCGAGATCGAAATACCATAACATAGCAGTAAAATCCCAAGAACCGGAAACCAAAATATTACCATCAGGACTAAAACTAAGAGCGTAAACGCCATCGCCATGCCCTAGCAAAGTAGCCAACTCCTCGCCCTCAAGGCTCCAAATTTTAATAGTACCATCGGCGCTACCAGAAGCAACTGTTTTACCGTCTGGACTAAAAATAGCGCTATAAACTTCCTCTTTATGCCCCTTAAAAGTAGCCAAAACCTTGCCGTCGATGCCAATAAGTTTAACAGTATTATTACTGCAAGCAACAACCAGCTTATCGCCGCTGGGACTAAAACTGACGCTATTAACAGCCAAACAAAGGTCGTTAACCCCGACTATAACCTCACCGTTAAGATTCCATAATATAAGATTATCCCCCTCACCGCCATAACCGGCGGAGGCGATCGTTTGAGCGTCCGGGCTCAAACTGACGCTTCTGACCCCATACTTATGCCGGGTAAAACTAACCAACTCCTGACCCTTAAGATTCCATAATTTCACAGTTCTGTCAGCACCGGCAGAAGCGACAACTTTGCCATCGCTACTAAAACTCACGCTATTAACTTCCCCCCGATGTCCTATTAATGTCAAAGCCGAACCATCGTCAATATTCCATAATTTCACCGTACCATCAGCACCAGCAGAAGCGACGACGGTACCGTTGGGGCTAAAACTGACGCTATAAACTCCCCTTGTATGACCGGTGAGGGTTCTAAGTTCCTTACCATCTGGAGTCCAGATTTTAATAGTGCCGTCAAAACTAGCGGTAGCGATCGCCTGACCCATGGGACTAAAACTAACTCCCCGGACGACGCTTTGATGCCCTTCGAGGGTAGGAAGTTTGGCTTCGCTAAGGTTCCATAATTTAATGCTAAAATCCGCACTGGCAGAAGCGATGGTCTTACCATCGGGACTAAAACTCAAATCCCCTACCAAAGCGCTATGGCCTTTAAGAGTAGCAATTTCTCGACCGTACCTGGTCCAGAGTTTAATAATGCCATCGGCGCTAGCAGAAGCGATAGTTTTGCCATCGGGGCTGAATCTAACCGCGATCGCCGGTCCGTCGTGTCCTCTCAAAGTACCTATTTCTCGACCTTCAACGTTCCAGACTTTAATCGTATTATCCCAAGAAGCCGAAGCGAGGGTCTTGCCGTCTGGACTAAAACTCACGCCGAAAGCGCGATCGCGATGCCCTTCTAGGGTAGCAATTTCTCGACCTTTGATATCCCAGAGTTTAACGGTATTATCCTCGCTAGCAGAAGCGATGGTTTTGCCGTCCTGGCTCAAACTGACGCTATAGATTTTATCTTTATGAGCCGGAATGCTGAGGATTTCTTTGCCTTCTAGATCCCAGAGTTTAACGGTACCGTCATTACCAGCAGAGGCGATAATGTCTCCACTGCCGCTAAAACTCAGGCTGTTAACGGCCCCAGAGCGACCGACAAGAGTTAGGAGTTCGTAACCGCTTTTATCCCACAGCTTAACCGTACCGTCATTACCAGCAGAGGCGATAATGTCTCCAGTGGGACTAAAACTCACGCTATAAACCGGACCGACATGGCCGGATAAAGTTAATATTTCTTCCCCATAACTGGTCCAGACCTTAACAGTTCCATCATCGCTAGCAGAAGCGATCGCCTTACCATCGGGACTAAAACTGACGCTATTTACTGGCTTAAGGTGTTCTGCTAAAGTCCTGCGCGATCGTATGCCGTAAACGGCCTTTTGTAAAGAGGCGATCGCCCGGACAGAGGTATCGCTCGGCACTTTTTCCCTTGCTTCTTTTAGAAGTTTGCCTGCCTTTAAAGCTTCTAAGAGGGCATCAAACTTCTCCTCTTCGGCAAACAACTTTTGCGAAGACCAACTCCAAGCATCCACTTGGGCTTTTAATTTCTGAGATTCCAGACTCAATCGCTGCCACTGTGCCTGCCTCCAATTATATACCGCAACCCCCAGAAAACCAAGCAAAAAAGCGATCGCCACCGCAGCCATACCATAATTGCGCCACTGGCGGTGCCGTTGTTGCTGGATGCTCGTGGCAATAAATTCTCGTCCCAGAGGCGATAGGGAAATCTCATCGCCCTCGCCCGCCATCGCATTTTTCAAAGCAGATAACTTAAGCCCCACCAGTAAATAATCTTTTGCTCTCCTATTATTTTGCCATTCCTGAGCATCCGCCTCCAGTCGCTCCCATCTTCTCATCGCATCCCTGCGAGACTCCACCCAAGAATGCAACTTAGACCAATAGCGAATCGTGCTTTCGCGAGCTAATTCTACTAATGTTGCCGTTTTGTTGCTCTCTGGAGTTACTCGCGCCTTGGAGGTGACGACCAATCTTGCCGCTGTTAATTTCTGTAGAACCTTACTTATTTCTACCACTGAGAAGCCTTCCGGGCCGGTTCGCGAACTTTCTCTGGTGACTAAATCTTTTTTCCATACCGGCCGCGTAACATCTTCTGTTTCCAAACCTATTTGAATGGATGCGAGCAAAATGGAGCGCGCTATCTGACGTTCTTTTTTCGTCAAGCTTTGATAAACTTCGTTAGCTCGTTTTTCCAGACAGCCCTTAATGCCGCCAATGCGCTCGTATTCAGAAACAGTAAATCTATCCGCACTGCGTCGCCGCCAAAGTTCGGTCAAAGCGTATTGCAATAGGGGCAAACTGCCGTACTTTTGTACATCTTCAATAGTCCGTTCTACAAGCTCTGGCTCCACTTCGATGCCTACTTGCCTGGCCGGTTCGGTAATTACTTCTTTTAATTCCTCTCGCGTCATCGGCATTACCGTCACCATTTGAGATTGTATCTGCTCGGCCAATCCTCCATACTGCTGCAAGGCACATTTACCGAAGAAATCTGCCCGCATGGTAACTATGACTAATACGGAGGTGTGACGATCTGCCGTTGGTTGCTCCCCGGATAGTAAAGAAGTCGCTAACAGCCAGGGTTCTACCGCCCCCATGAGACATTCAAAAAACTGCTGTCGCTCCCGAACGTCTTCGCATAAGCTAAAAACTTCCTCCAACCGTTCTACTACCAGCACTACCCGGCTTGCCTTGGGAGTTTGCAGCAGTTTTCGCAATCCAACGCCTCCTTCCTTTATCAGTAATTCTTTCACCAGAGCGTAATTTTCTACTTCTGGTTTCCCTCGTGCTTCGACGTCAGTTTTGCTCGAATAGCCATTGGTGGAGCCATTAGTTTTTCCTGGGAGCGGCTGTTTGTTTGAAGGTGGTGGAATAGGAAGAGATTCCGAGGGCGATCGCTTCTTGGCAGTCCTTGGTTTGGAGTTGGGATTTTGACCCTCCAGGGTGGAAATCGCCCCCGAAAAGAGATTATGAGGAAGTGGAGGGGGCCCTGCTATAGGACGCGATCGCTTGTTATTTCCCCGCCCAGGCGGACGACGCGCCGGCATAGCTGCTACAGACTCAAACCACTCTGGAGCTTTGGCTCTAACTGCTCCCCCACTAGCTGCAATTTCGCTGCGATAATCTGCCAGCGCCACTGCCAAACTTTTGAGGGGATGTTCCCCGGGTCGAAATTTAACTATGGGCCAACCTTCGCTGCCGGAAATCCGCTGCCCTAATTTTAATTGATGCAATAGCCCTGCATTGACCGCGCTCGATTTGCCGCTACCCCTGGAGCCTATTACTGCCAGAAAGTTACTGGTTCTGACTTTTTCTAATAATAAATTAGTTAGTTTTTTGCGTCCGTAGAAATATTTCGGGTCTATCTGGTTGCATTCGTAAGAAGCCAGCCCTTTATAAGGACAAATTCCTCTTATCCCAACGCCTATTTCTAAATTTTCTAACTCTCCAGTTAAGATAATTTCGCTGCCGGAATTATTGAAAAGAGGTCGTTCTTTTGAGGTTGTAAATTGTTTTTTCAGATGATCTACTAAGCTATAGTTCGTCGCGCATCTATTGAGATTGTTTTCCGGGGAAAGTGCTTCTAATAAGCTGTTGGTAAAGGGGCTATGTTCCTCATTATTTTCTATAATAGAGTCCCTTGGAACTCCCGCCACGATCGAACATCTATCCGAGTCAGTTTCGGAAAAAGTTGCTTTTTTCTCTAAAGACAATTGCAGTAAAGCTTCGCTATCGCAACAGTCGAGCCATACTATTTGCTGGCGCGCTCTAGATTTTTCTAAAAGCCGAGCGAGCCAGTTGAGAGATACTCCCAATTTACCTTTTTCCAAATTGGCATCGCTAGCGGCTAAAAAACTTTCTGTCACTCCCCCTATTTCTTCTTGCAAACCCCGTCCGGCAAAGAATAATAAGGCGGTATCTGGTATGTTATTTTCGGGATTAAATAAATTAGAAATAGCTTCTTTCAGGGCTGTTGTTTGAGCGTTTGTGCTTTTAGGCGTGGCATCTATTTGCAGCGAATCGTCGATTTCGATGGCTGGGAATCTCGTTACTTGAAAGTTGCCGTAGGTTTCTAATAATTGAGCGATCGCCTCTGCATCTGCAGCAGGTTTTCTGAGGTTTTTCGGTCTATTAGAGCTATCTTTTAGTTGGGGATAAAGATTGATTCCTACTACTAATGCTTGTCGGTTCATTTTATTAGGGAATGAGGTTCGGCGGGAAAACGACAATGGCATGGCAAGAAATTAGCCTAACCTATCAGCCATTTAACTTGAGAGCGTATTATGCCACGCTCTGGCTGGAATTTTCAATTCTTCTGAAGAAGTAAAAATTCTCTTTGTCCCTCAAATGGACCTTTCTTGACTCGGGAATTTCACGCCTGGCCATAAAGACAGACAAGCATTAGCATCTGCTCTAAGCCTCCCCACGGCTCTTCTGTCTCCTTCCTTTTTTGAACAAAATCCTGGGGCGTTTCGCGGGGCGACTTGCGGATGCAACATCGCCTCTTTGCCTTTCTCCCATCAAAACAGTCTCCAGTTTCTCTCCTCCAGAGAGAAACTGGAGAATTATTTAACGAAGGGCTATTTTGTCGGATTTGACAAGGTGCAAACTTTTTGGTATTTTGGGCAAGCTATAATAGAAGCAGTTTACAGTACTCAATTCTTAGAATTTATTATGCCTCCAAAAAAAATAATTTGGTCTTTGGTTTTCTTAGCAGCGGCATTTATAATCGTTGGTGACAGCTTGGAGTTCTTCCCCGAACCCATGCAAAACGCTAGTTTTAAAAGTAGAGAATTTATCGTAGGCTTATGGCCGGAGTGGCTAAAACCGAAGCAGACTAACCAACGTACAGAAAAAGCGATCGAAGAAGTAGAGAATCAAGCTAATCCTTAAAGTTGATTTCAATGTTGGTTGTTAGTTGTTAGTTGTTAGTTGTTAGTTGTTAGTTGTTAGTTGTTA
>JAXHVR010000097.1:0-5358 GCA_034189005.1 Cyanobacteriota bacterium | reverse complement strand
GGGGGCTTGCAAGGGTAAGTTTTTTAGATTTTCTTGAAGGGGGGACGCGGTGACGCGCTTAAGCGCTTAAGCGGGGACATTCCTTCGGAGCGTCTCCGCGTCTCCGTGTCTCCCTTTCCCCGTGTCTCCCTTTCCCCGTGTCTCCCTTTCCCCGTGTCCGACACACTCAATTCTAAAAAACTTACCCCTGTAAGGGGGCAGGGGGGGATCGTTGGGTCGTATCCCAAACAGTTAACAGTTAACAGTTAGCAATGAGCCTATTTTTTCTTCAACCAGCTAAACATCGCTCGTAAATCTTTACCCACTTCTTCAACTGGATGCTCTGCTTCTTGGCGGCGCATCGCCGTAAACCCTGGTTTGCCTGCTTGATTTTCCAGGACGAACTCCCGGGCAAACTGACCTGATTGAATTTCGCTGAGGATTTTTCGCATTTCGGCGCGGGTTTCGTCCGTGACGATGCGAGGTCCGCGAGTGTAGTCTCCGTATTCTGCCGTATTGGAGATGCTGTCGCGCATCTGGGCGAGACCGCCTTCTACCACTAAGTCAACTATCAGCTTGACTTCGTGCAAGCATTCAAAGTACGCTAGCTCTGGTTGATAGCCAGCCTCAATTAAGGTTTCAAAGCCGGCTTTAATCAGGGCGCTCAAACCGCCGCACAACACCGCTTGTTCCCCAAAGAGATCGGTTTCGGTTTCTTCTCGGAAACTGGTTTCTAGGACTCCTGCGCGAGTGCCGCCGATGCCTTTAGCATAAGCCATTGCGCGATCGCGTGCCTGACCGGTCGCATCTTGATATACTGCAAACAAACAGGGCACTCCTTCTCCTTGTTCGTAAGTCCTCCGTACTAAATGCCCCGGTCCCTTCGGCGCTACCATCATTACATCCACGTTGGCAGGGGGCACTATCTGGGAAAAGTGAATGTTAAAACCGTGGGCGCAAGCTAGGGCTTTCCCTTCTGTTAGATAGGGTTCGATTTCGTTTTTATAGACAGTTTTTTGCACTTCGTCTGGCAGCAAAATCATGATTAAATCTGCTACTTCGGCGGCTTTGCTTACTGGATGAACTGTTAAACCGGCTGACTTAGCTTTTTCTGCTGATTTGCTCCCTTCATAAAGCCCCACTACTACCTTCAGACCGCTATCTTTTAAATTAAGGGCGTGGGCGTGACCTTGGGAACCATAGCCGATAATGGCAATAGTTTTGTTGGTTAATAGGTCTAAGTTGGCATCCTGGTCGTAATACATACGGGCCATAGTCTCAATCTCCTTTTAGCGAAAACGATCGGTTGGCAAAACTTTGACTATATCATGGGATGCATAGCTTGTCAAAACAAAATTTAATATCAGATAAAGCGATTTTTGTCAATAGCTCGAAGCTTAAATTTTTCTAAAAATGTTCGTAGCGATCGCTCTTCGGGATTAAATACCTAAGCAGTCGTCCATGGGGCATTTTTGTTCACAAATTTCCCTGCGGATGGCGCTTGTATTAACGCTTCATAGCCACTAGAACGGAACGTCCGACAATTATTAATTATTAATTATTAATTATTAATTGCTTATTGTCGCTTTGGAAGAATGATAAAATATTAGAAATAAGTAAAAATTCTATAACTCGATTAGAAGCTATGACTCAAACCACAGAAGAGCGCCCAAACTCTCCCGATGTCTATGGTGATGGCTCTACTAGGACGCCGCCGTGGGGCACTGCCACAGTTCTCGAAGAAGGCCCTCGTTACCGGATCAGTCGCATCGAGATCAAACCCAAAAGCCACATCAGCACCCAAATGCACTATCATCGCAGCGAACATTGGATCGTGGTTTCTGGCACCGCGAAAGTTATCTGCGACGATAAGGAACATATTTTGATGCAAAAACAATCAACTTACGTTCCAGCAAGCACTCGCCATCGAGTAGAAAATCCAGGAGTAATCCCCCTGGTAATGATTGAAATCCAAAATGGAGAACATCTAGGAGACGATGATATTTTTCGTTTCCCCGAAGAAGATCCTAAATAATCTTCGATTGGGTGTTGTTTTGCCTGCTTGTAGTAATCGCTTTAGCGATTTATATTGGACCTGCTTGTAGCAATCGCTTTAGCAAAAATAAACAATACCATTCGTAGGTTGGGTGGAGCGGCAGCGAAACCCAACATTAGGAGTCTTCGTTTTGCGCTCGAAGATGTTGGGTTGCGCTATCGCTCCACCCAACCTACAAAAAATTTGCTGAAAACCTCTTTTCCCTGTAGCACTCTTTGCTTGTAGTAATCGCTTTAGCGATTTATATTGGACTTTAAATGCCTAAAGCGATCGCTACGAACTAGGTTCAATTACTGCAACTTTTATTTGACCGTTCTGGGCTTTATTCATTCTCAAACTACTACATAAAGGCAAAAAATCAGCAATTTTCTTCTTAGAAGAAATCTGCTTAATAACTTCTGTAATAGGTTTGCCATATATTCTCTTAAATTCTGAAGCAACATTAGAGGTTAAAACGTAAGTATTCTTCGACTTTTTGGTTAACTTATTGATAATTTTCACTAAAACTATATCCATCTTTTCCACAGAATTAACTTCGGAGATATTTCCCGTTAGCTCTGGATATTGTTTGCCCAATTTTCGGTTTTTTTCCAACTCAAATATAGTGACATAAACGGGAGCATTTTCATCTGGTTGGTGGAGGGCAAAGTTAGCTGGATGGTTAACAAAAATAGAACTGGTAGGAGAACCAGGAAAATAAACCGAAACCACTTCGTCAAGAGTGAAATTGTAAGTTTCTTGATATAAAGCAGAAATTCTATCTAAACTAATCCACTGAATTCCAGTCCCGCGTATTTCCTGTTTAATTAACTGTTGCAATTGTACGATAAATTCTTCCACGGAAGGAAATGCGACTTTAGAGCCGATCGCGTGAGTTTTTGATTCCCCAGTTTGACTGTTTAAAACAATTATTTTCTGAAGCTCTTTGCGGACTTGATAAACAGTTAAACCATGAGATTGAAGGGTATTGCCGAGATGAATTAGAGCGCGATCGCTAGAACAAACTAAAACTTCTTTCGCCGTAGGATAATGTACGAAAATAGAAGCTCCTACGGTAGCCATTTTTAAATCGGCACTGTCTTTTCCCGCCGGCACATGAATCAATTGATAGCCCCGTTGGTGAAATTCGAGGTCTTTCTTACCCATACTCCGCCAATTAGCAAAAGCTACTTTAATTTGTATGGGATAGGTGCAGACGTTTTCGAGGAATTTTTCCGTCTTTAAATCTAGCTGTAAATTTTCGACATCCAGAAGCAATACAGCAATTCCTATAACGGGTGCTTCGACTCCATTTTGCGATGTTTCTTCGAGGAGAGAATTAATAAGATTTCTATCCGCAATTTGGGGGTTAATCAGACGATTTATTTCAGCAATTAAAGTTTTGTATTCTGGAGAATTAACAAACTCGGGGACTAGAATAATTTGTAAATGATTTTTAACCTTTTGCAACAATTCTCCATCGTCTTCAATTTGACTAAACTCTTTTGTTAATTTCTCAGTCAAGACAGAGCGATATTGAGGTATGCCCCAAGCAGTGCGCCTGTACTGTTGGGTCAACCAGTAGGGATGCTGCTTTTGGATAGAAACTAGAGTTTCATAAATTAACTCGCTGATGGCGGCGATCGCCCCCTCGCGATCGTTCCCCACTAAACTCAAATCGTCTGGCATGGCCCATAACCCCTTAAATGGTCGAGCAAAGGATTTCTTTTCTATTGCCAATATAGCAACAGATTGGCGATCGCTCTAAACGGGACTTTTTCTGGCCAGAAATTGGCCCCTTGTTCGTAGCAATCGCTTTAGCGATTTTTATAAAGGTTATTTGAAATTGCTATAGCAATCCGTTAGCCATCGTGACACCAAAGAAACCCGGTTTCTCAAAGAAACCCGGTTTCTGGACCCCGAATTTTTCACGACCTCCGCACGGATTGCTATAAAGCGATCGCTACGAACTACCAAACTTATGGAGTCAAACCATACTGCTTCCAGACGGGATTAAGAACAAATAAAGTCAAATTATCCTGCTGGATGCTATTTAACAAAAATCGCCTTTTTAGAGATTGAATGGCATTAAAGACTTCCCCAACGGAAAGCTGTAATTTACCGATAATTTGACCGAGAGCGATCGCCCCATTTTCCCCAGCAACCAGCTCGATTATTTCTCTTTCCACTGAGGAGAATCTCTGAAACTCTCGGTCTAATTCTGCTTGTAACGTTTCCGGCAAAATTAGAGTTTCATATTCGATAAATTCTTTTACTTTTCCGCCTAATAAATCTTGGATAGTTGCCGCCGTCATTTCCAACCAACGGGGATTTCCGAGATAATTATCGATTAATTTTTGCCAAGATTCTTCATCCCGCAAATCGCGATGCAGCAAAATCCCTTTTGCCCCCTCGCCCAAACCGCTTAAAACAAGCGATCGCCCTAAATTATTAGGGTTTTCTAATCGATCTATTTCTCTAAGTTTCTCCCGACTAACTACCAACAAACAACTGTTACTGTCTGCCCTGGCAAATAGTTCAAAAAACTGCTCGTAATCTTCATAACCCGATGCGTATTGACCTGCCAGTTTCCCTTTTTCAAATAATTTATGCAGGTCGTCGAGGACGATAAGGCAGCGAGAAGCTTGCATTTTTTTGATGAGTTGGTTAAGTAGAGTTTCGATTTCCTCAGAAGGTTTTGTTTCTGGGGATAAAGTTTCCAGGAGATTAGTAATGGTTGTTTTTAAGCTGGGAGAGAAGCGGAGGGAGCGATAAATGATGCAATTAAAATGAGTTTTTATTCGGTCGATTAAGCGCAGGGCGAGAGTAGTTTTACCAATACCGCTAAGGCCGACAAGGGAGATGAGGGGGAGGCGATCGCTTACGACCCATTCCGATAAAATAGATAGTTCTTCGTAGCGTCCGTAAAAATTGATAATTTCCGGCGCTTTGTCTAAATCGATAATAGTTTGAGTAGGGGTTGCTTGCTGCTGGGGGCTTGGTGAGGGGCGAGGTTTTGACGAACAAATGTTAATGTTGTAATTTGCTACGTTATCTCTAGCAATTGACGTATAAACTTTTCCATTCTCTAATATTGCTTTTAAATTTGCTTTAGTAATATGTTCCCCCAGTATCTTCGATAAAGTCTTCCATAATTTAGCGCCGACAAACCTAACGTGACTTTCGCTAGCATGAGTTTCGTCGGCGATATTACTGTATGTTTTACCGTTGAGAGTACCTTCGAGAATAATCTTTTGCCAATAGTCCAAACCCTAACCAGTAGAGTCGGAGATTAGCTCGTCAGCCAACTCCAATATCTGTTGAATGTCCATAAAGCATAAAGA
>JAXHVR010000096.1:19486-21107 GCA_034189005.1 Cyanobacteriota bacterium | reverse complement strand
TTTGGGGTCACAGCGAAGAGGAAAGGGATGTTATGTATTATTCCCAAGTGGGCTCCCCGCCCCCAATTTCTGCTAGGGATATTAATACTCTCAAACGCATTTACCAACAGCCGACGCGACTTGGTTGGGAGTATGTTCGGGAGTGAAATTGAGAATGTTAAAAGGTTAACTATCTTTGCATAAAAACAAGAGGTAAAAAAAGGCAATGCCTGTAAAATCAATGCTTTTACGCATTCGATCCAATTGTAAATTGGGAACTTATTCATTGGGAAAATGATATTAGCATCTGGTTGGGATAAAAGAGGCGATATCCGAGGGACTTGCTTTTTATTAATACTCCCCACGGGTAAAAAATGCCCTTTGCAAGCAGAGTGTGGGGGGATGGTTCCGGGTGGGGGGAAACTGATTGGTTGAATTTAACTTTTGGGAATCTCCCCACCCGGACAGCACGGATCGCATTCCTAAAAACGCAATTATTTCCCACTTTGAGTATAATTATTAATTGGGAAATTGTTAACCCATGAAAATGTTAATTACCCGCTATAATTAATACTCATAATCGTAACCGGATTTAAAGGGGCAAACCGAGTCAACCCCGCCACTGGAACGGAACGGGATAACTGTACCTGTAAAAGCCGATAACTCCAAGCCCGATCGCCGTTCTTGCGGTCTTCCACCCAAGATACAGCGGCGCTCAAATGTTCCATCGTCGCAAAGGCTAAAACTATAATTCCCCCCGAACTCATCCGAATGCTACAGGCGCTTAAAATACTTCTGACCTTACCGCTACTTCCCCCGACAAAGACGCGATCGGGAGAACGCAACCGATGTAAAATATCCGGGGCGCTGCCATTAATAGAAACTATATTAGTCACCTGGAACCTGTTGGCGTTGTCTTCAATTAAAGAACTGCCCGTAGCGGTTTTTTCGATCGCATATACAGTCGAGTCCGGGCACAAACGGGCAATCTCGATAGAAACCGAACCGGTCCCCGCGCCGATATCCCACACAACCTGCCCCGGTTGCAAAGCTAATTCGCCTAAAACCAACAGCCGCACTTCCCGCTTAGTCATCAAACCGGGGCGATCGTCGTAACTCAAAAAGCTGCTATCGGGCAACCCCAACAATGGCAAATTAGCTAAATCGAAACCTCGCCCCTCGGTTTTGCTCTCGCGCAACAGTACCACTACGTTCAACGGCGAAAAAGTTTGTTTGTCGGCATCTTCCGGCCACCAAAGCTGTACCCGTTCCTCAGCCCCGCCGAGATTTTCGCACACCCAAAATTGATAGTCCGTCGGCAAATCTAGTCCCAAGAGCAAGCGAGCGATCGCTCCTGGAGAGTTATTATTATCCGTCAACACGGCAATTTTTTCTGCCCCCTGTTGGAGAGTTTTCGTCAGTTCGTCCGTAGCGCGACCGTGAACGCTGATTACTTTAGCATCTTGCCACGGCACTTTGAGGCGATTAAACGCCAACTGGACCGAACTGATATGGGGGTAAAATTGCAATTCTTCCCAGGGCAGTTCCTTTACCAACAATCTGCCCAAACCATAATAGAGGGGGTCTCCAGAAACTAAAACAACGATGAAGTTATTGGGATAAGTTAAATTTCGTTTTATCT
>JAXHVR010000096.1:0-19386 GCA_034189005.1 Cyanobacteriota bacterium | reverse complement strand
AATTGCAATTCTTCCCAGGGCAGTTCCTTTACCAACAATCTGCCCAAACCATAATAGAGGGGGTCTCCAGAAACTAAAACAACGATGAAGTTATTGGGATAAGTTAAATTTCGTTTTATCTGAGCGATCGCGTCTAGGAAATTCCCCAGAACCACTCGCGGCGTTCCGATTTCTGGAAAATAGCTCAAATGGCGATCGCTCCCTACCAGCAGCGTCGCCCCTTCTACAATTTGCCTAACCGACGAACTTAAGCCGGCAGCGCCATCTAAACCAATACCAATAATATTTACTGTCAATTGTTTGTAGAACAGGCCGGAATGCCTGTTATCCGCTTAATTGTTAGTTGTTAGTTGTTAGTTGTTAGTTGTTAGTTGGAACGTAGAACAGGCAAGATGCCTGTTATCCGCTTAATTATTAGACTTCTTGCAGAAGCAGGCAACAGGCAACAGGCAACAGGCAACAGGGAAGAGTTTTGAAGGAAAAAGGAACGAAAAACGATTTTCTTTTTACTTTTGCAAGAGGTCTATTAATTATTAATTATTAATTATTAATTGGGAAAATGCTCCTCCCATGCCAGAGTAATGAGGGCATTAATAATAGCTGCCGTTACTGGGGAACCGCCCTTTCTACCCTCAACCTGAATTTGCGGTACTGGAGTTTCTGCCAGAACAGCCTTCGACTCTACCACAGAAACAAATCCCACCGTCGCCCCGATAACCATAGTTGGTTTTATAGACGATTCTCGGATGAGAGAACAAAGAGCTAATAAAGCAGTGGGGGCATTGCCGATCGCGAAAATTGCCTCTGGATATTCCTTAGCGACTTTTAATAAACCGGTTTCCGTCCTAGTTTTACCCGGAAGAGCAACCGATGCCGCTTCTACCGCAGAGATGAGAGGATTTTTAAAAGTTTGGGCTGCCGTGGAAGTAATTCCTTGTTTTATCATCGTCACGTCAGTAACGATCGCCCCTCCATTTTTAATCGCAGCGATCGCCCTTTCTATCGCAGTGGGACTAAATTTCAATAATCGAGCAAACTCAAAATCTGCCGTCGAATGAATTGCCCGTCGGACAATGGCATATTCTCGGGGGTTAAAATCATGTTCCCCAATTTCTGAGTCGATGATAGCAAAGCTTTCTTTAAGAATGGGATGGATAGCTAAAGTCATAGAAAAACGAGAATCAAGGACAGGCAAAAAGCCTGTCCCATCAGTTACAATTCCAATACGGGCCAATCAGGTTCGCGGTAAAAGTGGGTCATATCGTCAAACTTACGCAGTTCCAGACGATGTATCCACAATTCTTGGGGAGTGTCTAACCATTGGTTATTGATTTCTTCTAGACCCTCAGCAAAGCGATCGCCATCCAGTTTCTCTGGTGACTTAGTAAAATAGCCCAAAGTAATATGAGCCGTCAAATTATATTGTTGTTCTATTCCCAGAGCAATTAGATCCGAATTTTGATAAATTCCTCGACGTATTTGTAAAATCTGGTCGTAAGAACTTTCGTCTCGCGGCAGCAAACAAACAGCCAAGGATCTAGCTCTCATCATGATCCCTAAAACCTGCCACCGAATTTGAGGGCCATATTTTAATGCAGGTTGGCATCCCGAAAAGCTCTCCCCAATGCGCGATCGTAATTGCTGCTCGAAATCTGGATTTTGCTTCGCAGCATCCACGAAAGCATTTTCCCAGATTAAATCCGCTAAGGTAATATGGAAGGTCTCTGCTGGTATCGGCACCATCATACCTTCATCCAGCAGCTCCAATAATTGTTTTTGGCACTGCTGCAAATTTTCGTATAAACTTGCATTTTCGCTATCTTCTTTTCCTGGGGGCGTCACCACCGAATATCCAGGAAAAGCTGCGGCCTCTACCTGGCCATTTGGCAATCGTTTAAACTTGGGAGACTCAAGTATGTATTCAAATTGAGACTTGTAAGTCTCCGCCTGGGTCAAACCAGCCACCCGATTAACGTAGTTTTGATAGTTATCGTCCAATCGTTCCTCGCCTCTCGCTAATGCCTACATACTTTTTCTTTGGGGAAGACGAATTTTCCATGACGCGGGCTGTTGATGCCTTGCGCAAATCCGTCCTCGACCCCCCATGGGCCAGTTTTAACTATGACAAAATTGCGTCCGATAAACCTGATGCGGTCCTCGCCGGACTAAATCAGGCCATGACTCCGCCATTTGGTTCTGGCAGTCGTTTTGTCTGGTTAGTTGATACAACTATAACTCAGCATTGTTCCTCAGATCTATTGACTGAGTTAGAACGTACCCTACCTCAGATTCCCGATTCGTCTCTATTGTTACTGACTGCTCCCAAGAAACCCGACGGACGGCTCAAATCCACTAAGTTAATCAAAAAAATGGCCGCTCAAGTTCGGGAGTTTTCTCCTATTCCTCCTTGGAAGACGGAACTCCTCGAACAACGAGTTAAAGAGGTTGCTCGGGAACTAGGGGTGAAACTGACTAATACTGCCGTCCAACTTTTGGCCGAGTCTGTCGGCAACGATACCAGACTTATTTACAGCGAATTGACAAAATTAGAACTTTATGTTAAAGGAAGCAACAAGCCTATAGATGTAGAGGCGATCGCTGCCTTAGTCCAATCCAACACCCAAAATAGTTTAAAGCTCGCATCCGCTATTAGAGAAGGAAAAACTTCTCTGGCCCTGGAGTTAGTGGCAGATTTGATCGGCCACAACGAACCGGCTTTGAAAATAGTGGCGACTTTAGTGGGTCAATTTAGAACCTGGTTGTGGGTAAAATTAGCGATCGAAACCGGGGAACGGGACGAAAAGGCGATCGCCAAGGCCGCTGAAATAGCAAATCCCAAAAGGATCTACTTTTTGCGTAAAGAAGTCCAATCCCTATCCTTGGCCAAATTACAAAAAGCCTTACCTTTATTATTAGAGTTAGAATGGAGTCTCAAAAAAGGAGCGGAAGAAACAGCCATGTTGCAAACTAAAGCGATCGAGCTTTGCCGTTTATTTGTTAAATAGGAAACCGATTCTATAAAGCACGGCCAAATCGAGCTAAAGTAGTGGGGTGCATCGAGTTTTGGCAAAAAGACTGTTCTTAAATATGGCTCCCAATCCAAGAATACGAATGCTATGAGTAGTCGTTCTGAGTATGAGTAATGGTAATTACATTAGACCTCGCGGCAATTGTCAAGATAAAATCTTTTTGGGTCTATTTGTAATCGAAATCTATTGCCTTCCGGTTAAGCGTTCCCTAGGACAGACTTCTGCAATTCGTCTATTCTGGAGATGGAGCCCAGCAGTAAAAAATTGTAATCCATAGCTTATTATTAATCCGTAAAATTAACTATTACCCTTCTACCTAATAAAAAAACTCTAGCCATGCAATCAAAGAACCTGCTCGAACTTGCAAAAGAGGGCGACCCCAAAATAATTTCCCAAATTATCAATCGTTCGCTCGCAAAAAAAGGCATCAAGGTTTACGTCGTCCGGTCGAATAACTCTCTGGAAGTCACTCTGGAGTCGGGACAAGTTGCCAACCAAAAAGAAGTCCTCGTGCAATTCATCCGCAATGGGATGGAGAAACTGGGAGTAGAATCAATTCACACCGTAACCGTCTGCGGCGTTCCCACGGGCACAACATCCCCTGTCTGGCAAGAAGACATTATCTTGGGAAACCCAGAAGAGACGATCCCTGCTACTGGGTCTGCTATGGGGCAGCCAATAGCAGAAGAAGATCCCCTCTACGCCACGGATGAAGCTGAGACAGCCCTAGAAGTACCGGAAGATTATCAGACAGAGCCCCCAGATGATTTCTCTGAAGATGAAGAAGAGCTATTCTATGATGGGGACGATGGGGGTAGCCAGGCAGACTTTGATGATGGCTCTGGCTCGGACTTTGATGATGACTCCCAGGTTGACTTTGACTCGCGATCGAACTTTGATGATGACTCCCCGGTTGACTTTGATGAGGGAGAATATGATGATGATGATGATGATGCTGCAACTTCCAAACCGGCAAAGAAAAAGCTCCCTATTTTGGCAATCATTTTGCCTCTTATCTTGCTGCCCCTGGTAGTTTTAGCCATTCTCCACTTTGCAGGGATATTTCGGTTGCCATTCCTGGGAGGTTCCGAAGCAGACACCGCCACTCCCGATGCTGTAGAATCTCCCGAACCATCGCCATCTCCAGAGGAAACAGCCCCGGCTCAAGGCTCTGCTTCTCCTTCTCCCTCTCCAGAACAGCCGCCGGGGGAAGAAACTTGGACTAATGCACGCACTACAGCTTATGGCGCTGCGGTTAAAGCAGGTACCGCTCAAACTAGGGCAGAGTGGAACGAAGTGGCGAACGAGTGGCAGAGGGCGATCGATTTGATGAAGGAAGTACCGCAAGATAACCCCAATTATCAAACGGCCCAACAGAAGGTTCAAGAATATCAAAACAATCTCAACGTCGCCAAACAAAGAGCGGCTACAGCGCCGAATTAATTTGGTAGAACAGGCAAGATGCCTGTTCTACGTTCCAATTAAGAACTAACAACGTTCCAAAATGAAACTTTTCCTTCCTGTAGCTTGGGTGGAGCGTAGCGCAACCCAACAATAGAATAGTATTCTTGGAGTGCTAGTAGGTTGGGTGGAGCGTAGCGCAACCCAACAATACTATAGTATTCTTGGAGGAAAGAATTTTTGGAAGTATCTTAACAACGTTCCAAAATGAAACTTTTCCTTCCAGGTGGTCTTTGCCTGTTGGACGAAGATAGCGATTTGGCGGGGGGTTATCGTCGGGGCGCGATCGCGGAATTTACCCTAGCGTCAAACATCATCCCACCCAATATGAAATGAACCAAAAGCTTGTTCGCAGTAATCGCAAAGCGCGATTTATATGGGACTTGTTTTCAATCCGACCGACGCGATCGCTACGAACAGCCACTACATCTCTAGCACTACCAAAAAGTTTATAATGCTATCTTATTAAAAGAAAAATGACTCAAGCAAGACAAAAAGTTCGCAAAGCCGTAATTCCCGCCGCCGGTTTCGGGACGCGAATGTTCCCCGCCAGCAAGGCAGTAAAAAAGGAATTATTCCCCATAATAGATCGGGACGGTCGCGCTAAACCGATAATTTTAGCCATTGTCGAAGAAGCCATAAGGGGCGGTATCGAAGAAGTGGGGATAGTGGTACAGAAGAGCGATCGCGCCATTTTTAGCGATTTCTTTAACTCGACTCCTAGTTATTATGAAAAACTCTCCCCAGCAAATCAAGAATATTGTCAATACCTCAAAAACTTAGGCAATAAAATTACTTTTATAATCCAAGAAGTACAAGAAGGTTACGGTCACGGAGTTTATTGCGCGAAGGAATGGGCGAACGACGAACCGTTTTTATTATTATTAGGCGACCACCTTTATTCCTCGGAAATAGAAACCAATTGTGTCGGTCAGATGTTGCAAATTTACGAACAAAAAAACCAAAGCGTTATCGGCTTAAGGGTCGTATCTGGTTCCGAGATTCATCATTATGGATGCGTTAGCGGTAATTTAGAATCCGAGGGGATAGTTGCTGCCAGCAAAATCCACGAGAAACCAGATATTAATTACGCCCGCCAGCATCTCCATACGGAAGGGATGGCAGAGGATGAGTTTTTATCCATTTTTGGAACCTACGTTTTAGAACCAATTATTTTTGCTTATTTGGAGGAAAATATTAATAATAATTTTCGAGAAAAAGGCGAATTTCAGCTAACAACTTGTTTGGAAAGATTGCGGGAGGAAAATGGCGTGACTGGATATGTTGTCAAGGGTAAATGTTTCGATACTGGTTTGCCCGACGTTTATCGACAAACCATTACAGATTTTAAGTAATTAACAATTAACAATTGTTAATTGTTAATTATTAATTGTTAATTGTTTAAAGAGAACCTTTGTTAATAATGTAATCGGCGATCGCCCGAACGCAATTACGAATTTGCGGGTCGCGACCGCCGCGATTGTCCGTTACCGTAACTATATAAACCTGACCGCCAATATTCATCGCTAGAGTAGTTCCCATTGCCTTAGAATTTTCCCCAGTTTTTTCACCCAACCACTCGGCATCCTTCAACTCTTCTAAACCCGCATATCCCAGGAGGCGATCCTTCTGGTCCGCCAAAGCTTCCATTAACACATCCGATCCAGGGTGTTCGCCGTTATAGATCTGCACCATCATTTCCGTAAGTTCGGCGCTAGTAATGCGGTTGGCTTTCCTGCCCATATTTTTCGGTTTGATGCGGTTGCCGATTAATTTGTAATTAACCCGAGTCACCTCGTAGCCGCCATCTTCCAAAACTTGATTGATATAATCCCGACCGACATAATCGATTAATTGATTGGTGCCGATGTTGCTGCTGCGGGCGATGGTTTCACCGACGATAGTTTTGAGAGGGTAGCGCCTGCGGACTCGAATTTCTGAAGCATCTTCCGTGAAGTTGGCCCGTTCGACCAGAACTTCTTCGTCTATACTAATATTTTCCTCCGAGAGTTTGTGCATTAAAGCAACGGCGACGGGCACTTTGATTAAACTTGCCGGACTGGCGGGGGGTTCGTCGCCGCGCAGACTCATGCAGCGACGCTGGAGGTTGCAAATAACGATGGTGGCATATTTGGATAAACCGCTTTCTTTACGAATTTCTTCTAGTAGATTTGCCTGAACTTGCCGCAATTGGTAGGTTGCGTGACCTAAGCTTTCTTTATAGTCTTGAATTTTTCGGGCGGTTTCCTCTGCCTGGAGGGAATCTGGGGGAATTGCTTCGAGGTTCTCGATCGCCTTTTGCCAGAGATATTTTTCTTCCTGGCGGGATGCCACGGTGGGGTTTCGTACCAGACCTATTTCTGCTGCTTTCCCTCCCAGGGTTAAAGCTTGATACCAGTTATCCTCCGCCCTATGTTCTATCAGAATTTGAGCTTCTATTTCTTGTAACTCTTGGATGAGTCCGGGATCCGGTCCTTTTGGAGACCCAGAGAGAAAGGTTGTAGTAAAAAAGTCCGGTGGCGATGTTTCTTCCGGGTTTTCGATTTCGGCAATAATCTCTTCGCGGACTTCGTAGAGTTCCTCCAGGGAGTAAAATTTAGGACGACTTGCAAGAGAGGTTAACATAGTTATGCTTTGAACGATGGCTATGCCAGAAGCGATCGCCACTGAGGTTATAAAAGCTTGTTTGACACGTCCTGGTCTGGGCATGGCGTTTTCCTCACACTGGAAATTAATTTACTATTAGGCGCAAATAATCTTTTACTACCTTTTTGTTATTTTGTCAAGTTTTGGGTTCCCTTGGAATTGGAAAGAAAGAGGGGTTCAACCCCCATTTCTGTTTTATATATAAAAAATCGCAAAAAAAGCAGGATGCGCTGAAACGCATCCTGCTTTTCTAACATCTAAAAAGGCGGCACCCAGATTCGAACTGGGGGATGAGGATTTTGCAGACCCTTGCCTTACCACTTGGCTATGCCGCCGCTACCCATATAAATTCTTATCCTAAACCTTACTCCCGGATTTTGTCAAGGGGCGATCGGGAAAATTGCGATAAAATTTCAGCCATTAGCCCAGAAGATAAATCCAATTGGCGGCCATGACTTCCAGAAACCCCCTTGTAGTTGCCCAAATAACCGACACCCATCTATTCGCGAACTCCGACGGCCAAATTTACGGCATCCCCACAGCTAAATCTTTGGAGGCAGTAGCAGACAGACTCGAACAGTTACAGCCGGGGGCCGATGTCCTGCTGCTGACTGGAGACCTCTCCCAAGACGAAACTCCGGCATCTTATCATCGCCTCGCATCTCTGGTAAATCCCTTATATCTTCCCACTTATTGGCTGCCGGGGAACCATGACAACCCTTCAGTAATGGAGGCGGCCTTGAACGGCCCTACTATTTCTTCCGCAAAGTCTTTTCACATGGGCGGCTGGCAGTTTTTGCTGCTTTCTACCAACGTTCCGGGCAGGGTAGAAGGCCTACTTTCCGCCGAAAGCCTGGAATGGCTGGACTCGGAACTTGGGCAAACAGCCTTTAGCCCTACATTAATCGGCCTCCACCACGCCCCCATCCCCATCGGTTCCCAGTGGATGGACGAGATTACTCTCCACAACCCAGAAGCATTATTAGAGATAGTCGATCGCCATCCCCAAATCAAAATCGTTCTCTGCGGCCACATCCATCAAGAACTAGACCGACAGCGAGGCGGCGTTCGCTATCTTGGGACTCCCTCCACCTGCATCCAGTTCGAACGCCACAACCCCAAATTTGCTATAGACAAAAAACCGCCTGGCTTTCGCATCCTCAGTCTCTACGCCGATGGCAGTTTTACCACCAAAGTCCAATGGGTCAGTTGCGGTTTAGCAAGCGATCGCTCCGTTAAAGGATATTAAGCCAATTTGGGAGCATCTCATCGAAGTAAAAATCTGCAAATTCCAACTAACAACTAACCACTGAATCATAGCGTTCTACCCCCATGCACCCGCCAATTTCACCCGCCAATCTTTGACAAGATCCCCCAGACGCGGCGATAACCAACGGTCATATTGACGATAAACCGGCAACCGAGGCAGCAACTCCCATCCAGCGGAGGCCAGCAGTTTCTCTAAAGCTCGATCGTGGGGATGGGGATAATCGGGATTAACCTCATCGCGAGGCCCGATGCCCCCTAAATCCCTAGCCCCCGCTTCCAAACAAGCAAACAGAATCTCTGGTAAAGCCACTAAATTCGGAGGAATCTGCAAAGTAATAGTTGGCGGCAGCATTTCTCGTGCCATAGCCACCGCCTCTGGCAACGACCCCAGATCGAAAGTCTCCCCCTCCCATAGCTGCCGGCTGCCCGAACTATAGGGCTGAATAATAACCTCCTGAATATGGCCCCACCGTTCCTGCACCTCGGCAATAACCGCCAAAGTCGAACGCCAGTCAGCCACCGTCTCCCCAATACCCAAAAGCAAACCAGTAGTAAAAGGAATCTGCAACTCTCCCGCCCATTCCAACTGTTGCCGTCGCAGTTGCGGGTTTTTGCTGGGGGCGCGTTTGTGAACTGTTTCGAGGAGTTGGGGAGCGATCTGTTCCAACATCAGACCCATGGAAACGTTGACCTCTTTTAATCTCGCCATTTCCTCATTCCTCAGAGGCCCCGCATTAGTGTGAGGCAAAAATCCCAGGGATAGGGCCAACTGACATAAATCGTAAAGATGCTGGAACCAGAGCGATCGCCTGGGACTATCTGGATGAACTTCGCCGCTGAGGATGAGAATTTCGATGGCCCCCTGAGTCTGAAGCGGCAACAGTCGTTTAGCAGCCTCCGGCAAAGTCAGCCAGGGGCTTTCCCCAGGGTTGGCCCGAAAATTACAATAGCTGCAACGGTTAAAACATTCGTAAGTCGGGACCAGAGTGTAAGCAGGGCTGTAGGTGATAATACGAGACATGGTGGCAAAATGAAAATAGTTCCAGGGGTGTATCTAAGTAATTAATAATTAATAATTAATAATTAATAATTGTCGGACGTTCGTCAGGGTGGCGAATTACGCTTAATACAAGCGCTATCCGCGATCGAATTTTTGAACAAAAATGATTTTGCACGACTGCTTAAGGCAAAAATCAGGCGATCGAGCGGATACTCGTCATATTTTGATGCTTTTTTGAGTACTCGCGATGGTTCTGAGTAACCGTCATCAGTACGAGGTAATAAGCATAGGCCAAATGCACCCCGTCCATCAAGTTATCATGTGGAAAAGTCCCTGCAATACAGGAGACGAGGAAGAGGCCAGATATCTAACTACCCAAAATTACCAATGCCCACCGCCCACAACTCCACCCCCCCAATTCATCCCAACCCAAGAGGCCAGTCCAATTCTTCATCCTCAACTGCCCTCTGCGAAGAAGGTCGCTTGCAAAAACTGGCAGCCAACGTGCCAGGAGTATTATTTGAATATGTGCAGCGTCCCGATGGTTCCGACGATCTATCCTATATTAGTCCCGGTTGTCGAGAAATCTACGAATTAGAACCACAAGCAGTGTTAGAAAATATGACACTGATGTGGGCATTAGTTCATCCCGATGAAATCGATACTTTGCGATCGACGCTGATCGCCAGCGCTCAAACTCTCCAACCTTGGAAAATGGAATGGCGCATTTATACCTCTTCTGGCAAGCTCAAGTGGTTATCTGGCACTTCTCGACCGGAACTGCAGCCTAACGGCGATACGGTCTTTTACGGCTATATTCAAGATATAACCGAGAGGAAACAAACAGAAGAAAGAGCCCAACGTCAGCTAACAGTTATTGAAGCTGCTACCGTAGGCATTGCGATCCTGAACGAAAAGAGCGAGTTTACTTATATAAATAAAGCTCATTTCAGCATATATGGCTACAGCCATGCCGAGGAACTTCTGGGGAAAAGCTGGCGGGAGCTTTACTACCCCGAGGAAATAAATAGACTCGAAAGCGAAGTATTTCCAACCTTGGAGCGACAGGGACAGTGGAAGGGAGAAGCAATCGGCAAAAAGCGAGATGGCAGAACCTTTACTCAGGAGATTTCTCTGACTGTAAGTAACGACGAGCAACTAATTTGTATCTGTGCCGATATTACCGAACGCAAACTAGCAGAAGTAGCTTTGCGAGAGAGCCAGCGTCGGTATCAAACCTTAATCGAAACTTCTCCCATTTGTATCTTCCAAACGGATCCTAGGGGAAATTGCACCTATATCAACGATCGCTGGAGCGAAATAACGGGATTGAGCGTCGAAAAAGCTCTCGGACAAGGTTGGATTTACGCTTTACATCCAGACGATCGCGAGCGAGTCTTTACAGAATGGTATGGAGCCATAATAGGTCAGCGGCAATTTACTACCGAGTATCGCTTGGTGGGAGCGGATGGTAAAATTATCTGGGTAACGATCCAGGTAATGGCCGAGGTAGGAGAAGACGGTCAGGGGGTCGGCTATATCGGAGCCATAGCCGATATAAGCGATCGCTTCCTTGCCGAACGGGAACAACAAAAATTTATCACCCTCATAGATAGGAGTTCGGAATTTATCGGCATCAGCGATCTCGAAGGCAACCCCCTTTATCTCAACGAAGCAGGTCAAAAAATGGTAGGATTATCGGGGATGGAAGAGGTGAAGCAGATCGATCTTCTCGACTGTTGCTGGCCGGAAGACCGCCCTTACCTTTCGGAAGTGTTGCTGCCGAAAGTCATGGCTGAGGGACGAGCGGAAAGCGACCTTCGCTTTGGGCACTTTAAGACCGGGGAGGCCATCTACGTCTATTGGACTCTTTTCACCCTCAGCGACCCCGAAACCGGTCAACCTTTTGCCTTGGCAACTATTACTCGCGACATCACAGAGCGCAAACGAGCCGAAGAAGCACTGCGCCAAACCACCCGCCAGTTAGAGGAAGCCCAACGACTCGCTCGCATCGGCAATTGGGAATTAGATGTCGCAACCCAAACCGTTACTTGGTCTGAGGAACTATTCCGCATCTTCGAGGTAGAAGTTCCAGAAACACCAACCTTTGAGAAACTGATAGAACTGATTTATCCCCCGGACAGAGAAATGTTGCAACGGGCCATAGACAAGGCGATCGCAAACGGAACCCCCTATAAAATAGACCTGCGCATCAATCGTCCCACCGGAGAAATGAGGTACATGGTCGCTTGGGGAGAAGCAGAACGCAACGACACCAGACAAGTCCAGAGACTATTTGGGGCGGCAATGGATATCACCGACCGCAAAGAAGCCGAAATCGCCCTCCAAGAACGAGAGGAGTTTTTACGCAGTATCTACGACGGTACGGAACAGGCTATTTTTGTTTTGGATGTTACCCCAGAGGGCGATTTTCGCTACGTCGGCTGGAATCCAGCCTGCGAGCGCGTCACTAATATGAGTACAGGCGAAGTTTTCGGTAAAACCCCCGTGGAAATGTTTGGTCCGACCCAGGGGCTTACATTGTTTCAAAATTACATGAATTGTTTGGAGACCGAAAGTACGATTAATTACGAAGAGTGTATTGATTTTCGTGGGAGCGATAGTTGGTTTCTGACTACCCTAACGCCGTTGAGCGATCGAGATGCTAAAATTTATCGGATCGTGGGTACTACAGTTGATATTACCGATCGCAAGCGGGCAGAACTAGCTTTAAGCAAGTCGGAAGAACAATTGCGAGAATTAGCTCGCCAGGAACAACTGATCAACCGTTTGGCAAGTCAGATTAGAGATTCTCTGGATTTGGATACTATTTTAGAAACTACGGTGCGACAACTTAGGGATTTATTAGAAATTGACTTGTGCGTTTTCGCTTGGTATCGCCCCGAGCCCGCTCCTCCAGTTTGGGAAGTTTATAAGGAAGAGAAAACTGCCGAGACTCCTTCGATTCTTGGTACTTATACCACTGACGAAATTGGTTCCCTCGCCAGAAGGATTTTAAGGGGTAAAATCGTGCGTTATGACGACGTGGCTGCTATATCTTTGGAAGAACTGCGAGATTCTTTATTAGAACGAGGTTATAAGTCGATTTTAGGATTGCCAATTCAGACAATATCGGGAGATTTGGGCACTGTTATTTGTATTAATCGCTCTAGAGTTCGCCATTGGAGCGATGGAGAAGTTGAATTGCTAGCCAGTATTAGAGAGCAGTTAGCCATCGCTATCAATCAAGCAGAACTTTACGAGCGATCGCTAGAATCTACTAGAATCGCTACTGCTAAAAGTCAAGAACTAAAAGCTAGTTTGAGCCAGCTTCAGCGCACCCAAAGCCAATTAATTCAAGCAGAAAAAATGTCTTCATTAGGACAGTTGGTGGCTGGTGTCGCTCACGAAATTAATAATCCAGTTAGTTTTATTTATGGTAACATCAGTCCCGCCAAAGAATACATTCGCGATTTGTTAAGATTGATAGAAATGTACGAGCAACACTACCCCGAACCAGCCGAAGAAATTGCGGAGGAGATAGACAATATTGAATTAGAATTTTTAGCAGACGATCTGCCAAAACTGCTTCAGTCTATTCAAGTGGGGGCAGAACGAATTAAGGAAATTGTGAAATCTTTACGCACTTTTTCCCGTTTGGACGAAGCTGAGGTGAAAGAAGTAGATATCCATGAAAATATCGACAGCACTCTGATGATTTTGCAAACCAAACTAAAACACGGTCCCAATCATTCAGAAATCCAGATAGTTACAGACTACGGTGATTTGCCTTCGATCGAATGTTATGTCGGTCAGCTAAATCAGGTATTTATGAATATCATCAGTAATGCTATTGATGCTTTACACGAACGAGACAAAAACCGCAGTTTCGACGATATTAAAGCAGAGCCCAGCTTTGTCAAAATCGAAAGTACTGTGGATAAGGAATGGGTAGAAATAAAGATTTCTGATAACGGAACCGGTATCAAACCAGAGGGAATAGAGAAAATTTTCGATCCTTTTTATACCACTAAAGCTATTGGCAAAGGTACCGGTTTGGGGTTGTCTATTAGCTATCAAATTGTGGTCGATAAACACGGTGGCGATCTCCGTTGTGTCTCCGAGTGGGGGAGAGGCACTAAATTTATTATCAAACTTCCGGTGACAATTAACAATTAACAATTAATAATTAACAATTTTTGAAAGAAGGGAATTGACTAGATAGCAATTTCATTCGATTGCCGAATAAGAAAATAAAGATCGGGATGAATCTCAACTTTGCGTATCAATCTCGCTCGTAGTAATCGCTTTAGCGATTCATATCCATAAATCGCTAAAGCGATTACTACGAACAGCAACGAAATCTTTAGCGCTATCCAAACCCGAACTATTAATTATTAAATATTCGGCGATCGGTAATGGCTAATTGTCCGAAATTAAAACTATTAATAAAAATCAAAAGACATTTTGTTAATACTTTTAGAAAAAATATGATATAATGAAAAAGATATTTTTTGCTGAAAGAAAAAAAGATAGATAAGGGGCATCTATGGGGTTCTGCCGGCAAAAATAACTAATTCCGGATCGCTAAACAGCTAGGTCATGCCAAAAGGGACAAGCCGACGGGGTAGAATCTGGTTCGTTAAAAAACAATTATGTTGCGGTAAAAATATAGACGCGCTATGGCTAACAAATCTGCAGATGGAACAAAGAAACGCTCCACCAAAGCAATATTGGATGGGGAATGCGGTAGCATTCTGGGGGAAATAGAAGAAGGAGTTTGGGCGATAGAAGCTGAAAATTATCAAATGCTTTACATTAATAAAGCTGCCCAGAAGCTCTACGATCGCCCCCAAAAACAACTATTAGAAAATCCTAATTTATGGCTAGAACTAATTATTCCTTCCGAGCGCGATCGCCTGCTTCAATGTTTGGCTAATATCTCCGAAACCGGCCAACAAGAAATAAAATACCACATCCAAAAAGCCAACGGCGAACTGTGCTTAATTAAAAACAAATTGTGGATGGTAAAAAGCGAGGAAGAAAACAATACCATAATTAATGGAATTATCGCCGAAATAAACGAAACTAAGAAGCAAGAAAAAGAGCCGGGTTCGGAATCATCTCGCTGCCTAGAAGTAGCAAGGAATTTACCCGCAGTAATTTATCAATATGTACTCCACCCAGACGGTTCCGACAACCTGACTTATATCAGCGATGGAGCGCTGGAAATTTATGAATTAACAGCGTCAGAAATTCTACAAAATCCCGCTATAATGTGGGAGTTCGTACCGGCAGAAGACCTAGTGCTGCTACGGGAATCAATAGCGAGATCGGCGGAAAATCTAACGGAATGGGAAGAACGGTGGCGGATAATAACCCCTTCGGGCAGGATAAAATGGTTGTCGGGAATCTCTAGGCCCGCTCTTCGGACCAATGGAGACATAGTTTGGCATGGATTTGTGAGGGATATAAGCGATCGCAAACAAATAGAAGGAGAAAAAACTAGATTAATTACCTCCCTAGCGGAAAGCGAAGCGCGATATCGCACCGTATTGAGCGCGATCGCAGAAGGCATAATTCTACAATCTGGTGACGGTACCATCCGCGCCTGCAATGCCAGCGCCGAAAAGATATTGGGATTGAGCGCGCAAGAGATGATGGAGCGAACTTCAACGGAACCCCACTGGCGAGCGATAAAAGAAGATGGCTCGCCCTTTCCGGGGGAGGAACATCCCAACTCCGTTACTCTCAGAACTGGTAAGCCTTGCCATAATGTCATTATGGGGGTTCAAAAAGTAGATGGCACTCTCACCTGGATATCCGTCAATACCCAGCCATTATTTCGTCCCAACGAAAACAGCCCTTATGCCTCGGTGGCATCCTTCACTGATATAACGGAACGCAAAGAAACGGAAACAGCTTTGCGGTCGAGCGAAGAGCGATTCCGCAATTTAGTGGAAACTAGCAGCGATTTGCTCTGGAGCGCGGAGGAAGAATGGAATTACACTTATGTCAGCCCGCAAGTTAGCAAGATTTTAGGCCGCTCTCCCGAAGAAGTTTTGGGCAAGACTCCTTTCGATTTCATGCCAAGGGCAGAAGGGGGGCGATCGCGATCGCTTTTTAACTCTCTAACGACAGCCCAACAACCCTTCGCTAATATCGAAAACCTGTACATCCACAAGGACGGGCGGGAAGTAGTTATAGAAACCAGCGGGATGCCAGTTTTCGACGTGGATGGGAATTTCGAGGGTTATTGCGGCGTTGCCAGAGATATCAGCGATCGCAAGCGAGCGGAAGCTGCCCTCGAAGCAACTGAAGCCAGACATCGGGCGATGTTATCCGCCATGCCAGATTTACTGTTTCGCATCGCTAAAGACGGCACGATCTTAGATTTCAAGGCGCCCAATATATTAGATATCCCCCTACCCAACAAGGAGTTTATCGGGAAAAATGTAGCGGAAATTATGCCTGCCGAAGTAGCTAGCTCGATTTTACACCATACGAAATTGGCACTGGCGACGGGGAAAATGCAGGTTTTTGAGTATCAACTTTCTCTAATGGGGGCTCCCCAAGACTGCGAGGCCCGGGTTGCAGTGGTGGAAGATACGGAAGTTTTAGCCATAGTAAGGGATATTACCGATCGCAAACAAGCCGAAGCAGCCCTACAACGAAGCGAAAGACGCTTTCGCGCGGTTTTCGACTCCATGTTCCAATTTATGGCCTTGCTGGAACCAGATGGTACGGTTATAGAGAGCAACGAAACTGCCCTCAATTTTTTTGGCATTGAAAATTATCCCGTAAAACAGGCATCTTGCCTGTTAGCCGATAAGGCATCTTGCCTGTTAGCCGGCAAGCCATTTTGGAGCGCGCCCCGGTGGCTTCCAGAAAATCGGGTTCTTATCAAAGAAAGCATCCACCGAGCGGCTGAGGGGAATTTTAGCCGTTACGAGTTAGATATAGTAGGAGTTAATAACAGTCTCGCCACCATCGATTTTTCCATTAAACCTCTCAAGGACGAAACGGATAAAGTGGTACTGTTAATCGCCGAAGGGCGGGATATTACCGAACGCAAGCGGGCAGAAATAGAGCGCGATCGCTTCTTTACTGTTTCTCTGGATTTGCTCTGTATCGCTGGTTTCGACGGTTATTTTAAAAGGATTAACCCCTCTTGGCAGAAACTTTTGGGTTATACTGAAAGCGAAATTTTGTCAACGCCCTTTATGGAATTCGTTCATCCAGAAGATATAGTTGCCACCAGAGCGCAATTCGAGGCTGTGACTAAGCTAGGTAAAACCATCGTCAGATTTGACAATCGCTACCGGATCGAGGACGGTTCCTACAAGTGGCTGGCTTGGACGGCAGTGCCCTTTCCAGAAGAAGGATTAATTTATATAGTGGCCAGGGATATCAGCGATCGCAAAGCAGCCGAAGAGGAACTAAATTGCCTCGCTCGCAACCTCCAAGCCGCTCAAAGAATAGCTCACATCGGCAACTGGGAATTCGACCTGAGCGCCCGCAGCATCATCTGGTCCGATGAAATCAAAAGAATTTACGGCCTAAAGCCAACAGAACCGACACCAACCCCAGAAGAACACATCCTCATGGTGCATCCAGATGACAGAAGACTTTGGCAAAAAAATACCCTAACAGTGCTGGCCACCGGCGAACCTTGCGACTTTGACTTTCGCATCCACCGCCCTAACGGGGAGATAGGTTACGTCAACGCCAGAGCGGAAGCAATATGCGATCGCCAAGACCAAACCGTGCGACTCTTCGGCACGGTAATGGATATAACGGAGCGCAAGCGATCGGAAGCTACCCTCCGAGAGCGAGAGCAATTTTTACGCAGCATCTACGATGGCGTCGAACAACTCATTTTTGTGGTTGATGTTTCCCCCGATGGCAATTTCCGCTACATTGGTTGGAACCTATTGGCAGAGCAGACGATCGGCATGAGTTCCGCCGACGGTTGCTGCAAAACCGCAGAAGAAATATTTGGCCTGGAGCAAGGCTCTGAGTTTCGAGAAAAAATGCTGGACTGCATTGCTGCTGGTACTTCTGTCCGTTATGAAGAGCGCGTTACTTTGCAAGAAGCCGATAGTTGGTATCTGACTACTCTAACGCCCCTGCGGGATGCTAAGGACGCTATCTATCGGATCGTGGGCACGACGAGCAACATTACCGATCGCAAGCAGGCAGAATTGGCCCTACAGAAATCGGAAGCGCAATTCCGGCAGCTAGCAAAAAGGGAGGCGCTGATAGATCGCATCGGCAGCCAAATTCGCAATTCTCTAGAACTGGATACCATCCTCGAAACCACCGTTCGGGAGTTGTACAATTTATTAGAAGTCGATGTTTGTACTTTTGCCTGGTATCAGGTCGATCGCGACTGCTGGCTAGTGACTAAGGAAGTCAAAAAGCCCGAGTCCTCTAGTTTGTTGGGGGAACTTTCTGCGGAAGTTTTAGGTTCCTTCTCGCAACAACTCTTAGAGATGGAAATGTATCAAGTGGATGATGTCCGGACGGTTAGCGATCCTCTAGTGCGGGAGTTTTTAGTTTCCAATAATATAGCTTCTGGGGTCTGGATATCGACTTTAACTTCCAGTGGCATCTGCGCCTTCGGTTGCACCCGCAGTTTCCGACCTCAACCTTGGACTCATGAAGAAATACAACTTTTGGATGCGGTCTCGGATCGGTTGGCGATCGCTATTAATCAAGCGGAACTTTACCAACAATCTCGCCTTTCGGCTCTAGTTGCTACTGCTAAAAGCAAAGAATTAGAACAAACTCTGCGGAAGTTGCAACGCACTCAAAGCCAACTCATCCAAGCGGAAAAAATGTCTTCTCTAGGGCAAATGGTTGCCGGTATCGCTCACGAAATTAATAATCCGGTTAATTTTATTTTTGGCAACGTCAATTTTGCCGGAGATTACATTAAAGATATTTTAGAGTTGCTGGAACTCTATCAGGAAACTTATCCCGAGCCTACTCCAGAAATAGAAGAGATGCTAGAAAGTATTGAGCTTGAATTTCTCATTGAAGACTTGCAAAAGCTCTTAAAATCCATGAAAGTGGGAGCGGAAAGAATTCGGGAGATTGTTAAATCCCTGCGCACTTTTTCTCGTTTGGACGAAGCAGAAATTAAACAAATCGATATCCACGAAAATATCGACAGCACTTTATTGATTTTGCAAAACCGTTTGAAATCTAAGCCCGAGCGTCCGGCAATTCAAGTTGTTAAAAAATACGGTCAATTGCCTTTAGTGGAGTGTTATGCCGGACCGCTAAATCAGGTATTTATGAATATTCTTGCTAATGCTATTGATGCTTTAGACGAAGGGGATGGAAACAGAACTAAGGAAGAAATGAATGCTAATCCCAGTCAGATTGCTATTACTACTGTTGCTAAGGAAAATATGGTTGAAATTAGCCTTGCCGATAACGGTATTGGCATGAGCCAGAAGGCAATGGATAAAATTTTTGACCCCTTTTTTACTACTAAACCTATCGGCAAGGGCACTGGTTTGGGTCTGTCTATTAGCTATCAGATTATTGTGGAAAAGCACGGTGGAGAGTTGCGCTGCGTTTCTGAGGAGGGAAAAGGTACGGAGTTTATTATTTCTATCCCTCAAAAACAATTAACAATTAATAATTAATAATTAATAATTAATGACTAAAGTAATTCTGGAGAGTTCGTAGTAATGACTTTAGTCATTCTGGAGAGTTCGTAGTAATGACTTTAGTCATTCTGGAGAGTTCGTAGTAATGACTTTAGTCATTCTGGAGAGTTCGTAGTAATGACTTTAGTCATCTTTCTTGTTGAAACTTTAAAATCGCTAAAGCGATTACTACGAACCATCGCTAAAGCGATTACTACGAACCATCGCTAAAGCGATTACTACGAACCATCGCTAAAGCGATTACTACGAACCATCGCTAAAGCGATTACTACGAACCATCGCTAAAGCGATTACTACG
>JAXHVR010000095.1:11187-21122 GCA_034189005.1 Cyanobacteriota bacterium | reverse complement strand
CGCTTTTTCAGGACATTCCGTAGTGTACCCATGCCGTCTCCCCATTACCCCCAGTGTGCCTATCACCTTTGGCTCTGGTTGGGGCCTGATGCCAGCTTCACTCTGCTAGTGGAAAGTTCTAGCTCGGTGTGGCCAGGTCGGGAGTCCGCTGTCCCTTAGCGGGTGGGACTTTCACCCACATCCATATCTCAGTTATCCAACAGGCTCTTCTTTGGTGGCCTCGTATCATCCCGTGTGGGCTTTTTTTAATACAGTGATACACCTCCGTGGCCTCGTTGGACTCTGTTCTTACCCCTCTAGTTGCTAGAGGCTCTTAACAGAAACGAGTCGCACTAAAAATCCCTATCGATTTGTAGTTTCTGCTATGAGAGCGTTGGGTAAAGAAGTGGATAATTTTCGACCTATTAATGGTATTTTAGACCAAATGGGAATGCCCCTTTACAGTTGCATTACTCCCGACGGTTATGCTAATACGAAAGATGCCTGGTTGAACTCGGATACGATGATTCGTCGCAGCAGTTTGGCGGTGCCTTTGGCGGGGGGTTTGTTAGGTCGAGGCGAACCAGTGGGGGTTGAGAAATTAATCGAGACTTTGGGCATTAATTTTTCTCCTACCACTTTGGAAGTTTTGGCAAATAGCGAGGAGGAAATTAAGGCGGCTTTGATTTTTGGCAGTCCCGAGTTTATGAAGTATTAAGATATTTGGTTCGTAGCGATCGCCTTATATCAATTAACAATTAATAATTAATAATTAATAATTGAGGGAAAGGTCTGAGTTCTTTGTTCTGCCTTGCATTCCCCTTTTTTCTCTATTTATTTTTTTCTGGTTATTTATTGCGACTTGATATTAGCGATTACTAGAAATAAGCTTAAAATTACGCTTTTCGCCAAAGGCTAAGGGCGCACTCCACAGTAGCGGGTTGCCAATCGATCGATTATGTGGTAGTAGTTGTACAGTTTTAACTATTTTCTGCTAAAATTAGCTAAGAAAATCAGTATTATTGTAAGAAAAAAAGGCGATCGCTGTGGCTAGGAATAAAAGCATAATCGATAGACAAAAAAGCCAAGGTGCTAATTTAGGATTTGAGGAAAAACTCTGGGCTGCTGCAGATAAATTGCGGGGTCAAATTGACTCTGGGGAATACAAACATATTGTTCTGGGATTGCTCTTTCTCAAATGCATTTCCGATCGTTTGACAGAAAACAATCGGCAGTTAGAACTTTGGGGGACAAATTCAGAAGATAAATTAGAGATCGATGTTGCATCCACAACACTGCGCGATCGCCATTTTACAGTTCCCAAAGAAGCGAGTTTTGCTTACCTCCAATGGAACGCAAACCAGCACAATATTGGCGAACTTATAGACGAAGCTATGGCGATTCTTGAGAAGGAAAATTCATCTTTAAAAGATGCTCTACCTAAAAATTACGCTTCTTTAGATAGCCGGCGCTTGCGAGAATTAATCCAACTCATAGGCACCATAGAATTAAAAGATGTAGAAAGTAAAACCCAAGACATTATCGGCAGAGTTTACGAATATTTTTTAGGACAATTTGCTCGGTTGGAAGGTAAAGGAGGAGAATTTTATACCCCTCAGTCCGTAGTTAAATTATTAGTAGAAATGGCCCAGCCCTACAAGGGTTCAGTTTGCGACCCTTGTTGCGGTTCGGGCGGTATTTTTGTTCAGTCGGAAAAGTTTGTAAAAGCTTATGGCGGTCGGACAGAGGATATTTTAATTTACGGGCAAGAATCTAATTTTAATACTTGGAAATTATGCAAGTTGAACCTAGCGCTAAGAGGAATTAAGGCTAATATTGGCAGTCAAAATGCCGATACTTTTCATCAAGATTTACACCCAAATTTAAAAGCAGATTTTATCCTAGCCAACCCGCCTTTTAATATTAGCGATTGGGGCGCTTCCAGACTGCTACAAGACGAGCGGTGGCAGTATGGAATCCCGCCAACGAGCAATGCTAATTATGCTTGGATTCAGCACATAATTTATCATTTAGCAGCCGATGGTCTGGCTGGTTTTGTCATGTCTAATGGTTCTTTAAACCACAGCCAAATGGAGGGGGAAATTAGAAAAGCAATAATTGAAGCAGATTTGATTGATTGCATTGTTGCTTTACCAAGCCAGCTTTTTTATACCACACAAATTGCAGCTTGTTTGTGGTTTATTGCTAAAAATAAGAAAGATGGTAAGTTGAGAAATAGGTCGGGGGAAACTTTGTTTATCTGCGCCGATCGCCTCGGTAAAATGAGCGATCGCACCCATCGCTTTCTCACCGATGAAGAAATTGCTTTGATTGCTAATACTTATCATTCATGGCGGAGTTCGGAAAAATTTTCTAACTACAAAGATATTCCCGGTTTTTGTAAATCTGCAACCATAACCGAAATAAACTCTCATAAAAACTCCCTAGTTCCCGGCAGGTATGTTGGCTTTGAAAGCAGAAAAATACAGTGGAATATGGAACAAATGCGCGACGAATTGACAGAAGTAAAAGATCGCGTTTCAGAAGTTTATAAAGCTTCTGAAATTGCCTTAACTGTATTGCATCGTTTTTCTCTAGCCGAACCTTTATTAAAACGCCCCAGTCATTGGCAAACTGCAACCCTAGAACCTAATTCTAAAAGCGAGTTTATAAGCCACGTTGACAGCGGCGGTACTCCTAGCACTAAAAAGCATGAGTTTTGGAATGGGGAAATACCCTGGCTAACTCCGAAAGAAATTACTGGGTTTAAAAACAGTTTTTATGTGTCTAAAACCGAACGAATGATTACTGAAAAAGGATTAAACGGTAGCGCGGCGAAGTTACTGCCGCCGGGAACGGTAATGCTAACCAAAAGAGCGCCAGTGGGTGCCGTTGCCATTAATGCAGTTCAAATGGCAAACAATCAAGGTTTTTTAAACTTTCACTGCGGGGAGAAACTGAGACCTTTGTATTTAGCTTACTGGTTGAGGGCAAATAAAGAGTATTTGGAAAATATCGCCAATGGTTCAACTTATTTGGAACTATATAAATCGGATTTATTCGAGGTTAAAATAACAGTACCCACTTTAGCAGAACAAGATGCAATTATTAAAGTCATTAGTGCCTTGCAATATGTGGCTCTTTTAGGACTGCCCCTAGAACAGTCAGTTACTATACCAGAGAAAACGATTAAAATGCAAGAGCAAAATATGAGATTGCGTTCTATTCGGGATGCGATTTTGCCGAAGTTGTTATCGGGTGAAATAGATGTTTATCGAATTTTAGAACAATTAAAATAGGAGATTGTATGAGTAAAAAAATGCCAGAGCTTTGCGGTGAAAACGGATGCCGCTTAATGGCAAAACACAAAGGAAAACACGATGCTTATCCAACTTCAGCTTGGAGTTTTATGAGAGATAAGGATAAAAAAAAGCTCAACAAAGCTGGATTGGCAACCCCCCGGGGTGGTAATAAAGGAGCTTACCAAAATCATGTAGTTCGGAGCAACAAAGTAATTATTCCTTATGAAAGTTTGCCAAAAGTTTCCCTATCTAATTATATGGATGGATATGTTATTAGGCTTTATCCAGAGCAATATTTTGATTCTCTCGGCAAACCTAAAGCAAGTTTTGTCAGCGGCACAGATGCTTGGATCGCGATCGGGGAAAATGCTTTTATTCTTTATCGCACCCATGAAGCATTAGAAAATTTACCGCCTTTACCTCAATGGAGTATCCGCAGTCTGGAACAAGACGGAAAACCTGTTAAAAAGCGGGGTGAAGGAGTTAAAGATGTAGGTCATTATGTCCTGCGCATTTCTGGTATTGGTAATAAAAAAGGAATTATAAAAGGAGCGCCCCAAGGGGTATTTGCCCCAGAATATGCTAGTAGGGAAATTAACTATTTGTGCCAGTGCGTGCTGGCATGGTTAATCGTTCGTACGGCCGGGAGTCCATATACTACAACTCAGGCAAAACATTTACAAGCAATTTTGGATCGAGAAGGATTGCTGGATGAGTCAAATTATGAGTATAAAGGGGTTCTTCGTCGGGGGTTGTGTAGTTGCCCCTTATGTCTTCGTTTTATTGATTACAACTCCCTTCACGATACCATAAGTTATGCTGAAAATAGTTCTTCGGAAAATGCAGCAGAACAGATAGAAGGATCCACTAGATCGACAACGGTTAATCTGTTCCACCTAGAACCGTTGCTTTATAGCGATCGCATAGCTCATACTCCCATAAATGTAGCTTGGGGACATCACAATTGTAATACTGCTTTAGGTCAAAGACGTTGCCGATCGGTTGCGGAACTGATAGAATTAGATTTCAAAGTTGGTATTATTACGCCCGAAGGTATCGAAACTTTTGGTTGGATTACTGATGACTGGGAGATGATTCGATCGCCCCTTGGCGCTGTTTGGATACGCATCGCTCGAGATGGCGTTGAGGAGTCACTTTTTGAGGTTGAAGAAGATAGCGCTTTGGAATACTACCGCGATGAAGAATAGCAAGTAATTGGTAGGGTGCTTCCTGGCACCAGCATTGAGTACACCTAAAAATTAGCATCTTGTAGGTTGGGTTTCGCTGCCGGAAACCCAACATCTTTGTTGGGTTCCACTACCGTAACAGGCGCTTTGGTCTGTTCTACGGGGGCGGGCGGGTGTTGCAATTTTGCCAAGATGATGATATAAACCGGAAAATACTTTATAGTTTGGACAAAGCCGTGAGTAATTTATTAGAATCCTTTCGGGAAGCTTACAGAAATTTACAACTTTTACCTTTGTTGAGCGATGAAAATTTAGAGAAATTTGAGGTCGAATACGGCAAGAGAACTATTGAGGAATTAGAGCAACGGGTGGAGGATAGTCCTTCTGGCAATACTAAGATTATTTTTGCCGGCCATCGGGGTTGCGGTAAATCTACTTTATTAGCCAAATTTAGCCGGCAACTGGAGAGCCGCTTTTTTGTAGTGTTTTTCTCCATATCCGATACGATCGAAATGTCCGATGTCAATCATATTAATATTCTCTTTGCTATTGGCGTTCAGATGATGCTGGAAGCAGAAAAACGTGAAATTAAAATCAATAAGGCAACGAGAAAAAGTTTTTCTCAGTGGTTTGCTAAGAAAACTCGCACGGAAATAAACCAAGTTAATGCTGAGGTTTCGGGGGGTTTTGATTTATTTAAAATTATTGCTGGTAAGTTAAAAATAGATAGTGCGGTTAGAGAGGAAATTAAACAAGAATTTCTGCGCAATACTTCTGAATTAATCGATCGCATTAATGAGATTGCCGAGACTATTAAGAAAGCCACTAATAAAGAAATGTTGGTGGTTATTGACGATTTAGATAAATTAGATTTAAGCGTGGTTGACGAGATTTATAAAAATAACGTTAAAACTTTGTTTCAACCAGATTTGAGGATTATTTTTACTATTCCGATTTCTGCTTTGCGCGATGTAGAAAAAAAGGCTGTTTTGATAACGGAGTCTAGCGATGCAATTGCGATCATGTCTGTATCTAAACTGTTTAGTAAAGAGCAACGCGAAAAGTCTAATTCTGCGCGGAAATCTGGAGTGGTGGGGGTTTTCCAAGAAAAGGTATTTAAACTGCTTGGCAAGGAGGAACGCAGGCAGATCGATCCAGTGCCGAATCCCGAACCAGTGGCGGTTTTGAAAGAAGCCATTGCCAAACGAGTTAAAAGCGAATTAATTGAGGAGGAAACTCTTAATAAGATTATTCTTTATAGTGGGGGCGTGTTGCGGGAGTTGATTAGAATTACTAACGAGTGTTGCCGCGTCTGTCTGCAATTAATTAGGCGGAATCCAGAAGATACTAATATTAAAATTAACCACGAAGTTTTGCGGCAAGCTATTAAAGAAATCAGAATTGATTTCGATATGGGTATCGGCACGACTGATTATCAAATCCTAAAGGAGGTTTATGAAGATTTGAGCCCCAGGGATGCTAACGAGGAACGCTTTTTAGATTTATTGCACGGTTTGTACGTTTTAGAGTATCGCAATGCGGAACTTTGGTACGACATTCATCCAATTGTTACGGAACTTTTGCAGCAAAAAGGAGTTTTATAATTTATGGAATCTAGATCGGAATTAGATATCAAAAATGAGGATAATTATGACCGTTTGATTGTTTCTATTGAAGCCGGTCAGAGAGGGCTGAATTTGTTGATAGCTGTCTGCGACGACCCGCGATATCGAGAGGAAATAATCGAACGTTACGAAAAAGAGTTAGCGCCGGAGATCCGCAGCTATCGGGTGGAGGTGGCTAGGGGCGAGCCCAGTTTTAGGGCGGCAGTTGCCTCTATAGTTGACGAAGACGAATATTTGCAAAACGGCGGCGAAGCGGTGCTGACGGTGACCGGGGCAGAAGCGCTGCTGTTTCTGCAACGGGGCGAGGGGCGATCGCAACAGGAGGTGTTTTTTGGCTACTTGCAGTGGACCAGGGAGGCTTTGCGTCGGTTCCCTTTTACCATCGTCCTCTGGCTGACTAATCAATTGGAGAGGAAATTAAGTAGAAGGGCTCCCGATTTCTGGAGTTGGCGCAAGGGGGTGTTTCGGTTTCAATGCCATCGAAAACACGCGGTTTCTCGGGTGGATGTCGCAGGGTTTGAGCCTTTTCTGGGGGGAGAGTTTGCCGATGCCGATGATGACGATCCCCATTTTCTGCCTGTTGCCGATTTGCAAGAGTTAATCGAGAAGATCGAACGGGAAAAGGGGGAGGAAGACCGGAAGTTGGCGACTTTGTACAAACGGTTGGGGCAGGTTTACGATCGCCGAGTGAAAATGGGGGAGTATGAAGATTATCGGCAGGAACAGGATAAGGCGATCGCTTGTTTTGAGAAGGCGATCGCTTTACAGCGAAAGTTCGATCGAAAGATGGATCTAGCCGACAGTCTCGGCTATTTGGCAGAGTTGTACTCCTTCCAAGGTCGCTACCGAGAAGCCGAACCATTATATTTAGAAGCCGCAGCCATCCACAGGGAGGCCCTACCCGCCAAGCATCCAAAACTTGCCACCCACCTCAACAACCTCGCAGGGTTCTACAAGTCCCAAGGCCGCTACGCAGAAGCCGAACCATTATATTTAGAAGCCGTAGCCATCGACAGGGAAGCCTTACCCGCCAAGCATTCAAAACTTGCCACCCACCTCAACAACCTCGCAGAGTTGTACAGGTCCCAAGGCCGCTACGCAGAAGCCGAACCATTATATTTAGAAGCCGTAGCCATCCACACGGAAGCCCTGCCTGCCAACCATCCCTCTCTTGCGACCGACCTCAACAACCTGGCTCTTTTGTACGAGTCCCAAGGCCGCTACGCAGAAGGCGAACCATTATATTTAGAAGCTGTTCGCATCGACAGGGAAGCCTTAGGCGCCAAGCATCCAAAACTAGCGATCCACCTCAACAACCTCGCAGAGTTGTACAGATCCCAAGGCCGCTACGCAGAAGCCGAACCTTTATTTTTACAAGCGGTAGCCATCCACAGGGAAGCCCTGCCTGCCAAGCATCCCTCTCTTGCCACGGACCTCAACAACCTGGCTCTTTTGTACTCCTCTCAAGGTCGCTACGGGGAAGCGGGACCATTATATTTAGAAGCGCTGGAGATTTGCGATCGCGCCCTCGGCCCAGAACATCCCAATACTATTAAAGTGCGGGAAAATCTGGAACGCTTCCGCAGGGAAAAAACAGATTAAACGCCACTTTGGAAACGGCAAAAAAGCGGGTTTTTCAAACCAATACCTTCGCCAAAAAGAAAAAATACTATTCGTAGGTTGGGTGTAGCGGCAGCGCAACCCAACATCTTTGTTGGGTTTCGCTGCGCTACACCCAACCTACAAGATACCCAGACGTTGGTATTCTCAAAGAAAAAAACCCGCTTTCCCCTCTCCTGGTACGCCCCCCAGACGACGAACCTCCGACAATTATTAATTATTAATTATTAATTATTAATTGATATAAAACTCGCTTTGCAGTAAACTCAATAAAAGTCAAATAAAAAAAACCCTATATGCCCCATGAAATATACCGCATCTACCAAAACCAAAACCAAAGCCAAAGAACCAGACCAATCTCTCCCGCCCAACGCAGACTACGACAAAATCGACATCAACAAACTATCAGAAATGATGAAACGCTATGTCGAAGTCAAACAACAATATCCCCACGCCCTCCTGTTATTTAGAGTAGGCGACTTCTTCGAGTGTTTCTTCCAAGACGCTGTAACCATCGCCCAAGAACTAGAACTGGTACAAACCAGCAAACACGCCGGCAAACAAATAGGCAAAGTTCCCATGACGGGAGTGCCCCATCACGCCCTGGAAAAATACGCCGCAATGCTAGTAGAGAAAGGATTTGCCGTAGTCGTCTGCGACCAAGTAGAAGACGCAAAGATCGCCCTGAAAGAAAACCGCCAAGTCAAACGGGAAATCGTCCGCATCCTCACTCCTGGAACCCTCACGGACGACGGAATGCTAAAACCCCGCTACAATAACTACCTCGCAGCAGTAGCGATCGCCAAAAATCATTGGGGTCTAGCATTCACCGACGTCTCCACCGGAGAATTCCTCACGACCCAGTCGGACAAACTAGAACAACTCACCCAAGAGTTGATGCGCCTGCAACCCTCAGAAATCTTGTATCCCACCAACGCCCCGGACATCGGCACCATGTTGCGACCCGGAGAACATTCCGCAGAACTCCCCGAATGTCTCCCCAATTGCTTCTGTTATTCATTTCGCCCCCAATTTCCCTTCACCCAAGCAGAAGCAAGGGAACGATTGTTAGAAAAATTCAAACTCTCCTCTCTGGAGGGGTTGGGTTGCGAAAATCTCACCCTCGGGGTTCGCGCCGCCGGCGGTTTGCTGGAATATCTAGAAGACACCCAGAAGCAAAATCAAGTCCCCCTACAGCGCCTCCATACCTATACCATCAGCGACTATCTGGTCCTAGACCACCAATCTCGCCGCAACCTAGAGATCGCCCAAACCGTGCGAGACGGGAGTTTTCACGGTTCTTTGTTGTGGGCGATCGACAAAACCTGCACCGCCATGGGCGGTCGCGCCCTGCGTCGTTGGTTGCTGCAACCGCTTCTCGGTCTCAAAGGCATTCGATCGCGACACGACACCATCGAGGAATTACTCGAAAACATGGAACTGCGCCAAGACATCCAACAACTCCTCCGCCAAATCTACGATTTAGAACGCCTCGCCGGTCGCGCTGGCGCTGGTACTGCCAACGCCCGCGACTTAGTATTTTTAGCCGACTCCATGGCAAAACTGCCCGACCTCGCCGCTTTAGCATCCCGGGGTCGTTCTCCTTATGTGAAAGTTTTACAAAAAATGCCCTCCATGGTGGAAGAACTAGCCGAAAAAATTCACTCCCATTTAGTCGAGTCGCCGCCCCAGTATCTCAAGGAAGGCGGTTTAATTCGTCCGGGGGTTAACGCCCATCTCGACGAAATGCGGCAGTTGGCGCAAGACGACCTGGAATGGGTGCAAAATTTGGAAGCTACGGAGAGGGAACGGACGGGAATTAGTAATTTAAAGGTCGGTTATAACAAGGCTTTTGGTTATTATATCAGTATTTCTAAGTCGAAAACCGACCTCGCACCCCCAGAATACACTCGCAAGCAAACTCTGACTAATGAAGAACGTTATATTACTGAGGAATTGAAGGAACGGGAAGTCAGGATTTTGAACGCCCGGGAGGATTTGAATCAACTGGAGTACGACCTGTTTGTGAGTCTGCGCGAGGAAGTGGGGGAAAGGGCAGAGGAGATTCGTAATATTTCTAAGACTGTGGCCGCCATCGATGTTTTGTGCGGTTTGGCCGAGATAGCAAGCGATCGCGACTATTGCCGTCCGAGGATGGTTGACAGTCGCGAGTTGACTATTATCCAAGGTCGCCATCCAGTAGTCGAGAAGTCTTTGCCCGC
>JAXHVR010000095.1:0-11087 GCA_034189005.1 Cyanobacteriota bacterium | reverse complement strand
TTTTGTGCGGTTTGGCCGAGATAGCAAGCGATCGCGACTATTGCCGTCCGAGGATGGTTGACAGTCGCGAGTTGACTATTATCCAAGGTCGCCATCCAGTAGTCGAGAAGTCTTTGCCCGCTGGTTTTTTCGTTCCCAATACCGCAACCTTAGGCAGCGGGGAAGATGACGCCGGGGAGATATCCCAGAGAGGAGAGGCGCCGGAAACAGGCGACGCGCTGGAAACTGGCGATATTCAAGAAACAGGCGATATTCAAGAAACAGGCAAGATGCCTGTTCTACGGGGGGAAGGAACTGGCGATATTCAAGAAACAGGCGATATTCAAGAAACAGGCAAGATGCCTGTTCTACGGGGGGAACGACCGGATTTAATTATTTTAACCGGTCCCAACGCCAGCGGTAAAAGCTGTTATCTGCGGCAAGTGGGACTGATTCAATTAATGGCACAGATAGGCAGTTTCGTACCGGCGAGTTCTGCCACTCTAGGAATATGCGATCGCATCTTTACCCGAGTGGGTGCCGTTGACGATTTAGCAACCGGTCAATCTACTTTTATGGTAGAAATGAACGAAACCGCAAATATTCTCAATCATGCTACTTCTAAATCCCTAGTTTTATTAGACGAAATCGGTCGAGGCACCGCAACTTTTGACGGTCTTTCCATCGCCTGGTCCGTGGCAGAATACTTAGCAGCAGAAATCGGTTCGCGGACTATTTTCGCTACCCACTACCACGAATTAAACGAATTAGCTTCCATCTTAGATAACGTGGCAAATTATCAAGTAACTGTGAAAGAATTACCCGATAAAATTGTCTTTTTGCACCAAGTTCAAGCTGGAGGTGCCGATAAATCTTATGGTATTGAAGCCGGACGTTTGGCAGGGTTGCCACCTTCGGTAATTAAGCGCGCCAAACAGGTAATGAGGCAGATAGAAAAGCATAGTAAAATTGCCATGGGTTTGCGCAAAGGTATTAAGAAGAAGAAAAAGAAAGGAGAGGTGCCGAAAATCGAACAGTTAGATATTTTTGAGGAGGATTTTTAGGGCAGTTCTTGAGAATTAAAAAAATAGACAGTTGTGTAGAAAATTTTCTGCCCAAAACGGATATGTAGGGGCAAAGCATTCGGGCGGTAACTGCGATCGCAAAGCATAAATTGTAACTTCCGAATGCTTTGCCCTGCCCTCGCGTCTAATATAATGGCAATAGAGCTATTTTTTAAAAAGCAGATAAAAAGCCAGAAAATTAGACCCAGGGTGGGGGCAAACCATTCGGACATTAACACTTCTGCTTTTTCTAAACATTAGACCTCTTGCAAAATTAAAGACGGGGCAAAGCATTTGGACATAAAAATCTCTGCTATTTCACAAAAATTGTCCCCCAAATGCTTTGCCCCTACATAAAAATCGAATTATGCAAGAGGTCTATTTAACGCCCGAATGCTTTGCCCCTATCAACTGACCCGCGCCTAATATCTCCTCCGTTACCGTTCCCCCTCAAACAGCCAAACCAAAAGGCAAGGCAGCCAGTAATAACATAATAGGAATAATTAAAGCCGATTTAGACTCAGAAATATTAGAAACTTGATGGCAACCGCTATAGAGAGTTAACATCATATAAGAAATAGCAAAAACTCCTATAATAGCCCCCAAAGCCCAGTAGTTCAAAAGAGCGCTTGTTAGCACCAGTAAAGCCAAAGGCAAGAGAGACGCACCAGCAATAAATAAATCTCCAGAAAAACTGCCCGAACTCCTACAAATAACTCTAGCAAAACCGCTGGCAAGAGTTAAATTAATAAAAGGGATAATGCCGATAATTATTAATAGAAAAAAATAAGCCCAACTCAAGCGACCCGATCGCCCTAAAAACAGCCCCATTCCCAAAGAAAAGCACAGATCGAAAATAAACGCATAAACAATAGAAACAGCGATCGCTCTTTGTTTCTCCAATTTCGCAAAAGCAGGTAACAATCCCCCCATAGGATTTAAAGCAAAAACTCCCGCTGCTTCCCAACCATCTTTGAAAGCAGTTTGCACGCGATTAACGATACTTTTCCAGGAAAATTCCCTCAAACTGCGGATAGTTTCCATCGCCAATTGGGAACTCGATCTATCCCCTCGGTCGTGAAAAATTTGGGCAGCTTTTTCTAAATCTGCAATTGCATTTTCCCTATCTTCAACTTCCGCATAAGCGAGACCTCGCTGATAATAAACTGGCGCAAAATTAGGATTTTTTTCTAATGCCTGAGTGTAGTCTTCTATTGCTGCTTGAATATATCCAGATTTGATGCGAGATAAGCCTCGATAGTAGTAAACTTCTGCTAAATTTGGGTCTAATTCTAATGCCCGAGTATAGTCGTTTTTAGAACGCAGTTCGTCTCCTAATTGGTAACTAGCAAATCCTCTCGAAGAATAAACTTCTGCCATTTTAGGATTAATTTTTAGGGCTTCGTCATAGTCGGCGATCGCCCCTCGGTAGTCTCCTTTTTTACTTTTTAAATAACCCCGTTGGTAGTATTCTTCGGGAGTTAAACTTTGAGTTTCTATATTAATTCCAATACCAGGTTTTCCTAGTTGGCCGTCGTAAAGCGATCGCTTAATCGGATCGAAAAGCACCTCATAAATATGATTAATTTCTTTAAACCTTTCCGCCGCCTCCCTATTATCTTGATTAACATCGGGATGATATTGACGCGCCAGACGATGATAAGCTTTTTTAATTTCCTCAGAGGTAGCATCTCGGGATACTCCCAGAAGTTCGTAATAGTCCTGTTCTTGTGGCATTTAATCCCATTCCGCGCAGAAGGTAATATCAAACCATCATATCACGTTCGCCAGTCCGCCAAAAGGAGCGTTCGCTCCCTATTATCCCATTCCCTCGAACATCTTCCCCAGACTACGATATAGGGATTTCAATAATAAACTCTACCCCCTTCCCCGGGGATGAAACGCAGTAGAGGCGTCCCCCGTGAACTTCTTGAACGATTTGACGGCTAATAGATAACCCCAAACCCGTGCCTTTTCCCATTTCTTTCGTAGTAAATAAATGGTCAAAAACCCGAGACATTACCTCCTCGGGAATACCGGGGCCGTTATCCTTAATAGAAATCACCGCATAATCAGAACTCTCGCTATTAGATAATGGCATTGCACCTTCGCTATCTTGCTCCATATCCACTTTTTCTCCTTCTTCTAACTCGTTATTTTCTTCCGAGTTGCCACCTTCTTTATTCACAAAAGTTCTAATCGTAATTCTATTAATATTTTCCACAATTTCATTGTATGTTTTCCCAAGATTACCATCATCAAAAGCATCGATCGCGTTAGCAATAATATTCATAAATACCTGATTCATTTGTCCGGCAAAGCATTTGACTTTAGGCAGCTTTCCGTATTTTTTAACTACTTCAATTTCGGGACGTTTTTGATTGGCTTTGAGCTTATGTTTCAAAATTATTAGAGTGCTATCAATGCCTTCATGGATATTCACCTCATCTTTGTTAACATTATCCGCCCGGGAAAAAGTGCGCAGTGCCTTGCTAAGATTTTGAATTCGCTCTACCCCCAGTTTCATCGATGAAATTAAATCGGGCAAATCTTTGGTAAGATACTCTAAATCTATGTCTTCCGCATTCTTTAAAATCGTGTAACCAGGCTGAGGAAAATAGCGCTGATAAAGTTGTATGTGTTCCACAATATTTTGGATATATTCTTCCGCAATATTAATGTTGCCAGATAAAAAATTAACAGGATTATTAATCTCGTGACCTACACCAGCAACTAAGCTACCTAAAGCAGACATTTTTTCACTTTTTATTAACTTAAGTTGAGTTTCTCTAAACTGCTCTGGACTAATTTCTAAGCCATCTTCTGTTTTTTCAACCTCGGCCAAATCTTGGGAAAGTTTTTCGAGCATTTCGTTAAATGATTCCGCTAGTTCCCCTAGTTCTTTAACCCCGGAAACTCTAACTTTTTTATCTAGTTGACCCCTCGCAACTTCTTTAGTAGCTCGGCTCAAATGCACAATTTGACTTCTAATATAAGCCGAGATCAATAGTCCGAATAAAAGAGAAACTAATAAAGCCAAAGTACACCATAATATAGTATTACGAGTATTGAGATTAATTTGCTCTATAAAATCAGCTTCGGGGATGACTGCTACAACGAGCCAGTCAATGCCGCGACCGTCACTTAGAGGCGTTACTTGCACGAATTGTCGCTCTTCCTCTAACTCAAAATTTAGCTGTTGAGTCTCATTTATTGCGCTAATATCGTTAAATTCTTTCTCTAAGTATTTAGCAGTGTTTTGGATTAATGGCACCTCAAGCCGTGTCGCTTCTATTCGAGTTACTTCCTTGCCGTTAGAAGCTATAAAAAATGGCTCTTCTTTGAGGGAAGTGGCTATTATTTTCCCAGAACGTTCCATAATAAAGATCGCTCCCGAATTAAGAGTTTTTAACTCTTGCAGAAATGTATTTATTTTGCCTAATTCCAGGTCGCTTCCTACTACTCCTAAAAGTTCGTTGCTCAAGCTATAAACCGGTCTGACTGCAGTCATGGTTAATTTGGGAAGAGCAAAAGAGACGTAAATTTCACTCCACGCAGGCTTGCCTTTTTCTAAAGCAATTTTGTACCAAGGTTGCTGTTTTAAATTAAAGTTACGATTAACTTTTAATAGTCCCAGTAGATTTCCTCTGCTGTCTGTAGCATAAGTATGATATTCATTTTCAGTATATCGATCTGCAAAATCAATTTGCAATTGATTATCCACACGTTCCACGGCCATAAATTCTCCGCTAGCAGTACCAAACTGGATGTAATCTATAGAATCAAAAGTTTGAATTTGCTGCCAAAAATGATACTGCATGGTCTTTAAGCGATCGAGCTCGAACAAACCCAAGCGGATGAGATCGTAATTAGCTTGGTTGACTTGATGAGGTGTCTCTATATACTCCCATAACTCGTCCCGGACGCGATCGCTAATTTCCGTCCGCAACTCGCTAGTTACTTCATTAAGTGCTTTTTGTCCGTTACGCAACGAAAGCCATCCTGTTAACCCTACAGCAGCTACTATTTGCAAGAATAATGGCACTACCAAAATTAAACGCAGGGGCAGTTGTAAACGTCTCTTATAAAGATCGGGAGTTTGTTTTTTTAATAACATTAGTCTCTGTCAGATTCTCTTTAGACAGGTGAAAATTAAATAGATGCCCGTCTCTAACTAAATACTATATCATCCTTCTGAATACTAGATAAGGTTCGGGAAATTTTGGGTTAATTGCTAACTGGGTAGTGGCAAATATCTAGTGACCGTTCGTAGTAATCGCTTTAGCGATTTATCTATATAAATCGCTAAAGCGATCGCTACAAAACTTTGTTAATAATTATTAATTCTCATCCATATTTTGCAGTTTCCGCACTTCTTTCTGCACGCTGGTTCCTATTTTTAACGCTTCGTTGAGTAACTTTCCGTACTCGCTAGCTTGGTTTCCTATCTCGAATGCCATTAAAGCTGCCAGATTATTTTCTATATTAGCAAATAACTCATATCGGCGATCGATAAAATCTTTATTTTCTCTGAAAATTCTCTCAGTCTTTAAAGCACAAATCAAACTTTCTCGCGTTACTCCTAATGCTTCGACTGTATCCTGGCGATCGGTCGAATTCACCTCTAAATTCCCTGCTGCTGCTAGTCTGTCAATAATTTCTACCGCCCTAACTGCGTCGTTATATTTTTTAATTTCATCTATTAGGTTAGCCAAGGTTACTAAATGCTTAGTTTTCAACCACATATAAATATTCCACCCCACAGTCATTATTAGAGAAAAACCTACAGTTATTTGAAAAAACATTAGGATTAGCTCTGGGTCGTCGGGGGAGTAATTTGTATTAGCCGCTATGGTTAAAGCTAGAGGCAGCGAAATAATTAAGCTCAGACCAAATATTAATATTTGATGCCCAATAATAGACTGGAGCTTTTTGCGCTTTTGGCAGAGCAGATGCCAAGACAAATCCACAATTAATAGCTCGCCCATCCCAACGCCGCTTAACTCTTCTACCAAAGATTCGCCTATCTTCAATTCAGACAAATTGGAATACATAATTTTTTGCAATTCTAAGCTAGTTGCCAATTTTATTGAAGACCTAGAATGCTAGATATAATCTCTATTATACTTAAATAAAAATTGCTTTCATGCTCGCGAAATAACTGAAAAGGCAATCCGGGCGAACCAAAAAACGGTCTGAGAGTCCATCCTAATTGAGTACCTACAAAGGCATAAAGTGCCAGCCAAAATCGCAGAATATTAAATCGCATTTCTTTACCCTTTACATCATCTTCCTCGGAGAGAAATTCCATGCCGCGATAAAAGAAATTAACGCCCAGAAATCCTGTCAAACCCATAATGGCAACATTTAATAAAAGAAAGAAATTGTAATCTCTCGTACTCAACAGAAAAAATAAAGTAACGGGAGCAAACCCAAACAATAAAATGCTAATCATTCCCATGGCAGTCATTAGCAATGTCAAATATTGCTCGAAGCTTCGCCTGGAGCCAAACATGACATTAAAAAAGTATAAAGTTGGGAAGCAAATAATCAGGGTTAGTAAATATAAAGCAGGTAATTTGATTGCGGAGACTAAGCATTGCAGCCAACCGCTAGAAGCTCCGATTATTGCACCATAAATAGCGAAGAATCCAAAACTTGAAATTAACAATCCTAAAATTTTGGATTTGAGCTTGACTCCCTTGCGAATATCTTCGAGAAACCCTTGCCTTTCGCGTAATAAATACATTACCACAGAAAAGTATTTCATCTCTTTTGCCTTCCTTCTTTTTTGTTGATTTTAAGTTTCTTTACCTTATCTATAGCAATCCTAAAAGTAATAAATGCCCCTTTGTAAGCGTTAAGCGTTAAGCGGATATGTTCCCAGGCAAGATCGTTTTAATCCCAACTCTGCCGAGGATTGCTATACTAGCCTCATATTCTTCAACTTAATTCAATCTTCAATTCATTTTCAATTTCACAAAAGCCGAATTTGCTAGATAGCAATTGAGTCTTTTTATTATCTCATATTCTTTAATAAGTTTAAGTCTAAATTAAAGTGATATGGATCGCATTAACCGACGATCCATATCACTTTAATTGCTGGATCGTCGGCTTCTGTTTCTACTGCCAGTCAGGGCAAATAGTCACATAAGTAGGTAGGCAAAAATATTTAGACCCCGGATTTCCCCGTAGAACAGGCGTCTCGCCTGTTCCATACATCTAATTAATTTTGCACGGGTACTTATAATCCATGGGGGATTGAGGGGCGATCGCTCTTTTTTAATTCTTTCCAAGGCTCAAAACAATTATTCCCTTGTCCCAGTCCCTACTTTTGGCAAAAAGATCGCCTACTCAACAGCTTTACCTCGCTTCTGGTTTCGATTAGACCTCTTGCAAAAATAAAGACGGGGCAAAGCTTATGGACATAAAAACCTCTGGTTTTCAACAAAAATTGTCTCCCAAATGCTTTGCCCCTACATAAAAATCGAATTATGCAAGAGGTCTATTGAAGGGCGATCGCTCCAATCTAACGGCCAAACAAAAATTAACCCCAGAGACGATTACTGCGATGCAGGAGACTCCAGGGTTAATTTTTTTTATTAGTTGACTTGTTAACGGGATTTTTGAGCTATTTTCCTTAAATCGGAGCGGCGGGATTTGAACCCACGACCCCCACTACCCCAAAGTGGTGCGCTACCAAGCTGCGCTACGCCCCGAGAGACTTATCAAGCATATCACGCTTTTTTGTTTTTGTGCAACTATTTTTTAGTTAACTTTTTTCAATAGCGCACAATTTATTACCTTAGCATAAAATCGCCAGAATGCAACATTTTTATTAAATTTTTCCTTAAAAAATTCTCAGGGTTTGGGCCCCCTGGACTAAACCGGGAACTGCTTCTACTGGCCACTTACCTTCTGCCCTGCGGCCCGTATTCAGGATAAATTGAACGGTGTAGCTGTGGGGATAGCCTTCTAGCTGCATCCAGAGGCGATCGCTCTCAGCCTCGCAGGCTATTTTCTCCTCCTCCATCAACTCTTTGGCAATTTCTTCTATATTTTTGGCAAGTTCTCCCAACAATCGACAAAAATCGTCGAGTTCGGCCTCGGTCAGTTCCATGGCCCAATCGTCTCCCCCCACCAAACCTTTAAACTGTGACGCTTTCTCATCCCAACCCAAACGCCATCCGGCTCCACTTTTGAGTATTCGACTCATCTATTATTAACGTTCGATTTCACGATTAAAACCAACCTGCTCATTACTTTAACAAATCTGCATCCCCCGGCCCCGGCAGGGGCGGCAAAGATGGAGTAGAAGGTTTGGGAGTTGCCCTCGGTGTTGGCGGTGTTGAGGTATCTCCCCCTGCGGTATTGCCGCCAAAAATACCGACCAAAACATCAATTAAAGCATTTCGCTGGCTTCTGGTCATACTTTTTATTGCTAGGCGATCGCCCTCCATCGGATTTTCTTTTAGCGACTCGTAACCCGGATAGGTCGATTCTTGCATTAATTCATTGGCCCCTAAATAGTCAGCCAAGGTCAACTTCCAATCAAAACGAAAATTAGGAGGACGACGTTTGACATAAAAATGGTATCGAACCAAACGTCCCACTAAAGTATTATCTGCTTTCTTTTCCCCGCTCTCCCTCGATACATAATTATTCTCCAACGGCAAATCAGGCAACTGTTCGTAAACCTGGGGCCAGATTTCCGTCGGTCTCTGAAGCTGGACTATGGCAGTCGGGTGGGGCACGACTGCATCGCGACTTTGGAGCCGATCTATGGTGCGGGCCTGTCCTGGGGCGGAGTTTATTTGCAAACTCCCCCCAAGCAACCCAATTAATACACTCAGACTAATTACGCCCAGAGCGAGCGATCGCTTTCTACTTTTCATGGCCCGCACTCCCCTGGCTACCTACTTACATCGCTAATAATTTCCGGCTGCATCAGTTCGTCGGACATTTCCACCACTGCCCGTATTACTGGCTTCATCAGTGGCTCGTCTGGATTATCGAAATCCTCATAGCGACGGCGTTTGGCACGATTAGCTACCTGCACCGTAATCCGATAACGATTTGAAGAAGCACTAAGCAACTGCTCCCCACGACGGTTCAGTTCCATCGACTCAATTTTTCCTTGCATAATCTTTTGCCAACACGCATTAATAATACCTGCTATTTTATCACATTCCAAGCTGTTTCTGACACAACTGGTCTTTTTTTTAAAAGCTACTTGACGGTCTCAATTTGAGATGTTAAAATTTGTTAAAATGTTAAATTAACTTAGATATTTTATGTTAGTAGCAGAGACTACAAAAACTTTAGAAAAACTTTCTAAAATAGGCAACCGTCCCCTGAGACTGGTGGCCCTCGGCGACAGTACGATCTATGGTTTTGGGGACCCGGAGGGTGGTGGTTGGGTAGAGAGACTGCGGCGGGAGTGGATGTCTCCAGAAAGTCCCGGTCATATCCTTTATAATCTCGGAGTGCGGGGCGATCGCGCGGAGCAAGTAGCGCAGCGTTTAGAAAGCGAATTCCGCTATAGGGGAGAGTTGAGAAATACTGAACCGGATGGGATTATTTTGTCAGTAGGAATGAACGATTCGGCGAGGGTGCAAAAACCAGACGGTCGTAATTTTACAGATGTTGAAAAGTTTAAAAAAGATATAGACAATTTATTAGACACTGCCAGGGATCTTTCCCAAGTCTTTTTCATTGGCATGGTGCCGGTTGACGCTTCTAAAATGCCTTTTTTGAATTGTATGTATTACAATCATGCCGAACAATATCGGTATAAAGAAGCGACTCGGTTAGCTTGTTTGCGACGGGGAATTCCTTATTTAGATATTTTTGAAAAATGGTTGAACCGGGGCGATCGCTGGTGGATGTCTCGTATTTGCAATGACGGCATTCATCCTAACGTTGCCGGTTATGAAGCTTTATTTAACGATGTTTCCCGCTGGGAACCTCTGGCGGAATTGTCTGGAGCGACTTTGACGGTATAATTTAATTTCAAATTGTAATTTTGGTGAGGGCTTTGGATGCCTTCACCTTTTTTTATGGACTAAAAACTATATAGCAAGCCGTAGATCGTTCGCGATATTTTAGAAACCCGGTTTCTTAGACAATACCTTCGCCAAAATAAAAAATACCATTTGTAGGTAGCGCGCACGCGGAGCGAAACCCAACAAAATCGTTGGATTGTGCTCCCGTTGATGTTGGGTTGCGCTATCGCTCCACCCAACCTACAAGAAAATGGCGAAGGTATTGTTAGAGAAACCGGGTTTCTGGCCCCTAATTTGTCATAATCCCTGCACGGATTGCTATAGTTGCTAGGGCGGGAGTGGCAGTTAAAATTACCCACAACAAAGCTAAAACCACAATTACAATTAGTTGTAGAAAAAATTTTGACATAATTGGTAGTAAAGCAAAAGTTCGTAGTAATCGCTTTAGCGATTCATAGATATCAATCGCTAAAGCGATTACTACAAGCTAGCCTGCGAAGTTTATCCACAATTTTAGTAGGGTGCTTCCTGGCACCAAACATAAGCTATTTGCAAAAACATCAAGCAGCTTTTACCGGCTGAAAATGTAAAACCATCGCTACAAAAACACCGGTTCTCGATAATTAGGACTATAACCCGGCAAAACCTTAACGCTAGGTTGAGCAATTCGTAAAGTCAAAGACAGTCGAACTCGACCGCTGGTATTGCATAAAGACCGATGAATTAATTCGTCGGTAAATAACATAAATTCGCCCGCTTTTAAAACCACAGGCACGGCTTTTTGTTCCAATTCCTCTGGTATTTCCAAGAAAGAATTCCCGCTAAAAGGATCCGTAACTTTCACGGATAAATTATTAGCGATCGCCCCACTATCGACAAACTCAAATCCATACATACTTTATTTTGGGAACGGTTATGATTCATATTTTTTGAGTTTTTATAAATTTTCTTATATTAGTAGAAAGCGATCGAAAACCAATTACAAATCCAATCATGTCCAAACCAGAAATCAGCATCAGCCTCAAACTCTTCGCCGCCT
>JAXHVR010000094.1:0-21451 GCA_034189005.1 Cyanobacteriota bacterium | reverse complement strand
GTAATCGCTTTAGCGATTGTTTGTAGTAATCGCTTTAGCGATTGTTTGTAGTAATCGCTTTAGCGATTGTTTGTAGTAATCGCTTTAGCGATTGTTTGTAGTAATCGCTTTAGCGATTGTTCGTAGTAATCGCTTTAGCGATTGTTTGTAGTAATCGCTTTAGCGATTGTTTGTAGTAATCGCGAACGCCGGAAAAATCGCTGAAGCGATTACTACTAACGCCGGAACAATCGCTGAAGCGATTACTACGAACGCCGGAAAAATCGCTGAAGCGATCGCTACGAACGCCGGAACAATCGCTGAAGCGATCGCTACGAACGCCGGAAAAATCGCTGAAGCGATCGCTACGAACGCCGGAAAAATCGCTGAAGCGATCGCTACGAACGCCGGAAAAATCGCTGAAGCGATTACTACAAACAATCGCTGAAGCGATCGCTACGAACTATTCTTTTACCGGACGCATGGTGGGGAACATGATGGCATCGCGGATGCTTTGGGTGTCGGTTAAGAACATTACTAGGCGATCGAGACCGATGCCCAAACCTCCACAATTCGGCATTCCTAAAGACAAGGCTTGAATGTAATCCTCGTCCATGGGGTGCGCTTCCTCGTCGCCGGCGCTTTTCTGCGCCAACTGTTCCTCGAAGCGCTGGCGCTGATCTTCGGGATCGTTTAACTCGGAAAAACCGTTGGAATATTCCGTGCCGTGGATGAATAACTCGAATCTTTCTACAAAACCCGGTTTGCTGGGATGGCGCTTTGCTAGAGGGCTCACTTCTACGGGGAAGTCGATGATAAAAGTTGGTTCCACAAGAGTTGCTTCTACTTTGCGATCGAATACTGCATAAAGCAGATAACCCAAACTCTGAGTTTCTAATTTAGACAGACTCAAACCTAATTTCTCGACCTTGCCGATCGCCTCTGGGAGTTCGAGATTGTCGAAGTCGAGTCCGGTTTCGTCCTTAACGGCATCCACCATAGTTTTGACTTGCCAGTGTTTGCCTGTAAAAGTCGGATAGCGATCGCTATAGTCGTACTTGCGCTCCACATTAATACTTTGCCCTTGAAATTCTACAGCTTTGACATCGCCTAAAACCTTGGTAATAGCGTTACAAACAATATCTTCCACCAAACCCATCACGTCGAAATAGTCCGCGTAAGCTTGGTAAGCTTCCAGGGAGGTAAACTCGGGATTGTGGGTGCTATCTATGCCCTCGTTTCTGAAGACTCGTCCCACTTCAAAAACTCGCTCGAAACCCCCGCAAATGGCCCGTTTTAGAAACAACTCCGTGGCGATGCGCAGATATAAATCCGCATCCAAAGCGTTATGGTGAGTGACGAAAGGACGAGCTGCCGCCCCTCCATAAATAGATTGTAGAATCGGAGTTTCGATTTCAAAGAAACACTCGTTCCAGAGGAAAGTACGAATGCTTTGGACGATGCGACTTCTAGTCTCGAAGCGCCGCATGGATTCTTTGTTGACTACCAAATCTACCTCTCGGTGGCGGCGGCAGACTTCGGGGTCGTTGATGCCGTAGTAGGAGTCGGGGAATGGGATAGTAGCTTTCGAGATAACGCCCAGAGTCTCGACCTGGAGGGAGAGTTCGCCGCGATTTGTTCGACAGGCGATACCTTCCGCGCTGATAAAGTCGCCGACATCCAGGAGTTTTTGAATTTGTTTGAAGCTCAAACCAGTCTCCCCAGAGACCAGTTTTTTTTCAATTTTAAGTTGAATTTTACCAGATGGATCCGTTAAATCGATGAAGCCGATACTACCGCTATCTCTCTTGGAAGTTATGCGACCGCAGAGTTTGAGCGGGAGCGCTTCGGGGTCCGCGCTTCCTGGTTCTAGTTCTTTGCCCGGTTGGGAGAAGATATCGCTGACTTGTTGGGTTAGGTGCGATCGCTTGTAAGATTGGCTCGGATATGGCTCTATCCCTAGGGCGCGTAATTCTTCTATTTTTTTTGCTCTGACTTCTGTCTCGTTTCTAGTTTCGTTTTTGGTTTGCTTTTTGGTTTGCTTTTTAGTTTCCTTTTTCTGTGACATTGAGGCTTCCCCTTTACTAATAATTGAAGTTTAACACCCTATCACGGTCGGGTCGATCCTGTCAAGAGCCTAAAGTAATTATTAATTATGAAAACTCCCCACCACTCGGGCAAATTCTTCCAATTCAAAAGGTTTGCCGATAAAGTCGTCCATTCCTGCCGCCAAACATTCCTGTTGATGTTCTGCCATTACATTAGCGCTGGTAGCAATAATGCGAGGTCGCGAACCATTTTGCCCCTCTTGAAAAATGCGGCGGGTTGTTTCTATTCCATCCATCCCTTTCATGTGGGTATCCATTAAAATTAAATCGTAAGGTTGGCGACGCAACGCTTCTAATACTTCTTCTCCACTTGCCACTGCATCGGCATCGTATCCCAACCGTTTAAATAAATGTTTGGCGATGGTTTGAGAAACTCGATAATCTTCCGCTATTAAGATGCGTAAAAGGGGTTTTTCTGGTGAGTCTTCCTTGACTTTTTCTACAATAATATCCTTGTTTTTAGTAGGGTTAGTTTTTTCTTCTTTTAAGTATATTTTAAAGGAAAAAGTGCTGCCTTCTCCTAACGCGCTACTAACTTCTATATGGCTGCCCATGAGAGCGATTATTTGTTGGGAAATTGCCAATCCCAAGCCAGTTCCTTGTGCTTTATTGCGGCGATCGCCTACTTGCTCGAAGGGTACGAATATTTTGTCTAATTCTTCTGGCGCTATGCCGATACCGGTATCTTGAATTTCAAATATCGCCGGGCAAACTTCACCGGAGTTAGCCGATATCAAACAGGAACTATCTTCTGGGATACTAACCTTGAGAGTAACTCCACCTTTTTCGGTAAATTTAATCGCATTTCCCAGTAAATTAATCAAGACTTGGCGCAACCTTTGTTCGTCTGCTTCCACTACTTGAGGTAAATTTGGGTCTAGTTCGCAGTTTAAGTAAATTTGTTTTTCCTTAGCGCGAAGCTGTAGCATTTGGACAATATTTCTTAAGAAGCTAGGAAAGTTAAAATGTCTCGGTGATAATTCCATTTTGCCGGCTTCGATTTTGGAAACATCCAAGATATCTTCTATTAAATTCAGCAAATGAGACCCGGCATCGTGTATGTTCTTAGCAAAGTCTTTTTCTTTAGAGCCGATCTTTTTACTTCTTTTTATAAGGTCGGCAAACCCTACAATAGCAGACATTGGACTCCTTAATTCGTGATTCATTTGTGCTAGAAACAGGCTTTTGCTCCGGTTGGCTGCTTCGGCTTTTTCTTTCGCTACTGTAAGTTCTTTTGTTAATTTTCTCAGGGTGAGATGAACCTCGATTCTAGCTAAGACTTCTTCCGTAATTATTGGCTTGCTAATGTAATCCACTCCACCCATTCTTAAGCCTTCGATCTTCTCTTTGGTATTATCGGCTATGGCGCTAATAAAGATTATTGGTATATCTCTTGTTCTTCGATCGGCTTTGATTTGCCGACAAGTTTCAAAACCATCCATTCCGGGCATGACTACATCTAATAAAATTAAATCCGGCTGAGTTCTTTCTAAGATTTTTAGCGCAAATTCGCCGCTGGTGGCTACTAAAGTTTCAAAGCCAGATTTCTTTAGAAAATCGGCTATAACTTTGATATTGTTGGGGTTATCGTCCGTTATTAAAATCAGGGGTTGGTTTTGTTCAGTTTGGCAGTTCATAAGGAGATATATTAACAATTAACAATTAACAATTAACAATTCACAATCTAGATTTCTGTTAGTTCTTAGTTGTTGGTTGCGAGGGGGCATAAAAAGTCTTTAAGGAAATATGATATGCACCGCCTAGACAAGGGATATAGAGCCTCCGCCTCGGAAACAGGGTTTGCGTGAAGTATCCGAGGAAATACCGATCTAGTTCCAAAGATCGACCAAATTTGCTAAAAATACTTAGTTACCCTTCTAAACTAGAGAAATTATAGCATAAAAAGCACTTTTTCGATTTCCCATCGCTCCATTCCTTACCTCAATAACTTTCCTAAAGCTTCTTGCTGGTAATTCTCTGCCAATTGTAAAATTTTTGTAGCGAAGGGGACATATTTATCTTCGAGTTGTTGTAGCCTTTTGGCCTCTGCTTCGAGAGACTCGAAATTTCCCACGGACAGCGCGTTTTTTAAAGCCTCTAATTCGGCACTGGGCGGCTTCACTATTTCTCTTGCCTCAGTCTCTGGAGACTTGGTTTGGCTGGCAGTTTTGTAAATCCATTTTAACTGCAATAAATATCCTATTTTTCTGAGTAATTGTTCCGCGTCGATGGGTTTTGGAATAAAGTCGTTACAGTCCTGGATTTGGGTGGAGAAAACTTGAGAGTGAATGCTGGCAGAAGAGGCGATAACTGGAGTGTTTTTAAAATCCGGTAACTCTCGCAACTTTTCGACAAATTTCCAACCGTTAATAACTGGCATTAATAAGTCGGTAATAATCAAATCCGGTTGGCTATTTTGAAGTTTTCCTAGAGCGTCATCTCCGTTTTCTGCTAGGATAATTTCAAAACCCGTCGCCTCTAACCAATTCTTCAAAAAAGAACGGTTTTCCCAGCGATCGTCCGCTACCATTATTTGCCGCCTGCTTCCTTCGTAATTAACAATTTTTGCAGTAGAAACAGATACAGTTTCTATCTCTGCAGTAAAAGATTTTTCTACTTCTATCTCGAAAGCAAAAATACTTCCAACCCCAAGGGTACTTTCGACCATTATTTCACCCCCCATAAGTTTAACAAGTCGCTGGCTAATAGCCAAGCCCAAACCGGTTCCTTCCCGGGTAGCCTTCGTAGAGCTAACTTGCTCGAAAGCGAGGAAGATTCTTTCTAAGGCTTCTGCTGGAATGCCTACTCCGGTATCTTCGATTTCAAAACAAAGCTTTACCGTAGAAGGCGCTTCTGGAGTCTCAGTCGCCTTGACCCTAAAAGTTACTCCACCGCGATCGGTAAATTTAATGGCGTTGCTCAGGAGATTTAACAACACTTGGCGCAGTCGTTTGGCATCGACGCGGACTGCGGTGGGGAGGGGAGTAAGGGCTTGATAAATTAACTCAATGTCTCGATCGCTGGCTTTCATGCGACAAATGTCTGCAACTCCTTCGAGCAAGGAAGGGAAATAAACGTCGGCGGGGAAGATTTCCAGTTTCTCCGCTTCTATTTTAGAAATATCGAGAATGTCGTTAATTAGATTTAGCAGGTGTTCGCCGCATTGGCGAATAACGTTAATACCTTTTTTCGTGGTGGCAGTGGTTTCTCGCTCTTGTTCGATAATTTGGACGTAGCCTAAGATACCGTTGAGGGGCGTTCTCAGTTCGTGGCTCATATTGGCGATGAAGGCGCTTTTGGCTCGGTTGGCAGCTTCGGCGGCTTCGGCGGCTTCTGCCAGGGCGGCTTCTGCTGCTTTGCGATCGCTCGCATCCATCGCTACTCCGTGCCAGACGATATCCCCATTCTCCCGAGGTTCCGGGCGAGAGTTTCCTAATATCCATTTATCTTTGCCGTTTGGTAATAGCTGCCGCCACTCGTGGGAGAAAGGAGTCAGGTTTTCGAGGCTGGCGTTAATTGCTTGTTGGTAAGCGGGGAAATCTTCGGGATGAATTTGCTCTAGGACAGTTGCGGCATCGGCTAGAACCATTTCCGGTTCCACGTCAAACAATTCTCGGCATCCTTCGCTCATATATTCAAAGCCCCAGCTACCCTCAGCATAGAGTACCTGGGTATGGATGGCCCCCGGAATGTTGGCGGCAACTCCTCGCATTCTAGCTTCGCTTTCGCGGAGGGCTTCTTCGGCTTTTCGGAGTTCGGTGAGGTTGCGGAGGCTGACGGCGACACCGGAAATTTGGTTGTTTTCCTCCCGGTAAGGGGAGTAAGTGATGCTCATAAATTCTCGTTTTCGAGATCCTGGGGGGTATTCAAACCAGTCCTCTAATTGAACTGTTTCTCCTGCCAGGGAGCGATCGAGCTTGGGTTTGGCAATTTCTGCAAACATCTTCTCTCCTAAAACCTCTGCGACCGTACGCCCGACAATTTTATCTTTTTCTTTTTGATGCCAGTTGAGGTAAGCTTCGTTAGCTAGCTGGTAAGTGTAGTTGCCATCCACCAAGCAGATGCCGTCGGTGGTAGCCTTGACGATGAGTTCGTAACGTCGGAGGGCCTCTTCTGCCGCTTTGCGATCGCTGATGTCCTGATGGGAACCCACCATCCGCAGGGGCCTTCCTTCCTCATCCCACACGGCCTTTCCTCGGGCAAAAATCCACTTGTAGCTGCCGTCCTTACAGCGCAAGCGATATTCCATAGCGTATTGGTCCGCGCGTTTTTCGAGGTAGTCGACGATCGCCCTTTCCACTCGCTCTAGATCCTCTGGATGCAGCAAAGCGCGCCATGCCTCGTAGCCTTCGGGAAGTTCGTCCGAGGCAAACCCCTGCATTTCCTTGAGACGGGCAGATCTAAACGCCTTCCCAGTTTGTACGTTCCAGTCAAAGATGCCATCTCCCGTACCCTGCAGGACCAATTCCCACCGTTCCTCGCTGGCTTTTAAAGCTTTTTCAGCTTCCACCCGGTCCGTGACATCCATCGAGACGCCGATAAAATTAGTTACATTGCCGCGATCGTCGCGCACTGGAGAAATTCTGAGCTCGTTCCAGAAGGTCGTTCCATCTTTGCGATAGTTGCGCGACAAGCCTTGGTACTCTTGGGAGTTAGCGATCGCCTCTCGGAGTTTGTTTAGTTCTAGCTCGTCTGTTTCCTCTCCGTGCAAAAAGCGATCGTTCTTGCCGATTATTTCCTTCTTGGAATAACCAGTAATTTGTTCGTATCCCGAATTAACATAAATTATCGGGTTATCTGGGAGTAGGGCATTGGTAACGACAATGCCGTTAGAGGAAGCGGAAATTGCCCTTTCTAACAGCCGCAAATCTTTCTCTACTTCCAGGCGAGTTTTTATTTCTTCCTCCAGTTGTTTGTTTTTAGCCTCCAACTGTTGCTTCAGCTTTTTATTAGTTAATTGAACCTCAATTCTAGCGATGATTTCGTGCGCTTCTACGGGTTTTGCAATGAAATCTACTCCGCCAAATTCAAGAGCTTTTACCCGCTCTGAAATATCTTCTAAAGCACTCACCCAAATAATCGGAATATCCTTAGTTCTTTCCTTCGCTTTCAGCTCGCGAAAGACCTCAAAACCATCCATATCCGGCATCATAATATCTAATAAAATCAAATCTGGATTATTCTTATTCGCGGCAATAATAGCCGCCAAACCATTAGTAGCCACTCCGATATTATATTTTTTTCTCATTAATATAGCGGTCATTAATTCCAGATTTATGAGATTGTCATCAACTACCAAAATGCTAATCTGTTTGCTAGTTTTTGGCGAGGGATAATTGATTATATCTCGGTAAGAACGCAGGGCAGCAGTCGCGGTCAAAACCAGTTTATCGTAAGTCAGTTCTACTTTAGTTTGATAATCGTTAATATCGTAATTAATAAGAATTGTTGCTTCTGGGGCTTGCCCCGGCTGTCCGGTGCGCAGAATGATGCGCGCCGAGTGGTTTTTGAGAACGTTCCGAATATATTCTACCAGTTTCAACCCCGCATCATCTTCTTCCATCACCACATCTAAGAAGATAAGAGCAACATCAGGATTTTTAGCGATTAAAGCTTTAGCTTCCGCAGCAGAATAAGCGGAAAAAAAGCTTAACGGTTTGTCCTCAAAAGTAAAGTTTTTCAGCAGTAATTTAGTAGATTCATGCACTTCTGGTTCGTCATCTACGATAATGACTTTCCAAGAATTAGCCGTTGTTTCCGAAGGTAAATCTTCTTCGATAAGCTCCAAGTGCTTATCTTCTATTAGCAGTCTATCCGGTGCTTGGTTATTACGCACTGTCTCCGGGGACAAATCGTCCTCAATCATTATTAAATTTTCGTCTTCTGAAGGGGGTTGGTTATTATGATTCATAATTTTTAGTTAGTTTAAAGTTTGTTAGTAGCTGTCCGATCCATTAAAATCTTGAAACATTAAATTTGGTGTATTTTCAACAAACATATTACAGGAAATAGCAGATCTATTTATAGTGAATTTTTATATGTTTCAGTATGTCAATCGCAACTCCACGCACCCGCTTCCAAACTGAATATTAGCTAAAGTCTTCCCCCATTTTTAATAAACTTTCTATAGCTTCTTGCTGGTAATCTTCCGCAAATTCTAAGATTCTATCTGCAAAAGGAACGTAGCTATCTTCTTGTTTTAGCATTTCGGCTTCAGCTTTAAGAGTCTCAAAGTCTCCCACTTCTATAGCTTCTATTAAGACAGCCAGTTTGTCTGGAGAGGGCATAATAATTTCGGCATTATTTACTTTATAATCTTCCTTCTTGCTTGCGGTTTTTTCTATCCATGTTAATTGCAATAAATCTCCTATTTTGGCGAATAATTCTTTAGTCTTTATTGGCTTCAAAATAAAATGAACTCCACCCTTAACTTCTTTATTTTTCCAATTCAAATTGTTACTGGCAGAAGCCGCTATTATGGGAGTGCTATCAAATCTTGGTAATTGTCGCACCTTTTCGATCAATTCCCAGCCGTTCGTTAAGGGCATTACTAGATCGGTAATAATTAAATCTGGTTGGCAATCGTTCAACTTTTCAAAGGCATCTTTTCCGTTTTCGGCTTCGGTAACATCAAAGGCGATCGCCTCTAATAAATTAACTAAAAAAGAACGATTGTCCCAAAGATCGTCAACTACCATAATTAGGCGCTTATGTCCCTCGTAACCGATGATATTAGGGCCAGCATTCAACTCAACTTCTATGGTTTTCAAACATTTTTCTACCTCAACCTCGAACCAAAAGCAACTGCCAACTCCAAGGGTACTTTTGAGCGTTATTTCACCTCCCATAAGTTTGACAATTCGCTGGCCGATCGTCAACCCCAAACCAGTACCTTCCCTGGGAACGGAAGAGTCGGTAACTTGCTCGAAAGGTAGAAATATTTTCTCGAAAGCATCCTCGGGAATGCCAATGCCCGTATCCTCCACTTCAAAAGTTATTTTCAAAGTAGAAGAAGCTCCGGGTTTCTCTGTAGCTTTAACTCTAAAAGTTACCCCTCCTCTATCGGTAAATTTAATCGCGTTGCCGAGGAGATTTAATAATACTTGGCGCAGTCGTTTCGCATCGGCGCTTATGGCAGTGGGAAGGGAAGTAACGGGTTGATAAACTAAATCGATATTTTTGTTCTCTGCCTTCATCTGGCAAACATCTACAATTCCTTCCAAGAAGGAAAGCAAATGAAAGTCTGCCGGCAAAATTTCCAATTTATCGGCTTCAATTTTGGAGAGGTCCAGAATATCGTTGATCAGGTTTAGCAGGTGTTCGCCGCACTGGCGAATAACCTTAATCCCTTTTTGGGTTTTGGCTGTCGCTTCTCGTTCTTGTTGGATAATTTGGGCGTAGCCTAAGATACCGTTGAGGGGCGTTCTTAACTCGTGGCTCATATTGGCGATGAAAGTGGTTTTGGCCCGGTTCGCTGCTTCCGCTGCTTCTTTAGCTTCCGCCAGAGCCCCTTCTGCTGCTTTGCGATCGCTGATATTTTGTATTTGGGAGATGAAGTATAGAGGTTCTCCCTTTTCGTTCCGCACCAGAGACACGCTTAAGAGTACCCAAATAATCCGTCTATCTTTATGCAAATAGCGTTTTTCCGTCTGGTAAGTTCTAATTTCCCCGGTCAGTATTTGCCGCAGATAGCCCTGGTCTTTTTCTAAATCTTCGGGATGGGTGAGGTCTTGGAAGGTCAGCGACTGGAACTCTTCTTCGCTATAGCCGATTAGATCGCACAGAGAACGATTGACTTTCAACCAATGTCCGTCCGGTGCAACCATAGCCATACCCGCCGCCCCATCATCAAAGGCGCTGCGAAACCGTTCTTCGCTCTCTCGCAATACCGCCTCCACTTGCTGCCGGACCTCCATTTCTCGCTGGAGAACTTGGTTGGCCGCTTCCAACTCCTGCGGGCCTTTGAGAGCGAGTGCTTGCGGCATCAAGGGGACTAGGGCTATTAATGTATATAAAGATATGACGGCGGTAAAAGCTTTTATCCCTGCCGAAATCCAATAATCGGGATGCCACAAAGTCCAAATACTCATTAAGTGGGTAGTGCCGCAGGAAAGGATAAATGCAGCAAATAAAAGGAAAACCCAAGGATAGGGCAAGTCGCTACGGTTGCGAACGAAGTAATATAGAGTAAGAGGAATGGCGTAATAAGCAAGAGCGATCGTTCCATCGGAGATCAAATTCAACCAGACTAAATTGGTCTGCCATAAATAACAATGTCCGTGAGGAATAAATCCAAATGCTGTCATGGTAGGAATTTCTAAAGACATAATTTATTTCAATTTTAATTGTTAGTTATTCGTTAAGTTCTCTTTAGCGATTCTTTTTTTAGTTTGTAGCGATCGCTTTAGCGATTTTTTCTTTAGTCTATAAACAATCGCTGAAGCGATTACTACGAACTATCGCTGAAGCGATTACTACGAACTATCGCTGAAGCGATTACTACGAACTATCGCTGAAGCGATTACTACGAACTATCGCTGAAGCGATTACTACTAACAATCGCTGAAGCGATTACTACTAACAATCGCTGAAGCGATTACTACGAACTATCGCTGAAGCGATTACTACGAACTATCGCTGAAGCGATTACTACTAACTTTTTAACAGCCAAAAACCGCTATAAGTCATTCCCGAGTCGTCCGGTTGCACTAATAAAAAATGTAAACCTTTACTTTTATTTTTTCTTTGTTCGTATATTTTCCCCGCTTCCGAAACTTCTTTATCCTCAAAAGTAGCCAAAACCCAACGCTCGTTTAATCCCGCTTCTAAAATTAAACCATCGGGTTCCCCAGGAATATATTTAATGCTAAAAGGTCGCGTCTCTTCCAGCCATCTAGCTAAGGTCATAGATCGCCTTCCTCCATCTATTATTACTCCCGGTATGGGCAAGGTAGAAGCCAACCCTAAATTTAATGGTAGCAAAAATTCTGGCATTTCTAAAATCGGTATGGGGCGATCGCCGAACGCCTCTACCAGCATCCCCGCCTGCAACGCCCCCAACCGCCAGCGATCGCCCCAGAGATTTTCCGGCAAGGGTATCGGTGGCGCAGACTCTACGGCTAAAATATCGTAAGTCTCTCCGCTATAGCCTTCCATCTCTGGATATTCTTGCTCTCTATCGCGCAATAGTTTTTTTAGAGCAGGCACTCGCCTCATCCCTTCTACTTTTATCCCCAGAGACTTACCCGCCTCCTCTATTATACCCAAGGACTGGGGACGAAATACGCCGATCGCCTCGGGCAACTTCTGCCTATCTCCCGCCGCCTGCTTTAGTTGACTAATTAACCAACTTATTTTAGCTTCGGACTGGGGGCAAAGGGCGATATATTGAAAGCTGCCCGTGGAGTCGCAGACCGCCAACTCCCATAACTGTCGGTTGTTTTTGTCCCTCAAGGGACGTCGATAAAAATCGGCTTGCCAAATGACCATAGTTTTTTTATTTTTAGTTTTTCTTTTTGCCAAACAATTGTAATAAAATATTAAGTTTATTACTGCAATTTCTATGGAATAATTAAAAAATTCCCTAATTTATTAGCTGCTTTTGTAGAAAAAACATACTATAAAACAGCGAAATTGTCAACCTATCCTTTGTTGTAAGTGAAAACTATGAATCCAGCCCTAAGTAAAAGCGGTCAGACAATGTTTCGCCTCACGGGAGTGAGGGCAATAATGGCAGATATTATAGCCACCCTCAGAGCGGGTGGAGGAAAAGAATTTATTAATCTAAGTTCTGGCAACCCGTTAGTTTTACCGGAGGTAGAAAAGTTATGGAGAGACTGCACCCTAGAACTGCTAAATAGTCAAGAATACGGGGAAGTAGTCGGACGTTACGGTTCCTCCCAAGGCTATCAACCCTTCATCGATGCCATAGTTGCGGACTTTAACAGTCGCTACGGGTGGAATTTGAGCGATCGCAACGTCCTCGTCACTCCCGGGAGCCAGTCGATCTACTTCTACGCCGCCAATGCCTTCGGCGGCTACGCGGAAACTGGTACTCTGAAAAAAATAGTCCTCCCCCTCAGCCCGGACTATACCGGTTACGGCGGAGTCAGCTTAGTACCATCCGCAGCGATCGCCTACAAACCAAACCTGGAAATTTACGAAAACGATCGTAGGTTTAAATACATACCCGATTTCAGTCAGCTATCGGTTGACGAAAATACAGGTTGCGTCATCCTATCGCGTCCCTGCAACCCCACTGGCAACGTCATCAGCGACGAAGAAGTAGAGAAAATAGGAGCGCTAGCCGCCCCCTACAACGTGCCGGTATTTATCGACGCGGCCTACGCGCCGCCTTATCCAGCGCTGAATTTAGTGGAGATGAAGCCGATAATTAGCGAAAATATCGTTCATTGCATGAGCTTATCTAAAGCAGGGCTGCCGGGAGAAAGGATCGGAGTGGCGATCGGAGACGAGAAGATAATCTCGGTTTTGCAGTCGTTTCAGACCAATATGTGCATCCACGGATCGCGCTACGGACAGGCGATCGCCGCTCGCGCCATCGCGAATGGGGAGCTAGCGCGGATTTCTGATGAAGTAATTCGGCCCTTTTATCAAAAGAAATTCGCGATCGCCGAGTCCACCCTAGATCGCTGCCTCCCCAAACAGCTACCCTGGTATCTCCACCGTTGCGAAGGAGGGATATTTGTATGGTTGTGGTTGCCAGAGTTACCCATAACCGACTGGGAGTTTTACCAAAAGCTCAAAGAAGTAGGAGTAATTTTAGTACCAGGCAGTTCTTTCTTCCCCGGTTTGCGCGAAGAATGGCCCCACAAACAGCAATGTTTGAGAATCAGTCTGACTGCCTCCGACGAAGCGATCCAACTGGGGATGGAACGTTTGGCAAGATTAGTAGGGTAGTTGCTCTTGGTAGCGATCGCTGTTCGTAGTAATCGCTTTAGCGATTGATATCCGACTTTTTTAAATCGCTAAAGCGATTACTACGAACAATTAGTCAGCTAAACAATACTCTTGAGTACCAAAGCAACCTGCTTTAACTGTTCGGTACCCAGTCGGGTTTGACTAATTCCCGCAACAGTTTCTTGAGAAGCTAATTCGAGATCGTTCATCGCTTCTAATACTTGTAAAACAGCATCAGCTTGCTGCTGGGTATTGAGGAAAATTTGCTCGTTGTTAAGCACAACATTATTGACAGAATCAGTTATTTCCCGGAAAGCTTGAGTTGTATTTTCCGTCACTGCCATCCCCCAATTTACAGTTTTAGTTCCTTCATCCGTTACGATCGCAGTTGAATTGAGAGAGCCTTGAATTTCCATAACCAAACCGTTAATTTTTTCCGCAGATAACCTGCTTTGTTCTGCTAGCTTGCGAATTTCTCCAGCCACCACAGAAAAACCCTTGCCATGTTCTCCAGCACGAACCGCTTCTACAGCAGCATTAAGAGCTAACATATTAGTCTGGTTAGCCAGATCGCTAACCATTTTAGAAATAGTCCCTATTCGATTGGTTTGTTCGTTCAAATTATTAATTTTAGCAGCTATCTCTTCCACTTTTTGTTTTAACTCCGTCATTCCTTCTAAAGTTTCCGTCACAGAAACCCCACCCTTTTTTGCTACTTGAAGTGCCTCCCCAGCCGCACGAGCAGTTGCCTGAGCTTGCTCGGAACACTGTTTGGAAGACGAGCTTAATTCATCCATAGTTGTCGTGGTGGTACTGACAGAATTTGCCCGATCCGCTGCGGTCCGTTCTTGTTGTTCGATAGTAGTAGCAATTTGAGCGGTAGAACTGGCGATTATGTTAGTAATTTGGTTAATTGGTTCGATCGCAATTTTGTTAATAACAAGTACGGTAATTACACCAAGAAGGAAAATCAGAACCAAACTGCCCCAAGTAACGATTCTAACTAACAAAGAAGCTCTATTTGCTATTTCATATCTTTGGTCTAGCAATCGGTCTTCTACCGCTACCATATCATCAATTTTTAAGCGAATATCGTCCATGAATTGTTTCCCAATACCAGACAGAACTAACTCTCTCAATTCTTGTTCTCGACCCGTTCTTTTGTATTCAATAGTAGTATTTAATTCTTCTAGCTTTAGATTTATTAGTTGTTGAAGTTCTTGAAATTTTTGCAACTGTCTGTCATTATTGGATACGGCTTTTGCAATGTTTTCAGTTTTAGAATCTATAGTAGATACTGCTTTATTGTATGGTTCTAAAAATACTTCTTTACCCGAGTAAATGAAACCTCTTTGTCCTGTTTCTGCATTTACCAAGGTTTTTTCTAGCTCTACCAGATTTTCCTTTATTTGATAACTTTCGGCTACTTTTCGGGAAGAATTTTCAACTATTTTAGTAGTTATTTCCGAAGTTATTGTACTAATTAACACTACCAAAAACACAATGCCAAATCCAGAAGGTATAACTTGTCTTAGCTTCATGGTTTTATTTTCAATATAACTTTTAAAAAAACTCTCATTTTGGGTTTACTCTATAACTCATCTCAAAAATGCCAGTTTATAATCTCATACTCATCATCTGACTTTTACTCTTGCTCGTACTTCGATTCAATAATAGCGTTTTTTATTTGGTACGACGAAAAGTTTGATGAAAAATGTAAGACGATCTAGTTAGTTTTTCGCAACCAGTCCTAACTCCGATCGTTTGTTCGGATCGACTCTCCCCAATAGCGAACAAATATATTAGGGAACCTGCTTTGGAAATAAAAATTATCCCGCTCCTTGCAAATATGAGAATTTAAGGGATAATATTTAGTGATGGGTAAGACCCCCGAGATGCTAAACCATTTATTTTAATAGTTAAGACAGCGTTATGAAAAACACAAATAATCTTCAAATGAAAGAGCTCGATCGTGTAGAAAGTGGCCATAGCTTAAGAATGGCCAGAAACCCAGAGGCCAGTCCCCGAATAATTAGGAGAGAGATGGAGTCGAGATTTAACTCAAACGCCCCCATACCCATTCAAATCTCCTTAGAAGAATTAAAATCCTTTGAAACAGTAGATAATCAATTCTTAAACGTAGGAGTTAAATTTACTAATACCATGGCGATCGAACCTTCAAACCCGGCCTTTGGAGCGCCAAAGGGGGTTAAAGTATTAATGGCAGCGCCGAAAAACGGATTAATAGAAATAAGTTTTACAAATCCCGTTAAATGGGTCAGCGCAAGAGTGACCAGTTCCCGCCGGACAATACTATCAGCCTACGATCGCCTAGAGACACAAATCGCGCGAGCTGAAATGTCGGCCCCCAACCTAGCAGGTGCCAACTCCTCCATCCAGCCCAATGCACCCCTAAAAGTCCAAGCAGATGCCATCTCAAAAGCTACCTTCTACGCTTTTGAAGGTCAGTTAGTCATAGTTGACTTAAGCTTTGGCTTTTGATACCATTTCGATGGAAGGGCGCAACAATTTAGTTAGTAGTTAGTAGTTAGTAGTTAATTATTAATTATTAATTATTAATTATTAATTATTAATTATTAATTATTTCGTCCCGTTCAACAAAATTGGTACAAAAATGACAAATTCCAATCCCCTCGCCGTATTCGTCCCCTGGCTGCACATGCATCAGCCGCCTATTTGGGTAGAGACAGACCAAACGCCTATCCTGCGGGGCAACCTGGAGAAAATGCTCGAAGGTCCGGAAAATTCTGAAGAAGGATGGAACGCTCAATGGTACGCTCTAGCATATAAGAATCCAGCGCGATTTGCTAAATTGCTCAAAAACCAAGGATATCAACCCCGGATGATGGTTGACTATTCGGGGGTGTTGCTCGAAGAGATGGCGAAACTATCTACTAACGGTAAATTCGAGCATCTGGATGTGGGAGGAGAGAAACTAGGAGATGTTATCGCTCTCTGGCGAGAGGTTTTAGAACAACATCCAGAAACGGTGGAATTCGCCGGTACTGCCTACAGCCATTGCTACTTTCCCGCGACACCAGAAAGGGATGCCGAAGCGCAAATTATGGAATGGCGGCGGGTTTTTGCCGACTTATTCGGGGAGAAAGCTTTATCGCGAGTGCGGGGCTTTTGGCTGCCAGAGATGGGAATGACCGGGGATGCGGCGGAAGCTTTGCGGTTTATACGCTTGTTGAAAAAGTGCGGTTACGAATGGTTGATTTTGCCGAGTACGGCTTTAGAACGTCCCGAGGGTTGGAGTACGCCGGAGTTGGAAAACCGAGTGCATTGGTTAACGGTGGAGTCTGGGGGCGAGTCGGAGAAGATTTTATGCGTGGTGCGGGATACGGATATGGGCATTCGGCAGCAAAGCGGTCAAAATGCGGATGGCTGTATTAACGATATTCGCTATCGCGGTTCGGTTTTGCGGGAGGCGGGGAGCAAAGTTCCGCCCCTGGTAGTGCCTACTTCCGATGGGGAAAATGGCAACGTGATGATGTTTGAGTATTTTAAGAATAGTTTCGTGCCGCTGTTTGAAGGGGGCGATCGCCACTCGGACATCGGCTTTATGACGGTCAGCGAGTACATCGATGCTTATATTGCCGACGGGGTTGCGACTGAAGTACGCTTAAAACCGACCGGAGGTTCGTGGATCGGCGGTCATCAGTCGTGGCAAGAGGGAGATTTGCGCCAGCGAGTGTTGGTGGCAGTGGAACAGTTGAGTCAGGATTATGCCAAGGTAGAAGCAGCCGGCAAGCTCTCCCCAGAGCAAAAAAGGGCGCTGTTGTTATGCGAAACCAGTTGTTTTGTTTACTGGGGCTCGGATTTTTGGGCGGGGCAGGCAGATAAGTTTATCGATTGGGCGAGGGAGGCAATTAATAATTAGGGGCGGCACGAAAAAGTTGGTGAGTGGGGGCTGACGCGGGGACACGGGGACGCGGAGACACGGAGATGGGAAGACACGGAGACGGTTTCGGCCGTCTTATGTGAAGAAATTTTCGGTTTTTTCAGCAGAAAATGTCAGTATTTTGAGGCAAAACGCCGCCAAGAACTAGGATATCTCTTGATATATAAAGCGATGGAAGCTTTAGCTATCCTTACTTTTAGCTATATTCGTGCCGCCCCTAATTAATTATTAATTGCTATTTCAAATCTAGCAAACCGCTAGTTTTCAGCTTGGGATTAAAACGAATCTCTTCCTCTACTCCCCGCTCTTTTAACTCTGCTAAAATCTCCGCTTGCACCCTACGAGCTACATTTTTTAAAAATTTGTCTTTTGCCACATCGTCAACGGTTTCTCCTTCGCGAGCTTTCTCTTCCGCTGTCATTTGGAGTTTAGCGTCAATAGGTTGAGTCCATAGATTAGCTGCCGAACTGTTGCCTGCTGGTACGGAACCATTTTCCGCTATCCAAGCTTGTTGGATGTTATCTAAAATAGTGCGGCTGGGGCGCTCTATTGTTTGTACTTTCAGCCAATAGCAATATGCAGGCTGACGGACCAGATGTTGTTTGAGACTGACATAGACATCGCGGGAATAGCCGACAAATTGCAGATTTTTCTCGCTGTCAAAGATTGCATAGACGCCTATTTTCCTTTGGAGAGATGAAGGCAATTTACCCTCGGCATCGATGTAGGGGAGATATTCGAGATTGGCTAGGTTTGGTATTTCTGTAGTCATTGTTTCTGTCGATCGTTAAGAATTTGCCAAATATTTTTTACCGCGAACCGCAAGGATATTAGCAGGGTTCGTAGAGAAAATTCCTATTAATCTTAATTCAATTTGACGCTTTTTCAAAGATTTGAAATAATAAAGAATTATTAAGGGAGTTGTCAGATAGGCGTTGTGGTGGTATAATCTAGCGAAATTTAAGATTTACTTTAATATTATGAATAACCAGACAGCCCCCGAAGGCGAGAAACTCCAGGAAAAGATAGAAAAATCGAAGGTCGAAAAAAGCCAAGGTCGAAAAGATTGGCTAAAAATATTAGAATACGCTGGATTAGGAAGTTCTGCTGTTGGTTCGATTATAGCCTGGTGGTTTAAGGAGCTTTTATTTGCGGCTACGCCTCTTACTTTAACTTTAGGACTAAATTTGCTCAATAGAGAAAAATTAGAGCGGTTATTAAGGCAAGAAAATAATGCAACTATGGTCAATATAGAAAATACAATAGAAGTCCTAGACAGCGAAATTGAAGAGATAGCGACAGAACAAGCAACTATAGAACCAGCTATTTCTGAGGATCTTTCCGAATTGGAAGCTACTATTAAAGACCTGGAAAATAACGCGGGTAATAATGAAGAAATAGACCTTATTTTTGCCAGGATTGGACTTTTGGAGCAAAAATTAGACCGGGTTCAAGACGAGGTTAAATCGGAGTCGGAAATAGAAAAAGAAACCGCTGAGATTAGGGCAATAGAAGATGAAAGATCGCAGTTGTATGCCTCGAATGCAGAACTTACTTTGGATCTAAAAGCTTTGCGAGGGCAATTAGACAAATTGCAAAAGCAAGTTGCCAAATTGCAAAAGCAAAATCGAGAAATAGTTAAACCCTATTTGCAAGGGCTCAAGCGGGCGGTGACCGAATTACAAGAAAAGTAAGTTAGACAGAAGGACCAGGAGCTTAATTTGTAGGTTGGGTGGAACGCAGTGGAACCCAACATCGAAAGTTGGGTTCTGTCGTATTTATTATTTTTTAGAAATGGTATTAAACAGAAGGACCAGGAGATATGGAAGAAGCAATGCCACTTCCTGCTAACCATCCAGTAGTCCAGGCGCTCTGAAAATTAAAACCACCGGTTACGCCGTCGAGGTCTAAAACTTCCCCCGCTAAATAAAGTCCCGGGCAAAGGCGACTTTCCATGGTTTTAAAGTTCACTTCTTTGAGAGAGACACCGCCGCAAGTGACGAATTCTTCTTTAAATACTCCTTTGCCTTTAATCTGGTACTTGCCAGAGGAGAGTTCTCCGACTAAGCGATCGATAGATTTATTTGATAGCTCTGCCCAGGGTTGCTGGGAGTCGATCGCCGCTGCCTTTAGGAAACTTTCCCACAAACGGCGGGGCAGTGGAAAGGGGCAACTGTTGGCGATCGCCTTTTTTTCTTTCCCCCTGCGAAGTTGCAGTTGCTCTCGCAACTCTTCTCGGTTGTATTGGGGCAACCAATTTATTAATAAATTGGCTCTGTAGCGGCGATCGCTCAGAAATCTCGCCCCCCAGGCAGACAGTTTCAGCACCGCAGGACCGCTCAAACCCCAGTGAGTAATTAACACTGGTCCGGTTTGTTCTAAATTCTTCGACTTGCCAGACTTCTTATCTCCCAGTCGCAAGCGAACGTTGGCAACTGAAACTCCGGCTAAATCTTCGAGTCGCTCGTCCTTGAGATTGAAAGTAAATAAAGACGGCACCGGAGTTACGATGCTGTGACCTAAATCTTTAGCAATGCGGTGTCCTTGGGGACTGCTGCCTGTAGCTAGGATGAGGCGATCGCTCCGCAAGACTTCCCCAGATTTTAATTTAATCTCAAATTGGGAGTTAGGGTTGGGCAACGCGCCATGGAAATTGGGCAACGCGCCATGGAAATTAGGCAACAGGCAATAGCCGCGTTCTACGGGGGTTTGGGAATTTGCTGCTAACAGGCAAGATGCCTGTTCTACGGGGGTGCCGGTTCTAATTTCTACTCCCGCATTTCTGGCATTGGAGAGCAAACAATCAACAATAGTGGCGGAGTCGTCGGTTATGGGAAACATCCGCCCGTCCGCTTCGGTTTTCAGTTCCACCCCGCGCCGGGCAAACCATTCAACCGTATCGCGAGCTTGAAATCTACTGAAGGGGCCCCGGAGTGCTTTGCTGCCTCTGGGGTAGTTTTGCACGAAAACAGGCGGATCGAAACAAGCGTGGGTGACGTTGCAACGCCCCCCGCCAGAAATGCGAACTTTGGCGAGGGGTTGTCGCCCCGCTTCTAATAGGATGACGCGGGTATGAGGATGGGTGGCGGCGGCGATCGCTGCAAAAAAACCCGCTGCCCCACCACCCACTACTACTACTTTTAAAGTCTTTAAACTAGGCGAAATAGACACTATTATTCTTCCGGTTCAAAATCTTCCTTTCCTACGCCGCAGACGGGACAGACCCAATCATCGGGGATATCTTCAAAAGCGGTGCCGGGCGCTATTCCAGAATCGGGGTCCCCTGCTTCTGGATCGTAAACGTAGCCGCAGACCGAGCATACATATTTTTTCATGGTAGTAGTTCTCCTCTATTAATGGCTCCTTTCCTTGAGTATTTTAACAACTCGGGGGCGCTTTTGTTTGAGGGACCAGTGCCAATATTTCTTAACTTGGCCCCCCGATTCTGTATTTTTTTGGAGATCTAAAAAAGATGGCAATGGCATTTTTGCTGTCGGTAACAGAACGCGGGACGTTCTTCGGGGGCAAAAATTCAGTAAAATGGCGGATGCTTTTTCAAAGCAAATATGAATGCTTTCCATAAATAGAAGAAAAATGAGTAAATTTTCTTATGAAAAAGTTCCGCAAAATGGCGGATGCGCAAATGATTAAAAAAACATTAAGATCGGCAAATGAATCTGCTCTGAAAATTAACGTAGTAAAATTACAGGCGGCTAAGGAATAGATCCCAACCATGAGGTTAGAGTCATGTTGGCTTATCCAAACTGGAGTCATAATTAGTAGTGAAAGTAAAAACGAACGATGGTTTACGAAAAAAAAGGAGTAAAAAAAGCCGCTGCTGCTTTATTAATTTCTTCAACCGTAACAGCAGGGGGACTAGCAAGAGCCTGTAATACTTTAGAAGTTTTTAATCCCATGGCATTGAGGCGCAATGAAACAGAGATCCAAGAACTAAAGACCGGGTTAAATTCTTTAATTGTCGTCGATAGTCTCCCGTCGAGTAAAATAAGCGACAGTAGCAGTACCACAAAAACTGACAATAATACCAAAGAGACTCCCCCTTATCCCGGGGATAGTAACGAGCGTTGGACGACCGAGGCATAAGCATGTGAAAAATTAGGGTTTTTTCTAGTCGAGTATTTGCCACTTTGGGTCAAAACAGCAATTTCTCTACAATTTTAATTGCGCGAGATAGGCACTAATTAGCTCGACAGGATGGTTGTAACAACAGGAGAAGAAGCGATCGCAGCGGAGTTGCGATCGCTTTTTTTTTACGGGCGATCGCAATTAACATCTTCCCAATTAACTAGGATTGCTATATGGTCTTATGGACTTGTTGGACATAGAGCGATCGAGGTTACGAAATCCCTGGATTTAGTCCAATTTTTGGCTGACAAATCTAGTAGGATGGCTATATTCAAGTTTTTCGATCGAAGCAGGGATTAACCATCGTACATCGATAAAGCTCAAAAAATGCTATGTTAATAAAAAATAGCAAAAGCAGTTTGTAGTAATCGCT
>JAXHVR010000093.1:20779-22108 GCA_034189005.1 Cyanobacteriota bacterium | reverse complement strand
TGGTGGCCTCGTGTTTTCACAGGCTCTTCCGCCGTGGCCTCGTTGGACCTCACTCATACCCCTCTAGTCTCTAAAGGCTCCTAGTGAGAGCGAGTCGCACCTTACATCTCCATGCTTATAAGATGTTGTTTTTCGTGCCTCAACCCAACTCGTTCGTTAATTGATATTAGGAATTAGGGATGTTTTTCTGTTGACTTCTCCTAGTTTTTTGGTGAGTTAATGGGCGGGAAAATTAGGGATAAATCTAGGGATGAATTAGGAAAATTAGGAAGGGCGATCGCTTCATTCGGCAGAAAAGTTTGTTTGTAGCGATAGTCAAACTTTCCCGAATTCATCCGGTATGGTTCTCGATAGGTTTCTAGCAAAACATCCACCATATTAAAAATCCAATAATCCGAAATTCCAGCAGCAGCATAAAGGGGTAATTTTACTTTTTTGTCGTAATTTAAAGTAAAATCTGCTACCTCAATAATTAATAAAGTTTCTGCCGGAGTGGGATGGGAATCTAAGTAGTCATCTTCTCGATTTTGGACTATAGCAAAATCCGGTTCCGGTTCGCTGGTATTAGATAAAGCAATAGAAGATTGGCATTGCCAAGTAGCTTTTTCTCCTATTAATTTTGGTAGTTCGCGCAACATTCGCCTCAAACAAGTTTCGTGGAGGGTTCCTTTAGCTGCCATTTCTATAATTTCTCCTTCGATTAATTCCAAGCGATCGCCTTCCGAAAAAAATCTTATTTCGCTTAACCGGCGATATTCATCTCTTGTAAAACGTTTAACTTTTGCGACCGTCATCTTTTACCTCTTTTGGCAATATAAAATTGTTAATTGTTAATTTAAAATTGTTTAACATAAACCAAATCGCACCTTTTAGTCTCCACTCCAGAAGCCGGTTGATAGCCGTTTTGTTCGTATAAAATAACCGCTTCTTTTAAAACCGTTGCCGTCTCGATCCAAATCTCTTTAAAACCCCGTTCGGCAATTCTCTTCTCTAACTCTTGTAATAGAAATTTTCCCAACCCTTGCCTGCGGACTTCTGGTAATAAATACATTTTTCTAATTTCCACCGCATTATTACCGCGCTTAATGGGATAATAAGCCGCTGTTGCAACTAATTTAGATTGACGCTCTACCACCCAAAATTCGCCGCCTCGATCCCGATAAAATTCTTCAATTTTCAAAACATCCTCATCGGCGCCGAGTGGTTCCCAAGACAAGCCATATTCTGCTAAAACCGAACCGATAATATTAGCAGCAAGGTGGCGATCGCCCTCTTCCCAAGAACGGATTAAAAAGTCGCGATATTGTAGTTTCATAAGTTAGTAGTAAT
>JAXHVR010000093.1:6932-20679 GCA_034189005.1 Cyanobacteriota bacterium | reverse complement strand
CGCTTCAGCGATTTGTTTGTAGTAATCGCTTCAGCGATTTGTTTGTAGTAATCGCTTCAGCGATTTGTTTGTAGTAATCGCTTCAGCGATTTGTTTGTAGTAATCGCTTCAGCGATTTGTTTGTAGTAATCGCTTCAGCGATTTGTTAGTAGTAATCGCTTCAGCGATTTGTTAGTAGTAATCGCTTCAGCGATTTATTTTAAAGAAGAATCGCTAAAGCGATTACTACGAACTTTAACTATGGATGCGGGGTTGTGGGTGTATAGTTGTTAATAATTGACTTTCTATTTCTGCCAATTCTTCCAATCTATTTGTAACTTCGTCCGCCTCAAAGTAAGTATTAGCTAAAATCCAATAAACCCCATAATGGCGTGCTTCCGAAGCCATCAAACTGCGATAAAACTTAGCCAGTTCTGGTTCCGGGCAACCATCGGCTAAGAGACCCAAACGCTCGTGACTGCGGGCTTCAATTAAACCCGCTACCAAGAGAGAATCCAACAATCTTTGAGGTTCTTTGCGGCGAATTTCCGCGCTCAAACCGGCCCCGTAGGGAGGAGATTGGAGGGGGGCCAAGGGAATATTGCGACGTTCTAACCATTGATTTACTAACTCGAAATGTTCTAACTCTTCCCTGGCGATCGCCGTTAACATCCGCACGAGTTTAGTATTAGAAGGATAGCGAAACATCAAATTCAAAGCTACTCCAGCAGCCTTACGCTCGCAGTGGGAATGGTCTAAAAGGATAACGTCTAAATGAGCGATCGCCTGTTCGGTCCACTCCCGAGAAGTTGGTTGTTTGAGATACTTAATATTTGGCATAGAATTTGAGGAATTGCTAATTGTTAACTATGGGGGTCCAGAAACCCGGTTTCTTTGAGAAACCGGGTTTCTTAGATACCGGTTAATTGTTAATTGTTAATTGTTAACTAACAACTAACAACTAACAACTAACAACTAACCATTAACTTACTTCATAACGTTCTGCCGCGATGCGTTTAACCTCTGCGGCAAACTCCGGGTAATTAGCTAAAACCTTATCAAAATCATCCTTAGAAAGCACGAATAACTCGCAATAACTCAAAGTTTTAATAGCAGCAGTTCGCCGACCGGAATAAACCAGAGCAATTTCCCCAAAAAAGGTTCCCGCCCCCATATTCCTGTAAATTTTCCCTGTTTTCTCCGAAAAAGCCTGAACTTCTCCCCGCTGGAGAAAATACATTTCATGTCCCAAATGACCCTCTTGGATGACATATATATTTGGGGGCAAAATTTCTGATTTCAAAGCCATCACGATATCTTCAATTAACTTGGAACTTGCTCCTTGAAACAAAGGCACTTTTTCAATAATTTCTTTATGCAGGTGAAGATAAAGTTTTGCCTTTAGAGACACCGGTAATTCTTCCACTACATCAATTTCATCAGTATCTTTCTTCCTTTGCCACCTATAATCGTAGTAATTTATGACTTCCTCCTGCAAATTCAGAGGAATATTATTTCTTATGAGATAGATTTTAAGTCTATCTAGTTTCTCCCGATACTTGCTTTGAGCGGAATCTAAACTTAAAACCAAAGAAGAAACGTTACCGATGATATAAGCAAACATCGAAACCCCTAAAAAGACCATCAGCAAAGTAAAACCACCTTCGAGAGGGCTTATAGGCTGAATTCCCAAGTCTAAGTCCCCGGACTCCCCAATAGTTAATACTGATAGAACCCAATAAAATGTAGTAAGGTATCGTTTGGCAGTGGAAGCCTCCGCAAGAGGCCAGTCTAGCAACCATGAAGAACCCGAGTTGATTCCTATTTCGCCAATAAAAAACCAGAGGCAAGCTATCCAGTGGGTGAATAAGAAAATAAGAATCGCTAACCTTAACATCCGAATTAGAAAGGGGTTAATATTAGCTTTATTTTCCCACCACTTAAGAACAGAAAAAGATTTATGAACCCTTAGCAAACGGGGCAGCCTGAGAAATCCCAACACCACCGGTGAAGCAGGGGGCATTACAATTCGCGCCAGGAGATCTAGAGGCAAACTAGCAGCTAAATGCCGATACATCGATGTAGAGCTATAGTGCTGCATAATCTGTTCTCGATCGTCAATGTATTCTCCACGTTCGAGATGACCGACATTAAATCGAACGAAGATATCGACAATTAAGAGTAAATCCCCCAATAGATCGAATATTAACCATTTCCCCCTATAGGCGGTTTGAAATCCTATGCGAAATGGCACGATAACACCGTTGTAGAAGTTAACTAAAACTACTAATACTTCCCAGATTCTAAAAGTTTTTTCTTCGGGATGAAGGATGGGTATTTTCGAGCCACTTTCGAGCTCGAACCAATTCAAAATACTTCTTGTTTTTTCGGCAAACATTATATAGCAGTTTTATTTGAGATGTGTCCAAAAGTCTGACGCTTTTTGGTAATGGGTAATAGGTAATAGGTAATAGGGAAGAAGGTCTATAGCATTTTTTGCTGGTAGTAAATAGCCCTTTCTTGTTTACAGATCATTTGAAAACGCTATATCAATCGTTCTTCTTGGCTAACAGTTTCATCAAGATGTCGGATAAATCTTTAGCAAACTTTTTAGCATCCCATAAAGGCGCTAAACTTTCCGATCGCTTAGATTTTTCTAAGTTTTCTACAACTTCCTGTCTCAAGGAGGCATCTTTGCCTAATTTTACTCCCCAATTAACGTATTCTTCCCAAGTCTTAGAAATACCTGTTTCTATTCCCAAACTCTGTAAGAAAGAATAACCCATCCGCGACGAAAACTGCTCTCCACTTCTAGTCACTACTGGCAAATTAAACCACAAGGCTTCTAAGGTATTAGTGCAGCCATTGTAAGGATAAGAATCTAACATTACATCTGCCCATGAATAGATGACTCGGTGTTCTTCTTCCGTGGCTGTTGGGGGCATTATTTTGACGCGATGAATGCCGATATCTCGCTGTTCGCAAGCTTTTTTATAAGCTGCCTGAAATACTTCTAAATCGCCATTGGCTTTACTGACTAAAACGCTGTTAGGAACTTCTTTGAGAATGGCTATTTGTGCTTTGACTAAATCCCGGTTAAATTTTTTCCCCGGGGCGAGACTGAGATAAACTATTTGATCTAGACCGATCCGATGAGACTTCCTCAAAGCATCTCGCTTTCTTACTAATCGTTGAAACCCGGAAACTGCCACGAAAGAATCGGGCATTCTTAGCAATTTTTCGGCGTAATATTTTTCCCTCTCTGGGGGGTTGGTGTGTCGATCGCCGAGAAAGTAATTTTCTTCGGAAATATAAGGAGGTTCAAACCCAAAGCAAGAAAGACAAACTGGAGCGGGTTTTTGGTAAAGTATGTCGGCGTTAATTGATTGGCAGAAAGAATCTAAATCTAACAATATATCGACCCCATCTTGCCTAATTGCTGCGGCGATTTCCTCGGCATCTGCTCGTCCGTTGGGATATTTTTTAGGTTGCTCTAATTTTATCGCTGCTTGGCTTATTTTGTTGGTAAGGTCGTCGGTTTTTAACTCCGCTGTGGTATATAAATAAATTTCGGTATTTAGTTGGGATAATTCCCGAATAATGTCGGCGCTGCGCCAACCGATAGAGTCTCTTTGAAAACCATTGGATAAAAAGCCTATTTTTAATTTTCTCTTATCTAAGCTTCCCTGTTTTACTTCTATTTTGGCTTGGGAATAATTAGGCTTTAAGAAGCGATCGCGATATCCGTTTCCTACCATCCGATACAGCCTCGAATTTGCCTCTATATCGTCTCTTAGGTAGGGGGCAGCGCTAGAAAAATCGGCGTATAGAGACTTAATTTCTCCCTCGGATTTGACCGAATTAAAATCTTGCAGTAACTTCGATTCTAACTCGATAAATCTATCTTTAGCTATGTCGTTCAACCCAGATACTTGATAAATGCTTATGGAAGAGATTGCCGTCAGAATTTGGTTTGTTTCCGCGCAATTATGACTGTATTGATTAACCGCTTGTCTGGCAGCAGCATAGTTGCCCGTGTCGCGAGCAATGGCGCACAAATGTTGATAAGCAGTTCCGCAATCTGGTTTTAATTCGATCGCTTTTTGCAGTAGGGGAATAGCTTCGACAAAGTTGCCTTTATGTTTTAATACCGAGCCTATTTTTCCATAAGCTTCTGCTAAATCTGGTTCTATCTCAATTGCTTTTTGCCAAGCGGCGATCGCTCCTTCAATGTCACCCTTTTTAGCTAGTTTTTCCCCGCGTTTTAAGTGAAATTTCGCTCCTCCTAATTGAGGATTAATAGCAAAGGCTTTTTGCTCGTAATTATTCGTTTCTGTTAATTTCCCCTGTCGCCGAAAAACTCTGGCAAGATTCCAATAAACCTCCGCCATTTCTGGTTGGAGGCTGAGGGCTTTTTCGTAACTAACAATTGCCTCATCCAGACGACCGAGGCGGTAAAACATACTGCCCAAATTAGCCCTAGCTTCTGCTAAATTGGGGTTAATTTCCAAAGCCCGAGAATACAACTCCATCGCCTCCTTGATTTTTCCCTGGGCTTGCAGGGCATTTGCCCAAGTCACGAATGCAGGGGCCCAATTGGGTTCGCTGTTAACGGCCTTCTGGCAAGTGGCGATCGCCTCAGCCCAATTCCCCCTGGCATAATAGAGCTCGGCTCGTTCGAGGAAGGCCCGGGCATCGGCAGACTTTTTCTCTTGAGTCCCAGAGTCAGTATTGAGATTTTCTAAAGGGCGCGCAGCCCCTGGAGTGGCATCAACATTCATTTTGGCGGCCTTTGATTCTATTTAATTAAAAGTTATAATATTTGCTATTTTGGACTATAGCCGTTTTTTGGGCCAAACGGTTAGCAGTAAAATCCTATAATAGTCTATCCTGTTGAGGGTCGGCCTACGAACCATCTTAACGACGCGCAGAGCTTATGAATTGGCAGAAATTGGCAAAACTAAAACCTAAGAAAAAATTTCCCTACCAGAAAGTTCTGGGGACTGTGTTATTAACTTTGGCACTGGGACTATCTTTTAGCGGCCCCAGTCTGGCGATCGCTGCGAGGGAAAAAACCTACGAAGATAAATTATTTGAAGTGGCCTTAGCCTTCACTCTCTACTTTGAAGGCAACTTAAGCGACCATCCAGCGGATAAGGGTGGCAGAACTTATAAAGGGATTTTGCAAACGGAGTACGATCGCTATCGCCGAGTGCGAGGACTTCCAACAATAGATGTCGCTCAAATGTCCGATGCTGAACTTATGGAAATTTATGAGGAATATTGGGATAATAGCGATGCGGCGAAGATGCACCCGGCTTTAGCGGTGGTAATGTTTGATACGGCGGTTAATTTTGGCGTTACAAATGCGGTGACGTTTTTCCAACAAGCTTTAGGACTGCCGCAAACGGGGGTTTGGGATGCAGAAACTAAGGAGGCCCTGGTAGAGGGAAATAATAGAAATACGGCATTGCAGGTGATTAACGAACGGATTATTTATCGTTATAAAAGGGTCCGGGAAGATGCTTCTCAAATGGCTTTTTTTCACGGTTGGTTGAGTCGCGATTATAGTTTATGGGGTTATGTGGAAAAGTTGAAAGATGATTGAATTAATAATTAATAATTAATAATTAATAATTAATAATTAGTTGTTAGTTGGCAGAAAAAGTTTGAAAAGCAAATATGATATCCACCCTCCGACTCCTTTCCAATTTCCAATTCAAAATTTAAAATAGATCGTGCCAAAAAAAAGTAAAAGTTCTACCAAAAACGAGCAAAATACGATTCGCATTCGGGGTGCCAGACAGCATAATCTGAAAAATATAGATTTAGAATTACCGCGCGATCGCCTAATTGTCTTTACCGGGGTCTCGGGTTCGGGGAAATCTTCCCTCGCTTTCGATACTATATTTGCCGAAGGCCAGCGTCGCTATGTGGAATCTCTCAGCGCCTACGCGAGGCAATTTCTGGGACAATTAGATAAACCGGAAGTTGATGCCATCGAGGGATTGAGTCCCGCTATCTCTATCGACCAAAAGTCAACTTCCCATAACCCCCGTTCCACCGTAGGAACGGTAACGGAAATATATGACTACTTGCGACTGCTGTTCGGGCGGGCGGGGGAACCTCACTGCCCGAAATGCGATCGCAGTATTGCTCCCCAAACTATCGACGAAATGTGCGATCGGGTGATGGACCTGTCCGATCGGGCTAAATTCAACATTCTCGCCCCGGTGGTTCGGGGCAAAAAGGGCACCCACCGCAAACTTTTATCTAGTTTGGCATCGGAAGGTTTCGTGCGAGTGCGGGTGGATGGGGAAATTATCGATCTGTCGGAAAATATCGAATTAGATAAAAACCACGCTCATACTATAGAAATAGTGGTTGACAGGCTAATCAAAAAACCGGGCATCGAAGAACGTCTGGCCGACTCCCTCAGCACTTGTCTGCGTCATGCCGATGGCATTGCTGTAATTGATGTCTTAAATTCCTCGGAACTCCAAAACTCAGAAACAGAGAAAAACTCTAACGAACCAAGGGAAGAGGAGGGGGAGAAAATTCCCAATTCCTCCATCGTCTTTTCGGAAAACTTTGCTTGTACGGAACATGGGGCCGTAATGGAAGAATTATCCCCCCGTTTGTTCTCTTTTAATTCTCCTTATGGTGCCTGTCCTACTTGTCACGGTTTGGGTAGTTTGCGGCAGTTTTCAGCAGAGTTAATGGTGCCGGATCCTTCGCTGCCATTATATGAGGCGATCGCTCCTTGGGCGAGCAAAGATAACTCCTACTATTTATCCCTTCTCTATAGCGTCGGTCAAGCTTACGGTTTCGACATTAATACTCCTTGGAAGAAGTTAACCAAAACACAGCAAAATGCGATTTTAAACGGAACCAAAAAACAAATTTGGGTCGAGTCTGATTCCCGCTTTAATAATAAGAACGGTCGCTATAGGAATTATCCGGGAGCGATCGCTATTTTAGACAAACAATATCGGGAGACAAGTTCCGATCTAGTCAAGCAGAAATTAGAACAATATTTAGTTAACAAAACTTGCGAAAGTTGCGGGGGGAAACGCCTCAAACCAGAAGCTCTATCCGTGGCAGTAGGGCAGTATCGAATAACAGACTTGACCGAGGTCTCCATAGACGAATGTTTGGAGAGAATAAATAAGCTCCAATTAAGCGATAGGCAAGCGAAAATAGCCCAATTAGTCCTCAAAGAAATTCGCGAACGGCTCCAATTTCTTCTCGATGTCGGCTTAGATTATTTAACCTTAGACCGCCCCGCCATGACTCTCTCTGGAGGCGAAGCCCAGAGGATAAGATTGGCAACTCAAATAGGTTCTGGTTTGACCGGCGTCCTCTACGTTTTAGACGAACCAAGCATCGGCTTGCACCAAAGAGATAACGCTCGCCTGTTGCAAACTCTAACCAAATTAAGAGATTTGGGCAATAGCTTAATAGTAGTAGAACACGACGAAGAAACTATTAAAAACGCCGACCATATTATCGACATCGGTCCCGGCGCAGGAGTTCATGGCGGCGAAATAGTTTGCGAGGGAAATTTCTCTAAGTTATTAAAAAGCAAAAAGTCTCTGACTGGAGCCTATCTATCCGGGCGAAAGGCCATAGCAACTCCCGCCGAAAGAAGAAAAGGAAACGGAAAATCGTTGGTTTTAAAAAACTGCCAGCGCAACAATCTCAAAAATATAGATGTGAAGATTCCTTTAGGAAAACTGGTTTCTATTACAGGGGTTTCTGGTTCGGGGAAATCGACTTTAATGAACGAGTTGCTATATCCATCTTTGCAACACCATCTCAACCGAAACGTACCTTTTCCAGCGGAGTTAGAAAAGGTGAAAGGATTGGAGGCAATAGATAAGGCGATCGTTATCGACCAATCCCCTATAGGCAGAACTCCTCGTTCTAATACGGCCACTTATACGGGAGTTTTTGACGTAATTAGAGAGCTCTTTGCCGAGACGATAGAAGCCAAAGCTAGGGGTTATCAACGGGGGCGTTTTTCTTTTAATGTAAAAGGGGGACGTTGCGAAGCTTGTGGAGGTCAGGGAGTCAACGTTATCGAGATGAATTTCTTGCCCGATGTTTACGTCCAATGCGACATTTGTAAGGGGGCGCGTTACAACCGAGAAACTTTGCAGGTGAAATATAAAGGTCATTCAATTGCTGATGTTTTAAACATGACCGTAGAGTCTGCTTTGGAAGTATTTAAGAACATTCCCAGGGCGGCGACTCGCTTGCAAACTTTGGCAGATGTGGGTTTAGGTTACGTTCGTTTGGGGCAGCCGGCCCCGACTCTATCTGGAGGGGAAGCGCAGCGGGTGAAATTAGCAACGGAATTATCGCGGCGGGCGACGGGAAAGACGATTTATTTAATCGACGAACCAACGACGGGTTTATCTTTTTATGACGTGCATCAGTTGTTAAACGTGTTGCAAAGGTTGGTGGATAAGGGGAATTCTGTTGCGCTGATAGAACACAATTTGGATGTAATTCGTTGTGCGGACTGGATAATAGATTTAGGACCGGAGGGAGGAGATAAAGGAGGGGAAATCATCGCGATCGGAACTCCCGAAGAGGTGGCCGCTTGTTCGCGGTCTTATACCGGGGAATATTTGGCACAGGCTTTGCGAGAACATCCGCCAAAAGATGTTAACGATGAGGAGGAGTAGAACAGGCATCTTGCCTGTTGGGGCTAATGCCAACAGGCAAGATGCCTGTTTTACGGGTTGGCATTCTCCCGGAGAACAGGCATTCCGGTCTGTTCTTCGGGAGCGAAATTTTTCAGCTATAATAGAACCTCGAATCATTAACAAATCGAACAATTATGACAGTGCAAGAATTAGAATCTCAACTATTAGCTTTAACGCCAGCAGAAAAAGCGGAAGCCATCGAAATACTATCTCGCAGTATCGACAAAAGCAAAAGCTGGCGCTTCATTACTAAAACCCCAGGTGTTTGTGGGGGGGATGCTTGTATCGAAGGAACGCGCATTCCCGTCTGGCTATTGGTAAATGCTCGTCGCTTGGGCATCAGCGAAGGCCAATTATTATACGATTATCCCACTCTGAGTGCGACCGATTTAGTTAATGCCTGGGTTTATGCCAATGCCTATCCAGAAGAAATAGAAACCGCAATTCTAGAACAAGAAGAAGCTTAAATACACTCTAAATTTTTAAATACAACTATAATCTATTTTGGATTGCTCAATCCAATATCCAAAATCCCCAATCCAAGAACCCCCAATTTATGACTCTTCCGAGGATAGAAGAAAAACCCGGTTTGCTCGAACAAACCGGGTTTTAGGGTTTTTTATGCAGTCAGGGACTACAACTGTTCTGGGTCAATTCCCTTCGATCGCAACCGTTCTATCAAATCTTGATAGCGCTGTTGTTCCTGTTCCAGTTGGGTCAGGGCATTTTCGGCCCGTTGGCGTTCTTGTTCGGCCCGTTGGCGTTCTTGTTCGGCCCGTTGGCGTTCTTGTTCTCGGAGTCGGTCTAGTTCCACTGGAGTTAAAAACGGACGTCCGTCGGGTCGATAAATTTTTAGGGTATCTGCTGTTAGTTGAAAGCGAATTTGCAGTCGGGGACTTATCCAACCGTTCGTGTCTTCGATTTCTTCTAGGCGATCGCCCTCTCGTACTGAACCTGCGAACTCTGCTCTATCTGGGTCGTAGATGTAATATTCTTCGACCCCGTGACGTTGATAAAACAAAAGTTTTTTTGTCATTTCCTGGGGCCGGTTGCCAGGGGAGAGAATTTCAAATACTACCTGGGGGGCGATGTTGTCTTCTTTCCATTGCTGGTAGGAACCGCGATCGCCTTTCGGCCGACCGAAGACTACCATCGCATCTGGCGCTTGACGCTTTTTGTTATCGCCCTCGACTGGATACCAGAGGAGGTCGCCGGCGACGAATACGTTCTCGTCCTCGGCGAATAAGATTTCTAGGTTTTCTTTGATGGTAACTATCCATCGAAATTGCCTGGTATTGTCTGCCATTGGTTGACCGTCGCTGTCGGGGTAAACGATTTCGGGCTTGCTTTGGACGGCCAGTTGTCGTACCATACTGTTGACCTTTGGAATTACTGTTACCAGTATATCATAAATAACATTTTCCCAGCACCCAACCTACGGGGGCTCAATTATTAATTATTAGACCTCTTGCAAAAGTAAAAATAAAATCGTTTTTCGTTACTTTTTCCTTAAAAACTCTTCCCTGTTGCCTGTTGCCTGTTCCCTGTTCCCTGTTCCCTACTTCTGCCACGAAGTCTATTAATTATTAATTGTCAATCGATCTTATGCTAAAGTAGTCAAACACTCTATAAATAAAAAACTAAAATGCACCGAATCGCAGCCACTCCTGGAGGTTGGAACCCTCAAGCTGAAGGAGTTATTTTTATCGAACAAACTCCCGCCCCAATAGTATTTATTACCGCCGCCGATACCGACATTCAGAGTTTGGCCGCTGCAATTAATAAATTACCTCCAGATTTTCCATCTATTAGAGTTGCCAATCTTCTGCAATTACAACAACAATTAACCATCGACACTTATGGCGAAGATATTTTAAGCAAAGCTGAAGTAATTATTTTGCGATTGTTGGGGGGGCGGTCTTATTGGTCTTACGGTTTGGAAGTGGTAGGAGAAATAGCCGAAGAAACTAAGGCGAAATTAATCGTAATGCCCGGGGACGATCGCCCAGATTCGGATTTAATGACTTCTTCTAATATCTCCCTCCGCGCAGTTAATAAAATCTGGCAATATTTAACGGAAGGCGGCATCAATAATTTCGCTAATTGCATGAAATTTGTAGCCGATTTTTGCCTAACAAAAAGTTACGACTTTGCCGAACCAAAAACCGTACCTCGCATCGGACTTTATAACTGGAAAAAAAGCAATCTTTCTTCCTATTCTCCCCCCTTACAAAGGGGGGTTGGGGGGGATAATTTTCCCAAAATTGGCATTTTATTTTATCGCGCTCATTATTTATCGGGAAATGTGGGGGCGATCGATGCTATTTGTCAAGCTTTGGCAGAGCAACATTTAGAACCAGTACCAGTTTTCGTATCCTCCGGGCGCGACCCAGAAATTAGAGCGGAATTATGGGAATATTTCCAGGGAGAAAATAACGAAGAAATTCAACTATTACTCGATACTACCAGTTTTTCCGTTTCTGGGATTAATAATATTGACGGAAAATCTGCCCTTCGCCCCCCTTGCCCGCCGATCTTCGGGAGGAAAGAAAATACGAATAATTTGGATATTCCTGTTTTTCAAGCAATCCTCAGCGGCGGGACGAAAGAACAGTGGGAAAGTCAATTTCAAGGTTTGTCTCCGAGGGATGTTGCTATGAATGTTGCCCTGCCAGAAGTGGATGGAAATATTATTACTCGGGCGGTTTCTTTTAAAGGCGTGCAAAGCAAGAATGAAGATTTAGAAACAGATGTTGTCGGTTACGTCCCAGAGAGCGATCGCCTCCAATTTGTAGCAGAGTTAGCCGCTAATTGGGTGAAGTTAAAACAGACTCCAGCGGCAGAACGTCGAGTCGCATTAATATTAGCAAATTATCCCAACCGCGACGGCCGCCTCGCCAACGGAGTCGGGTTGGATACCCCCGCCAGTTGCGTCGAAATTCTCCGCGCGCTACAAGATTCTGGTTATTATGTAAAAGATTTGCCCGCTACTGGGGAGGAGTTAATTAAAAGGTTGACTGATGGAGTTACTAACGACCCAGAAGGTCGCGACTTGCGGGTTATTAATCAATCTTTGTCTCTGGGAGAATATGAAGAATATTTTGCTAGTTTGCCGGAGGAAGTTCGAGGGGAAATTACCCGAAGATGGGGTTCGCCAGAAGATAGTCTCAATATTACCAATTACCAATTACCAATTGCTGGAATTCAATTGGGTAATATATTTGTCGGCATTCAACCGTCGCGGGGTTACGATCTAGACCCTAGTTTAAACTATCACGCCCCAGACTTAGAACCGACTCATAATTATTTGGCTTTTTATTATTGGTTGCGCGAGCATTTTCGTTCCCACGCGATCGCTCATGTCGGCAAACACGGGAATTTGGAATGGTTGCCGGGTAAAAGCGTCGGTTTGTCGGCTAAATGCTATCCAGAAGTTGCTCTGGGTGCCTTGCCGCATTTTTATCCTTTTATAGTTAACGACCCGGGAGAAGGTTCCCAGGCCAAAAGGCGATCGCAAGCAGTAATCATCGACCATTTAACGCCACCGATGACCAGGGCCGAGTTATACGGCCCGTTGCAAAAGTTGGAAACTTTAATCGACGAGTATTACGAGGCCCAGAGTATAGATCCTTCGCGACTGCCAGTCATACGCGATCGCCTCCTGGAACTCATCCAAGCAGAAAACCTCGATAAAGATTTGTCGTTTTCTACACCAAAAACTCCAGAAATTGCCGATTTTATTACCAATGCCGACGGTTATCTTTGCGAACTCAAAGAAGCACAAATTCGCGACGGTTTGCATATCTTCGGGCAATGCCCCCAGGGGCGACAATTGCGAGATTTAATAATAGCGATCGCCAGGCATCCTAGTAGCGATCGCCTCGGTTTAACTCGCGCCTTGGCGGCAGATTTAGATTTAGAAATAGACCCTTTAACGGCGGATTTATCAGAAGTTGTTAGCGGCAATTTAGTTATTAACAATAAACTCTGTTTAACCGTCGGCGATGTTGTGGAATCTTTGGAAAATAAAGCCGCAGAATTAATTGATGAATTGTTGGAAAGTAGAACAGGCGTCTCGCCTGTTGCACGGGAATTAACGGGCGTCTCGCCTGTTGCACGGGAATTAACGGGCGAGACGCCTGTTGCACGGGAATTAACAGGCGTCTCGCCTGTTGCACGGGAATTAACAGGCGAGACGCCTGTTGCACGGGAATTAACGGGCGTCTCGCCTGTTGCACGGGAATTAACGGGCGAGACGCCTGTTGCACGGGAATTAACGGGCGTCTCGCCTGTTGCACGGGAATTAACAGGCGAGACGCCTGTTGCACGGAAATTAACAGGCGAGACGCCTGTTGCACGGGAATTAACAGGCGAGACGCCTGTTCTACGGGAATTAACAGATCGGACTCCGAAAGAGATTGAATGGATTAATAATTATTTGCTGCCCTCGCTGTTAAAAACCGATCGAGAAATAGGCAATTTATTAAGAGGTTTAGAAGGAAAATATGTCCCCGCCGGTTCCTCCGGTGCCCCCACCAGAGGGAGGGCCGATGTATTGCCAACGGGGAGGAATTTTTACTCCGTAGATATTCGGGCAATTCCCACAGAAACCGCCTGGAGAGTCGGGGAATTAGCGGCAGACAGATTAATCGAAAGATACACCCAAGAAAACGGCGAATATCCCAAAACTTTAGGCTTATCAGTCTGGGGAACCTCCACCATGAGAACTGGTGGCGACGATATTGCCGAAGCACTCGCTTTATTAGGAGTAAAACCAGTCTGGGACGGTCCTTCGCGGCGGGTTATAGACTTTGAAATCTTGCCTATTTCTATCTTAGGAAGGCCGAGAGTGGATGTGACTTTAAGGATTTCAGGATTTTTTCGCGATGCTTTTCCTAATATTATCGACCTGTTCGATCGCGCCGTTATTGCGGTAGCTAATGAGGAAGAATCAGCCACCGATAATCCTTTAGCAGAACAGCGGAAAAAAGAAACTAAATATTGGCAAGAAAAAGGGTTAAGTCTGGAACGGGCAGAAGAGCGATCGCTCTATC
>JAXHVR010000093.1:4586-6832 GCA_034189005.1 Cyanobacteriota bacterium | reverse complement strand
GTAGCTAATGAGGAAGAATCAGCCACCGATAATCCTTTAGCAGAACAGCGGAAAAAAGAAACTAAATATTGGCAAGAAAAAGGGTTAAGTCTGGAACGGGCAGAAGAGCGATCGCTCTATCGAATATTTGGTTCCAAACCAGGAGCTTACGGAGCAGGTTTGCAAGGTTTAATCGAGGCGCAAAATTGGCATGACGACGAAGATTTAGCCAGGGCATATATTAACTGGAGCAGCTACGCTTATACCGCCACGAGCAACCGAGGAAAATACGAACCTCGGGTGACAAATGCCCCAGAAGCTTTCCGGCAAAGGCTAGGAGAAATGCAGATAGTTTTGCACAATCAAGACAACCGAGAACACGATTTATTAGACTCCGATGATTACTATCAATTCCAAGGAGGAATGACGGCGGCAGTGCGTTCTGTAAAAGGTCAAAACCCTCAAACATATTTCGGCGACAATTCCCTACCAGAAAATCCCAAAGTCAGACAATTGCAAGAAGAAATATTGAGAGTTTATCGTTCCCGAGTTATTAACCCTAAGTGGATAGAAGGAGTGATGCGTCACGGTTATAAAGGCGCCTTTGAAATAGGAGCCACGGTGGATTATTTATTCGCCTACGATGCCACGGCAAATTGCGTCGAAGATTTTGTTTACGAGGGGGTGGCAAAAGCTTATTTATTCGATGACAAAGTGCGGGAATTTATTAAAGATAAAAATCCCTGGGCGCTGCGGGATATAGCCGAACGTTTGTTAGAGGCAAATCAACGGGGTTTGTGGCAGTCTGGCACCGAAGAAATAACAGATGAATTGCGGGCGATCGCTCTCGATGCCGAGGGAGACATTGAAGCCGGCAACCTGTTATAATTGAAGAGCGCGTTAAGGGAGTAGCAAAAAAATAAAGTACCAGTAAGAGTGTAGGTAGCGCGCGTGTGAAACGCAACCCAACATCGGTATGTTATTAAATTGCTAGTCCCTAAACTCGTTTCCAGGTTTTTATTTGGAAACGAGGCAAATTAAAATACCTTTAGGAGGCAATAAATGTTAAAAGATATTACCGTCAAAAATTATCGTTTATTTAAAGACTTAAAAATCGACGATTTCGCCAAAGTAAACCTCACGAGAAAGTATTGAAGTGCGCTAATGGAAAAAAATCAGGTAGTGGGTCATAAGTAGTATTTTAGCGATCGCGCTCCATCGCAAGAATAAAGCTTACAAACATTACGAATAGTGGGAGATGCTTAATTCCGTAGTGCAGCATTCCATTGGCGTTAATTCATACTTGGTTGGCATGGCAAGAAACCCCGGGGATGCCCATGGGGCAAGCAATAACAGCCCGCGTCTTGCTTTCCAATTCGCCAGTGGCCCGGCTCTTTGTGGGATGGTAAAATTATTTATTGAAATTAAATATAGAATTATAGGGTAAACTAGGGAAGGAAAGGACGGTCCGTCGTCCGGTATGCTAAGGGTTTCATCGAAAAAGCCATTTCTGGCTTCCTGGTGGTTGCTGTAGGGGCAACCTTGAGGATAGTGGTTTAATTTTTATTTTTTTGATTAAAAAACTATGGTTAGTTTGACTCGTTCTTGGCAACATAAATCTACTCGATTGTGGCGGGAACATTTGGAAGGTAGGTTGCAGCGTCGAAATCTTTTGATACTGTTAATTATTGGTAGCACTTGGTTGTTTCTTTCCGCAATTTCAGTCGTCTCGATGAGGCGGAAAGAAAGGAGTAGGTAACAATTAATAATTAATAATTAACAATTAATAATTAGCACACGGTCAATAATTGCGTTAATATAGGAATCCGTGCAGGGATTACAATCTAATTTTGAGCCAGAAGGCGCGGTTTCTCAAACAATACCTTCGTCATTTTTTTTGTAGGTTGGGTGGAACGCAGTGTAACCCAACAAAATCGTTGGATTTTGCTCCCGTTGATGTTGGGTTGCGCTACCCTTGACCCGACCTACAAGTTTTAGGGCTATTCCGGCTCCCCCCTTATAAAGGGGGGCTGGGGGGGATCGAAAAATCGTATCTCATACATTAAATAATTGCTCTAGCGCGATCGCCCTCTGGGGTCGCGCCCTCAACTATCGTTTCCGAGCAATTCCCTAACGCACCGTACCGCGCAAAGCTTCCGCATCGATCCGTTTCGTTAGTCTTAGTAATGACTTCGCGATCGTAGTTAGTGGGGTCTAGTCCCGCTTGTAGTAATCGCTTTAGCGATTGATATAGGTTTTAAATCGCT
>JAXHVR010000093.1:0-4486 GCA_034189005.1 Cyanobacteriota bacterium | reverse complement strand
AGCGATTACTACGAACTTGCTTGTCGCCGCTTGTAGTAATCGCTTTAGCGATTGATATAGGTTTTAAATCGCTAAAGCGATTACTACGAACAGACTAATCTTTCGCGGGCATAATTTGCTTGGGAGTTTCTTCCTCGGAGGCTACGAGGATGGCTGTATCCGGTTGGTGGAGATATTTAATTTTAATTTCTTCGAGCCAATCTATTAAGAGAAATTCTATATCATCCACTGTCTCTTCTTGCTCCAGCTTGGAGATTAACTCGGAGGTAAAATGGTTAACTAATCGCTCTTTTAGGGCGTTTGCTTGAGGATCGGGGGGTGCGTTTTCGGCTGTTTCCGGTCGGCCGGCGATCGCCCCCGATATTTGGTTCGTTATATTATTAGCGATTTCTTTAGGAAAACGTCGGACAAAAGGTATTCGCTGAATTCGCCTGTAAACAGTGGATTTTTCTAAAGCTTTTTCTACTTGATAATCGAGGAATCTTTCTAAATCGGTACGAACTTCTGGAAGCACTTGGCTGCTGGTGATTTGCCAAATTTCACTAAGTATTGCTGGGATGCTAGCGTTCTCATCTTCTAGCTCAAGATTTGATTCTTTTTGCTGCTGTTTGCGATCGAAAAGAGCTTTTTTAATTAAACCCTTACCAACGGTATTTTGCAATTGGTCGATGCCTCGGCTAATTACTACCTGAGTAACTTCCACACCGAAACTTGCCAGAAAACTCAAACCCAGATATCTTTTAAAAGGTTCTAGGTCTAGCATTTTGACTTCGTTGAGGCGGATTATAGCAGTAATTACGCGCAGTATGGGCAGCCAAGGTTGTAGGAGAAAAACATCGTACCACCGAGATTTCATTGCCCCCCACCAACTGAGATTGGTACGAAAACTCAGCCACAAAGTTCGCAAGAGAAATTCCAGGTAAAATAGCGCCATCCACGGCAAATCTACCAGCCAAAATCTATCGACAAAATCTCCGTCAACGCCAATACTTCTAAAGTAGAAAGACTGCATTAAAAACTTAACTTCGGCATCAAAATAATCTAACTCTTCTTGCCACCCGTGAAGGGCAAAGTTCGGCAGGCTCCAGTAGGTATTAAATGCTTCCTTCGAGGATTTATCTGCCCAGAGAACTTCTGGGGCTATGCGTTCTAAAAGGTTTATAGATTTTAAGAAATTTAAGGTCGGGGTTAGTTCTAGATCTGTTTCCGGGTCTCGCTCGTAAATATGATTTTTTACTTTGTATTTTATCTGGGTTAAAGTGCTGGTTTTATTTACTAGCTGGAAGAAATACTCGCTATCAATGAAGTCCCTGCTGCGATCGCGCAAATCTGCCAGTAAAGTTTCTACGTTTTCTCCAGATAAACCGTCTTTTTCTAATTCTTTTTCTAGCAGGAGTGCGGTCATTAGATATTCCTGGGACTCGCGATAAGGTTCGATGCCTTTGATAATATCGTAGGGCAAAAAAGGCTCGTAAAATAACATCAAGTAGCGAATGCGAGCGTTAAAAAAATCTAGTTCGTTTTCCCACCCCTGCCGTTCTAAATACTCCTCGCTCCAAAAAGTAGTTAATGCCTCGCTTATAGTTGCCTCTTCGCCAATGCGATCGACAAATAATTGCTTAATTTGTTCTAAAATACTAGCTCTATCTCTTAAGCGGAAAGATGGATTGGTTAGAAATATTTCCCCGCTCAATTGCTGTAATTCTAGTAGTAATGCTTTGGCTTGTGGAGACTGGATGCCTTCTTCTTTTAATACTTGCTGAAAATTGTCAACTTTTTGAATATACTGCTCTTCGGGAGTAACAATAAATTCCTGCAAATATAAATCTGCTTCCAAATACCAATTGCGGGCTTTTATGTATGTATGGTCGAAAATTACTAAGCCTAAATTTGCTAATACTAGCAATGCCATGAATCTTTCGCCCAACAATAAAAAGCGCGATCGCCTTCGTTTTTCAGATTTTTTTGCCATGTTATAATAGGAAATTAATAATTAACAATTAATAATTAACAATTAATAATTAATTATTAATTGTTAATTACTAATTAACTGACAGCTTGTAAAGATTTGGGAACAAAATCTATAGGCATCCAACTGCCGCCATTCTCGCTAGACTTATAGGTTTTATCGATGACCTCCAGAGCCAAAGCAGCTTCTTGTAAAACATAAGGTTCGAGGTTGCCGCTCTCGATGCTCCCCATCATGTCGTTAATGACACCATGGAACCAATTTGAATGAGTCGGATCGTCAAAGTAAGTTGGCACAAAAGTATGCTCTATTGGTTTATTTTTTTTGCTGAGGAAAACGTCGTTATTTTCTATGTTAATTTCCCCCTTAGTTCCTTGGATTCTATAAGAGCTTTTGCCCATGGAATCTCCCAGCAAGCTTAAATTAACGTTAATTAATTTACCGTCCCAATCTAAGCAAAAAGTCACCAAATCTTCGAGTTTATTCTCGCGTTTTTGGAGGTTTCTGATGTGTGCTGAGATGCGCTGGGGCGATCCGCCGAAGAGAGTTTGGGCCATAGAAAGTGCATCCAAACCAAAGTCCACCATTATCCCGCCCCCGGCGATGGATTTATCCCGTCGCCAGTTAGGCTTCCACTGGGGTATGCCCTGGGGATAACCTCCCGCAAAGACATTGAAAGAAGCAAACAGGGGTTCGCCAATCTCGCCCGAACTGATTAAATAAGAGGCGTGTACTACTGATGGGGCAAATTTAAAGGCGTGACAGGGATAAAGGAGGCGTTTTTGCTCCTTTGCCAGTTTTACCAATCCATCGTATTCCTCCTTGTTTAGGGCCACTGGCCTTTCGCAGATGACGTGCTTTTTGGCCTTTAGCGCTTGTCGGACTGCTTCTTGGTGCAGGGAGTTGGGCAGGCAAACGTCGATGATATCGATTTCGTCGGCGTACTCTTCTAGCAAATCGACGAATGATTCGTAAACTCGGACGTCTTGGTATTGCCGCAATGCTGCCGCGCGCCTGGATGTTATGGGATCTACGACTGCTGTTACGCGAACGTCGCCGCGAGCTCTGTAGGCGGGTAAATGACCTTTTTCGGCGATGAATCCAAAGCCAACGATGGCTACTTTCACGATTTCAACCCTCTTTATTACTATCTAGATTTTTTAAGCTTTGTAACAAAAGTAATATTTTTTGTCAACTAGAGACCGAACTTAAATTGTGGGATTATATCATCTTTTGTCCTTCGGTCGAGTTCCAGAGGCGATCGCCGGGTGCATCGATGGCTTTTGAACCGAAACTACGAAATTACTGTTAGTTGTTAGTTGTCAGTTGTTAGTTGGCCAAAATAGTCTGTTTGCAAATATCAGATGCAGCCCGATCGCCCGCCGTACCAGGTCGCATCTCATTCTGTTTTGGCTGTTTGGTATAATGATTTCTACTAAGAGAAGTAATATTTCTAGCCATAAGATTAAGTATGACCCCGGCTATTTGTCTTTTCCTCCCCCTCTGGGAGTATTTTATTGAGGTGAATTAAAAACGAAGCAAAAGTTAAGGAAGATATCAAAAAAAATTGGGAATTTAAGGAAGATAATAAATTGGTTGCCTGAGTTAAGAAAAGCAGCTAATTAATTTTCTATAATACCAAAGTAGCCCCAAAGCAACAAGCACGAGCAATTAGAGATTTGTCCTAAATCTTTTCAACTTGTTTTAGCTTAAAATCCAATACTGACCTTCGGGAAACGAGAATAATTTTTTAGAATATTACTATGTAGGATAGATGGGGATTACCTTCCATGAAAATATCGTCTTTGAGATCGCTTCTAGCTGCTTCAATAATTGCCATCGCCGCTAACGCGGGTATTAGCGCTGCCGCTAGGGCCCAGCCTACGGCTTTCTTCTGCGGCACTGCCGGACCAACTCCCGCTACAATTGCCAGCCAAAACGGCAATAATATTCCTGTTATTATCTGGGGCGCTAATAATTATTTTACAGAATCGGGAGAAGATGCTCTTACTCGGTGTACTAGAGTATCTGGTATTTTAAATCATTCGAGCAACCAAGGGCTTTTAGAACGAGTTATTACTACTGGTGCGTCCAGAAACGGACAATCGATTATTTGTGCTGCTAATTCTCAAGATGGTTCTTGTAGATTATTATATCGAGTTCCCAGAGGTCAAAGTCCCGAGCGAGCTCGACAAGAATTATTACAGAGAATAACTAATCCTAATTCACAGGCGGCACCGATCGCTGTTAATTAAATTAATTAGCAATTCACCATAGCTCAGAAACCCGGTTTTTATTAATAAAAACCGGGTTTCTTCAGTAGAACAGGCAAGATGCCTGTTCTCGTTGGGTGGAGCGCCCCGCGCAACCCAACATCAACGGGAGTAAAACGAACCCTCCTAATGTTGGGTTACGCTGTCGCTCCACCCAACCTACGAATGGCTCTCGCTCCACCCAACCTACGAATGGCTGTTCTAGGCGGATAACAGGCAAGATGCCTGTTCTACTGTCCATTCC
>JAXHVR010000092.1:0-22116 GCA_034189005.1 Cyanobacteriota bacterium | reverse complement strand
GAAAAAAAGGTGCATCTTAATTTTTAACAAAACCAATATAGCAATCCGTGCAGGGGTTATAGCAATTATTGAATCGGTGAAGTACACCCAGCTCGATCCCCCGTTGGTCCCCCTTAAAAAGCTATGCCTTACTCACATATTTCGCGAGCATTTGAGACGCGGGGACGCGCTTAAGCCCAGACGCGGGGAGAGGGGGTAAAGGAGGGGCAGCATAAATTGCAGCAATTGTCAAGCCCCAAGCGAAAGTGAAAGGTGAAAACCCTAGCATCATAAAGCTTTCAAGATTGTTAAGAATTATGTGAGTAATGGTAAGCTTAAAAAGGGGGACTTTGATATTTTCCGGCTCCCCCCTTTTTAAGGCTTGCTCGGGGGTAGCGTTAGATGTACCTCACCAATTCGATAAATGCTATATGAAAAATTCGGAGGGCAGAAACCCGGTTTCTTCAAGAAACCGGGTTTCTAAATAAAATATTGCTTTATACCAACGGATTGCTATATATTTTCTTCTAACCAGTCTGGGTATATTCTTAAGCTCCTAAAACCTTTCCAGCGATCGATTAAAAAGATCGAAAGCTGCTACCCATATTGAGGATAGCAGCTTTTCAACTGTTTTATAAATTAGCGATCGCCACGGAATAAAAACTATCTGTTATTGACATTCAGAGTATTGTCAGCATTAAAAATCACCTCAAATTCAGCATAAGGCACCGTAGGAGATTCTCCCGCCGCCGGGCTATTAGCCACTACTAATTTGGGAAGGGGAGTATTTGGGATATTGCTGGCCGCCGCCTGGTTGGTAGGTTCGTATTCTGCGATTTCTCCGCTTTCGGTGACTCTGACGCGATATCTTGAATCAGCGTCAACTGGAGTTACCTGCCAAGCACTATTAACTCTATCGTAAAGCTGTCGGTTCAAATCGGCCAGTTTCCCGGGGTCGTCGATCGCTTCTGCGGTATTGTTAACCTCTCGAAGCACGGGCGGAGGACTAGCAGCAGGGGTTACATTCTCAACAGGGTTAGCAGTTGCAGTAGTGGCCTCTGTATTTTCAGGAGGACTTGCGGTCGATTGGGTGGCGCTACTGGAGGCCACTTCTTCGGTCCCATCGGTATCGCTGCTGGCGGTATTGCTGGCACCGACTATTAACGAACTAACCGCCGTTATAGCCAAAACTGCTACCAGTGCGGCTATTGATGCCTTTTGGAGTCCGGGAGATAGCTCTACGGTTTTAACAGTAGAATCTGGCGTGTGACTATCTAATGGTTTATGGGATGGATTTTCTTGGTTAGAATACATATTTTTAAAGCTCCTAAACGATCTATTTCTTATTGATTTATGGCAAAAGCCAAGAGGCTTCTTTAATTCATAAGGGGCGGGAGGATTCTGCTGGCTAAATAAGAAGCGGTAAGCATCTTTACTTAGTTTAGTGGCCTTTGAAAGGCTTATAATAGCATATATCCTCAGAAAAAAGCCGTCAATTTAATCTTTAATTGAAAATTTTTCCGCCCGGGCGAACCAGTAAGACACGATCGTACGAGATGAATTAAAAGTGCTGTAGCAGAAGTTACCAGTTTGGCAAAAAGGACAAGCTGAAAAAGTGGGCCCCGGGAAAATTAGCAATTCCCAATTACCTATTCCCCATTAGCAAGTTTGAGACTAATAGGAAGAGCGATCGCTACAGTAGTTCCGAGACCTTTTCCCTCGCTTTCGAGAGTAATAGTACCCCCCATCAATTCCATCAAGCCCCGAGAGATTGCCAAACCCAAACCGCAATTTCTCTGAATGGGATTAGTAGAATTATTAAGAGTACCAAAAGATTCAAACAATTTATGCTGTACGCTTGGTTCGATGCCAACTCCGGTATCGCGAATTGTTACCACTGCCAGAGGGGTTTGTGCTATATCGTAAGTCTGCACCCCCGGTTTAATCTCAGTAGTAATTGTTATCGAACCCTGTTCGGTAAAATTAATAGCATTCTCGATAACATTTAAAAAAACTTGCTTCAATTTAGTAGCATCGCCCATGACTAAAATTGACTCGGAAAACTCCGCAGTAAATAACTCTAAATTTTTGCGCCGCAGTTCCGGTCGCATCAGAGCGATCGCTTCCCCCAAACATTCATGTAAATTTACTAATTTAATCTTAACAGGAAGTTTGCCCGCTTTAATTTGAGCTAAATCTAAAATTTCGTCGATGGAGTGGAGCAAATGAACGGCTGATTTATCCGCTAACTGCAAAAATTTAATTTCTTCTACCTTATTATCGCAAAAGCCATCCAAAATTATTCTAATAGAACCAATAATCCCATTAAGAGGAGTACGGAGTTGGTGGGAAATATTTTTCATCAATTCGTCTTTGAGTCGATCCGATACCTCCAAAGCCTGATTTTTTTGTTCCAACTTCTGCCAAGTTTTTTGTAACTGTTTTGCCATGCGGTTAAAGGCTAAACCCAAAGTTTCTAACTCCTCTATCGGAGATTTTTTAACTTCTTTATTCCATTCTCCTCTGGTTAAAGAAATAGCAGCATTCTCCAAATCGGCCACGGATTTAATAATCCACTGGGACACTAACAAACCCAAGAAAATAGCTAAAATTAATGCCGTCAAACACAAACCAATTGTAATACGAGTATTAGCGTAGATACTCTCCATATAATCAGCCCTGGGGATGGCTACCACTATTAACCAATCGAGATTGAATTCATCCCTAAAAGGTACCACTTGCAGGAAGTGTTCTTCCCCATCAATAGCAACAGAAAGTTTTTGGCTGCGGTTAATTTGACTGAGGTTGCCAAACCTGTCTATGAGATGTTGCGTCGTCAGACGAAGTAAAGGAACCTTACTGTTCGTGGCATCGATCGTTTTGGCGCTACCGCTTTCGTCGAGGAATGGTTGTTGCTCGGTAGAGCTAGCTATTAGTTGTCCCTTTCGGTTGATTATAAATGCTTCCCCAGATTTGGCGATCTCCAAACTTTGTAGGAAATCATCCATTTGGGAGAGAATGAGAGTGGCGGTAGTTAAGCCGATTACGTTTCCATTGTCGTCGGCGACTTGGCGGGTTGCCACGATCTCAAATCGGCGATCCAGCAGGGATGCGAAAGCTTCTCCCCAGATGGCAGGTTTCTCTGCTTGGATCCCGTATTGATACCAAGGTCGCGTTCGGGGATCGTAGTTTTTCAGCACGCTATAGAGATAAGTCCGCAGCCCCCGAGGGTCGGTAGCGTATTCCTGGAGCTCGCCGTTGGTGGAGTTGTCTGCTACTAATATATGAAATTTGTCTTTTTTTACCCGCCTTACGGCGATCGTCATTCCAGAGCTACTGCTAAAGCCAATGCTGCTGACTGTATCTAAAGATTGGAGTTGATGCCAGAAGTGCTGTTCGAGGGCGGCTACGTTTTCTATGTCTAATTCGAGGAGATTGATGGCATCGGCATTTAGTTTATTGATTAGATGGGGAATGGCTAAGTAATTGTCCAATTTTTCCTCGATGCGGGCCGAGGTTTCTGCCTGCAATTGAGCGGCCAAATCGTTGATGGCCTCTTTGCCAGTTTTAAAAGAAAGATACCCTACCAGTCCCACTGCAGCTAAGATTTGCAAGACGAAAGGGACTATTAGGGCGGTGCGCAGGCGGAGCCTCCCGGAGGGTTTGGCGGTTATAGCTTTTTTAGATGCTTTGAACATTAGGGTTAGAGCGACTTTAATTCTACACTTCTTTCTACTATGATAAAAACGGGGTCATCCTGAAAAAGTTGCGGTAGAAGTTATTTTTCATTCTCGGACTCTTTCTCGGACTTGTATGCAATTACGATTGGTATTGGTTAAAGTCTTAATGTTGTTCGATCGCTTTTATTTGGGTGCGTCGAATCTTAACAAAAATACTTTTCCTCAACACTTATAGCGCTCTAAAAATACTTTTAAAGCGGTACAAAAAAGAGTATTAATCCGAGAAAAATTGAATAAAAATTGCATTTACCAGATGCACCCCTTTAACTTTTTTAACCCAAAATAGTAATCTTTGGAGGTAAGACAGGCAAAATGCGGATCTTAATTATGGGTGGGACTCGATTTATTGGAGTCTATTTGACTAAAATACTAGCAGAACGAGGACACGAAGTCGTACTGTTTAATCGCGGCAATAAACCAGCGCCAGTAGAAGGGATAACACAAATTCATGGCGATCGCTCTGATGCCGCCCAACTTAAAGATAAGTTATCGGCGGAAAATTTCGATGCCATTTTCGATAACAACGGTCGTAAATTATCGGACACTAAACCCCTCGCAGAAATCTTCCAAGACCGCGTGCAACATTTTGTTTACATGAGTTCTGCTGGAGTTTATTTGAAGTCCGATCTATTGCCCCACCTCGAAGGAGATGCTGTAGATCCTAAAAGCCGCCATCATGGTAAGTACGAGACGGAAACCGAATTGGAGAAATTGGGTTTGCCTTGGACTTCTATTCGTCCTACTTACATCTACGGACCTTTGAATTATAACGATTTAGAAGCCTGGTTTTTTGACCGCATAGTTCGCGATCGCCCCATCCCCATTCCCGGTAACGGAATGCATATTACCCAGTTAGGTCATGTGAAAGATTTGGCTATGGCAATGGCGGCGGTTTTAGGAAACAGTAAGGCGATCGGACAAGTTTACAATATTTCTGGAGAAAAATATGTAACTTTCGACGGTTTAGCCCGCGCTTGTGCGGAAGCTGCCGGCAAATCTCCAGAGGATTTAAAGTTGGTTCGTTACAACCCAAAAGATTTCGACTTCGGCAAGCGTAAAGCTTTCCCCATGCGAGTTCAACACTTCTTTGCTGGCGTGCATAAAGCAATTAACGAGCTTAATTGGAAGCCTGAATTTGATTTGGTTTCTGGTTTGAAAGATTCGTTAGAAAATGATTATTTGGCTTCGGGACGAGATAAAGCAGATGTAGATTTTTCGACTGATGACGAAATTTTGAAAGCGGTTTCTAGCAATTAATAATTAATAATTAATAGTTAATAATTAATTATCGATTCATTTTTCAGTAATGTAAAAAAAAACATTGCAAAAATGGAATTGTAGGGGCAACAGCATTCGGGCGGTAAGTTTTGCAGTAGGCTAGCTTGTAGTAATCGCTTTAGCGATTTATCTATATCAATCGCTAAAGCGATTACTACGAACGAACTTTTTGGGGGCAACAGCATTCGGGCGGTAAGTTTTGCAGTAGGCTTGCTTGTAGTAATCGCTTTAGCGATTTATCTATATAGCAAGCCGTAGATCGTTCGTGATATTTTAGAAACCCGGTTTCTTCAAGAAACCGGGTTTCTGGCCCCCAAATTTTTCATAATCCATTTAGGATTGCTATATCAATCGCTAAAGCGATTACTACGAACTTTTGGTCCGCACAACCTACAAGTTTTAGGGCGAAAGTATTGTTGAAAAAACCCTGTTTCTCAGATATCCCATAATACCAGAAGCATTTACTACATAACATTCCCAGTTTCCTTAACTGGAATCAAATAAATTACTCCCGAAATAACAGTCAAAGCAACAGCAATCCAAAAAGCAATTATCGAAGGTAAATCCCACTCAGGAGGGAGGGGAGCAATTAATAGAGAAATAGCTACCATTTGAGAAATTGTCTTTAACTTACCCCAAATATTCGCACCCGAAATAGAAGTTTGATTCACTCGCCAGCCGGCAATAGTTAATTCTCGCCCTAAAATTAAAAACACTCCCCAGGCAGGAATTTGACCCAACTCAATTAAAGCGAGTAGAGGAGCAAGGACTAATAATTTATCTACTAAAGGATCCAGAAACTTACCTAAATCCGTGACTAAATCGAGCTTTCTGGCAAGATAGCCATCTAAAAAATCAGTGGCAGCAACTACAATAAAGATCGCTAAAGTTATCCAGCGAATTCTATCTGTTGGGTTTTGCAAACCATACAAAATAAATGGAATTCCCAACAACCTTGAGAAAGTAATCGAGTTTGGTAAATTCATCATGGCTAATAAGTAATAGGAAATAGGGAAAACGGTAATAAGTAGTTAGGCAGGCGCAAATATAACAAAATTTTGTTCCTGCCGCAAGCCAGCCTTAAGGATAACTCGCCACTCAGACAAGCTAAGTACAGTAATTATTAATTATTAATTATTAATTATTAATTATTAATGGGATTCCCCATTTCCAATCCATAAACGAGAGACTAATGAAACAAATTTTACCTGAAATAACAGAGCAATACATCAATGCCATAGAAGAATATCTGGAGGCGACTCCCGGAGTCTGGCCATCGAGTTCGGAACTGGGACATCGACTTTTGGCAGTCGGTTTAGGGGCAGCCGACGTTGCGATCGCTCACCAACAAGCTCTGGAGACAATATTACCAAATTGCCGGACCTCAAAAGACAGTCTCGAAACTGTACGGCAGGCAGGTCAGTTTTTAAGACAAATTCTTTTAGCATTCGAGCAAAAAAAAGCGATCGCCCAGTCCGCCCCACCGGAGGATGCTAAAAGCTCTAAATTAGATAGTGCCTTACTCAAACAAGCAGAAGTAGCCCTAAAAGAAGCTCATCAACGTTTAACCTACCATGTAGAAAACTCGCCCCTGGCAATGCTCGAATGGAATCTCGTCTCGGGAGTGCTGCGTTGGTCGTCTCAAGCAGAAAAAATCTTTGGCTGGAAAGCAGAAGAGGTAATAGGCAAGCAATTTAGCGACTGGCGCTTCGTTTGCGAAGAAGATATGATGGGAGTCAACGAAATTATCGCTGGTTTAATAGATGGCAGTATCCCCCAAACTGTTTACCAGAATCGAAATTACAGAAAAGATGGTACCGTAATAGAAGTAGAGTGGTATAATTCCCCATTGCTAGACGATCGCGGCAATGTAGTCTCAGTTCTCTCCCTATGCCAAGACATTACGGCACAAAAAAAAGCAGGGCTACAGCGCGATGCCTTAGTGCGACAGCTAGAAGAACAAGTAAAAGCTCGCACCAAAAGACTCGCTGCCGAACTTGCCGCGCGCCAGGAAACGGAAGGCATCCTCAAAAACTTGCTAGAAGGTACCGCCGCCGCCACTGGGGATGACTTTTTCCCGGTATTAGTAAGGCATTTGGCATCGGCCCTGGAAGTTGGCACCGCCATAGTCTCGGAATTGCAGGGCGACAGCCTCCATACCCTAGCTTGTTGGTCCGGCGGGCAGCTACAGCCAAATATAGTTTACAAGTTAGCGGGTACTCCTTGCGAAATTACCATCGCCGATGGAGAATATTACTGCCAGGAAAAAGTCCAACCAACTTTCCCAGAAGCTCCAGAATTGGTAAATCTGGCAGCCGAGAGTTATTTGGGAGTGGGGCTGTTGGATAGAGGAGGCAAGCCCATCGGCAATCTTTGCATTATCGACGATCGCTCCCTCTTCAAGCGAGCTCTGTTCGCTGGCATTCTGACAACATTTGCCGCCAGGGCAGCAGCAGAATTAGAACGACAAAAGACCACCGAAGCCCTGCAGTTGATTCAATTTTCTCTCGACCGGGTTAAAGACTCCGTGTTTTTATCTTCTCGGCAGGGCAAATTTTTTTATGTCAACGAGGCTGCTTGTCGCAATCTAGGTTACTCCCAACAAGAGCTACTGGCAATGACAGTTTGCGATATTAATCCAACTTCTTCCAAAGCGAAATGGTTTGACTTCTGGGACCAACTCAAGGAGCGGGGTACTATTACTATAGAGTCCGTTCATCGGCCTCAAGACGGTCCCGAATTTCCCGTAGAAATTAGTTGCAACTATCTGTTTTTCAACGATAAAGAGTACAACTGCGCGATCGCAAGAGACCTCACGGAGCGCCATTCTGCTGAAGCTGTCTTGCGGCAAACTCAGACCCTATTCCAAAACATGGCCGCCAACGTACCCGGTATGCTTTATCAATTGCTTAGAACTCCCGAGGGAATGGATATTTTTCTCTACGTTAGTTCCAGCAGTCGAGAAATCTTCGAGCTCGAAGCGGAAACCATGCAGGAAAACGCGGACGCAATCTGGGAAGTAATCCACCCGCGCGATCGATCGTCCTTAGAAGAATCAATTGAGATATCCGCCCGCACCCTGGAACAGTGGCGCTGGGAAGGGCGAATTATTACTCCCTCGGGTAACTTAAAATGGATCCAAGGTATTTCCAGACCGCAACGGCAACCCAATGGGGACGTTATCTGGGATGGTATCGTCGTCGATATTAGCGATCGCAAAAAAGCCGAAACCCAACTGCACGAATCCCAACAGTTATTGAAATTAGTAATGGATAACATTCCCCAAGCCATTTTCTGGAAAGACCGCAACTCCGTCTATCTCGGCTGCAACCATAGATTTGCCACCATAGCAGGTGTTGGGGAATCCTCCAATATAGTCGGCAAGACAGATTACGATTTGCCCTGGCATCGCGAAGAAGCAGACTTCTTTCGCCAGTGCGACGCTCGCGTAATGAACAATAACGTCCCAGAAGAAGACATCATCCAACCTCAACACCAGGCAGACGGTAAAAATCGCTGGTTAGATACTAGCAAAGTTCCCTTGCACGATACCAAAGGCAATGTCGTAGGCATTCTGGGAACTTTTGAAGATATCACCGAACGCTTGGAAGCAGAAGAAGCAGTGCGCAAAAGCGAAGAAAAGTTCCGCCAGTTGGTAGAAACTATTAACGATTGGGTCTGGGAACTAGATGAAAAATTAACCTACACTTATGTTAGCCCTAAAGTTTTAGACTTATTGGGATATCAGCCGGAAGAATTGATCGGTAAAACTCCCTTTGACCTGATGCCGACAAAAGATTCCCGCCCCATCCCTAATGCTTACGAAGAACTGGCAGTCGATCCAGAAGCTTTCAACCGCCTAGAGAATACTTATAAACGCATCGACGGCAAGCTAGTTATCCTAGAAACTAGCGGCGTTCCCATCTTTGATTCCCGGGGCAAATTTCGGGGATATCGGGGTTTAGCTAGAGATATTACTGCCAGCAAAGAAGCCCGAGAAGCATTGCGCGAAAGCGAGGAGAAATTCCGGCAGTTGGCAGAAAATACTGATAGCGTCTTCTGGATGACTAATCTTGATGGCAGCCAGTTTATTTACGTTAGTCCCGCTTACGAAAAAATCTGGGGTCGTTCCCTCGCTTCCGTTTACGCCTCCCCTGAGTCTTGGATAGATGCCATTCATCCCGAAGACCGCGATCTATCCGTCGCTACTCAGGGCAAATATCTCCCCGGCGGTTGCGAGCGAGAATATAGAATTATTCAAAGAACTTCTCAAAAAAATGCCTCTGGTTTGGAAGGCACGGGAGAAATTCGTTGGATTCGCGATCGCTCCTTCCCCGTCAAAAACGAACTAGGCAAAATCTACCGCTTCGCCGGCATCGCCGAAGACATCACCAAACGCAAGCTAGCAGAAGAAGCCCTCAAGTCCAGCCAGCATTTCATCGAAAGAATAGCCGACGCTTCTCCTAATATTCTCTATATCTACGATCTCATAGAAGGCCGCAATTTTTACGTCAACCGTCAAATTTCAACTATCCTGGGTTACACTCCTCTAGAAGTTCAGGCTATGAACTCGACATTTCTGCAAACTATCGTTCATCCCAAAGATTATGCTCTTTTAGTCGCCCATTTTGCCAAATTTGATACTGCCAAAGATGGGAATATTTTTACCGTTGAGTATCGCGTGAAGCATAGCAGCGGTGATTGGCGTTGGATTTATAGTCGAGATACCGTCTTTAGCAGAACTAGCGATGGTAAAGTTCAGCAAATTCTCGGCACCGCTACCGATATTACCGAACGCAAGGAGACAGAAGCTAAAATTCAAGCCTCTCTCCAGCAAAAAGAATTGCTTTTAAAGGAAATTCACCATCGGGTTAAAAATAATCTCCAGATAGTGTCTAGTCTGTTATGGCTTCAAGCAAATACTATTGACGATCCTGCAGTAGTGCGGTTATTTGAAGACAGCCAAAATCGTATTAACTCTATGGCATTAGTTCACCAGAAGTTATACGGTTCCGACGACCTCAGCAAAATTAATTTAGGAGAATATCTTGAAGAGTTAGTGTATTATTTATCCGAGTCTTACAATATTAATTCCGAAGATATTCAATTACAAATTAATGTCGAACCAATATTTCTCAATATTGAGACGGTAATTCCCTGCGGTACGATCGTTACTGAATTAGTCTCCAATATCTTCAAATATGCTTTTCCCGAGCTTACGGGCGAGCGAGAACCAAACACTCAATCCCGCCGGCCTACTGCTATGATAGAATGCTACGAACGTCCAGAAGACCAGAAAATCATCCTCATCGTTGGGGACAATGGTATTGGTTTGCCGGAATCTGTAGAGTTTCCTAAGACTAAATCTTTAGGTTTGCAGTTAGTATCGGATTTAACCAAACAGCTAAAAGCAAAGCTGGAACTAGACAAGTCTAACGGCACAAAATACAAGTTAACTTTTGCAGAACTGCATTATCCAAAGCGCTTTTAAATTATGAGCAAAACCACTAAAATATTAATAGTTGAAGATGAACTAATCATCGCTAGAAGATTGGCTAGCGGTCTGGAGAAGTTAGGATATGAAATTGTGGAAGTCGTGACTTCGGGAGAGGATGCTATTGACTGTGCTGCTAAGAATAATCCCGATCTTGTCTTAATGGATATTAAATTAGAAGGAGAAATAGATGGCATAGAAGCCTCAGCAGAAATCAAACAATTATGCGATATTCCCGTGGTATATTTGACCTCTTATGCTGACGATAAAACTCTCCAACGCGCCCTCAATACAGGAGCTTTTGGCTATTTAATTAAGCCTTTTAAAGACCGGGAGCTAAAAGTCACTATCGAAACTGCAATTAATAAACATCGCGAAGAACTTACATTCAAAAAAAATCTCGTTCTACAGGCCAATCTTAATGAAGATACCTCCGAATATATATCGATGATTTCCCATGAATTACGCACTCCTATGACTATTATTTTATCTTCAGCCGAACTGTTAAAAAGTTACAGTCAAAAATGGTCTGCTGAGAAAAAAAACAAGCATTTAGACCGCATTATAAATTCTGTCAGCAATACTAACAAAATGCTCGACGATCTTCTAACTATTGGGAAAGTTGAATCGGGAAAATTTGTCTTAGATACCAAACCTTTAGATCTAGAAAATATCTGTAGCTACTTGGTAGAAATTTGCCAACTAAGTAGCAGCGAAAAACATCAAGTAATTTGGAAGTCTCAAAGCGATAATTATTATCCTCATCTGGATGCAAAATTAGTAGAGCAGATCTTGACAAATTTACTATCTAATGGCATTAAATATTCCCCAGAAGGAGGCAAGGTCATGCTGGAAGTAATTGGTCAGCCAGATAGAGCTATATTCCGCGTTTCCGATGAAGGAATTGGAATGCCGAAGGAGTATAAAGAAAAAATGTTTCAGCGATTCGAGCGCGGTTCTAATGTAGGTAAAATTAAAGGCACGGGACTGGGATTATCAATCGTTAAAAAATTAGTAGAGCTTCATCAAGGAAATATTATTGTAGAAAGCGAAGTCGGTGTAGGAACTACAGTTATTGTAACTTTGAAATCCATAGAAAAACGAAATTATTAATTATTAATTATTAATTATTAATTATTAACAAGCACCTTTTTTATCGAAAACTACCCAGATAGTTTTCCAAATCAAGGTAAGATCGTAACCAACAGACCATTTCTGCTGATAATCTAAATCCATCCTCACGATATCTTCAAAGTCCTTGACGCTAGAGCGACCGTTTGCTTGCCATTCTCCAGTAATACCTGGTTTGACGTTCAAGCGTTGCCAGTGGTATTTTTCATAAGCGAAAACTTCTTCTACAGTGGGCGGACGGGTTCCCACCAAACTCATATCTCCCTTTAATACGTTTAAAAATTGGGGAAACTCATCTAAGCTAGTGCGACGGAGAAAGCGACCGATCGCAGTAATTCTGGGGTCGTTTTCGTTTTTAAAGATATTACCTTTGGCTTGGTTGTTTACCAGATGCTTGAGGCGATGGGCATTGACAACCATAGTTCTAAATTTCCATAAGCGAAAAGTCTTACCTCTAAAACCGCAGCGAATTTGACTGTAGAAGATCGGTCCGGGGTTGTTAAAGTATGTGGCGATCGCGATAGGAATTAAAATTATTCCCGTTATCGCCAACCCTACTAAAGCTCCAATAATATCCACCAGACGTTTCGTCCTGCTGGTAACTGACTGATGAACGTTTTCTTTGTATATATTTACTCCCCGATAGCTTTTTTCTCTATTAAACATCCAGAAGGAAGTAAAAAAAGAAGATAGTGGAAATTTAGATGTCGTAATCATGCTCTGCCTCCTCGCGCCTTTGTTAGATAAATTTGCCTCGTCCTCCATTCTAAGCCAATTTTCTCCAAGGCGCTAGAAAAACCGTTCGACTTTACCAAATCTTTAAAAAAAGTTTACCTTTTTTTAAGTTTTCGCCATCTAGTATCTGGATATTTTTGAATTTCCTAATAGGGGTGTATAATAGATAGTTTATTTGGTGGCGAGCGATCGCCTAATTGCCAATTACTTCCCTCTGCGCCGCAAGTCCAATCTCCCCTTTATTTGGATGGTACTAATGGTTCTTCTAGCTTTTGGCCGCTAGTCGCCACTACCCTGCTCAAGTATTGACCCAAATCTTCCGCTAGTTCTAAATTGAGAACATAAGTCCCATTCCTCCGTTTGGAAAAAAGCGGCCTGCCCCTTAATGCTTGATAATCGGAATTTTGCCTCGATACTGGCCCCAGCAACACTAAATCCTCTTCTGAAGGTATCAAACCGGCAGGTAACGGGCCTTCGATCGCCTTCTCGATCCGCCCTTGGCAAACCCGAGTATTTATGCCCCGGCTTTCTAATAATTGAATAATTTCTTCTTTCTTAAGAGGCTGCCCTGGAACAACTTTTAATAATTCTCCCAGTAGAAAATAATCCCCATACTGTTGTCGAGGATTTTCTAACATTTGAGGGTAAAGCCCTAAAGCAGCTAAACCATAAGCTACCCTGCTAGTTTTAGAGTTAATATTTTCCGCATCCGCAGGTAAATTATAGAGTCTCTCTAATACCATTTCTGTTGTTTGGGAGGGCGCATCTCGAACTATAATTGCATTAGGAAGTTTCTGTCGCAACCAACGATGTAATGCCGGAAAAGAGCTACTCCCACCAGTACAAATAGCTTGATTAATACCAACAGGTGACATCCCCACTTTAGTTAATAAAGTATTTAGCTCTCTATTTAACTGTTGAACGAAAGGTACTAAAACTTTGCTTTCTAAATCCCGTTGTTTAACCTGCCAACTACGAGGACCGATTTTAAAAGTAAAACGCTCTTCTTCTTGAAGAATTATTTTTAGATTATTAGCAGCTTGCAAAAGAGCCATTCTCAAAGCAGAACTTTCCAGCCATTGTTGCAACTGATAGCGAATGGATAGATCGGGAAGACCGGGGCGCGGCAAAGATTGGCTTTTAGTACCTACGATAAAATTTTCTTCTTCTAGTAAAAGTTTGCAGACAAAATCTTGGTCGAAAGCATTGCCGCCGTAATTGTAAGTATGGCAAGTCAAATCTGAGTAGTTTAATTTGAGAATATCTTCGGGTAAAGATACGACAGCTAATTCTGTTGTAGTGGCTCCCGCGTTAATTATTAACGTCCCGCCTTTTCTGAAGTTATTGCTGTTATTGATGAAAGTAAAATTATTATTTGCTTTGCCTAATTTTAGCTCTGAAAATAAAGTCGCGATCGCATCTTCTACTACAAAAATTCTTTCTAAATTATTCGCCAAACCTGCTTCTAAAACCGCTTCGCGCAAATTAAACCGATAGGCCTCCGACCAACTAGCAGGACAACCTAAAATCACACCTTCTAACTTTTCTATTGCCGATTTTAATTCCGTCGCTCCCAGACCCTCTGCCCTACAAATATAACTCTCTTTCAAACTAACTTTTTCTGATTTATCCCCTATTTCGCTAACCTCCCGTACGGCAGAGCCTTCATATTTACCCTCTTTTATATTTACGTCTTCATGCTTATTCTTAACTATAAAAGCAGCAGGTTCTAATCTTGTTAGAGTTGCTAATAAAGTCACTAAACCCTGCCTAATTCCCGCTAGAGAAACTTCACTGTCAAGGGTCCGCTGCAAAATCGGTTCTGGGGAGGTTAAAACAGAAAAATTAGAAGCCAACAAAAAAGATTCAGTTTGTTGTTCGTCTGGTTTTTGTCTCGTAACTTCAACTTTTACATAAGGAATGCAAATCTTCAAGCAATGTTTAAAGTCATGTAATAATAAAGACTTTTCATCTATCTTGCCATTTTGACTTTCTCCAGATAGGAGGCGATCGCCAGGGGAAATATTCTCCTTTTCTTCCCAATTTTCTTCCCCCGAGATATAAACCTTTGATGGCAGTTTGAAAGTTATTCGTTCTTCTTCCTTCACCGAATCGTTACCATTATTACCAATATTTTCTCCATCCTCTAATGTCGCTTCTTCATCCAGTTGTTGCCAGTAAATCGGATAAACTTTAGCATTATTGCGATTTAAAATAGCTGCCGATAACCCTTTAGTTCCGAAGTCTATTCCTAAGTACCAACGATCGGCTAATGACTCTGATTGTAAATTAGATATTTGTTCTTGTTGGTTCATTGTAGCTGCATCCCTGTAGTTCTGTTTATTTATTTTTCTTTTGGTTGGGCAGTAGTCGGGTGCGTGTCATATTTATCTTTTATAAAGGAGACAAAGGCGGATAACAGGCTTTCCTGCCCGTTCTACCAACGTTCCAAGGTTACAACTATTTGTTGGTTAGTTTCATAATTGAGATGCACCCCGCCGATTAATTTTTGTCTTCTGAAGAAGGGGACGTTTTTTTCCCATCTTTAATTTGGTCTTCTAATTGCAGCAGTTCTATCAATATCTTCTCATCATCATCATCCTCATCCTCATTATATGCTGGAGCTTCGTCAATTGAAGTTAAACTAGCTAAAATATCTTCGAGGCTGCGTTCTTCCTCATTGGGTATAGAAATATCTTCTTCTTCGCCCGCTTGCGAGGAGTTTGTTTGTTTGGATAAATCGCTTATATTTGCTAAAAAATCCTCGAAACTAACTACATCTTCTTCCTCTGGAGAAGACCCCTCTAATACCAAGAGGTTTTCGCTTTCCTCCTCTTCTTCTTTACCCACCAATTCTCTAGGAAAAGACGGTTCTAGTTCTGGACTATCGCTGTCAGTTTGTATTACAGTATTCTCCCACTGGTAGTCTTCTTCTGAGTAGTCTGCTTCATCTTCCCGGTTAGCTTCTTCTAACTGAGCTAAATCTGTTTCTAGCTGTTCTATAGTTATCTCGTTTACTAACAGTTCTAAATCTTTGGGTTTTAGAACTTCTTCAGTTGGTAATAAATCTTCATCTGCCGAAGCGGCGATAAATGGTTCTTTTTCTGCTTTAGCGATCGCCGAACTGTTATTAGTTTCTTGGGTTTTAGTCGGGATTTCTTTTTCGATATATGTTTCCTCCACCTCTTCTTCTTCTGTTTCGCTTTTTGCGCTCTGTGTTTCCCCCACTTCTTCTTCTTCTTCGAGCGGGCTTAATTCCCCAAATAATTCGCTGAGACCATCAACATTTTCCGGGGCAGCCTCTGTTTTTTCTAATTCAATTTCCGAGGTTATTTTACTCTCATCCCGACTCCCAGGAGCGATCGCCCCATTCTCAATTCCAGCAACGATCGCCAGACCTTCTGCCTCTAACTCAATGTCTTCGTCATCAGAATTTGAGTCCTCGCCCCGAGCTTCTTGCCCGGCTTTCTCAAAACTGGCATCAGGCTCCCACTCGTCTAATTGTAGAAACGTCTCCTGACGGTCTTTCGACTCAATGTCTTCGTCAGGATAATTTGAGTCCTCGCCCCGAGCTTCTTGCCCGGCTTTCTCAAAACTGCCATCAGGCTCCCACTCGTCCAATTGTAGAAACGTCTGATTTAGCTCGGAAAACTCTTCCTCCTCGTCTTCCTCTTCCTCTTCCTCTTCCTCTTCCTCTTTCCCGGTAGAAGGTAAGAGAGACTCTCCAGCTTCCTCTACCAAAAAAGCCCATTCCTCTAATGCTTCCTTAATAGTTTCTTCTGGTTCTTGCTCGTTTGTTGTTGAGGATACAGACTCGAACCACTCATACCCTGGATAGGGAAAAATCTCTTCATTTACAGGCACTTCGGGGCCATCTCTTGATGGGAGCTTTTCTAAATTCCGTTGCTGCGAGCCAGCAGAGGTTTCTTCTTGATTTCTTTGCTCTATATTCTCCTGCCATTCTCCCCGGCGGTGGACTCTTCGAGCGGGGAATAGTCCCTCTATCTCATCTGGGCCAGAAAGCTTCCTTGAGACATTTGAAGACTCCTGGCGTTCTTGAAGATTACTTCTGGACTCTAAACAATCAATTATCCTCTCTTGAACTGGGCCGAGTAAAGCTTGGGTAAATTCCGATATAATTTGCTGTTGTTTCGTATATTGTTGGGCCAGAGAATAATTATATTGTCGCTGTCGCTCCAGTTCTCTAATTTCTCGAACTAGCTCTTGTCGCTCCTGTTGGAGTTTTCTTATTTCCTCTTGCCAAGGTAGAGTTAATTCTGCCAGCATTTCGGCTATTTGTGCTTTTGGCAGATATTCCCCTGGCCTTTGACTTTCCTTTGCAGTCTCAGGGTTTAAATCTTGTTGACTTTGAGAAGCTAGAACATTTCTGACTCGCTTGAGAAGTTTTTCGGATTTTTGATAATTTTTTTTCCATACCGAAGCAGACTGCGAGATGTCTGAGTCTAGCAGAGTGTCAATTTCTTCTATTAGTTCTTGAATTTTCTTGTTGTGCGGGTTCAAAGCTGCCACCTATACTACAAACGTTTGCCAAGGGCGAGTCTCCGAATGGGGCGATCGCTTTTTCTCTAGGTTTGTTATCGTTCTTTGGCCATTCCTTGTTATTGGGTGCGCCTCCTGCTTAGGTATTGGCAGGGGGCACGCCTCCTCCAGTAATATTACGGAAGTTTGGATACAAAGAAACGGGCTTTCTTCTTCTATCATAGACAGATGGTGCTGGTAGTTCTAGCCTTAAGCCCTTGGTTCTGGAAAAAACCGGAGTTATGTTAGGGCATTATCACATCGTTTGTTTTTAGTCAAGAAAAATATCTCTGTCGATCTACTTCAATCTCAAATATAGAATTAGGTGGTACGATCGGCATTAGACTCATGGGGGTAGGACTACCCCGCAGTAAGCTAGCCCCAATAGCAATCCTCGACTATAGGAAAACATACCTATTTATTGGCTGCATCTCATATTGACAAAAATAAAAAACCGTTAAATTGGCGATAGTTCGTGTTTTCCTTTTATTTTTACGCTTTTTTTCCAAGGAGTATGAGTAGAAAGATGAAGATTAATATGAAGTAAGAAATTTGTAGAATTTAGATGCACCCATTTTAGGCATGATTTTTGTAATAGGTAAAGCAAGCTTAAGCTCGCCGTCATTGTAAAAATAAATAAAAATTAACAAAAATTAACCCAGTTACTTTGCCCGTAGGCTTTCCCTGTTCGGCGGTTCTCTCTATAAATAAGCATCGGTCGGCTCCCAGTTTAATCGTTGCCAAACTAGCCGTAAAAATTTATCTTTATCCTGTATTCTTAAGCTACTAAGATTGAGTAATAATTCATAAATTGGTTTTGGATACAGCATCAAGACACACCCTTATTTCCCAAAAACATAAGTGCTTTTATCTCAATCTGAAGAATAAAATTAAAATTAAAGTTGCCTCATGGAAGAAAAGTACCTTCACAATTCGTCTAATAATAATGTCAAAGAATTAATGCTCGACAGTCCTTTTTTTAAAGGATTGCCAGAGGGCTTAATAGAAAGAGCAACTGCCCATATCGTCAGCCGCCAACATCCACCAAATCAGGTGATTTTATTAGAAAACGACTGGGGTAGTTCGGTATATTTCATCTTGGATGGTTGGGTGAAAATCCGCACCTATAATTTGGATGGTAAAGAAGTAACCCTTAATATTTTGGGTAAAGGAGAGCTATTTGGGGAGATGGCAGCCCTAGAAGAGTCTCCCCGTTCTACTGATGTGATTACTCTGGCGGAAACCTTAATTGGCAATATGCCAGCCTCGGATTTTGCTGAGTTAATCAATACCGCGCCCCAGGCAGGTATTCGGTTAGCTCAACTAATGGGCCGTAGGCTGCGTCAGGTAAACCGACGGTTGCGACTTAGAGAGTCGGACAGTCAATCTCGGGTAGCTGATATTTTATTATTTCTGGCCGAGGGACAAGGGAAAACTTCCGAGCAGGGAACCGAAATTCCTAACTTGCCCCATCGGGAATTGAGCAGCCTCAGCGGGTTGGCCCGGGAAACTGTGACTAGGGTATTGAGCAAGTTGGAGAAGAAACAGTTGATTAAGCGCGATCGCGAGACTCTCTGCATACCGGACCTCGGAGCATTAGAACGCTTGCTGGTATAGGACCGGGCCCTGGCATAGTAGCTTGTCTGCCGATCTCCTTCCTTCCTACCAGTAGCGTGAGCCATTGAACTAATATTCACGCCTCCCAATTACTCTAACTTTTATGAGCCAGCTAATGTCAATTAATAATTAATAATTAATAATTAATAATTGGGTTATTAGCGCAGAGTCCGTGGGTCCGATCGGCATTACCACCCAGCCCCTCTTTTTTTTATTAGACCTCGTGGCAAAAGTAAAAATAAAATTGTTTTTCGTTCCTTTTTCCTTAACAACTCTTCCACTATGAGCCTGTTGCCTGTTGCCTACTTCTGCCACTACCGTCTATTTAACCCTCCCCGGCCCTTGGAACGACGGGAGTCCAATAATTATTAATTATTAATTATTAATTATTAATTATTCTCATAGCTAAATCTAAAAGATAAAACCAAAAATGTCGAATAGCGAGCAATCTACCGGGAAATCGGGCGATCGAGAAAAATCCAAATTAGCCTCACCACCATCTCTCCCACCAAGACAAAACCCTATCGGTAGGAAGACGCCTTTAATGATGGTAGAAACGGCATTTTTGGCAAGTACCGCCAGTCTCATTTGGTTTGTAAATTACTATTTCCCTATGGGGCCTTTATTGCGGATATTCTTTCCAGTGCCGATCGCTCTGCTCTATCTCCGCTGGGGCAAGCGGGCATCTTGGATGGGCGCAGTGGTCTCTGGTTTGCTACTATCCGTACTCATGGGACCGACTCGCAGCATTCTTTTTTTCATCCCCTTTGCTTTGCTAGGAGTCCTATTGGGTGCAACCTGGACCCGCCGAAGCAGTTGGTCTGTTTCTATCGGTTTAGGTGCTTTACTCGGCGCTTTAGGCTTTTTCTTCCGCTTTTGGCTCCTCTCTATTCTGATCGGGGAAGACCTTTGGATTTATATTACTACCCAAGTTACGCAATTAGTAGAATGGGGATTTATTAAGTTGGGATTATTAGCTCAACCAAGCTTAAGTTTGATTCAAATGATGGCTTTGGTTTTGGTTCTCTTTCAACAGGTTGTTTATCTCTTCGTAGTTCATTTAGTCTCTTTATTCCTCTTAGACCGCATCGGCAACCCCATCCCTCGCCCCCCACAATGGGTACAAATCCTGTTCGATTATGAATAATTAATAATTAATAATTAATAATTAATAATTAATAATTAAGGGGAGAACAGGCAAATTATTTAAGAGTGCCCGTTCTACTGACAACTAACAAACTAACAACCCACGAGTCAAAATAATCAATGATTCGAGTTTATACTCAATTAGAATTAGGGCAAAAATGGCTCGAACTTTATCGCGATCGCCGACCCATCTTTACCTGCATTCTAGGCTTTACTAACACGGGTTTAATTCCAGGTATTTCTGCCGCTGGGGCAACCCCCAAGGACCGACAATATACCTGCTTGGCCGATGCCGAATTTCTTCATAACGGCCCACAGAGCCAGCCTCGATATCCTTTACCCCCCCTCAACCAAGGCGCGTCCCCCGTCTTAATAACTCGGGCCGTAGTTGAAAAGCTCCAAATTCCGGTCTATTTATTTGATGCGGGCTTGCCCCAAAAACCTCCCGTCCCTACTATCTCTCTGGGGGGTACTCCTGCTAACTGCGTTACTACTGGCAGGGCTCTGGAGTTGGCGACGGCGAAAAATTTATTAGATAAGGGCTCGCTCTGGGGCGAGAAGCTAGCGGCTGAAGCAAGTGGCGGTTATCTAATTTTAGGAGAGTGCGTGGTAGGAGGAACCACTACAGCACTTGCTGTTTTAATGGGTTTGGGCCAAGCGGCAGCGGGCAAGGTCAATAGCTCTCATCCCCAATGCAACCACGCCCAGAAGTTGGCAGTGGTCCGTCAAGGTTTGGCAGCGGCCTTCGGTTCGTCGAAAAACTTAGAACCCCTAGAAGTGGTGGCCGCTGTAGGAGATCCGATGCAGGTGGCGGCGGCGGGAATGGCGATCGCTGCTAGTCGCAGTTGCGGCGTTATCTTGGCAGGCGGCACGCAAATGCTAGCTGTTTATGCTCTGATGCGGGCGATCGCTCATCGATATTCCCTCCCTTGGCAACCAGAGCGAGTTGTAGTAGGTACTACTCGTTGGGTGGCTGAAGATCCGACCGGGGATACAGTGGGGTTAGCAGAGGAGATCGGTTCTGTGCCTCTAATAGCTACTCAGCTTAGTTTTGCCGACTCTCGTTATTCTAAACTGCAAGCTTACGAACGGGGATATGTTAAAGAAGGTGTCGGTGCGGGTGGGGCGGCGATCGCCTCCAACCTTTTTGCCGGCTGGACTCAAAGCGAGCTATTGAAAGCTATAGAAGCTTTAGCGGACCGTCTTGGTTCTTGTTAATGCACTCTTTTGGAAAGTAGCTGGTCTTCTAAAGCGGCAATTCGATGGTAGGCTGCGGTTAACTGAGCGGTTAGCCTTTGAATTTGGATGTCTGCTGTAAATTCTTCTACAGAGCGATCGCTCTTCGCCTGGTAGCTGTCATCTATCAGCACGTCTTTGTGTTCGAGACTCGGGTCGATAATGCTGCTATTGAAATTCGAGTAATTTATCTCCTTTAATTCTTCCAAGGAGTTCTCCTTTACGCTGGCTTCGCTACCAGAGCGATCGCCGGTGTATCTCGATACTTTTCGATCTAGCTGCTCGATTAGTAAATATATTGAGTCTATTTTATTACTTAAAACGGTTATTTGCTGTTGTAATGTTTCCATAAAATCCCGACTATTGCCTTTTAACTTGCTTCACTCTTGGATCGTAAAAAACCTCGGGCTGAATTGACCGCTCTTTGAATTTATTTAACTTTTTCTCCATATTTAGTTTAAGAAATTCTTAAATTTAAGAGTTTATACGAACTAATCTCCAGAGATAATTTTCACCTAACAATAAGCTTTAGGTGGCTTTCGCTGCGCCTCTTTCAAGCGATCGCCATTGCCTACTCTTGGCCGCCCCTATTTCCATCTTTACCCAAAGACAAATTCTCCTCCGGGCCTACTAGGGGCTGGGTGGCCCCATCCTCCTATTTGTAGATATTTTAAGAAATGTAACAATTTAGACCAATAACCTTGACTAAAAAGTGCTACTTTGATATGGAGAACATCGCGCAAAGGAGGAAGTTTTCCGATAAAAATGGCCATTAAAACAATAGCAGTGGCCAAAAGTTGGGCGTAACGGAACGAAACCCAACAAGACGATGAAAGTTTTTATTCGACTTTAGTTTTAGGAAATGCCTGAAAACACTCTTGACTATTGCTAATAGGGTTATAGCAATTATCGAAACTATGAGGTACATTTGCGATCCCCCCCAGCCCCCCTTGAAAAGGGGGGAGCCATATTTTTTTAAAGTCCCCCGTATATCAAAAGCTTCTTGCTCTGGCCTCCCCCTTTTCAAGGGGGACGGGAGGGGGATCGACAGGGGGATAATGGTGGATCGAAAATGTACTTCACCGATTAGACAAATGCTATAAATAGGCGATCGCTATCCGGTCAATATTAATTACTGGAGGTTGAAAATAAATGTTAGCCGAACAAATATTTCCGGGGACAACCCCAAAAAATAAACAGCTAGAGAAAGACTTAAAATTA
>JAXHVR010000091.1:0-22124 GCA_034189005.1 Cyanobacteriota bacterium | reverse complement strand
GTTGAGATACCACAAAGAATTTAACTTCCATCTATCCGCCCCAGAAGGGCACTTGCCCGCAGCTATTTTTCACAAGTTAGGATTTTCAGTCAACCCCATCTTATCTCGTTCCGATTTTTAAGCAGTCGGGAAAAGCGGAATTTAAACAAAAATTTGGTCGCGGACGGTGGCTGTATTAACGGTAATTCGACACCCAGAGGATCGATGTCCAACAATTATTAATTATTAATTATTAATTATTAATTACTTAACATTTTGCTACAATCAAAGGTTGAACTATTATTTTCCAGCCAATCTGGAAAAATATTTTAATGTCTTTACCTATTGTTGCTATTATTGGCAGGCCAAACGTCGGCAAGTCCACCCTAGTTAATCGCCTGGGGGATACCAACGACGCCATCGTCCACGACCAGCCCGGTATAACTCGCGATCGCACCTATCGCAACGCCTTCTGGCAGGACCGCGAATATCAAATAGTCGATACCGGGGGCCTGATCTTCGATGACGAAACCGAATTTTTGCCCCTCATCCGCGAACAAGCCATGGCCGCCCTAGCCGAAGCCAGCGCGGCCATATTGGTCGTGGACGGACAAATGGGCGTCACTGGAGGAGACGAGGCGATCGCTCAATGGCTGCGCCAACAAAAAGTCCCCGTAATTCTGGCCGTCAACAAATGCGAATCCTCCACCGAAGGACTGGCCCTCGCCGCCCAATTTTGGGAATTAGGTTTAGGAGAGCCCTACCCCGTCTCCGGCATTCACGGCAGCGGCACCGGAGATCTATTAGACAAATTAATCGAGTATTTACCCCCCATCGACGAAATCCCAGAAACTAACGAAATAAAAGTAGCAATTGTAGGTCGTCCCAACGTAGGGAAATCCAGTTTATTAAACGCATTTTTAGGAGAAAATCGCGCCATAGTAAGCCCAATCTCCGGCACCACTCGCGATGCCATTGATACCGTAGTAGAACGGGGCGATCGAACTTATCGCTTAATCGATACAGCCGGAATTAGAAAGAAGAAAAACGTCCAATACGGCGCCGAATTTTTTGGCATTAATCGCGCCTTTAAAGCTATCCGTCGCGCCGAAGTAGTCCTCCTAGTTATAGATGCTCTCGATGGCGTAACCGACCAAGACCAAAAACTAGCCGACCGAGTAAGCGAAGAAGGTCGAGCTTGCGTTATAGTAGTTAATAAATGGGATGCAGTGGAGAAAGATTCTCATACAATTTACGACTACGAAACAACTGTCAGATCCAGACTTTATTTCCTTGATTGGGCAGAGACAATTTTTGTTAGCGCGTTGAACGGGCAAAGAGTAGAAAAAATCGTCGATTTAGTCGAAGTAGCGGCTGCCGAACATAAGCGTCGAGTCACGACTTCTGTGATTAACGAAGTATTAGAAGAAGCTATTAGCTGGCACTCTCCCCCCACTACTCGCCAGGGCAAACAAGGAAGGATTTATTACGGCACTCAAGTCAGCAGCGAACCGCCGACTATTGCCTTATTTGTTAACGACCCCAAACGCATTCCCGAAAATTATCGCCGTTATATAGAAAGTCAGTTTCGCCAACAATTAGGCTTTAAAGGAACTCCTATTCGCTTGATTTGGCGCGGTAAAAAAGCACGAGAAGTAGAAAATAAGAGCGTAAATAGAGCTACTAAAGTTTAAGTTTGTTAGTTGTTAGTTGTTAGTTGTTAGTTGTTATAGCAATCCTCTAACCGTTGTGTAAAAAATCTTCTGCCAAAAATGGATATGTAGGGGCAACAGCATTCGGGCGGCAAATGTTGATAACAAGCAGAAGATGTCGTTTCCGTTCTGTTTGCCCTGCCGCCCGCGTCTAATTTTATGATTGTCAATTAATTTTTAATTTGTCACAAATCGTTTAGGATTGCTATAGTCCCTTGTAGGTTGGGTGGAGTGAAACGCAACCCAACATAGATATGTTATTAAATTGCTAGTCCCTTAGTTGTTAGTTGTTAGTTGCCCTTTCCTTCGTTATGTTCCCAATCAGCAAAAAATAGATGGATTTATTAAGAACCCTACCACTCGGACTTTATTTAGAAAAACCCGTAACTTGGCTGCACAAAATCGACCCAAGAGTAAAATTAGTCTGGTTAATTAGCTTTTTAGTAAGTCCCGTTCTCGCTAGTTCTTTATTTAGAATTTGTCTGGTAGTAGGGTTGATATTGCTGACCCTAAGCGCTTTAATTCCCCTGCGGGTTTGGCGCAAACAAATGGGTGGGTTGCTGATGTTTTGTCTCTTAATATTTACTATTAGCGCAACCCTAGCCCCCGATGGGTTGGCGATCGACTATCAACCCCGCCTGCCGAAAGACGAATTAGCCTTCGCCCAACAACCTAGCGAACTGCCACCAGAACCAATATCTAAAACTTGGAAAAATCTCTACGGTCTGCTAGGAAATTCTCAATCCGAATCCTCATCCCCAGCGCCACCAAAAGTCGCCGATTTACCTCAACCAACTCCTTACAGGTACGCCATTGTGAATCAGTGGCCCTTAAGAATAACCCGCCGTTCTATAGATCTGGCAATTCGCTTCAGTACCCTTTTATTTATCGTAATTTACAGCACCAACCTTTACCTTTTAACCACGGCTAGCGAAGAAATTACTGCAGGAATAGAAGACTTAATGTTGCCCTTGCGAAAATTGAATTTACCAGTAACAGAAATAGCTTTAACTTTAACATTATCCTTGCGGTTTATTCCCTTAGTTTTAGAAGAAGTACAAAACTTAATCCGGTCTGTAAGGACTAGGGCGATAAATTGGAAAAAATTAGGACTTCGCAAAGCTTCGGCGGTGTGGTTAATGGTAGCCGAAAAACTGCTGGAGAATTTGTTATTGCGGGCAGAACAAATTGCCAACGCCATGAGAGTAAGAGGCTTTACCAGTCCTAACGAACATCGGGTAGAATGGCACGATTTACGCTTAAAATTCGTTGATTGGATAGTATTGGCCGGTTTAGCCATATTCTGGACTCTTAGATTGATGTGGGGAGGACAAGGTTAAATATGAGGAAAAAATAAGTACCCGTGCCAAATTAATTGGACATCTGGAACAGGCGAGACGCCTGTTCTACGGGGAAATCGAGAATAATTTTATGTAAATATTTTTGCTTACCTACTTAAGCAAAGTTACTCAATCAAACTAGCAAGGAAGCCAGTGTAGCTAAATATACAATTTGACAGAAATCCCTTTAGATGCATAAGTTGGTATTGATGTTGTTTGAATTTCTCTGCTAAAAGTTGCCTTTCGGTCCAGAGCTAAAGCAGGGGAAAGCTATAGCAATCCGTTCGCAGAGGAAAAGAAACCAGCGCGCCATTCATAGCAGCCTGGAAAGCTTTGTTTGCGTCCCCGACTCGGGTTTGGGCCCGAGGGTGCGATAGCGATCGTTGCTGCAGCGCGGCCGCAACTAAATGCCCCCAATGAAATTTTAAAACCCTAGATCAACTGTTGACATTAAACCTAAATGACTGGAGAAAATTACATAAATCACCCTAATTTTGGCCTGCTTTATAGAGTGTGTCCGGTGGAGGACAGCCAAGAATTATTTACGACCCTGTACGCCCAACGGTTATTCTTTCTAGTGACTAATGGACCTGGTGGAATTAAATTTCAACCAGTGGGTCGTTCGGATGCTCGCCTCATGGTTGAAATTCGCATGCGGCAGTTTCGTCGCAACGGCGAAACTTCAGAGTATCAAAAACTACAGGAAGTTCATAAAAATACTTTTCAATAATAATGAGGAATGGTTGGTTGTTAGTTGTTAGTTGTTAGTTGTTAATTGCTAATTGCTAGTTCTTGCTGGAGAAATTGTCAAAATTAATAACTATTAGGTAGTGGTATCCTCCGTGAAGCCCGACAACACTATTATATTCTAGGAAAAGATAATTTGTGGGGTTCCCTAATAATTATTAATTGTTAATTATTAATTGTTAATTATTAATTGTTAATTGTTAATTGTAATCTAAAACAAGCAAATCTAAAATGGATAAGATCGAGTCTATTGCCGAACGGATCGAGAAAATTCGTTCTACTTTGCCGGACTCAGTGCGCTTAATGGCGGTCAGCAAACAAGTCTCCCCAGAAGCAATAAGGGCGGCTTATGGGGCGGGCATTCGAGATTTTGGCGAAAATCGGGTTCGAGAAGCAACTGAAAAACAAGAGCAACTCCAAGATTTAACGGATATTACTTGGCATTTAATTGGCCATCTGCAAAGTAATAAGGCGGCAAAAGCTTTAGAACAATTCCAGTGGATTCACTCTGTAGATAGCTTAAAATTAGCGCAACGTCTCGATCGCTTGGCAGGAGAACTGTCCTGTAGGCCATTTATTTGCCTGCAAGTGAAAATTTTGCCCGATCCTGATAAATTTGGGTGGAACGTCTCCGAACTAATGACGGACCTAGCAGAATTAAATAAATGTCGGCATCTTCAGATTCGAGGTCTAATGACAATCCTGCCCCAGGGCTTAGATGATTCTCAAAGTCTGGAGGGTTTTAATGGCCTCCGACGACTTGCTGAGAAAATTGACGGGCTAAATTTGTCCAATATTAAAATGGAGCAATTGTCAATGGGGATGTCGTTAGATTATCATCTAGCCATATCTGCTGGTGCTACTATTATTAGGTTGGGTCGAGTCTTATTTGGAGAGAGAAAAATTCTGGGGGAAAATGCTGTCAAACAGTAGTTAAAGTAAATAGTAAAAAATTTACAGTTACCCTAATAAAGAATGGGCTTGATAGTGGTTAAGGAGCATTAGTGTTATGAACGTTTTTTCCAAACTACGAGATTTGGTCGGACTCAACGAACCAGTTGAGTACGAGTACGAATACGATGAATTAGAAGGAGAACAGTACCAGAACGTCTATCCACCGGAACAAGAACCCCCGGCTGTGGCGAACGAAGACCAACGTCGCAATAACCGCAGGTTACGAGATAGGACGGCTCCTGGTGCTGGTGTTGTTAATGGAGATTCAATCGGAGGAGTTATGAATAATGTCATCGGTATGCCTGGGGCATTAAATGGGATTTCTGAAGTGATGGTTATGGAACCACGGACCTTTGAGGAGATGCCTCAAGCTATTCGCGCTCTGAAAGAACGCAAGTCTGTGGTCTTAAATCTGACTATTATGGAACCAGACCAGGCCCAGCGTGCAGTGGATTTTGTGGCAGGTGGGACTTATGCCCTAGATGGCCACCAAGAACGGATCGGCGAGAGTATTTTTCTCTTCACTCCAAGCTGCGTCCAGGTGAGGACTCAAGCTGGGGTGATTCACGAGGTCACGACGGCACAAGGACGGCCTCGGGTTGATACTGGGGCTGGGGAGATGCCGGCTTCTACTGTCTGGCAACCAGAACCGGCTCGGGCAATGCAGTAAAGCGAAAATGGGAAATGGGGAATGGTTTTCATACGGAACTTATCTAATTCGGGAGCATCTCATCGAAGTAAAAATACCAAAATATTAATAATTTTTGTTAGTTGTTAGTTGTTAGTAGTCAGTTGCCCAACTAACAACTAACAACTGACCGCTAACAGAAAGCGTTTAATTTTTGGCTTTATTCAAAATTGAGATGCACCCTCTAATTCCCCATCCATTACTGATTAATTTCGATCTTTTTATCAAAAAATGACTTATAAAAAATTTGGTTCCATCGGCGGCGGGGTAATGGCGGAAGCTCTATTATCCCGCTTAATTTTTCGAGAGATTTATTCGGCAAGGGATGTTTTGGTTGGCGAACCTTCCCCAGGACGGCGAGATTTTTTGCGGGAGAAATATGCGGTGGAGGTGACTGGGGATAATAAAGAGGTTTTGGCTGAGGTCGGCGAGGCGATTTTGTTGGCTGTTAAGCCTCAAGTTTTTCCGCAGGTGGCTGCTGAGTTGAGAGATTTGGATTTGGCGGGCGATCGCAAGCCTTTGGTGATTTCGATTTTGGCGGGGGTGCCGTTGAGTAAGTTGGAAGCGGCTTTTGGAGACTGGCCGGTGGTGCGGGTGATGCCGAATACTCCGGCAACTGTGGGGGCGGGTATTAGCGCGATCGCTCCGGGTAAGTATGTTACTCCGAGTTGTATGGAAGTTGCTAAGGCGGTATTGCAGGCGGTGGGTGATGTGGTGGAGGTGCCGGAAAGTATGATGGATGCGGTGACGGGGCTCTCGGGTTCCGGTCCTGGTTATGTGGCTGTTTTTATTGAGGCTTTGAGCGATGGGGGGGTTCGCGCGGGGTTGCCTCGGGCGATCGCTTATCAGTTGGCTTTGCAGACGGTTTTGGGAACGGCGGTTTTATTGCAGGAGTCGGGGATGCATCCTGCCGTGCTGAAGGATAAGGTAACCAGTCCGGGGGGAACGACGATCGCCGGTATTGCAGAGTTGGAGAGTTCGGCTTTTCGTTCGGCTTCTATAGAGGCGGTGGTTGCGGCGCGCGATCGCTCTCGGGAGTTGGGCGGTGGTTGAGTAATTAATAATTAATAATTAATAATTAATAATTAGGGGCGGCACGAAAAAGGCAGAGTGTGGTCCGGGTGGTCCGTGTGGTCCGGGTGGTCCGCGTGGGATTCCCAAAAAGTTTGTTGAACCCGTAAGTTTTACTGTACGAATCTTTCCCCCCACACCCCCCACACCGACCACCCGGACCACCCTAAGCGGACTTTTTAGGTTTATTCGTGCCGCCCCTAGTTAGGTCCAGTTTTTTTTGAAAATAGATGTTTGGTGGGAGGGGTTGACAATAAAAATGAAGTAGGTTATGATAAATTCATCGTCTGAAACTTGAAAAATAAATATTAGTTCGTTTTGTATCATTTCTCGTGCATTAGAAATGATATCGAGGTAGTTTTGCATCTTCGCACGACCTCTTTCCACACACCTCAGCAAATCGCTGAAACCCTTGGTTTTTCGTCGGGCTGCGTCGATACCATGCCCAGACTGGGTTTGAGGGGTGTCTGAGAAGCAAAAAACTGATGGCCAACTCTCTTTTTTAGGGGGTGCGTCGATGGCCCTATCTCAAAGCCTTGCTGCGTAAGGGCTGAAAAAGGTAGCCCTTGCAGCGACCATTTCCCCGCAAGGGGATTGCAACTCTGCTGCTGCTGCTGTTTCTGCTGAAACTGAAATCAAACTTGCTGCGACCATTTCCCCGCAAGGGGATTGCAACTCTTCGGCTGCTGGTTGAGTGAGTATCAAGTAACTCCTTGCTGCGACCATTTCCCCGCAAGGGGATTGCAACGAGTACGGCTCCCCAAGTCATCCATATACATCTCCAGACCTTGCTGCGACCATTTCCCCGCAAGGGGATTGCAACAAAACTTCCCTTCAATATGGTTAGCCCGAGGGGGCTAATGACTTGCTGCGACCATTTCCCCGCAAGGGGATTGCAACGTCTTTTCCGGTGCTGGTTTTGAAAAAACCAGTTGCACTACCTTGCTGCGACCATTTCCCCGCAAGGGGATTGCAACACCAGTTGCACTACTGTTGGAAGTTTGAAAACCACTTGCTGCGACCATTTCCCCGCAAGGGGATTGCAACAAATTAGAAGTCGATACTTCGTTATTAATGTTTGAGATCTTGCTGCGACCATTTCCCCGCAAGGGGATTGCAACAACATCGCAGACGAATCCTTGAGCGTCATGACAAAACGACTTGCTGCGACCATTTCCCCGCAAGGGGATTGCAACACGGCTGGTTGTCCTCTTCAATGGTTATTCCGTGACCGTAACGACTTGCTGCGACCATTTCCCCGCAAGGGGATTGCAACATACATCCTTCACGCCTAAGCGACTTTTACCAACAAACTTGCTGCGACCATTTCCCCGCAAGGGGATTGCAACAAGACTAAGACTAAGGCTTAGGTGGTGGTGCCGCACCCTCCTTGCTGCGACCATTTCCCCGCAAGGGGATTGCAACCTGGAGGATGAAAGCTCTCCAGCAATACTATGTTTTCATCATCTTGCTGCGACCATTTCCCCGCAAGGGGATTGCAACTTATTGTCGCTGACAATTTCACCATTGCTATTATCGACTTGCTGCGACCATTTCCCCGCAAGGGGATTGCAACGATTTCCAAGTTTTGCTCTTTTTGAGCTTCTTGGGTTTTCTTGCTGCGACCATTTCCCCGCAAGGGGATTGCAACCTTTTTATCAATTGCACTCAATATTTTCACGACACTTGCTGCGACCATTTCCCCGCAAGGGGATTGCAACAAGTCAATCAAGGCAAAATCGTTTTCCATTTTCTTTAGGACTTGCTGCGACCATTTCCCCGCAAGGGGATTGCAACCTAAAGTGTCACGCCCATTACCGCCGACTAAAGTGTCGCTTGCTGCGACCATTTCCCCGCAAGGGGATTGCAACGATGCTGAGCCTAAGAAAGCTGCGATGCCGACGACTTGCTGCGACCATTTCCCCGCAAGGGGATTGCAACAAAAAGCCCCACAATTCTAATAATCGTGGGGTTTTGCTGTATGGGAATAAAGTTGGATTGGATTTTGCCCTCACCGCTAGAGACTTTAATCGGAATAAACCTTGGAAGTCAAAGGAACGATCGCTCCAATACAAAACCTAGAGACTTTAATCAGAACAAAAAAACTCTGCTAGTCGAAACTAGAGCGTATAACGGTTAGGCGGTGGTTCTGGCTGAAGGCTGCCGATAGTCAAAACCAAAGCCCTAACCTCATCGGGTATCCAATAAAAACGAACGTTATCCTCAGCAGGTACGACCAGCTTTTTTACCTTCTGATGGAGAAGCCGCATCTCATCAACAGTAATAAAAAGCTCGAAAACCGATCGTTGCACCCGATCGCCATAACCCTCCAAAAAATGAGCCAGTTTAGTTCGTCTCTTATCGTCGGGAATGTCGTAAACTACGATAACCATAAGTAATTAATAATTAATAATTACAACATCAAGTCGCATTAAATGACCGTAATAAAAAAAGAGCGGCAAGACGGCAACGCAAGTCAGAGTAAAAGTTATACGCAATAACCCCAATCATTAATTATTAATTGTTAATTATTAATTGGGAAAATGTTAATTGTTTAAGCCGGTCTGATAAATGGTTCGTAATCCACCCCATGCAACAAACACCGCTTGTACCGGCGGATTTGCAATTGAATCGCCTGGCGGTAACAAACCGGAGACTGCACGTCTGGATGAGACACCATCTCGTTCATCCTGTCCTCAAACTGGTTTAAAAATCCTTTGCGAGATTTGCGACTCAAATAGACCCCACCCGTACTCGCCACTTTATCAAAATCTGTTGGTTTTACCTTGAAATTATTAATCATTTTCAGAACAAAGGAATCCACTACTGGCGAACGAAACTCCTCCATCAGATCGAAAGCCAAAAAAGTCTTAGTCCGACCGTCCTCGGCATAATGAAAATTACCAAAATACGGAGACAAACCCTCAGCAATAATCAAACTCAGAACGTTATTAAAAAGCAGAGTGTAACCAAAACTCAACATAGAATTAACCGGGTCCGTCGGCGGTTGGCGGTTGCGCAGAGAAAAGCTGAAAGCGGAATTAACAATCAACTTACCAAAAGCGGGAAAATAGCGACTCGCCGCCACCCCCTCGTAACCGCGCAAACTATCCAGATTCCGAACCGCATCCGCAGCCAAAATGTCCTTAGTAATGCCAGCAATTGCCAACTCAACATCCCCCACCTGTCGCTTGCGATTATTCCGCAACAAAAGCTGCTTGGAATTCATCAACTTACCCCGGACTATAGCCCCCGAAACCTGCAACTGAAACTCCGCATCCTTCTGACGTTCCATCTGGCGAACTTGATTCGGCAAACTCACCGACTCCAGACTCCAGAGATGACCGCGATACTCCCCGGAACCGCTCAACAACAAAACGACAATTTCCTTATCCAAACAAGCATGCATCACTGGGGCCGTAAACTGAACGTTGCCAAAAGCCAAAATCCGCTCTATTTCCCGAATGGGAATCTCGACCTTGCTGTTATCCTCCCCATCCTGGGGAATCCAAAAAATAAACCGTTGATGTTCCTTATAAACCGTAGTTCCCGGCGTCAATAAATAAACCGTAGCCATTTCCTTACTCCAAACAATTTGACCTGCAAATTTAGCGGGTAGCGTAGTGGGGGGAGTTAAAAAATCCCAAACTCGCTCCCAAAAAGGTTTTTGAGCTACCTCCGTTTCTTCCGCTTCCCCTTCCCCTTCTGCCAAAAAGGTTTTTTTTTACCCTTGCGCTTCTTCGACTTAGCGACATCTCCCTCCAAGGGGAAAATAGCCTCGTCCAAAAAACCGTGTCCCAGAAAGGAGAAACCCTCCTTAAAATTCGTTATCAAAGTCTTCTCTGGATGCAAGCTCAAACCCATAGAGTTCAAAATCGCCCCAACTCGGGAATAAGCCTCCACCACTTCCTCAAAAGTGCGAGTCAGAACCACGAAATCATCGGCGTAACGCACCAACTTCCAGTCCGTCTGGGAGATAGTTTTGTCGAACTCGTCGAGATAAATATTAGCCAGCAACGGAGAAACCACCGCCCCCTGGGGAACGCCCTTTTCCGCCCGAATCACTTTACCCTCGGCGACGACTCCCGCAGAAATCCAATCTCGAATCAAGCCCAAAATGCCGGGATGTTCGACAAACTTGCGAACCTCCACCAACAACCGCTGGTGGTCGATGTTATCGAAAAACTTGGTTCTACTCAAAGCGGCAAGGAATTGCGTTTTTATGAGAGGACGCGATTCCAGGGAAACGCGCGGGGGGACAAGGGGGATGAGCTTCTTTTAATCTCTTCCTCTCCGTGTCTCCGCGTCTCCCCTTCTCCGCGTCCCCTCATTGATGCCCGCTTGCAAGGGAGAGGTTGATACTTATTATTAGCAACCTCATCTCGAAGTCGAGAAACATTTTCCCGCAACTTTTTCCTAAACTCTTCGATAGATTCCCCATCCACTCCAGGAGAACCTTTTTTAGCAGCAACCTTGCAAAAAGCTTGAATAAAATTATCCAAACTCAGGAATTTATCGGCAATAGATAAATTTGGAACTCTTTCCCTAAAAACCATATTTTTAAAAGTCCTAAAAACTCAATTCGTTGTTTCTTGATTTTTTTTTTACTCCTTAAAACTACTCGAAAAATACCATCACCCACCAGAAACCCGGTTTCTGCGAGAAACCGGGTTTCTTAAGTCTCAAAGCACCTTACCTATTCAATTCGTAGCGCACCGCGCACCCTACCAACTCATTAACTAGGACAACATATCGCCCCATCTCCCGTGGAGCATTTAACGCATTCGTTGGCAATCAAAACCTCGTTTTCCAAGGGGAAAAGGGCTATGAAGCTCATCCCCAAAATAGCCAAAAACCTAAAAGCTGTCATTTTTAACCTCCTGCTGGTACTACCAGCAAAGTAATATTTTTTGACCCAAAACCAACAAAGACTGGCCCGGTTATAAAACGATTCGACCGTCGTTTTCGTAAACTTGTGCGTGCCAGCGGCTAGCTGCAAACAAAGCGCGACCCGGCTGGTTAGAGCTAAAAATCTGGGAGCATCCGGGGAATGAAGAAAACCAAGAAGAAACACGCTTCTAGGCAACAGGCTCATAGTGCAACAGGGAAAAGAGGTTTGGCTGTAAAAAAAGTATTTTTACTTCGATGAGATGCTCCCAAAAATCTCCTTTTGTTTTATAGCGATTATTGAATCGGTGAAGCATATCCGCTGGATCCCCCTCCCGTCCCCCTGTCGATCCCCCCCCCGCCCCCCTTAAAAAGGGGGGGGCCAGAGGAAAATATTTGATTTGTCGGGTCCGGCCTTCGGCAACGAAGTTTTTACTGTCCGGGGGACGAGTGAATTGTTCCGGCTCCCCCCTTATAAAGGGGGGCTGGGGGGGATCCTTCCGAATGTACCTCATGGATTCAATAATTGTTTTATCTCTATTTAAAAATTTACATACCCTTCGGAAACCGCAATTTCCGTTGCCATCAAAAAAGCGATCGCTCCAGTTACAAAGAGCGATCGCTTCCAAAAGTGGTTTAAGTAGGTAAGCAAAAATATTTACATAAAATGATTTATTATCTCCCCGTAGAACAGGCCAGAGCGCCTGTTCCAGATGTCCAATTAATTTTGCACCGGTACTTAAAAACTTTATCCTACCAAACCCACCAAGATTTTAGCCAACGCTTCCACCATAGGGCGGCGGGAGACATCTTCGCCGCGTTCGAGGCGGTGAACCAGACCGGTTAAAACGGGGGATAAAGAAGCGATCGCATCCTCCGAAGCATCATACTCGCTACGAATATTCGCAATAACTTTTAATCCCAATTCCTCGCAAAGCTTCTCCCACTCAGCAGTCTTAGAAGAATCTCCCGACAAAATCACCGCGTGGGTGCCCGGCTTCATAATTTGCCTATTTTCCGCAGTAATTTTCCCGCCAACATCAATAATATTCAACGGAGTCGATGCCGCATTAACCCACCCCGCCGCCTTCTCCGCAAACTCAGGGGTAAACTTCGCCTTATATTCATCTTTAAGCTTTTTGGCCAAAGCTGGGTCGCGACGGGCCGCCTCAGAGTACCAAGCACCCTCCCCATCGGGACAAGCAGTAATCATGTACGGATAGGGAGCCCCTTCGATACGTTTAATTGCTTCCTTGAGACCTTCCCGCAGACAAGACTTCCCGGAGTGGGGCGGTCCGCATAAAATAACTTTAAGTTGGGACTTACGCTTTTTTAGCGGTTCCTCCGTTTCGATAATCTCCCCAACTCGGTAACTAGGGTTGTGACTGATAGCGACGATAAATGCTTTGGTGCCATTTTTACCAACTTTTGGGTCGAAGATAGCGATCGCCCCATACAAATGACTCACCCGATGACCGATGACGTAAGCAGCAGCAACCGTACAAGGTCCGTCAATTTTCAACAGAGGTCCCCCCGGAAGTTCCCCAGAAGCAACCATCTCCTCCAACCGCATCGCCGCATCTTTTACAATTTCCTCCCCAGTAGCGGGCGACCCGAATTTCAGCTTGAGAGTATCCCCTGCAATATTAATCTCGTAACTACTCATAGTCCTCCTTCCAACTTCACTTAATTCAACTATGACAGAGTTACGGAAATTGCAATTTCCGTAGCCTGTTATGCTTGGGAAAGTGAAGAGAGTTTAGAGGTGCAAAAATGGAAACATACAACGATCCACCGTCAGTGGAAGTATTGGAACGACTCGTTGACGGGTCTCTCAAAAAAGACTTATCGAAAGCCTTACGCTTCTGGATTATTTTACGTTCCTTGTACGGAGAAGCCAACGACCCAGTAAGAATCGAACTAACACAAAACTTCACCTTTCAACAATGGCAAAATCGATTTTTTAACGATAAAACAATTCACGTTCGAGATTACAAACCGCAAAATCACGACCCCAATTGCCACTGCGCAAAAACAATTAAAGAGTGGTTGTTTGATGGAAAATTTGACAATCGAGAATTGGAATGGGTCGAGTCGTTTAAAGCTCGTTGCCACCTTAGCGACCTCGAAGCAAATGCTATTTTAGAGCGCGGGAAACCGCTTTGTAAAGACGGAAAACCTCACAAACACTCTTTATTTGACGGTCATTTATTTGCCGTAACTGGTAAAACTTTGGAATATGAATTTAAAGCCTTGGCGGAAATGAGGTTTTTGTTGCGAAAAAAAAAGCAATATTCTCTGGTTGCAGAACTCCCATCAAGAATTCCCTCCAAAGTTGAAACGCCCAAAATTTCTTTCACCGACTTAGCCTCTTCTTTGAGCCTCGGTTTTTTGCTGGATAAATTCAATCAAAAGATTAACGGAGAAACTCGTTTTTACTTTGAAATCGAGGATATTATTCCGAGTAAAATTAGCGATAAAGTTGAGGATTTACACAATCAATTATTGCAAATTTGGCAGCAAAAACCAGTGCCACCTATTTTGCTTAATTACCGTAGCGCGAAGTTATTTAAAGAAGAGTTCGATCTCATCGTTTATCCAGTTTGTTTGTACTATTATCGGCGGGCGCCGTACCTCATTGCTTTCGGTCAGTTTCCGGGAGATGAAACCCAAATAAATTGGTACGATTATCGCATAGACCATATTATTTCTCTGAAAGAATTAAACTGGGATGATGTCGAGTTCCCCGAACTCCGCGCTAAATGTTTGAGCCAAAAACCACCTAATTTAGAACAAGTTCGATATTTACGGAGCGAAGCTTTAGGATTTGATTTTTACGAAGAAGCGATCGAAATGTTCTTGTGGTTTAACCCCTACTTTTATGCAAACTACATTGAGGGAACCGAACGCGCATCTCTTTTTCAAGAAGTAAAACCCTCGCGGCTCAAAAAGTTTATTAATAAAGATGGCAATTTCACTCCGTCTCAACGTCAATCTTTACTATCGAGGATTGACGAGCGATCGGAGGATAAATATTACCGCATCAAATATCGCAAAAACGACAACAATGTAGCGATGCGACTCCGCGCCTGGGGTCCGAATGTTGAGGTTATTTTGCCCTACGAATTGCGCCAGCGAATGACCGACGATATGGCAAAAACTTGGAAACATTACAATTAACAATTAATAATTAATAATTAATAATGGAAAAACAACTACTTTCTCATAAGTTTGAAGAGGCGTTGGTTTATGCTACTAAACTGCACGCCGGACAGGTTAGGAAAAGTGGCAATGCTCCCTATATCAGTCACTTATTGAGCGTAGCGGCGTTGGTGTTGGAGGATGGGGGTAGGGAGGTAGAAGCGATCGCCGCCCTCCTCCACGATGCTATAGAAGACCAAGGCGGCGATAAAACCCGTCAGGAGATTTATAGACAGTTCGGAACGGAAGTCGGCGATATTGTAGAAAGCTGTACCGAGTCCGATATAATACCAAAACCGTCCTGGAAGGAACGCAAGCTGGCAGCGATCGCTAAGTTACGTTCTGCTAATTCCAGCGTAAGGCGAGTCGTCATCGCGGATAAACTCCACAACGCCCGTTCTCTCTTGACAGACTTGCACCGATATGGTAACTCTGTTTGGGATTCGTTCAAGGGCGGTAAAGATGGAACATTGTGGTTTTATCGGTCTTTAGTTGATGCCGATAAGCAAAACGCTTCGAGTTCCCTAGCTGACGAATTGGAACGAGTTGTTGTTCGATTAGAACAGTTTCGTTAATCTGTATATTTGCAGGGAGCATCGGGGGAATGTTGTAGGTTGGCTCAACCCAACCTACAAGTTTTAGGACGAAGGTATTGTTGAATCGAACTAACTTTTAGTTTTCTCCCCACCCGGACCGCACTCTCCGCACGGACCGCACTCCCAAAAGCGCAATTATTTCGCATTTTGAGTATATGACTGCTGGTTTGATTTTAGCCAGTGCCAGTTCGGAACGCCGCCAACAATTCTTGGCCCCCGCTGGATACGATAGCGAAGGTCGCGCCGCAATCTTCCCTTTCTTGAGCTTCTCAAGTGCAAATTGCTTTTAAACTCAAAGCGATGCGCGATTAATTCAAAAGTAAAATGGGACCGAACTACATCGGTCCCATTTCATTTTTTAATTACCGCTTTTAATTACCGCAAAAATAACAACCAGAATTTATCAAATAATCGGTATCGGTTTTGCGCCACTGGGACTCGGGAAATTGATAAATCCAATCCAAACCGGAGTCGATTTTTAAAAATCCGTTGAGCATCCCTTGAACGACTCCCACTCCCGTACTCGCACAAATACTGTTGAGCCAAAATACTGCCGGGTCGTTAATACCTTCGATATAACCGACTGCGGCCTGGGCGATCGCTCTGGGTGCAGTTTCCAACGCCGCCCGCTGCAAGTTGATAATATTCCCGCACATCAAACACCAATTTCCTCCAAGCGGTGGAAGGGTAACTCGACAATACATCCGAGGTTTGCCGTTGGGGGCGATGTCGATATGGGTTCCCAGACAGAGGAGGGGTCTGGAGTTAGCGTGAGCTAACTCCTGTGCTATTTGTCTGGAATAGTGGTTATCCGTCGCGATGACGATTAAATCCGACGCACCGATTTCTGCTTTAACCGTCTCGCTTTCAACGTTTTCCGGTATCGCCCGCACCCCGGAACCGGTGGGGTAGATTTGTTTGATTAGCTGTTTGACGTATTCTACTTTGGGGAGTTGCCGTTCTGCCATCTCCCAAGTCGCCCCAGGCATCCGGTTGAGGTTGGTTGTTTCGAGGCGATCGCTATCCACCAAAACCCACTTCCTCACTCCCAACCGCCCCAACATTTCGGCAAAAACCGCCCCGATACCGCCGCAACCGATTAAAGTTACTTTCATTTGAGCCAGTTGCTTCTGGAACTTGTCCCCAAAAACAGCTTGGCGCTGAAACATCAATTCGGTTTCGTCGTTGCTGGAGGTTGCTTTGGCAATTTCAAACCAGGAACGATAGAACTCCACCGGTTTAACCTCCGTACCCTTGCGGTTCCACAGACGGAAGTTAGGTTGATGCAGCGACTCGTCGAAAATGCCCGAGATTAAACGGGGTTTGCGTTTGATGGCAGTCGAGAGAAATCTGGCGTACTCGGACTCGTGGGAGTCGTCGATGCTAGAAAAATGGGGTGCGCTTCTACCCGGATGGGTGTGAACGTGAACGACATCGAGCCCCCGTTTGAGGTAGGTTTCCAGCAGATAGAGATGGAATTGTTGCTTGAGAACTAGACCGCTGGCGGTTTGATACTCGTAACAGTCTGGTCCGGGGACCGCCCAAGCTTGGGGTAAATAGCGGGAGTGACGTTTGGTTAGTTTGTGGCGATCGCAAAAGAAAAAACCAATAACCTCTTCATTTTTTCTCTTGTTCGCCAGCATCGCTTTTTGAAACTGGTTCCACATCAACGGCGGAACGTGAAAAGTAATTTTGTTCATCATTTCTAGTAATAGTTGGTTTGTAGTAATCGCTTTAGCGATTCATATTTATAAATCGCTAAAGCGATTACTACAAACTGTCATTAATTGCGTGGCGGGCGGTAACGAAAAGGGTCGCTAAATTATGCCCGTTTTCTGGTATTTTGTTAGGTCTCCAGGAGTTGAGCCAGCGGTCTTTATGAAAACCTCCCCCCAAACCGACGCAATACCAATACCAACCCTCTTCGCTCAAGAAAGGTGCGCCATAATAACTCTGTCTGGTAAAATGATGGTCCCCCTCCCCAACGGTATCCCAAGGGTAATTGAGATAGCAACCGATGGGAGGGAGTTTTGGATAATCCGGCGGCAACAAAAACAGCACGTCGCTGTTAGAAACTTTGAACTTTTTCGAGGATAAAGGCATCCCCTTAATTAACACCCCAGCGTATTGAATCTCGTTAAGATTCTTTGCACCAATCGCCACATTTTTTGCCGCTTTTTCTAAAAGTTTTAGTTCCGCTGAAAGACGCGAACTTGGTTTGAAACCAAGGGAACCAGAATTGATAGTAATTGTCATTTATTTCTCCAGATACAAGTTTAAAAGGCGAACCACCAATTATTAATTATTAATTATTAATTAAAATGCTGCCTTTTACTATTTTGGGAACCGTCCAGATTTTAGAACCCTCTTTGAGCGCTTCGTTTTCTTGAAGGGGTCTTGTTTTACCAAAGCCCTCTTCCATCACGTCGTCGCCACCTATTTCTGGCAGCCGCGCTCTCAATTCTTCCACGGTCGCACCTTCGGGTAAATCCACTAATTTGCCGTTTATTACTGCTCTCATAATTTTTGGGAATGGGGAATAGGGAATGGGGAATTAGTTGTAAGGTGCGTCGCAGCGCACCCTACTTTTGCCTTTAGCCTCAATTAAAACTTGGTTTCAACTGGCTTGAAACTGGCATCTAAATTTTCGTTTTGCGCCGCCCGAAAAGTAGCTCCATCGTTTAAAGTTAGACTGAGAAATAATAGACCCAGAACGGCGGAACTAACTAAACTTGTTGACAGGAGTTGATAATAGAGCCGTTCCAGTTTTTTCACCGAATCTTTGAGGGATTTTAATTGTTCTGAGTTTGCCTCTTTTTCTTGGAGGTTTGCGGTGACTACTTGGAACTCTAAATTCTCCAGTTTTTGAGCGAGATTGTCGATCGTAAATTGAGACTCGCTCGGTTGTAATGGTTGACGAAAAATCAATTTTCCGTTTAAAGTTTTCATTGCTTTTTGGGATAAAGTCTGAGATAATGCGATGAGTTTGTTAGTCATTTTTTTGAGTAAACTCCACAGTAAATTTTTATTAGTCGAAGATGTTGCTATTGCCGATTCGGAAATAGTCTTGATTTTTTTTTGCTGCTCGAAACCGTCAAAGATTTCGACTAAATCGACTATGCTGCTGGCGGCAATTTTGAGGTCGTTTCCTAAGGACTGTTCTACCGATGCGACTTCGACTCGTATGCCCCGTCTCCTCAGTTTTTCTGCTAGGTAAGCAAAGTCCGAATCCCCAGTTACTAGAACTACGATATCGGGACGTACTTCTAATGCTAATTCCACGGCATCCATCGCCATTACGATGTCGATGTTGGTGTCGTATTCTTTTCCTTTTGCTTTGCCCTCTTTTGGAACTACTAAAAAACCGTTACGTTTTGCCCAATAAACGAATTTTTATTTGGTTTTTCGCTGTTCCTCAAATCGTTTTCGTGCAGGTGGGAGGCCGACGTAGATGACCATTTCTATTAGCTCTCGACCCTCGCTAGGGTTGGCTAAATAGTCGCGGACTTGCAACCAATCGACTTTACGATTGAAGCTTTGAGCGCTGAGAAAGGTATTGTCGCTGTCGGCGAGAATCAATACTCGACGAGTTGTTGTAATGGTTGGTTTTATTTCATTTTTCGTTCGCTTATTTTCTATTTGAACTTAGCCTTGGAAATTGCTATTTCCGTTTAACTTTTGCCTTTTTGTTTGGGTTTTTTCCAACTATTTACTTTTTAACTCGGGCAAGGAAATCGCTATTTCCGTTGCGGTCGATCGTCGAATATTTATTTTTTAGCTCGGACCCGGAAATCCCTGTTTCCAATAAAGTCTCTAGGGGAGGTGGCGATCGCTTTTGAATAAAGTCGGATTGGATTTGGCGCGACGAAACCCAATCCGACTTTAATCGCCCCAGATGCTGCTAATGTCAGCAGCTTTTAGTTGTGGTGGTGAATTTAGTCGGATGGGATTTGGTGGTGGGGGCGCGAGCGCGGGGCGCGACTTGCGGATGCAACATCGATCCACCATTATCCCAATTCCCAAAGCGCTCCGGTTGCATCCGCAAGGCTTCGCCAACGCCCTCGAATAATGTAACGAGTACACTTGTCATTTGCAAGGATTGTGTGCTAAGATAGAGAAAGTTATGGAGGAAAGGAAAATGGGAAACAATCCAGCTTTTGAAGCGGTGGAAGTACGTCCGGGAGTTCAGGGGTTTATCTCGAAGAGCGATCGCCCCGTATCCCGAACGACGATGACGATTAGGCTCTATGAAGACCAGATGGAAGCTTTCGACGAACTCTGCAACTCCCTTGGCTTGTCACGCTCGGATTACTTCCGAGAGTTGGTGGATCGGGAGTTGAAGAAGAGCGATCGCTCCGAGTAGATAGCCCATCGGTGACCATCTACTCGGAGCGATACGGCTCACCTTAAAGAGCGATCGCGTGCTGTTGCGGTTGTAGCGCGATTAATATCGAATTAATTAGGAAATTTTGGGAGGTAACAGTATGAGTATTGAAAAAGCATTAATGAGAGTCGTTGCTGGATCGAAAGATCATATTTGCGATATTGCCGAACGTGCCGATATTGACGTTGCTCAATTATGTAGGTTTATCAACGATCATAAAGAGGTTTTAAATGAATCTGAAATCAAGCGATTACGCGATGCTTTGAATTTTGAAGATCGTCAAAAATGGCTGTTACTTATTCGTTAGCTGAAACAAAATGGGGACTTATGGAAGTCCCCATTTTACTACTGCTTACAGCCAAGGATCGGGTATCTTATTCAGACTCGCTTTCATTTGTATTAGTTGCTTTTCGCCCCAATACTTTTCTCCTTTCTCAACATCTTCAGGAGACAAGTAATACTGTTCGTAGAACTCTAGCTCAGATTGTATCAAGCTAAGTTGCTGAAGCAACTGAAAAAGCTCCCTTTCCCGATATTTATTGAGAAACCGCTTTAGGAGCTTCAGCGCAAGCTCTTTTTCTTCTTTTGTAAAAAGAGTTAAAGATGCACTAAGAATACAGTAATCCTCAGCTAAATCGTTGAGCCGATCTAATGCAGCTTTCATTTGTTCAGCTTGCGTTGTGAAGGGATCGACTATGTCTTTGTCTTTTTGTGTCATAATTGTCCTCAACGTTTTATTGCGTTAAGGGCCCGCCTTTGTTTTTGATTAAGGGGCGGTCCCTTTTCTTTTAGAGGTGGGACATTCCCTTACCTCCATACTTCTATTATAGCGCGAACACAAGCAAATGTCAAGCACCTACAGAGATTTTTTTTGAGAAATTTTCCGAGAAATGGTCCCAAAAATGCCATTCTTGACTGGCCAGATATGGGGCTTTACTCCGTGGGCTAATATCAACAGAGCCAGTTTTTTCTCTATACAACGCTCGCGCTTACGATACTACATACCTGCTTCAAGTAATAAGAAAAGATTAGCGATCGCCCCCACTCCCCCAAACGCACTAATCAAGTCGGATTGCTTCCAACACCAACCAAACCCCAATCCGACTTTATTAATCCCCAACCGCTCAAACTCTCTCCAGATAAGCGATACAAATAAAGTCTCTAAGGTGCGAGTAGCGATAATCCGATCCGACTTTAATCGAGGTAAAACCTAGAAGCGATCGCCCCCACCGCAAAATAAAAATCCCAACCTACTTCTTCGATTAAAAAGTTTATTTCACCATCGAATAATCGAGAATATTTTAATAAGTTAATCCGCAGAACAGTCTTAATTAATTAACTTTAAAAGTTCCACTATTCCCAAGAACAAATCCAATTTATCGGCGTTTTAACCAAACCTAGTTTTTACCTTCGCTTGAAAAGGCGATCGCTCCCCCTAACCACCGATGGACATTTTCCGATCCACCTCAACCGCATTCGATGGCCCATTCCCTACTAAAACCCAACCAAAAACTTGCTAGGTAAAAACTCACAAAATAGGTGGCACGCAGAATACGGTTTGTGGCACGCATTTTCCATATAGGCGGCACAGAATTGCAACCTATCTCGAAAAAAACCTCGTAAAATCAATGCTTCCAGCTTCCCTCATAATCGTCTCAGTATCTTTTCAAGACTCCCTAATGGAGTCTTGAAAAGAGCAAAAAAAGAACCGCGCTTTTTGGGGAAGCGCGGTCCTTTTTTGCCAAGAGAGATGGCCCGCTAATTGTCCGGGACGGTCGAAACAAACCCCACCGGGATAAATGCGCTTAAAACCGCGCTTAACCGATGTCGGTGACACCTAACCCTTTAAACCGGGTTAGTCAGCCTTAAATCGTTTCCTAGATGCCGCTAATTGGATATGTGCCCGAGAGATGAGTAGGGCTTATTCAGCTAAAAGAGGCATGGTTTAAGTAAACTGTCAATGGCTAATTATTAATAGTTAATAGCAATTTCAAATATTAATAATTAACCTCAGTTTTAATCCCCCAATTACGGCGATCGCCATTACCCAATACTAACCATTAAAACCATCTAACCCTCCAAAATCCTCATTAGTAGAAGGCTCGTTATTAGAAACCTCCGAGGGAAAAGTCTCATTATCAGAAACCTCATCAAAATCCTCATCCTTACCATCAAAATCCTCATCATCATAAACCTGCCCTTCAGCAGCCTCATTCAAAACCCCAGCAGGAAAAGACTCTTCCACAAACTCCTCCTCATCGGGAACATCCTCATCCCAACCATCCCAGCGCTGAGAATCGTTAGCCACATCCTCATAAGCATTAAACCCAGTCCCGGCAGGAATCAAACGCCCGATAATAACGTTCTCCTTAAGCCCGCGCAACCAGTCGGATTTGCCCTCGATCGCTGCCTCAGTCAAAACCCGAGTAGTCTCCTGGAAGGAAGCCGCTGAAATAAAACTATCCGTATTCAACGAAGCCTTAGTAATCCCCAAAAGCATGGGCGTATATTCAGCCCCCGCGCCCCCAGTAATAGCCATAGCCTCGGAAACCTGTTCCACCTGGC
>JAXHVR010000090.1:2741-22168 GCA_034189005.1 Cyanobacteriota bacterium | reverse complement strand
TTGCACAAGGATTTCCCCGTAGAACAGGCGTCTCGCCTGTTTTGTATCTCAAATCAATTTTGCACGGGTACTTAAGTGTTTGGAAAAAGCATAAATCTTAATGTCCGAATGCTTTGCCCTCACCCCACATTTAACCCTCTGCTTAACTGCCATTTCTCCTACCACCAACCCCCGACCCTACATCCTCCTTCAATACCGCTGCTAACCCACCTCAATTATTAATAAATAAACGCCTCGTCATCCCCATACCCATCGGCGTTTTCCTCCCCACGCCGCAATACAAAGCAAAGTCAGCCAAAGCATTAATTTGCTTAATAAAAATAGGCTCAACTTTCCCCATAATGCGATAGGTACTATTTCCAACAACGCCAATAAACTTACTCCGAGAATCTGCTACAATCTCTGTATTGATATCGAGATAGCTTGAGAAAATCGATTCCACTGGCAGTTCGCTAAACTCAATACCGCTATATTTATTCCAGCGTTTCAAAAGAGAATTAAAAACGGACTCCCGCGAAGGCATCGCCGTGTCGTATTTTCCCTGGCGAAATGAGGTCGGAGTTGCAAAAGAAAGGGCGATCGCTCTATTAGTATCCGAAGCATTCTCGTACAACTGAGAATAAGAACAAGAATTAGCCCAAGGTTGGCTAGATTTAGGACTCGCCATAATACTTGTAATCTGTAAATCCGCAGGCCCCAAATGCCACGGTTTCTGCGGATTAATGTCTAACCAAAGGGCGGTTAATTCCCCGAACAAACCATCGTCTAAAAGAGAGATTCGCCACCAACAATTACTATTAGCTGGAATCGGGCGATTGTGGTGCCATTGCAAGCAATTATCCCGAAGGTTTTTTGGGCGTTTTGGGGTTTGTAGGGGGCTGATGGTAAATGCTTTTTGGGAAGTGGATTGGTGCAGGCGATCGCCCAACGGCTTATCCACGGAACTGACGAGAGTTAAAAACAAAGCGTGAAGATGTCTCCCCGTTAAATAATTGGGGAAAATTGGCGATTTTGGAACCATATTTAAAACTAAACTGTGCGGCATTTTCATTACCTCATAATATTAATTAACATTTTCCCAATTAACAATTGTTAACTCTCCCTTTAAGCTACGCTTCGGCGCGCTTTACTAATTTTTATTTTACTAAAACTATACCAAGCTTCAAGCAATATAAAAATCTTCCTCGTCTGCTAATTTAATAACAACTCCATAAAGAGCGATCGCTAAAATTCCTCCCAAACCTGGAAAAAAGGTATAATTCTTTTCCCCGTCCTTAGCAGAAACGCTAATCGGATAAGAAGCAATTCTCTGTTTTTGCAACCTAATAATTACTCCCATATTAGCAGCAGTAGCGATTATTACTCCAGGCAACAAATCTTTATCCAATTGCTTTAACAAAGGAGTAGGAGAAACCGCTTCTCCCAACCTCCTCTCCACCCGACAATTCTCAAAAGCATTTAACTTATTCAACTCCATATTTTTAAACTCCTCCAGCGTATCGCAATAGCGTAAATAAAAGCTAATTTGGTAACTCTCTTTTGCCCGACTAACTAACTCCACAAACTCTCCATCCTCCACAAACTCATAATAGCGTAAAAGATGGAAAGGTTCTAAAAAAGTATCCTCGGCTTCATCTAATAACAAACCTTTTGGGTCGCGAATCTTCAAACTCTCGAACAAACCATCTCTAAACCGAAAAATCGGCGCGTAACTCGCTTTCCAAACTTCGGCAAATTTCTTTAACTCCGCCGCCGCTTCTTCATCTTGGAGAAAAGTCTTTTCGTAATCTTTTAAAGTCGTATTTCCCGCCTCGAACTCTTCCCACTCCGCAGGATAACTTGCTTTAAGAAAAGTTTTGAATAAAGCTTGACCTCCTTTAACATATTGCCATTCTTTCGGGATGTTTGTGACAGGAATTTTAACTAAACTTTCCGCACCGCGCAAGACTTTTATCCGATAGCGGTAATAAGACCAATCTCGCTTTCCTCCTAATAATAACTGCATCGTTTTATAAAGCTTTTCTATTACTTCTATTTCAGGTAAATTCTGCAAGCTATCTTCCAACTCTGCCAGAGGGCGGGCTATTTCCAAGAAAGCCTCCGATCGCCAATAAACTTCTAAAAACGGACGGTCCAAACATTTCAGATTTTCTAACATTTCCCCCAAAGCAACTCGCCCGCAAAAACAGTCGAGAGAAGCAATATCTTCTTCCCAAGCTTTCGAGGGTAAATAAGCGATCGCCTCCGAAGCAACATCAGTTTTTGCCTTACCCAAAACTCGCCCCACTCGCCCCAGTCTTTGCCAAAAAGAAAAGCGATTGTTAGCTGAAAAAATCAGCCAATCCAAATTTTGCCTCTCCGGTGGAGGACTCTTCTCGAAATTAAAACCAACATCCACCGTATTCGTCGCTAAAATTACCTCTCGCCCCACCGCAATTTGCCTCTCAAAAAACGGAGTGGAACCGGTAATTCGCCCAAACCTTTTATCGAAACCCCGGAGTTTCAACAAATCTGCCAAACGATTGACTAAATCTTTAGAATCCAAAATCACCGCCCCATTTTCCCCCGGCTTTTCCCCATAACGCTTAACAACTTCATCTGCCAACTCTCGCAACCATTCCTCCTTATCTAATTGGGGGCGAATTTCCAGACAAACCGCAGTTTGCGAAGGCAATAAATTCGACTTATTCTCCTCACCATTAATCCTGGCAATTCTAACTCCTAATTTCTCCAAAGTTTCCAGCGCCCTTTCGCAAGCTGGTTCCGGCGTTGCGGTTAATAAAATTACTCGTCGCCCGTTTTTAAAGAAACCTAAAACATGAGAAACCGCGAGATAAAACAGCAACGAAACTAACTGCTTGGCATCATAAAGATGAAACTCATCAAAAATTACCGTAGCAAACTTGCTATAAAATTGACTTGCAATATTTCCCCGGTCTAAAGGGTTGTAGGCGAAGAAAGTAGCGTAATAGAAAATATCGGGATTTGTCACCAACAAAAGCGGTTTGTTCGCGCCGACTTCGGGAAAAATCGTCGCCGGGTTGCGCAGAACGTTATAAAGTTTTTCCCCCGGCCGCTTGCTTACTTTATCGTCCTGCCAAGAACTAATTTCCTTCGCCGAAGCGGGTTTGACTGCATGGGGCAAACCCGCTTTCCGCACAAATTTTTCCGCCGCCTCCGCCTGCTGAGTTACTAAGGCATTGGTAGGGGCGATGTAAACGGCAGTTTTATTTGGTTGGTGCAGCAAAACTGTAAAACTGGCATTAGTTTTTCCCGTACCAGTAGGGGCGAGGTCGAGAATAATATCGTTATTTTTGGCTAAGTTCCAAACATCAACTTGATGCTGCAACGCCCCGTTCATAAATTTTAGTTCTGGGGGTAAAGAAGCGCAGGCGGAAATGCTTTTTGGTTCGAGTTTTATTTGGATTTTTTGATTCATGGTTTTTCTCTTAATAAAAAATGGAAATCTAGGGCAAAAGCCAAAACTGTAGGTTGGGTGGAGTGCAACGCAACCCAACACATATTTAATAATGTTGGGTTAATAAGTAGGTAGGCAAAAATATTTACATAAAATTATTTCTCCCAACCCCCGTAGAACAGGCGTCTCGCCTGTTCCAGATGCCCAATGAATTTTGCACTGGTACTTAATGTTGGGTTTCGCTTCGCTACACCCAACCTACAATTAACAATTGAGTAGCTGAAACTGTAGGTTGGGTGGAGTGCAACGCAACCCAACACATATTTAATAGACCTCGCAGCAATTGTAAAAATAAAATCGTTTTTCGTTCCTTTTTCCTTAAAAACTCTTGCCTGTTGCCTGTTGCCTGTTGCCTACTTCTGCAAGAAGTCTAATAATGTTGGGTTTCGCTTCGCTACACCCAACCTACAATTAACTACAATTAACAATTAACAATTAACAATTCCCACCACAAAACTGTAAATTAGCGGGAATTATCCAATCTCCCAACTGCCAAGCGGCCCCGCGAAAGCGTAAATTTTTCAGAATAGAAGCTGGTGGAATGGCAATAAGATCGAATGCTAATAATTCCACATCCGCTGACAAATCTGCGGAGTTGAGATAGGCTTTAGTTTCGTACTCTCCCACTGGCAAATTAATTAGGTCGAATTCCTCAATAATAGAGAGGCGAACTTTACTCATAAATTTGCCGATGCGGACGTATTCTGGGAGGGGGCGATCGCCAAATACCAAACTCCTAAACCGGTTCCCCCTCTCGATAAGTCGCAACCGCCCGGTTTGAGGGAAATTACTCGCCCTAAAAGATTTAGGTTTTTTGCCAGTGGTTCGCTTGAGAGGCAAATCTTCTCTCGCAGTGGCGACTCGGTTGTTCGTCATCGCGTACCAGTAGGAGTCGGAAAGGGCGTTAAAACGTTCCATTCTATATTTCACTTTCCCCTCAGACGGCCAAGCGGGCAACACATAACACTTGCCTGCCAAGGGTTTCAAGTCTTCCATATAAGTCGGTCGCCCCGTGGCTTTCCCCGTCAGGCGATAGTCAGACCTCGCCCATCCCAAGGCGTAGGCTAAAGCGTAATTGCCGAAAGTTGCTTCCGTATAATAGGTATCGGAGAGTTCTCTCGAAGCAAAAAATACCGGTTCGGCACACCAAAACTCTACCAGTCGGCCGCGCTGGAACTGTTGCGCGATAGTTTTTGATTTGGGTTGGGTCATGAATTTCCTCGCTACATTTCTCTTTCGCGGGACGGGCGAGATGCCTGCCCTACGGTTTTTCGCGGGACAGGCGAGACGCCTGTCCTACGGTTTTTCGCGACAGGCGAGACGGTTTTTCGCGACAGGCGAGACGCCTGTCCTACGGTTTTTCGCCCTCACATCGGACAGGCGAGACGCCTGTCCTACGGTTTTTTCTTGCCTTTTTTCTCTTTCTTCTGCGCTGGAACTCTTCGCCAAGGTTTGTAAGCAGCATCCAAGCGTTTGAGAAATTCTTCTCGTTCCTCCAGAGACCAATGCCGATCGCTATCTTCCACCAACTCCGCCAACTCGCTTTGGGACAGTTGCATTTCGACGCCTCGCTTTTTCGTCCAAGTAGAAGCGATCGCTTTCGTCGCCTCTACCAACGGCCCCACTGCTAAAGGATGTTCTAGAGGTTCGCCGGAGTTTTTTAAGCGATCGTAAACTCCCTGGACTAACTCCAGAGAACTCGGCAACTCCGCGATACCGCCAAACGCTGCCAAAATCTCGTTTTCCATCCGACCGACGCGACTGGAGACGGCCCCATAACGACTCGTCAGCAAAATATTACCGATCGCGTAGCGCAACTCGTCGGCGGTGACGTCCTTGAGAGTCACCACGTCGAGAAAATGAACTCCGGGTTTGACATACTCGCTAGTGTTGAGGGCGGTGGATGCTTTGCCGTCGGTATCTCGCATGGTTCCATTTTCGTAGATGGCGTTAATGGTGCGATCGCCTACCAACTCGGTCGCCGGCAAAACGCTGAAAGCATCCTCCGTCCAAACCCGACTCTTCTGGGCGCCCTCCCCACCAGCAGCGAAACCGTAGAGGAAACAGTCAACGCAGATTTCGCAAGGCGCGTTAGTATTGAGGGCGCAAACCGAGTCGCCCTTCGGCGCAGGGTAGAGGAGAGAATGGGCCCGCAAAAATTCCCGTCCTCGGCGGCGTTCTGGGGCGACTTGTTTTCGTTTCGTCATCACCAAACGCGGGATAATAGCGCTATCCTCAGCCCCAGCGCGAACGAACTCGCTACACATCGGTTCCCCAGAACCCTCGGTTCGGAAAATAGTTTCCGACTGAGTGGTTCTTAGAACCACTAACCCGATAGTCCGTCCTTTGGGGAAGTTTTCGTAAGTTTCGGCTAAAAATGGTTTTAATTTTTCCACAGACATAATCTTCTTTTTGGTAATAGGTTTTTTTGTTTTTTTTTCGACAGGCGAGACGCCTGTCCTACGGTTTCAACTCCTGGCGCGCTTCCTGCAAGAAAAATAAATAAGCCGCTTCCAGAGTTTTTTTATCCGCCAGAATGCGTTCCGCCCGCGAATTGTAAACTTCATCAAAAATTTTCCTCAAAACATCGTAAAACTCCTTAACTTTTTCAAATTTAGTTGCCCCCACTCCGTGTTCTCGAATGCGGTGTAAGCGAGTGTGATATTGCTGAACCAAAGAAGCAAAAACTACATCCCAAGGCAAATGAGATTTCCGAGAACGAATTGCCGCCATAAAATCTGCGAAGGGTTCCCCTTGGGACGTGCGTCGAAAAGAACTTCCGCGCAGCTTCGCTTCTTCGGCAATTCGCGCCGCTTCCCTGAGATATTCCGTTAATTTCGTTTCCTCATTCATCAGTTTTTCCAAAGTTGTTAAAGGTTGACTAATTCGATTCCAAATTGCCTCGAAATTAGGGCTTTCTTGTTCCCGCAAAACCCAACGCAGCAACACATAATAAAGGTCTAAACTTCTTCTGGCAGCGCGGGCAAGGTCGTAAAGACAATCGTCGCGTTTTTGCGGGCTGGAAACGCAGAAAGTTAAATTGCCGATGCAGCGCAATTTATCCCGAACTTTTGTGGCTTCTTCTCTGTCGTATTCACCATTTCCTAATAATGGTTGAAGCGCGGAAGGAATTCCTTCCACTCTGCCATAATTTTCTCCGCAAGATTCTGTTTCTAAATTGCTGCTAATAACGAAAGGAAAACCTAACTCTAAAGACAGAGAAAGTTCTAAAGCCAACCGCAGAGATTTCAGCAAAGCCACGGAAGCATTAACCTCGCCCCAAACGAGAGGAATTACGACGGTGGAACGAACAAAATCTGGACGCTTGGGTAAAGCCAAACCGACTACTTTATTAGACTTAAATTCCAGAACGTTGTCTCGATAAAGCTGCGATTCATCCACAGTTACCGTTCCACCTTCTGCATTAGTCCTCGCCGTCTTTTTTAAAAACTCGCGCCAAATTCTCAAAAGTTCTGGACTGGAACCGGGGGGCAAAGCTAAATGCAAATAAAGCGGTTCTTGTTTATCTACAGCAGGAAAGTTTGCCCCAATTTTCATTAATTTATAGGCGAGAGAAGTTAAAGAATCTGCCTGTCGTTTTGGTTCCGCAGCGCTGCCGCCCGGCAGGCGATTGGAAAAAGATTGAACTTTCGTTCCAGGAGGCATATTATTAGAAATTAAATCCTCTCCTGCCCCGGAAGTCGCGCTTAAAGAATTGCGCTTGCGAGGGTTGGAATTGATATATGCTTCGAGTTCGTTAATACCTTTCCAAGCAGTCGGGTGGGGCAGGTTTAAGATTTGGGAAACGGCGGCGATCGCCCCTTGGGAAACTTCTATTTCTCCTTCTGGCGATCGAGACTCTCCTCGCAATTTAAAGGAATCTTCAATTGCTTTAATAACAACCTCAATTCCTCCAGATATCGCCTTTGCGGCAAAAAGGGATTTTCCGTATTGAGAATCGAAAGGTTCCAGGGCAAGTCTCTGCGGTTCGGACAAACCGACTTTAGTGGAAATAGTATCCCAAACTTCCGTCGTTTCGAGACCTGCTTGGCGATAACTGAGATAAGCAGTTTTCAAAGCTTCGGAAATAGCAAACTCTTCGGCATTGCTAACCGGAATTAACCCCAATTTTTCTGCATTTTTCGCCGCCTCATCCCCCGCTTTCTCGCCCCATTTATTAATGCTTGGTTCGACTTTAGCAATTTTAAACCCCGCTTTTTTCTTCTCCAAAAGCGCCCTAACCCAAACCAGCGCTTCTTCCGGGTTCAACTCGACCGCTTGGGAGTCAACTTTGATGCCATCTTTAGTCGCCTTAACTAATTCTTCCACGTTACCGCCGACAACTCCATCGACCTTTTTTTGCCAGCGAGAGGCAATTTTTTTAACTACCTCTTCCCCCGGCCAAGATTCGCCCTCGAAAATCTCTCCATCGGGAAATATTGCCAAACTATTTAAACCATAATCTCGCAAAACTTCCTGGGAGGCATTTAACAAAAGCGCGGTGAGATAACCGAGGTTTTTAGTAATTCTAATTCTGAATAAACGAGTGGGGCGACGGAAAGCGACGGTCAACTCGGTTTCTACTTTACGGATCCGTCGATCTTCGGGGATTCCCAAATCGAATAAATCCGCCCCAATAAGCATCGCCGCCCATCTTTCTATCTCGTCTTTTTCGGGAAAAAACCGCCTCCCATCGGTAGAATGATGCCCCGAATGCCGTTCGATTAAACGCCGAACCAATTCCAAATCTTCATCGTTAGAAACGAGAGTTTTTACGCAAGCTAAATCGAGTTGTTGCAGTAAAAAGTCGCGATTTCTAGCCAAAGTTTTAACGCTGCGTTTGGCGCTATCTAACTTATTCAAATCGTGAACTGCGGCAGCAGCTAAAATTAAGCCTCTTTTCTCTTCTGGAACTTCGGCGATGCGACTAACTGTTAGTACGAATTGACAAACCGAGTCGAGATGTTCTGCGAGAGTTGTACCGGTTCTAACGCCGTCTTGTTTGTGGGTAGCGTGTTGTAGGTATATAGTAGGGCGAATATCGTGAAAGTATTTTTCGTCTAAAGTTTTCGGCGATCGCCCCAAAAGTCTATTGTGTCTTTTCATAGTTCGTAGTAATCGCTTTAGCGATAAAGTTCGTAGTAATCGCTTCAGCGATAAAGTTCGTAGTAATCGCTTTAGCGATTTAAAGCTAACTTTTTATTACTAACCCCATTCTCTGAGGGGTACGGAAATTGCAATTTCCGCAACGGTCAATCCTCGCTATCGGGGGCGATCGGAGGCGATCGCCCAATATTCTCGAAATCTCCTGCTAAACGCAATTTGGAGTCGATGGATATTCGGGACAAGACCTTTTGTCCGTTCCTATTGACCCTCCTGGGAAATAGTGTCCGTAATTTGTTGATATTTCCCATCTTAGCCTCGAAAATAGAAATTAATCCAATTTACACGACAAAGTGTCCGTACAAAATGAGTAGAAAAGGTAGGTCCATAACTTTGTCCGTTTCCGAAAGGGACAAGGCCAAATTAGAAAAACTAGCTCTAGAATGGGGCAAAATCTGGGGCGATCGCCCGAATATGTCGAAACTCATCGAAGCGATCGCCCGGGGGGAACTGAAAATAGCCCCCAACCACGACTGGTCCACCGCTCGCATCGAAGCCTTAGAAGCAACGAGAAACGCTCTCATCGATGCGGGGAAAATGGAATTAGCCATCGCCATTGCCGAATTAATGCGCGATCGCAGCGAACTCTCCATACCCCTGCGCGGTAAAATCGAAGCCTTTCTGGAAAACCCGCCCCCCCCCTGGCGCTCAGACATCGAGCGCTATCTCAAGCGCCAGCAACCTTTCGAGCTTTTTTATCAAGACGCCACCGGCACTCCGTGGCAATTTAGCGTCCGGCACGGACAAATCGTTCCCCACGAAACCAGAGATTATTTAGACTGCTGGTGCGAGGAAACCGACGGCAACTCAGACATAAAGGAACTCCAACATAACTGGTGCCTGCGTCTAGATCGCATCCCAGAAGCAGCGGTCAAACCCATCGCCCTTGAGTGGCGTTCCGATCTAGATCGCATAACTGTGGAAATGCACTTATTTAATCGATTGGCTCTTGCCTATAAACCCAAACCAGAAGACGACCTAAGCGAGTGGTTGCCAGATCGACCGAAAGTTAAACGAGTATTTAGGTCCATATCTAATACTTTCTGGTTTATTCGAGAAGTGTCGCGCTATTGGGAAGATTGTGCCGTCATAGCTCCAGATAAAGTGCGGGAGAAAGTTAAGCAAAAAGTAGCAGCGACCTACAGACATTACCAACAATAACTGTGGTAATTAATTGAGGGAAAAACGACTAAAATCGTTACTACAAAATTTGACTTTTTTTTACGACTAAAGTCGTTACTACTAACGAGCTTTTATTGCTAGCTGTAGTAACGACTTTATTTGTGTTTTAAAATTGATGCGTTTTCTATTTTTGCTTAAAGATTAATAATTTGGTGGTGTTACGATAGAAAGTGCGACTCCCTCCGCTCCCCTACCTAAAAACTTCAACGCCCCACCGGCATCCAGGGAGCATCTCAAGAATGAAGAAAGCCCGCGAATTAGACGCTTTCTGGAACGTGGCTAGTTGTTAGTGGTTAGTCGCCCAACTAACAACTAACCACTAACAACTGACAAAAAGAATTAATTTTTTGGTTCTTTTACAAATATGAGATGCTCCCGGCATCCTTCCTCTGGGAATCCCGCCTAGCAAGCAGCCAGGCAGCCTCGCTTGCATCTACCAGAGTAGGGGGATATAATGAAAATGACTGGCAATAACTCCGGGCTAGTCTCAATTTTCGATCGCCCTGAAACAAATTTTAATAACTTTATCCAATAGTTTTTTATTTTCTTGATAATTGTATGTGGCAACTTATAAAATTAATTTTATCCCCAGACCGATTTATCCCCCACGGTCACTGTTATTTGTGGCAGTCGCAACTTGTATGGCTCCACCTCCTGGGCGACGGCCTAATTGCTTTAGTTTACTACTCCATTCCATGGCTCTTAATCTATTACATCCGCCAGCGAAAAGATATCCCTTTTAAAAGCATATTCATATTATTTGGAGCTTTTATTATTGCTTGCGGAACGACTCATGTAATAGAAATTTGGACTATTTGGCATCCCGCATACTGGCTTTCGGGAATTATTAAGGCTATTACTGCTCTAATATCCCTTTACACCTTCCTAGAATTAATACCTTTAATTCCTCAAGCTTTAGCCTTACCAAGCTCCGCTAAATTAGAAGAAATGAATAAAGCATTAGAAGCGGAAATAGAAAGAAGAACTAAGGCAGAAAACCTTCTCAAAAATGTATTAGAAGGAACGGCATCGCTGACGGGAAAAGATTTTTTCAATGGGTTAGCTTGCCATTTAGGTCAAGCTTTAAATGCAGGTCATGTATTCGTATCAGAAAGCGTCGGAAATAACCAAGAGAAACTAGAAACATTGGCATTTTGGGCGGGGGATAAATTAGAAGAAAATTTTCAATATGACCTAGAAGGAACTCCTTGCGAACCGGTAATAAAAGAAGCCCAACTAAAGTATTATCCCAACAACGTGCAGGAACATTTTCCCAAAGCAAAGGGTTTGGCAGCGATGAATGCGGTGTGTTATTTGGGAGTACCTTTATTAAACGAACGGCTCCGAGCGATCGGCGTATTATGTATTAACAGCGATCGCCCCTTAAAAAACGAAGAAAACGCCATCGCCATTATGACAGTATTTGCCGCCAGAGCCGCCGCCGAAATTCAACGGCAGAAAGCCGAAAAGGCCCTCCAGCAAGCTAACGACGAACTAGAAACCAGAGTTCGCCAGGCAACCGAAGGACTCTGGAAACGCACTACGGAGTTAGTAAAAACAAATGCCGCCCTAGAAACAGAAATTCAAGAAAGAATAACAGCCGAAGAAGCCCTCCGCGAGAGCCAGCGCTTTGTCGAACAAATAGCCGATGCCACCCCAAGTTTGTTGTACATCTACGACCTGATAGAGCAGCGCAATATTTATGTCAACCGCAGCGTTGTCGATATTTTGGGCTATACGCCAGAAGAAATGCAACAAATGGGAGCGGATCTATTTCCCAACCTCATGCACCCAGAAGATTGGAAGAAGTACTTTGATTATAAAACCCAACTTCAGATCGCCGCCGATGGAGATATCTTTGAGTTCGAGTATCGGATGAAGCACAGAAACGGACAATGGCTGTGGATGCTCAGTCGCGATACTATCTTTAAGCGCGCTGACTCTGGAGCGCCGAAGCAACTTCTCGGCACCGCCACGGACATCACGGAAAACAAGCAGGCAGAAGCAGCATTAAAAGCAAGTCAAGACTTTTTGGAAAGAGTGCTAAACTCCGTAGCAGATCCAATCTTCGTCAAAGACAGCCAACATCGCTTTACCAAATTAAACGACGCCTGTTGCCAATTAATAGGATATCCGCGCCAGCAAATAATTGGCAAATCGGACGGCGACTTTTTCCCAAAAGCAGAAGCAGATGCTTTCAGGTTGGACGATCGCCTAGTCTTTAGCACCGGCAAGGAACGCGAGAGAGAAGAAACCATTACGGACGCGAATGGGACGGTACGCACTATCGTCACCAAAAAAATAGCATTTCAAGATGCTTCCGGGCAGAGCTCTTTAGTAGGCATCATTCACGATATCACCGATCGCAAGGGGATAGAGTCAACCCTGCGGCAAATGGCAGAAAGGGAACGAACCCTCTCGACCGTAATTCAAAAAATGCGGGAATCTTTAGATTTAGAAACCATATTTAGCGCTACCACCAGGGAACTGCGACAGGCCATAGGCTGCGATCGCGTGGCCATCTATCGTTTCAGTCCCGACTGGAGCGGAGAATTCGTCTGCGAGTCCGTAGGGGAGGGATGGACCCCCCTGGTGGAGGAACAAGACAATCCCGGGTTAAAACTTAATACATCAGTCAGAGACGACAGTTGCATCGTCAGAACCTTTACCAACAGCGATCGGCCCGTACGACACACCGATACCTATTTGCAAGACACCAAAGGCGGCGTTTACAGCTTGGGAACCACTTACCTCTGCGTTAACGACATTTACACGGCCGGTTTTATCTCTTGCTACGTCGAGCTTCTAGAACAATTTCAAACCAGAGCATACATCACCGTCCCCATCTTCCAGGGACAAAAACTGTGGGGGTTGCTGGCAAGCTACCAAAATTCCGGTCCGCGCCAGTGGGAACAAGCAGAGATCGCGATGGCAGTTCAAATCGGCACCCAGTTAGGAGTAGCGGTCCAACAAGCAGAACTCTTAGCCCAAACCCAAAAGCAGGCAGCAGAATTACAAGATGCAAAAGAAACGGCGGACCGGGCAAACCAAGCAAAAAGCGAATTTCTAGCCAACATGAGCCACGAACTGCGAACCCCCCTCAATGCAATTCTCGGCTTTTCTCAACTCATGCAGCGCGATCGCCAGCTATCCCCAGAGCATCAAAAATACACCGACATCATCAACCGCAGTGGGGAACATCTGTTGCAATTGATTAACGACATTCTAGAGATGTCAAAAATCGAGGCCGGGCGAGTTACCCTAAACGAAGATAGCTTCGATCTCCATAACCTCTTGGATAGCATCCAAAATATGCTATATCTAAAGGCCCAATCTAAAGGCTTACAACTGACCTTCCAACGCAGTCGGGATGTTCCCCAATACATCCAAAGCGACGAAAGCAAACTGCGCCAGGTGTTAATTAACCTCCTCGGCAACGCCATCAAATTTACCGAACAAGGCAGCGTTATTCTTCGGACTCGGATGCTGCCGGGGCAGCCTACCCCAGGGCTGACCTTTGAAGTAGAAGATACCGGACCCGGCATTGCCCCAGATGACTTGGGTAAATTGTTTAAAGCCTTCGCTCAAACTTCAACCGGTATAAAGTCTGGGGAGGGAACTGGTTTGGGATTGTCTATAAGTTACCAATTCGTTCGACTGATGGGAGGAGATATTACCGTTCGTAGTATCCCCGGTTACGGCAGTAAATTCGCGTTTAATATCCAGGCTATTTTAGTAGAGGAGAAGACCGATATAGTAACAACTGTGCCCGCAAGCCATAAAATAATAGGTTTAGCCCCCGATAGACCTAAATATCGCATTCTGGTAGTTGAGGATAAGCCGACAAATCGTCTTTTATTAGTAGAACTTCTGACTGCCATAGGCTTTGAAGTCCGAGAAGCAGAAAACGGCAAACAAGCTGTGATAGTATGGGAAAGTTGGGAACCTCACCTAATTTTGATGGATATGCGGATGCCCGTAATGAACGGCTACGAAGCCACTAAAAAAATCAGAGCTAGCTTAAAGGGACAGGCAACGGCGATCGTTGCCTTGACTGCTAGTGCTTTTGAAAAAGACCGAAAAATAGTCTTATCAGCCGGTTGCGACGATTTTATTCGTAAGCCTTTTGACCAACGAGAACTATTAAATAAAATCGCCTTCCATCTGGGCGCCACTTATTTGTACGAAGAGCCGACAGCGTCAGGGGATAACGATCGACTTAATTCCCTCGAAGATATCGATCGTAGCGATATATTAGAACAAATGGCAAAGATGCCTTCTTCATGGGTAGAAGAACTGTGTTATGCAGCGACTCAGTGCAACGATAGTAAAATCTTTCCGCTGCTGGAAAAAATTTCTATAGAAAATGTAGAACTTTCTCGTACCTTGACGGAATTAGTCGATAACTTCCGGTTCGATCGCATTATTGAATTAGCTCAAACTATCGAAGAATAAGAATAAACGCAACTATGCAAGCCACAGAAACAATGAATCAGAATCAACTCAATAGTAATAAAGAAGATATCTTGATTGTTGACGACACTCCAGAAAACTTGCGGCTTCTCTCCACCATGCTCGTGGCACACGGATTCAACGTGCGCAAGGCATTAAACGGGGAGATGGCATTAACGGCTTCGTGTAGCGTGCAGCCGGATTTGATTTTGCTCGATATTATGATGCCCGACCTCGATGGCTATGAAGTCTGCCACCAGTTGAAAGCCAACGAGAATACAGCGGAAATTCCGGTGATTTTTTTAAGCGCCCTCAACGATGTTTTCGATAAGGTGAAAGCATTTAAAGTCGGCGGCGTAGATTATATTACTAAGCCGTTTCAGTTAGAAGAAGTTATAGCCAGGGTTAGAAATCAATTAGCGCTGAGGACAGCACAAAAGCAAATCTCCGAGCTTAACGCCAAACTGGAGCAACGAGTAAAAGAACGGACCGAGCAGTTAGAAGCAGCTAACGCTAAATTGTTGCAAATGGCCCTCCACGACCCTCTAACGGGATTGCCAAATCGCGCCTGGTTCGTAGAACATCTCGAAGATATCCTGGGGCGCGCCCGGGCGGATTCTAGTTATGTATTTGCCGTGTTATTTATCGATTGCGATCGCTTTAAAGTGGTTAACGATTCTCTGGGCCATCTGGTGGGGGACCAACTGTTGATTGCTATTTCCCATCGCCTGCAAGGGCTGTTGGGTAAAAATGCCCTGCTTGCAAGGTTCGGAGGGGATGAATTTGCTTTGCTGCTGACGGAAATTCAAGACATCAAGAACGCGACAACCCTCGCTGATAATATTCTCCATGCCCTTTCTCATCCCTTCGAACTGACGAGAAATGAAGTTTTTATTAATGCTAGTATCGGCATTGCTTTAGCCGATAGCAGCCACGACAAACCCGAACATCTGTTGCGCGATGCAGACACTGCCATGTATCGCGCTAAGGAGTTAGGCAGGGGAAGGTATCACATTTTCGACCCAAAAATGCACGCGGAAGCGCTCCAACTTTTGGAGATAGAAACGGATCTGCGCCGAGCGATCGATCGCCAAGAATTCATCCTCCACTATCAACCCATTGTTTGCCTGAAAACGGGGAAAATTGCCGGCTTTGAAGCCCTGGTCCGCTGGGAACATCCCCAGCGAGGTCTTATTCCCCCGGGACTGTTTATTCCCGTGGCGGAGGAAACGGGCTTAATTAACCAGATCGGCACTTTGGTATTGCGGGAAGCTTGCCATCAACTCTATCTCTGGCAGCAGCAAGGTATCGCCGACAATTCTTTAACCATTAGCGTCAATCTTTCCGTGCGACAGTTTGCCAGAGAAGATTTAATCGAACAAATAGATGCAGTTTTGGCAGAGACTAAACTCAATCCCGAAAATTTAAAGTTAGAAATTACAGAAAGCGCAATTATGGATAACAGCAACTCTGCTGCTATTCTTCTTCAAGAATTGCAAAAACGACGCATTCAGTTGAGTATTGATGATTTCGGCACTGGTTATTCTTCTTTAAGTTATTTACATCGCTTCCCCGTGGATACTCTCAAGATTGACAGGTCTTTCGTCCAGCGTTTGGATGAAAATCCAGAGCAGGGCTTGATACCAGCTATTCTCAGCATTGCCGAGACTCTGGGCATGAACGCGATCGCTGAAGGCATCGAGACGGACGGAGAGTTAGCGCAGCTACAAAGTTTTAAGTGCCAGTTCGGTCAAGGATACTTTTTCTCTAAACCTGTGGAGACTGCTAAAGCTACAGAGTTAATTGTCGCCAATCCTTGTTATTTGCAATAAAGAATGGGGAATGGGTCGTTCTCCTTCGTCCCCCTCGTCCCCCTTGTCTTCGTTTTGGCCCTTGGAGAGCGAGGGCCATTTTTTTTTCAAAACCCCTTGACATTTCGCTTTTTATCACTTAAGTTATAAAGGTGAAAGACTTAAACCGATTAAGTGGGTAGTGGGCCACAAGTAGCCTTCTAACGCCAAAATCTTGTTCGTAGTAATCGCTTTAGCGATTTATCTATATCAATCGCTAAAGCGATTACTACGAACAGTGACTGCATCTTTACCACTACCCTCATATTTATTACTGACCCGCCCGGGCATTCCTCGGGCGGGCATTGCCGATCGCCCCTCAAAGCGATCGCTCCCCTGGATGGCAAAGAGTGGCCCTCTAAAAACATTTTCTCAAACCCCTTGACGTTTCACTTTTTATCACTTAAGTTAGTAAATGAAGACGCAATAACTTAAGCGAGCAATTTCGGAGGAAATGAATTATGTTTTCAGGTTTTGGTTCGAGGCCCGATGGCGGACAGCCGCGTTTTGGCAATGGCGGACGCGGTTTTCGCCGAGGCGGCGGCAGAGGTAATGGGGGTTTGTTGACTCCAGAGGAATTGACCAACCTCAACGCAATAGAAGGCACCGAGAATAACGACAACCTCATCGGCACTCCCGGAGGCGATCGCATCCAGGGTCGTCTGGGGGACGATGTATTGACCGGTGGAGATGGAGACGATCTGATTTTAGGGGGCGGTCGCCGTGGCCGTCGGGGTTTCTTCGGGGAGATCGATCCTAACGATCCTAATTTCGTCCGTCCCACTGACAACGATTTCTTAAACGGCGATGCCGGCAACGATACTCTCGTCGGCGGTTTTGGTAACGACACATTCACTGGCGGTCTGGGGGAGGATAGCTTTGTGATTAAATCCGGTCGCGGTGACAATACCACTCCCGGTCAGCATATAATTACCGATTTCCAATTAGGACAAGACGAACTATTAGTACCTGCTAGGGTTGCGACGGAGGCAAATCTTCCCATTAGCGGCGGCGCGATCGGCACAGATCCTAATACGTTTGGTTTGGTCTCCGTAGATCTAAGCGGACAGCCACCAGTAATCGCTTTTGGTGATGGCAGTTCCGTTAGCATCAACTATGTCTAGCGAATAAGGACCGCTGAAGTTTATCTATCTAGAATTTATTGTAGGGTGTCAGACGGGCACCTTACTCTAGGGACCAGTTTTGTAGTAAGGGGCGTATTGCCTACCTTCCTACTACTGGTCCTTTACTATGCTTAAAATTTTTCATAAAAAAGCGGGAACCTGTTTTTACTGACTGAAGTCTCTTTTTATATAACTATTCTTTGATTTCGATACGCCGCAAGCTCGATCGTTCCAGCTAGTCAATTCCACGGAATTAATAATAGAGAATCGCTCCCAAACCTTTATTGGTTGGGTATATATGGGATTATGGGTAAGAACGTGAATGTTTTTCAAAGTTTTTGGGTATCTTATAAAGGAATAGTTAATTAAAACTAAAAATTTACAACATTAAGATCGTGCTTAATCTTGAGAATGTATTCGACGAAGGGTTTTATTTAAGCCAACACCCCGATGCAGCCGCTGCTATTCAAAACGGCAGTTTCGCGTCGGCTATCGACCACTACCGGGCAGTAGGATTTTCTCAAGGATATAGTCCCAGCCCTTTATTAAACGAAAATTACTATTTAGACAACAACCCCGATATCGCCGCCGCAGTGGAACGGGGTGAATTTACATCGGGAGTGCAGCATTATTTGAACTTCGGTCAACTAGAAGGTCGCGACCCAAGCGCCCTGTTTAACGAAGAATTCTACCGAAGGGAAAATCCCGGAGTTGCAGAAGCGATGTTGCATCCGCAACGCTTCGCGAACGACCCCCTCACCGGGGAAACGGTAATGGCTAGCGGTTTGGAACACTATCTCAAATACGGTCAAGCGGAAGGTAGGGAAATCTACTCCCGGGTCGTGCCCCTCTGGGACGAAGCCGCCCAACAAGCGGTGCGCAACACTAACCCGGGTCCGACCATTGCCTCTCGCGCTTACGGCATGGTACATACAGGGATGTTCGATGCCTGGGCAGCTTACGACCCAGAGGCGATCGGGACTCAACTGGGAGACACTTTGCAACGCCCCCTGGAAGAAAACACGACCCTTAATAAAAGCGAGGCCATGAGCTATGCGGCCTATGGAATATTAGTCGATCTCTTCCCAGACCAGATCGAACTATTTAACGGAGTAATGCTGGAGCTGGGATACGATCCGAGTCTTGCCTCCACGGATACCAACACCCCCGAGGGCATCGGTACCGTATCGGCGGACGCCTTGCTGGACTTCCGGCGCAACGACGGCAGCAACCAGTTAAACGGATACGAAGACACTACGGACTATCAACCGGTTAACAGTCCCGATGAAGTCGCGGACCTCAACCGCTGGCAGCCCTTACGGCAGCCCCTAGAGGATCCCGAAGGCACCGTGCAAAAATTCCTAACGCCCCAGTGGGGGGAAGTAATTCCCTTTGCGTTGGAATCTGGGGACGAATTCCGACCCCCCGCGCCCCCAGAAGCAGATACGGCTTTATTCCAACAGCGAACCGAGGAAATCCTCAATATTAGCGCTAACCTCACTGACGAACAGAAAATTATCGCCGAATTTTGGGAAGACGGTGCCGGTACTTCCTTCCCGCCGGGCACTTGGATGACGTTCGGGCAGTTTGTCTCGGAACGGGATGCTAACAGTTTGGATGAGGATATTAAGATGTTCTTCCCCTTGGGTAACGCCGTCTTCGATGCGGGTATTGCGGCCTGGGAGGCGAAGGTATTTTACGATTATGTGCGTCCGATAACTGCAGTGCGGGAACTGTTCGACGGTCAACAGGTGCTTGCTTGGACCCCAGAAGGTACTCAATTAATAGACGGTAGCGAGTGGGAACCTTATCAAAGAACCGAAACCCCAACGCCACCTTTTGCCGAGTACGTTTCCGGGCACAGCACTTTTAGCGCGGCGGCGGCGGAAATTCTCAAACAGGCGACGGGTAGCGACGAGTTTGGGGGTTCCTTTACTGCGGCGTCGGGTAGTTCTGTACTAGAGCCCGGAGTCACTCCCACGGAGGAGTTAACTTTGTCCTGGTCGACTTTTAGCGGTGCGGCGGACGAGTCGGGTATTTCCCGCTTGTATGGGGGCATTCACTTTACTGAGGGGGATCTCGAAGGTCGCATTTTGGGACGAGAGGTGGGCGAAGAGGTTTGGGAGGAAGCCCAGTCGTTTATTAATGGTAGTAACTAATTAACAATTAACGAAACGG
>JAXHVR010000090.1:2312-2641 GCA_034189005.1 Cyanobacteriota bacterium | reverse complement strand
ATAACAGGCGAGACGCCTGTTCTACGAAACGGATAACAGGCGAGACGCCTGTTCTACGAAACGGATAACAGGCGAGACGCCTGTTCTACGAAACGGATAACAGGCGAGACGCCTGTTCTACGAAACGGATAACAGGCGAGACGCCTGTTCTACTAACTTAAAAATAATGGAAAGCATGACATTCAATACAGCACCAATGCCAAACGTTTTAGGCTTTGCTTCTTTAATTCTATATATCCTGACCCTGCTGCCAACTATTATGAGGGTTGTTTTTCCTGAAACCAAAAAGAGCGGCATTCCTAAAATGTTACTGAAAAATCGCCGTACCA
>JAXHVR010000090.1:0-2212 GCA_034189005.1 Cyanobacteriota bacterium | reverse complement strand
TTAGGCTTTGCTTCTTTAATTCTATATATCCTGACCCTGCTGCCAACTATTATGAGGGTTGTTTTTCCTGAAACCAAAAAGAGCGGCATTCCTAAAATGTTACTGAAAAATCGCCGTACCATTGGAGTAGTTGCTTTTTTCCTAGCTCTGGGTCATGGAGTTTTACTGGTATTGAAAAGAAATTTTGATTTTGGGGATTTCCAAACATCTGTTGTTTATTTACAAGGCATCCTTTTGATGGGAATCTTTACTTTGCTGGCAGTAACTTCTAATGATTGGAGCATCAAGAAGTTAAAGAAAAATTGGAAAAAATTACACCAACTTACTTATTTAGCGATGTTTCTGTTAACCTGGCACGTTGCGGATAAAATGTTAGGTCATTGGACTTATTTAACTCCTCTTGGAATTATTGGCAGCACGGCAATTACTGTTTTGTTTGTGGTGAGGAAGTGGATGGAGTATCAGAAAGAAAGTGCAAAAAAAACGAAGGCGCGATAAGTAATTAATAATTAATAATTAATAATTAATAATTATTGATTTTCTACCGTCTGAATGCCGAATTACCGTTGAATTAAGGAGAAAAACTATGCAAGCTCAAAAAATAGCGAAGAAAGGATATGCGTCTTTGGCAGTAAGTGTGGCTACGGCTGCTATAACGGCAACAGCTTTAATTTGGGGGAACCATTCGAGCAGAACGCGCTATCCGGCGACGGATTTTTCTAAACCGATTTTGGGAGAAAAAACTCAAGCTAGTAAAACTTTATTAGGTCATAATAGCTGGATTTATACGGTAGCGATCGCCCCCGATGGCGAAACGGTGGCTAGCGGCAGTTACGACGGCAGCATTAAGATTTGGCATCTGTCCGCAGGGGGATTAATTCGCACTCTGGATGCCCATTCGGACGCGATCGCTTCCCTAGCCATTAGCAGCGACGGAGAAACCCTCGTAAGCGGGAGTTGGGACGACTGCATCAAAATCTGGAACCTGCCATCGGCTACCCTAACGCGCACCATTAACCTCCGGGCCGACGACGTTAAGGCAGTAGCGATCGCTCCCGACGGTAAGACCGTTGCTGCTGGAACTTATAGCGGGGTTATCAAACTCTGGAACTCGAAAACGGGAACCCAGACAGGAGAATTCAAACATTCCGGGCCGGTAACATCCGTGGCCATCGGTCCCCAGGGCAAATACCTAGCCAGCGGCAGCAGGAATGGCACTGTGAAAATTTGGGAAATAGAGACCGGCTGGGAACTGACTCTAGAGGGGCATAAAAAAGCGGTTTGGGCGATCGCCTTCAGTCCCGACGGTCAGACCCTCGCCAGCGGCGGTGGCGATCGCGCGGTGAAGCTTTGGCAGGTAGAGACGGGGGAAAAAATCTCTACTTTTAAGGAACATTCCAAGGCAGTTTATAGCGTTGCCTTCAGTCCCGACGGACAAACCCTCGCCAGTGGCAGTTACGATCGCCAAATTCATGTATGGCAACCGAATACCAAAAAATTGCTCGAAAGCTTCGTCGGTCATGGGAAAGCCGTATGGTCGGTGGGGTTTACTCCCGACGGGGAAAGCGTAGTCAGCGGCAGCGCCGACCGGACGGTTAAAGTTTGGTCCGTGTCTGCCGTCAGTGGCGATGTCGGTCTGAAAATTATGGAACCAGCGTTGGATCGCAAAAGAGAGCGGACGTTGGACTCTCAGAAAAGAAAAAAAGAGACGGAAAGTTATCCACTGGGGCAGTTGAAAGAAAACATAGAAACAGACATCCTCGCCGAAACCAAAGCGGTGGAAATTTCTTTACTGGGGCAGTTACAAGAATTGAACCAACAATTATACGATCGCCTAGATCTAAATTGGCGAGATACTCCCGAGTGGTACTACGATCTAGTTTATCGAGTGACAGTTAACGAAGATGGAGCGATCGTCAGCTACGAGCCCGCCAACCAACCGGCCAGAGATTATCTCGATCGAACTCCTCTGCCCCAGTTAGTAGATACCGCCGAGGTCGAAGAAAAACCCTTTGCCTTCTTCCGAGTGGTAATGACACCGACAGGAGTCCTAGAAGTTAGTCCCTGGCAGGGGTGGGAGTAGGACAGGCGTCTCGCCTGTCGCCCCCCGTAGGACAGGCGTCTCGCCTGTCGCCCCCCGTAGGACAGGCGTCTCGCCTGTCGCCCCCCGTAGGACAGGCGTCTCGCCTGTCGCCCCCCCCGAAGGACAGGC
>JAXHVR010000009.1:83834-91012 GCA_034189005.1 Cyanobacteriota bacterium | reverse complement strand
GGGAGGCGGGGATGAGAAGTTGACCGGTTGCCGTCCGGGCGATCGCCTTGTCCGCCAGGGAACCGGAGGAACCCCCAGCGCCTACGCATAAAGCGGTTTGGATGATGGCAGTTAATTCGATGCTGCGAGTATTTAGTTCGACTTGGTTTAGATAAATCATGGGTTGCTGGTTGTTCGTAATAATCGCTTCAGCGATGATTGTTCGTAATAATCGCTTTAGCGATTCATCGTTCGTAGTAATCGCTTTAGCGATTCATCGTTCGTAGTAATCGCTTCAGCGATTCATCGTTCGTAGTAATCGCTTTAGCGATTCATCGTTCGTAGTAATCGCTTTAGCGATTCATATTTATAAATCGCTAAAGCGATTACTACAAGCAAGGGGCGATTCATATTTATAAATCGCTAAAGCGATTACTACAAGCAAGGGGCGATTCATATTTATAAATCGCAAAGCGCGATTACTACAAGCAAGCTAATGCTAGGAACTTTCTACTACTTCCTCTTTGGCGACTTCTATAAAAGGATACAAATCTACTAACTCCCGCCATAAGGTTTCGTAAATAGATTTATCGCTATTTTTTCCTCCTTCTAAAAACATCCACGGGGCTAAATAACCGTTATTAGTTTTCGACTTGCACCACGCTTCCTCGAAATTCTCGAAGAGTAAATCCTGAGACTCCTCATCCAAGCGAGCTCGAAAATATCGATAATTCAACATTGCCGTCTTTTTTCCCTGTTCTAAAAAACTCCGCATTTGATAGAGTTGGCTTCTCGGAAAACCCGACTCTTTTAATGCTTTGGCAGTCTCTAATATTCCTCCAATTTCATACAGCGTGTAAGGGGAGCCGTAGAGTTTTAAAGTTGGCTTGTCTTCGCTTTCTACGGTCAAACCTTCTTCCCGGAAGGCTTTGACGTTAGAAGTAAGCATTGTTACGGATTTCATTGCCAAAAAATCGATCGTTCCTCCGTGATAATTATAGTCTTTATTCAATTCCTTTGCCTTAGTTTTGGCGGATTTTAATAATTGATTTGTCAGGTTTTCCGCGTAATAAATCGGCGTGTCGTCCGAGGTTATTAATACTCCTACAGACGTGCTTAAACCGCATCTGCTTTTGGGAGCTTTTTCCGGTCGGTAGCGGTGAGATTCTTTGCTTTCTTCGTTGCTTTCTTCCAGATTATAACGCCCGGTGGATATTAGATAATTTTCAAATTCTTCGCCGATGGTTTGAGCGATCGCCAAGGCCTTATCCGCCGGAACTATTAACATTACGTCGTCCCCGCCAATGGCTATTATTTCAAAGGGATGTATCCAGGTTCCGGGTTTGGTATTTGAGTCTGGGTCGGGATTTTTTACCTGTCGGGGTTGGAGATGTTTGGCGATCGCTTTATAAACAGATATTTCGGTGGCTTTGAAAATATCTAAGCTGAATTGTTTATACTTTTGAGGAGTTTTTATTGTCTGGATATAACCTCCCATATTATTGCCGTCGGCGTAGATATAGCCGACAAATCCAGAAGTAGGAGGAACTGATTCCGCTTCCGCTCCCGCTATTTCTCTGAGGCTTTTTGCTTCTTTTACTTCATCGGCTCGTCGAATCTTCTCTGGTAAGTTTTCATAATATTGTTGGTTTAAATCTGTCTTTTGAAAAGAGTCTCTAAACTTCCTTACCCAACTGTCAACGTACCCTGGTTCCCAATCGTAATCGAGACCAGAATACCATTTTTGTCCCCCACTGCCTTCTTTTTTAGTTATCTGGCCGAAAATGCGTTTTCTTGCTAATACTTCTGATAAACAAGGCTCCCCTGGCAGTTTAACTTGTTTGATGGCGTTGCGCCGATCGCTCTCATCTCGTACTAAATAAGGATGAGTTTCAAACATCGGCGGATATCGACGGGAGGGACGATTTTTATGAGGTAAATTATTAGGCAAAATATTCCCCGCCCTGCGCTGGTTAAAACGAGTCGCCAATTTGCCTACTAATTCGTTAAAACTTTTGCGGTTTTGAAAGTCTTTTTCTAAATCCTCGCTGCGATGAAAATAAGCTTTGACTAATTCATCTTTAGCATTGTTTTTATACCATTCCAACCATTGCGTTCCATCGTCGATGTTATCTGGCAGCAACCCGAAGCGAACTTCTAACATTTTAAAAGTATCTCCCACCGCGCAACTGTTGGCAGTTAAAGTTTCTTCCGTGTAGCGTTTTTCGATAGCATTTGCCAAATCGTCAGCCAAGGCCGCCGGGCAAAAAGCAAGTATATTTCCTCCAGTAGAATAGACGATTAATTCTGGTATTAAACCATCTTGCAGTCCGGGGAAATTAGCTTCTAGCCATTTGTCGATGGCCGGTTTGCTGTGGCGATCGAAAAATGCCGGCAAATCGATTAAATTTATTCTATCCAAGAGGGCAGATGCCCCCCGAATATCTGGCAATTTTGCTGCTTCAAATACATAACCCTTGATTTTGGTCGCCCCGCCGTAAACCAAACCAATTTTTGCTTGCCAAAGGTCGGGTAGTTTTTCAGTTATTTGTTGTAGATCCTTGCTGGTATTGGGGAAGTCTAAATCTTGTAATTCCTCGATTTGAGCGATAATATCCGTAATTTCTTCAGGTATTTGTTCCGGCGATTGCTTTTGGAGAGCTTGTCTGGTTTTTTGGAATATAGATAAGTCTTTTTTGGGATCGGAAGCCAAGCCCCAGGCGTAACACCATGCCAGGGCAAGGGCGAAAGATTTTTTGTGCGAGTTATCCATTTGCAATTTAGAGATATTTGAGTTTTTTGTCAGTATAGCTTGTACGAACGGGGTGGAACTGCTTTACGATAAGCGATCGCTCTCCACCCCGTTCTTTCTATTAATACTAAAAATGGTACTTTGGGAACCGTTCTTCTAACTTATCATATAAATTTCCAGTGAAATCTTAAGAAAAACAAAAGATTTTTAGGAAAGTTTGCTTGAGGCGATCGGGTGGAGTTCGGGCCCTCGACGGTCCAACTTCTGCAACTTTTTTTAAATTAACAATTGTTAATTGTTAATTGTCAATTGTTAATTGTTATATCCGTCCCTTCCCCAAAAAAACCGAATTCTAGTATCCTACAACAAACAAGACCCATAACCGAAAAACAACCATGACATCAAAAACCTTACCCGGGCACAGCTTTCCCCTAGGCGCAACGGTCTATCCCGAAGGAACCAACTTCTGCATCTACTCCAAAAACGCCACCTCCATCGAACTCCTCCTCTTCGATCGCCCCAACCAAAAGCAACCAGCGCGGGTAGTTCCCCTAAACCTGAAAGAAAACCAAACTCACTTCTACTGGCATATCTTCGTTCCCGGCATCAAAGCCGGACAAATATACGCCTACCGAGTCAGCGGACCCTTCGCCCCCGAGATCGGCCATCTCTTCGACGGTCGCAAAGTATTGCTAGACCCCTACGCCGCCGCCGTAGTCGGACAAAACAACCAAAGCCGCCTAGCAGCGATCGAACCAGGCGACAACAGCGACCTCGCCCTAAAAGGCGTCGTCGTCGATACCAGCACCTACGACTGGGAAGACGACAGTCCCCTGCGCATCCCCTACTCCCGAACCGTCATCTACGAAATGCACGTCGGCGGCTTCACCCGCAACCCCAACTCGGGAGTTTCCCCAGAAAAACGAGGCACCTTCGCCGGACTGATAGAAAAAATCCCCTACCTCCAGGAACTAGGAATTACCGCAGTAGAACTGCTTCCCGTTCACGAATACGATCGCCAAGATGCCATGGACCCCCTAGTAAACTATTGGGGATACAGCCCGATCGCCTTCTTCGCCCCCCATCGCGGCTACAGTTCCCGCCAAGACCCCTTAGGGCCCCTCGACGAATTCCGAGATATGGTAAAAGCCCTACACAAAGCCGGCATCGAAGTCATACTCGACGTAGTATTCAACCACACCGCCGAAGGCAACGAAAACGGACCGACCTACTCCTTCCGGGGCTTAGAGAATTCCGACTACTACATACTAGAAGAAAATCCAGCATACTACCGCAACTATAGCGGCTGCGGCAACACCTTCAACACCAACCATCCAGTAGCGCACCGATTAATAATCGACTGTTTGTGCTTCTGGGTCGCGCAGATGCACGTCGATGGCTTCCGCTTCGACCTCGCCTCCGTAATGGCGCGGGGCACTTCCGGCCATCCCCTAGACGATCCCCCCGTATTGTGGGCGATCGAGACCGATCCGATCTTAGCCGGGGCGAAAATTATCGCCGAAGCCTGGGATGCGGCAGGTTTGTATCAAGTGGGCTCCTTCATAGGCGATCGCTTCGCCGAATGGAACGGACCATTTCGCGACGACGTCCGTTCTTTCGTCAAAAGCGACCCCAACGCCGTCAACAAACTAGCCGCGCGAATGATTGGCAGCCCCGATATTTACCCCGATCCAGAACGGGAACCAAACCACAGCATTAACTTCGTTACCTGCCACGACGGCTTCACCATCAACGACCTAGTTTCCTACAACGAAAAGCATAACGAAGCCAACCTCGAAGAAAACCGCGACGGCGGCAACCATAATTTTAGTTGGAACTGCGGTAAGGAAGGCCCCAGCGACAACCCGGAAATAGAGAAACTGCGACGAAAGCAAATAAAAAATTTCTTCACCGTCTTATTCCTTTCCCAAGGCACGCCGATGATATTAATGGGAGATGAAGTGAGGCGATCGCAACTAGGAAATAACAACGGCTATTGCCAAGACAACAAACTCAACTGGTTTGACTGGGAACAAATCGAAAAACAAGCCGATTTATTGCAATTTGTCAAAGGCCTAATTCAGCTAACCCAAAACCTAGACATTTTTCAAGTAGAAGAGCATTTAGCGATCGTAGGTTCCGCCTCCCCAGAGATAGTCAAAAAGGTTCCAAGTCTCGATGCCAAAGACCCCCATAAAGTGCCTAACATCACCTGGCACGGAGTTCGTTTGTGGGAACCAGACTGGTCCGAAGACTCTCATCATTTAGCCTTTTCCTTAAACCATCCAGAAAGCCAAGAATACCTTCACATAATGCTAAATAGCTATTGGAAACCGACAAAATTTGAAGTACCGCGCCTGCGAACCGGAGAGCGCTGGCATCGAATTATAGACACCGCTTTACCCCCCGGCGAAGATTTTTCCGAATTAGAAAAAGCCCCAATAATTAAAGGCCATTCATATCCCCTGGAATCTCGTTCCGCAGTGCTATTAATGGCTTATTAATTAGTTGTTAGTTGTTAGTTGTTAGTTGTTAGTTGTTCGTTATGTAGTGCTATTAATGGCTTATAGCAATCCAAACGCTCCATGAAACAATAGACTTGTAGGGGCAAAAGCATTCGGGCGGCAAGTTTTGAAAGAACGCATTAATGTTTGTGTCCGAATGCTTTGCCCTGCTATAGCGTCTAATTTCCTGACCTCAGTTTTCAATGCCTAAAGCGATCGCTACGAGCAAGAAAAAAGTCATTAATCAATTAAAAATTAATCCGGGTTTATTAAAATAAGCTTAAGAACTGGGGAGGGTAAAACAAAATACGTTATCAAAATAGATACCGAAAAAATAGAGAAATTAGCAATAAATATGACCGCCCTACCCCATCGCACGAAAATCGTAGCCACCCTCGGCCCCGCCAGCAACTCCCCAGAAGTAATCAAACAACTCGTAGAAGCCGGCATGAACGTGGCCAGACTAAACTTCTCCCACGGCAGCTACGAAGACCACGCCCATACAGTATCCCTATTACGTTCCATAGGAAAAGAATTAGAAACCCCCATAACCATCCTCCAAGACCTCCAAGGACCGAAAATTAGAGTAGGTAATTTACCCGATGGTGGTATTAATTTAATCGAAGGAAAAAACATCATCTTAGTGCCCCTAGCCGAATACAAAAACGAACCCGATACAGTAGGCATCGATTACCCTCACCTAGCAGAAGAAGTAAAACCAAGCGCCCAGGTTCTACTCGACGACGGACTCTTAGAATTAAGAGTAGAATCAGTATCCGGTCAAAAAGTAAAATGTATTGTCATTGAAGGAGGTCTTTTAAAAAGTAGAAAAGGAGTAAACTTTCCTAGTTTAAACTTGCGGCTGCCCTCCATGACAGAGAAAGACAAACAAGATTTAGAATTCGGTTTATCTCAAGGAGTAGATTGGATATCTTTAAGCTTCGTCCGCAGCGCCGAAGACATTCGCGCCCTCAAAGATTTATTAGCAGAAAAAGGCGCTGACGTACCCGTAATAGCTAAGGTAGAAAAACCCCAAGCGATCGCCAACTTAGAAGAAATAGTAAAACACTCCGACGGCATCATGGTCGCCAGGGGAGATTTAGGAGTAGAAATGAGCCCGGAAAAAGTGCCCATGCTGCAAAAACAGATGATTAGGATGTGCAACAAAAAAGGCATTCCCGTAATTACCGCCACTCAAATGTTAGACAGCATGATCCGCGAACCCCGCCCCACCCGCGCCGAAGCAAGCGACGTAGCCAACGCGATCGTAGATGGCACCGACGCGGTAATGCTTTCTGGAGAGTCTGCCGTCGGCAAATATCCGGTAAAAGCAGTAGAAATGATGGTGCGCATCGCCCGCAACGTCGAGAAAGATATTAAATTTATCAACTATCCTCCCAGCGAAGAAGACGAAACCCATGCCATCAGCGAAGCCCTCAATACAATTGATAAAATACTACCTCTGCGCTGCATCGTCGCTTTCACCCTCAGCGGTTACACCGCCACTCTAGCCGCCGCCGAACGTCCGAAGGCATTAGTAGTAGGTTTGACGCCGATACCCAAAGTCTTCCACCGCTTAAATTTAGTCTGGGGCGTCAAACCAGTATTAATGGATCGGGAAGTAGAATCATTTGAGGAATTGGTCGAGGAAGCAGAAAATCGCTTGCTCGATCGCAAGATAGCTGCCACCGGCGACCAGATTTTAATTATCGGCGGCATTCCCACCAAGTCCGCCCGGGGAACCAATTTCCTCAAGATTCATACTATTGGTTAGTTGTTGGTTGTTGGTTGTTAGTTGTTGGTTGTTAGTTGTTAGTTGTTGGTTGTTGGTTGAGCAATCGATCGAACGCTTGGGTGCAACCCAGACCAAATGTTCAAAAAAGCGATCGCTTTTTTGAACATTTGCCTAGAAAATTGCAGAGAACAGGCGAGACGCCTACGGG
>JAXHVR010000009.1:78265-83734 GCA_034189005.1 Cyanobacteriota bacterium | reverse complement strand
GAAACAACAGGCGAGACGCCTGTTCTACGGGGAAACAACAGGCGAGACGCCTGTTCTACGGGGAAACAACAGGCGAGACGCCTGTTCTACGGGGAAACAACAGGCGAGACGCCTGTTCTACGGGGAAACAACAGGCGAGACGCCTGTTCTACTAACGATTTTGTATTTTTGTCGGTTGGTTGGAGGGGTCTAGCTCTTCTCGTTGTTTTTTCCTCGCTAGCTTGCGATAAAGCGACCTGACTCCCAACCACAACAGCCAGATGACTAAAACTACTAAGCCGGCAGCTAGGAGAGGGGCAGCGATCGCTAAAATCGACAGCACCGTAGAGCTCAACAGTTCCATGGTCGAAACTCCAGGGTTAGCCAAACCGGCAGTAAGGGTATTGGAACTTAGGCGGGTGATATCCGTTAAGCCTTGGACAGTCCCCGCCGCCCCCCCGCCAACGAGAAGTCCTACAGTCCATTGCAGCATTGGGTCTAGCTCGGATACCATCGAAGCGCTGATAATAGTACCCGCTATAACTGCGGTAGGAGTTGCCACGACATCTAGTGCATTATCAATGAAAGGAACGTAATAAGCCCCCACTTCCAGGATGGTCCCCACCCCAAAGGCTATTAGTGCGGGCGTACTACCCATCCAGGCGAACCCGTCAGAGAGTTCTAGCTGTCCGCTGTGGGCGGCGATGCTCATTACCAGTGGCGGGACGAAAATGCGGAACCCGCAAGCCGCGCTTAAGCCGACGCCTACACAAATACTTAAAAGGATTTCCATCTTTTGCTTTTGGTTGATTGAAATAAGTTGACTGTTAAGATTTTACTCTCGATCTGGTTTTAGCTTCGGCGACTTCTCTGGTTGCCAGTCTCCAGAACAAGAGCATTCGCCGATCGTTATGGGGATCGGGTCCGCAGCTCTGACCCCGCCCGAGTCCCTAATCTTAAGTAGGTGCGCAAAAATATTTACATAAAATTATTTCTCCCAACCCCCGTAGAACAGGCGTCTCGCCTGTTCCAGATGTCCAATTAATTTTGCACTGGTACTTATGTTATGCTTCAATAGACCAACTAGGTACTGCGGATTCATAAGTTTAATTTATCAATCAAAACCTAGTTGGAAAGCCACAAAAAAGTTAAGATTCCCTCCTCGCAATCATTTGGTCAAAATAAACATAAAAAAAATAGATAAAAATAAGTTATAATCGAATCAATTCTTAATTGTTATAGCGTTTCCAAATGAGATGTAAACGAACACTCATGCTTTTTACTAATAGCAAAAAATCCTGGAAACCTTCTTCCCCATTACCTATTACTTATTACCCATTACCAAAAAGCGTCAGGCTTTTGGACACAACTCAAATAAAATTGCTATATTATGCTTATCTGTCATTTTCTCATCGGTCCGCCCGCCAGCGGCAAATCAACGTTAGCCTCAGAACTAGCTGCTTTAACCAAAGGTTGCATCGTTTCCACCGATCGCGTCCGGGAACAACTGTTCGGGGATGAGATTATCCAAGGAGACTGGTCTGCCATCCAAAGGGAAGTAATCTCTCAAATGGGAGAGGCGATCGCTGCCGGGCAGTCTATTATCTACGACGCCACCAACGCCAAACGGGAATGGCGGGAAGATTTATTAGAAACCGTAGCTAGGGAGTTAGAGGCCAAGCAACTCCAGTGGATAGCCTGGTATGTAACTACTTCTATAGAAAAGTGCAAGGAATGGAACCAAAAGCGATCGCGCAAAGTCCCCGAGGAAGTCATCGAAGCAATGTTCGCTTCCCTAAAACAAGTTCCACCCAGTGCTGAGGAGGGTTTTCTAGCGGTAGTCCCGGTAGTCGCGACTCAGTTAGATAGGCAGAAATTGGAGCAACAGATAAGAAAAGTTATCCGTTCGTAGTAACGACTTCAGTCATTTTTCTTGTTCGTAGTAACGACTTCAGTCGTTTTTCTTGTTCGTAGTAACGACTTCAGTCGTTTTTCTTAGTCCGCAATGCTGCGGATGCAACATCGTCCTACTCGCTCATAAGAATGTAGTTACCAATAATCTTTTTTAATTCTGTAGGTGCCTCAAGAGCTATCGCCGCCCCCATATCTGGACGAACCACCCACCACCAAACCAATCTTTCCAAATAGCTTGGCGGTTCTTCCGACGGACACCATTCAATAGAACCATCATTGACAGCAACGATATTAGCACAAAAGTCGTTAGCTATAGCAACGCGATCGTCAAGCTTGTCGAACTGTACTACATCTTGCCAAGCAACCTCATGGGAAATTGAGTTTAAAATTGTTTCTACGTCTAAAGTTAGCATTAAATTGTACCTCCAAAAGCTCTAACTACCCTAATACCAAAGTCTTGTTGTTCTTCAAACGATTGGCTGCCAATCCATTCTCTCACGGTCATCCTTTGAGAACCAATCAAGTCTGGTTGAATAGAATTATAGAAGTTGGTTATTTCTTGATGAATTGACCCAGAACCATGTTCTAGACGGACTAGATTTCCTGTATTATGAATAGCTTGAGCACCAAAAGTCTGTACATTTGAAGTAGTTTGTCCCACAAGATGATGCCAAGCTAGTCCTGGACCTGCCGCACCCATTATTCTTTTAAATTCGCTAAATCTCCTGAAACCTTCTCCGGGTCTTCTAGGAGGGACCGCGGTTCTTGATGCCAGTTCCCTTGCTATTCGTATTGCTATTTCTTGTCTTGTTCCATCAGTCACTTGTTTGAGTTTAACTACATTGCTATCTTTTACCTTTTCATTATAGAGAAGCGTCACTATTTTTGTCAAGTTTTAGAAGAGGATATGATAAAGAGCGATTTTTATATTAAGAATATAAGTAGTTAAGCCGGCAGAATTAGAATGAAAATGTATTTCAGTATCCAGGCGGGCAATTGACCGTTAATTGCCCGCCTGGATACTCAATTATTAATTATTAATTATTAATTATTAATTATAAAAGCGTTCCATCAAGGCAGGCAAAACCGGACAAGGCTTTAACACCTGCAAATTCTCCGGTTTATTCCAGTTAAAAGGCCCCATCTGCGCCGCCGACATCCACAACAAACGCTTCGCCCGCGTCATCGCCACATATAACAACCGAAACTCCTCCGCCGTCTTCAAATATCCCGCCGCCTCCCAAGCCCGATCGCTATCTTGGAGCATTTTTTCCTCCAGGCGATCGAACCTCCCCTGCAAACTAGCCCTAATTTGCGCCCTCGCTACCTCAGCGAGGTCGAACTCTCCTAAAAACTGCCCCTGGGGCAACACCCGCAAACTACCAGGAATCGTACCTTCGTGCAAAAAAGGCAAAAACACATAATCCCAATCCAAACCCTTAGCCTTATGCATGGTAATAATCGTAAGCTGACCCTCTCTGGTAAAGCTTTTTTCTCCATCTGCTTCTACCTCCACTGCCTCGAATCTCTCGGAACCAACAATCTCGCTCAAAACTACCAAAATCTCGCTCAAAGAACCCCCACCCCCAGTTTGTTTCGCAACCCTTTCCCCCAGTTTATCCGCAGTAGCTAAATCGGAGCGATCGTACTTTAAAGCCAAAGCCAAAAAAGAAATCAAGCGATCGAGAGGCAACTCCAACTTCGCCTGCAACAAACTCCGACAAAAATTACGACACTTACGCACCTTTTCTGACTGGTACAGCGCCAACGGACCGGGATAAAGAAACTGCTCCGGTTGGGCAGCCAAGTTGTTATAATCTTGCAGGGGGATCGAGCGGCGATCGCCCAAAACCTTTAACGCCCCCTTCAAATAATCCGGCGAATGGGGACGATGAATAAACAGCAATAAAGCCAGCATTTCCACCGGAATCTGAGATTGCCGAGCCCCCTGAGAAACGTCGCATATCTCGATCCCATACTTGCTCAAATCCACATCAACCCCATACATTAAATTAGTCAAAGTGTCTGCCACAAACCGCCCCTGTTTGTTTTCCCTCACCAACACGGCAAAAGTCCGTTCGGGCTCTTCGCGATAAAGTTCGACAACCCTTTTGGCAATTAACTCCACCGTCTGATAAATATCCCGAGGCTGGTATATTTCCAAACCCTCACCAGTCGGAGGCGGATTGTTAATAGTTTCCGGCAGGCGTTCGCCAAGCGTTGCATCGGCAACATCCCTAGCATCCACCGCCAGAATCTCTTGCTCCCGAAACGGCTTCTCCTCTCCCGCCAAACCAGAATTATTAACCCACTTTAAAACAAAATTAGCCGCATCCATAATAATCTGGCTGCTGCGACCGGCCCTATCCATAGTCGCCAAACTACCCAACTCCTCGCACTCCTGGCAAAAGCGACGAAACTCTATGGGGTCTGCCGGAGTAAAAGTAGAATTAATCGCCTGATTGGGGTCTCCAACCCGCATCAGATTGAGACTTTTTAATTTTGCCAATCTTTTCTGGGAATTAACGGCCCCAGAAGCAGTTTTATCTTCCGTAAAGAAAGAGCCTTCATCCACAAACTCTCCCGGCCTCGCCGCGAGAATTTCTAACAACCTGCTTTGCAGCGGAGTGGAGTCTTGGGCTTCGTCCTCAAACACCGCGAAAACCTGATTTTGCCAAAGTTCGCGAGTAGTGGGATTCTCTAAAACTCGCAAGGCCGCCAAAATCATTTCATCGTAATCGATTAAATTGCGATCGAGCAACATCTGCTGATAATTTTCATACAAACCTGCCCCAATAGCCAAAACTTGATACTCGTCAGCGCTATCCTCCGACAACTTCCACAAATCCTCCGGCATCAGTCCCGAACTCTTCGCCTGTTGAATAGCCTTCCAGGAAAGATTCGGCAAAACCTCCGTCCTTAAAACCGATTGACGTCGCAAGCGTTCGGTTTCTTCCCCGTCGAATTGAACCCCTTCTATTAATCTTTGATAAAGCTTTGGATGTTCGGATATCCACTTTTCTACGCAAGCTCTAACGATGCGGTTGCTTGGAGCCGGCAGGATTAAAGTAGAACTTTCTAGATCTAGCTGCGATAATTCTGGGTGCCGCAGCGCAATGCTGAGGGCCAAACCGTGGAGAGTGTGAACCACGAAACCTCCTGGAGGCAGAGATAATTGCTTGAGATGTTCGCGGATTTTGCTTTTAATACTAGCGGCCGCCGAACGAGTGAAAGTCACTACCACCAACTGGCGGCGGGAGTGGAGTTGGTAGCGAGCGATCGCCCCTGCCGCCGCCACCGCCATCCCGTAAGACTTCCCCGCCCCCGGCACCGCCGACACTCCCAAAGGTCCGCCCTGCCAGTCAGCCATCTGCCGTTGCCCCGATCGCAACCCCGCCCGAAGAAGCTCCAGTCCTTCTTCTAAGCTAGCTTGCCCCTGGGTTGTTGCTCCTGGTGACTCTCCAGTTTCGACACCGCCACTGGAGGGAGTAATATGGTCTTTCGTAAAATCGTCTGTCAATTTCTTTAGTAACCAATATTGTCGGTCGATTTGCCTTTCCGAACAGGCATCTTGCC
>JAXHVR010000009.1:0-78165 GCA_034189005.1 Cyanobacteriota bacterium | reverse complement strand
TGTTGGGGCGTAGAACAGGCATCTTGCCTGTTGGGGCGTAGAACAGGCATCTTGCCTGTTGGGGCGTAGAACAGGCATCTTGCCTGTTGGGGCGTAGAACAGGCATCTTGCCTGTTGGGGCGTAGAACAGGCATCTTGCCTGTTGGGGCTAAAAATTAGCGATTTTTCAAATAAATCACTAATAAAATTACCATGGAAATAACGCAAGCGCTTTTCCAAAGAAACAACCACCAGGGATGCCACCAAGCGCCGGTTTGCACTTCCACAAGATCCGATATACCGAATAATAGGAAAGTAACAGCAGCGATTAATCTGTGCGATCGCTTGAAACCCCTTTCTCCAGAAGCCGCCATGCTAAAGCCTATAGCAAAAACACCCCAAATTCCCGCCTCTATATAATTGCCTTTTTCGTAAATAGCCTCTAGAATGGGAGCGATCGCCACTGCTTCTTCCGGGGACTTAGGATTAGCAACTTGCCATCCCCACCAACCAAAGATTAGCAACAAAATAAAAAGGATAGTTAATCTAACAGCAGCCCCTTTTGTTACCTTCATCCATTTACTCCTCTTTCGATTTTAATTCCTTTACCTCAGCCAGAGATTGATATAATTGCGATCGCAACCTCTCCAATTCCTCCTCCAATATTTTTCTGTGGGGCCGTAATTCCTCAGCCTCCCCTTTATATTGATAAAGTTCCGGTCGCAACCTCTCCAATTCATCCTCAACCGCCTTTAATTGAGGTCGTAACTTGCTCAATTCGTCCTGAGACTCCAGCAATTGCGGCCGAACTTTTTCCAACTCCGTTTCCGCTTTCAGCAACAGATATTCCAAGCGTTCTATTTCATATTTTTCGGGACGAACCTCGATCGTTTCTCCATTATAAATATGAGGCACTATTTCCCCAGTAATAATATTTCTGACTGTTTTAAAATGAATTTTATGGAGAAAAGGATCCGACAGCAAAGGCGTATGATACATGCAGTCGGAAAAATAATAATGAGTTACCTGACTGTGGCGCGACCTTTTGGGGTCTAAAATCGGTTCTCCACCGTGCAAAAGATTTGCCGCCCAAATTAAAGCCTGTCCTTTTTTAATTGAAAGCTTATGCTTTTTTAAACCTTTCGCCTCGATTAAAGACTGCAAAAATTCTTCATAAATTGGATAAACTTGATATGGTTTATTTTGATAGCTGCCCGCAATCCCCAAATCGTTTAAATCGAAAATAGGCAACTTATGACTCCCCGGGTAATAGTGAAGCGGACCGTTATTTAAGTCTGTATCTTCTAAAGCAACCCATACCCCACACATAAATCTAAGCGGCATCGAGCTAAAATGGATGATGTCGCTATGAGTAGATTGCTGCGTTCCTTTACGAAAATTTAGAGTTTGAAACGGAATCGGTTCTCGCTGGTAAAGAGTCCTCAGTAAAGATAAAATATTGGGAGCAGTTGCAACATTTTTTACATTTTGATTAAATCTCCAACCATCCTGAATTCTGTGTTCGTAAATCCAATAATCTTCTACCTTACCTTTATCTCCATATCTAGCCCCTAAATCTTCTATAATTTCATCCGCAGTTTTTTCGATATTTTCTATCCCTAAATCCTCGACTATCGCGTAGCCATTTTCTGCGAAGTGTTTAGCAATTTCTTTAGTTTCTGCATCTAAATTCGATTGTTCTAACAGTATCTCGAAAAATGGCGAATCAACCCAAGGATAGTTCGTCGGTGGAACTTCCATCGCTTTCTTTTTCTTTGCTGTTTTGTTCGCCATCAAATTATTCCTATATTTAGCGCGTTAAAATAATTTTCAAACAATTTTCCAGGGCGCAAGCGTTGCGGCTGCTTGCGCCCTGGAAAGGGGATCGATATTTAATCCTCAATTTGCCATTGGTCTTTAACTATTTCTTCATCAAAAATCTTTCTCGGTCGAACCACCACAATAACTCGCCCCAAAATCGAAACATCTGGAGTCTCTTCAAACCACTGAATTTCTAATTGCCCTTCTTGCTCTACCAACAAATAGCGATCCGCTTGCCACTCACGGTCTGCGCGGTCCACCACTACCAGTACATCCTCCCGAACCCCCGGTAACGAAACAGGCAAGCGATCGCTATCAGCAATAATCGCCACAGGATCCTCAGCATTCATCACAGTTTGCCATCCAGGAATCGGAACCCAAGCCCCCACCCCAGAAAACTTTACCACTTTAAATGGCCCCATCTCCTCAAGCAGAGGGACAGCCTTCAACTCAGAAGCGGCCAGAGGCAATTGTCCCACCACCGGCAAAATCCGAGGCAGTTCCTCATCTGACTGGTGTCGATAAACAGGCAAGCGGGGTTCTGGCCGCTTCGGAACCACCGTAAAATCAGTCAATAACTGTTCCAACTGTTGCCTCGCACTCTTGCTCCTTGCGAACCTTAGCCCCTTAGCAATAGAAAGCGATCGCTGTTGTAGATCCTTTTGCTGCCTTGCCACCTTCCAGTATTGATAAGCAAAAACATCCCCAGCATCCTCCGAAAATCCTTCTGGAACTTGTCTCATGCGAGACCAGTCTTTCATGGCCCTTGCCAAATCCTTAGCATCATCCGCATCCAGTTCGCATTCCACAATAAAATCAGCAGCAGTCACTCGTTCCTTTTGGGTCAAAACGCGCAATTCGTATAAAATATCGCTGCCTTTGCGTCCAAAATAAGAACTTGCCCTTTCTCCCAGGCCAGCAGTCACCATACTTTTATAAACTGCTGCCCCCACAATCACCTGATTTTGATGCACTGGTTCAAATCCAGTTTCCTCAAAAATTGTCTGAGAGTTGTAGCCAGATTTTTGTAGAGTGTTGCAGGCATCTCCCCACTCTACCCAACCACCTTCTTTCCGGCGAAGTCGAGCTATTAATTCTTGGACATCTACGGAATTTTCGGGCCTTTGCTCTCCATCGTTAGATGGATTTTGTGATATTTGAGTCATAAAAAAAAGTACGCTTGATGCACTAATATAAAGTTTGGGACAATAAAGGCCTTGTAAATACTTTTACAGCAAAAAGTCCCCCTGTATTAAGGGTTCTTTTTTCCAGATTTCCGTTATGAGGTCTGACTATTCTAATTCAAAGCATGAGTAAAATTGCTTGCTGTTAATAGCGGCCGCGAGCCCCAAAGCAAATCCTATTCTGTCATAAATTTTGAGAAAATGGTAAAAAAATATTAGCTCTTTTCCCAAAGCTGATAAAGTAGATATTAAAATTATTGCCACAAGCCCCAATTCTATTTCACTCTATCGAAAATAGGATAGCAGGAGGGGGCAGGTTCCCGACAAGTAAAGCCCACCGCCAGTCTCCCCTCTCCCACTAGGAAAAAACCTAAAAATCCTTTGGGATTAAGACCGAAGTTGACAAAACCAGATAAAATTGTTAAGATAATAACTTTTAAAAAAAGTCACGACTAACGAAAGAAAATATCTAAGTACTAGGGAAAACAGAAAGCTTATTTGTTAGTTATAAAAGATTGATAAGAGTGGAAAATTCTATTCCCGAGCTCGATAGCATTAAACGTCAATTAATGAGTTTAAATAGACGAAAAAAACCAAAAATGTTGGTGGTAGATGACGAACCAGACAATCTGGACTTGCTCTACCGCACCTTCAGACGAGATTTCAGCGTTCTCAAAGCAGACAGCGGAGTTCGCGCCCTAGAACTCCTGGCCGAAGAAGGAGAAGTTGCTGTGATTATCTCCGACCAACGAATGCCAGAAATGAAAGGAACCGAGTTCCTCAGCAAAACCTTGCCCGAATTCCCGAATACGGTTCGGATCATTCTGACCGGTTTCACGGATATTGAGGACTTGGTGGATGCCATTAATTCGGGACAGGTTTATAAATATATTACTAAGCCTTGGGACCCAAACGAGCTCAAGGCAGTGGTACAAAAGGCCGCTGAAACTTACGAACTTTTGAGCCAACGGACGGAGGAGCTTTACCGAGCGGAGCTCCAAGCCCAATTGCTACAAACAATTATCGACATCGCTCAAGAGTCAGAAAGTTTCGACGCCGCTATGGAGGCAATTGCTAATGCTTTTAGCGATAGTTTTCTTGCCGATGTTTGCATCTTGCAACTGGTAGAAGCAAATGCTCTGACTCCAGTTCAAGGGATGCACGCGATCGACGGTGGGGCCGATAACTGGCTGGCAGATGACCCTCTGGTTAAGGAGGCCATCGCTTCTCAAACTATTCAAGCCACAGTGAACGTGTCTGCGGATAAAAACCTCTCCGGCGTGGAGCATTATCAGACTTCGGGCATCAAATCTCATATAGCTATGCCTATTGTCTATCGCAACGAAGCGATCGCCCTTTTGTCCATTCAATGGAAAAATCCTTGCCAGCTTCGCCCCGATGAATTGACAACTATTCATATCTCTTCTCAAGAAGTAGCCTTGGCCTTAACTTGTCTGAAAAAGTAGCATCAAAAACCAGACCCCAAGTAATTATTAATGGTTAATTATTAATTGTGAATGGTTAATTATTAATTATTAATTATTAATTATTAATTATTGAAATATGAGCGATCGCACAGAAATTCAAGAGATATTTAACCGCATTGCCCCAGTTTACGATCGGTTAAACGATCGCTTGAGTTTTGGCCAGCACCGCGTCTGGAAGCAAATGGCTGTCAAGTGGAGCGGCGCTAGTCCGGGGGCTCTTTGTTTAGATCTTTGCTGCGGCAGCGGGGATTTAGCTTTGCTCCTAGCAAGGGAGGTGGGAACTCGGGGAACAGTCTTCGGCCTAGACTTTTCAGTGGAACAGTTGGCGATCGCCCGCTCTCGAAACAAACCCTTTACCAGCAAATTAAGTCCCATCGTCTGGCAAGAAGGAGACGCCCTCGACTTGCCATTTGCCGACAACTATTTCGACGCAATTACAATGGGCTACGGCCTTCGCAACGTCCTAGACATTCCTCGCTGCCTGAAAGAATTGCACCGAGTCCTCAAACCCAATGCCAGCGCAGCGATTTTAGATATGCACCGCCCCAGCAGCCCCCTGATGCGTCAGTTTCAGCAATGGTATCTCGATTATTTCGTCGTACCCACAGCGCAAATGATGGGCCTGACCGAAGAATATGCTTATATCAGCCCCAGCTTAGACAAATTCCCTACAGGAAAAGAACAAGTATCCCTAGCACATAAAGCAGGATTTGTCAAGGCAACACATTATCCAATCGCTGGCGCTATGATGGGAGTATTAGTTTTAAAAAAAGTTTAGGCTAGGCCTAGAATATCTACGAGCGCATCTCGTATCTACGAATAGACTTTTTCTGCCAACCAACAGGCGAGACGCCTGTTCTACGTTACAGGCGAGACGCCTGTTCTACGTTACAGGCGAGACCAACAGGCGAGACGCCTGTTCTACGTTACAGGCGAGACCAACAGGCGAGACGCCTGTTCTACGTTACAGGCGAGACCAACAGGCGAGACGCCTGTTCTACAAACAAAAAAGAGTAAGTTATTGGTTTTCTTAAAAACTGAGATGCACCCTTTTCAACTCTGTCGCAAGTATTAAATTTAAAATTGTCTAGTTTCTGGGTTTACTTCATACCACCAGTAGCCGGTGGAGTTATTGGTTATTTCACCAACGAAATAGCCATAAAAATGTTGTTTCGCCCCTATCGAGCTTATTACATATTTGGGCGAAAACTGCCTTTCACTCCCGGCCTAATTCCAGCTAACCAAGAAAGGTTAGCCAAGCGGGTAGCCGATACAATTATGGGCTCCCTGCTTACCCCATCAGAATTGCAAAATCTAGCGCGGCGACTGCTGCAAACCGAACGCATAGAAGCAGCAATTACCTGGCTTTTGCGCATGGGTTTAGACCAAATTAAGAAAGACAACGATAAGAAAACAGCAAAAATTCTGGCTAATATTCTAAGAGATTTGCTCGGAGAATCTCTACCCCGAGTTTTGAAAGTGTTCGCCAGAAAAGAAGACTTTTTAGAACCTCAGATAGACCAAATTTTTGACCAAATTTTGCTAGAGTTTCAATTCACCGAAGCCCAAGCAACTCAGCTATCAGATTGGTTATTAAAAGTAGTTTTGCCGCCAGATTTAGTGCGACAAGGTTTAATTGACTTTTTAACCGATCGCAACATTTCCATTATTGACGAACGCTTTCGAGAAAAAACAAGCGGTACCTATTGGGTAGTTGCTAACTTATTAGGTTTGCGCAATACCTTAACTCGTTTGCGCACATTTTGTCTCGACGAAAAAGAAGAATCTAATAAACTATTGCAGGAGTCGATCGACTCTCTAGGGCTGCAAGAAAGAGTTCTGGAATGGTTGTTAAATGCTTCCTTACAAAATTTACCAGTTTCCACAGTAAAGCAGCTAAGAAAAGCTCTCGGAGACAGCGTTCGCTTATACCTCAAGGATAAAGGGGTAGATTTGATTAAGGGATTGAGCGTTTCTATTAATTGGGAAAATATAGCAGAACTAATTATTAATCGACTGCGTAATTCATCCGTAGTCAATAATTCTTTGTCTTTGGTTAGTAAAGAATTAGCATTAGTTATAGAGCGCTATTTGGAGCGAGATTTAGAAAAAATTGTCGCCGAAGCAATTCCTATTTTAAATATCGACAGCGCGATTATCGCCCGCGTCAAAGGAACTTCTCCCCAAGACCTAGAAACAGCAGTTAATGGCATTGTTAGAAGCGAGTTACAAGCGATTGTTAATTTAGGTGGAATATTAGGAGTCGTTATTGGTTTGTTTCAGACGATTTTCTTATTAACCCAACAGTGATTTTTGAGGTGGAGCTAATATAGCAAGCCGTAGATCGTTCGCGATATTGAAGACAAACCCGGTTTCTTAAAGAATACCTTCGCCATTTTCTTGTAGGTTGGGTGGAGCGATAGCGCAACCCAACATCAACGAGCGAAACCCAACATAAGGAAAAGACCCGAACGGCCACCCTTTGGGATGCGGGGGGGCGTGAGTGTTGGGTTTCGCTACGCTGCACCCAACCTACGAATGCTATTTTTTATTTTGGCGAAGGTATTGTTAAAGAAACCGGGTTTCTGGCCTCCTAATTTTTCATAATCCCTGCACGGATTGCTATATTTGCTTGGAGACTTTTTCTGCCAACCTTCCAACTAACAAAAAAGGGAGCAGCCAATGGCTGCTCCCTTTTTTATATCTTTATCGATCGTCGATTAACTAGAAAGCTTCCGACGTTTAGTTGCCATCCGGTAAGCCTCGATAATATCCCCTTCAGCCCAACCGCTAAAGTTACTCAAGGAAATACCGCATTCATAACCGGCATTGACCTCCTTGACATCATCCTTCATCCGTTTGAGAGAATCGAGAATACCCTCATGGATAACCTCACCGTTGCGACGTACCCGCACCTTGCAGTTGCGAATCATCTTCCCAGAGAGAACGTAACAGCCGGCAACAGCACCGCGACTGATAGAGAAGACAGCCCTTACCTCAGTTTCGCCAAGAGGCTCTTCCACCAATTCTGGTTCTAGGAGACCTTCCATAGCTCCCTCGATATCGTCCAAGAGCTTATAGATGATGTTATATTCCCGTACGTCCACCCCTGCTAGATCCGCAGCTTGACGGGCTCCCGTAGCCATCGTCGTATTGAAGCCAATAATCACGGCACCGCTAGCTGCAGCCAAGTCGATGTCAGTTTCCGTAATTTCTCCTGGGGCAGACAATAGCAAACTTAGTTGGACTTCTTTTTGAGGCAGTTGTCGCAACGAGCCTAAAATAGCTTCCAAAGAACCCTGCACGTCAGCCTTGAGAATTAAATTAAGTTCCTTGAGTTCTCCCTCTTGGGCCCTGGCTGATAAAGCGCTGAGGCTGTATCGACCTTGAAGCAAGCGGCTTGCTCGGGCTTGTTGGACTCGATCGCCTGCGATGGCCGATGCTTCTTTCTCTTCTTCAAAGACATCGAACTCGTCCCCTGCCTTGGGCACGTCGCGCAATCCCAGAACCTCCACCGCGAAAGAAGGACCGGCCTCTTCCACGCGATCGCCGCGATCGTCTATCATCGCTCGTACCTTACCGTAGGCAGTACCGGCAACCACTACATCTCCTAATTTCAGGGTGCCGTTTTGCACCAGCAAACTAGCCACTGGTCCCCGTGCCTTATCCAAGTGGGCTTCAATTATTGTTCCCTTAGCAAGTCGGTTTGGATTGGCCTGTAGATCTTCTACCTCCGAAACCAGCAGAATCATTTCCAAGAGACTATCCAGGTTTTCTCCTTGGATAGCGCTGACTGGAACCATAATCGTATCGCCGCCCCATTCTTCCGGGACCAAGCCTTGTTCCATCAGTTCTTGCTTCACGCGATCGGGATTAGCCCCTTCCTTATCAATTTTGTTAATGGCCACTACCAGAGGAACTCCAGCAGCCTTAGCGTGACTGATAGCCTCTTTCGTCTGAGGTCGTACCCCATCATCAGCAGCCACTACCAGAATTGCCACGTCAGTAACTCTCGTACCCCTGGCCCTCATCGCCGTGAAAGCTTCGTGACCGGGAGTATCTAGGAATACCACCTGTTGATTCGCGCCGTTATGTTCCACATCCACATGATAAGCACCGATGTGCTGGGTAATACCGCCTGCTTCTCCCTGAGCCACCTTAGTAGAGCGGATCGAATCGAGCAGAGTAGTTTTACCGTGATCGACGTGACCCATAATTGTCACTACTGGCGGGCGACGCTGGAGGTTTTCTAAATCTGCCTCCTCTAGCATTTCTGTTGTTTTCTTAGCCGCTGATTCTTCAGACGGCGTTTCTATCTCAACCCCTAGTTCTTCAGCCACCGATTTAATCGTCGGCATATCCAGAGTTTCAGTGATATTAACTGCAACCCCTTTCATAAACAGGCGCTTAATAATATCCGTTTCGGGAACCAACAAAGTTGCTGCCAACTCTTGCACGGTCATTGATTCTGCCAAAACTAATGTTTCTGGTCGCTGGGGCTCGGATGCTTGAGAATTGCTATCCCCCGATCCATCCCGAGAAGGTTTGCTTTTCTTATTTTTATCGGGCCCCGCAATGGTCGGCATACTGGGGCTTGGTTTCTGTTTGGGAGCTTGATTATTTTTCGGCTTAGGAGGTCTGGCCAGAGACAAGCTAACTGTTGCCGGCGCTGGCATCTCTAAAGATTCGTCCTCATCGAGATCCACATCATCATCATCTATAGGCTTAGGACGAAGACGTTTAGATTTGGCTGCCGCTTTAGCACTTTTAAGCCGTCCCTCGCCATCTTCTTCTTCGTCTTCCCATTTTGGAGCGCGCTTGTTGACCCGGGGCGGGGTTAGTTTCGCTGGGCTTACTGCTTTTCGCCTCGGTTTTTCTAATTCCAGTTCCAGATCTTGATTTTCTGGCTCTTGAAGTTCTTTGTTGTCTTCATCTAGATCGTCTTCTCCATCTACTTTCCCTACTGGAGCGGGCTTACGAGCCGGTTGCGGTCGCTGCAATTCTGGAACTGGTTTGATTTTGACCGTTGGTTTCCCTTTTCGAGGCCTTTCCTTACCCTTTAGAGCATCGGTACTTTCGGCCACGACGGGCTTGGGCATTGCTTTATCCGATGTACCTTTATTTACCCTTGCGGACAGAGAATCATCTTCTTTGTCCCTTCCTTTGTCCTTATCCCTCTTCCTTTTTGCATCCTGTTTCTTTTTCGGTGTAGGGCGATCGCTTAGGGTCGGTAGAGAAATCCCTTGTTTGCGAGTAGAATTGGTCGGTCTAGGTGGCGGCCCTACCAACTCTACTTTTTCTTTTTCTAATTTTTCCGAGGATGTATCCCTTGAAGTTGAGGAGTTGTTTTTATTCTCTTGTTGTTCTGCCTCTGGTTCTGCTGCAACACCATTTACTGCTTCTCGATCTGACTGGGGGCTTGGAGGAGAATTTAGTTTCGGTTTTACTGGCGATCGAGCTTCCTTAACAGACACGGGAGCTTGGGGAGGAGTGGCCACTAAAGTATTATTGTTTTGGCCTTGTTCTTCATTGTTGGCCCTCTCTTTTTGTTTTTTAGGTTTGCGGATTTCTAGTATCTGCTGCTTTTTACGTTCCCCTGCATTAGACCCTGAGTCTTTTTGTTGTAAATTGCCTCGGTCGTTACCAGGGGACTTACCCGCTGAGTGGGGCATATTTTCTGCGGTTTTGCGAATCCTTTCTGCGTCTGATTCTGTAATAGTGCTACTGTGGCTCTTCACTGAAATGTTTAGAGAGTCGCAAACTGCTAATATGTCTTTGTTTTCCAAATTTAATTCCTTTGATAATTCGTAAATTCTTACTTTGCCGTTGTTCATCCAATCTTGCCTCAAAGTACCAAGCTATATTTACTTTGCCGATTCGCAAGTTTTTACTAAATATTACATTCCAGTCATTTTCCTTTCTTTATAATAGATAGCGATCTTTATAGTTTCTTCATCTTGAGATAGCTAAAATCCACTAGAATTCCCGCCTGCGAAACCGGGCTTCTGACGCTCTCTTAACGAAGTATCGGCATTTTCCCCATCATAAACCCGGTTTCTGGGAATAGGTTTTGCGCCTCTCTAGGGAGCTACTCAGATTTTTTTTCCTCATTTTTGCCTAATTTTTTCCCAGATATTTTTGGGTAAATTAGAAATAGGAAATAATGTTTTTTCCCTTCTAGGAATGAAGAGAAATATAGGTTCAAATATCGGTATTAGTTATTAAGAAGACAATCTACCTTTTATAATTTTGTTGTTTTTTTGTTTAATTGCCGAAAAATCGGTTTTTGTTAGTCAATAACGGGTGCATCTCAATTTTGAAGAAAGCCAAGAATTTAACGCTTTTTGGTAATGGGTAATAGGTAATAGGTAATAGGTAAGAAAGCGTTTTTGCTTCGATGAGATGCTCCCGTCAATAACTTTCCCCTGTTCGTTTACCTTTCTCTCCAGAACGAGGCATTCCAGGGAATTTTGCGTTTACTGCTTAGGATTTATTGCCTTTTTTTGCTAATTTTTGGGTGGATTTTGGCTGCTACTATTTCTTACTTTACTTGAGTCTTTACTTTTACACTACCGTCAGTCAGTCAGTGCCTTTCTACTGCTTTCTCCTGTTTATCTTACTAAAATTTCCTTGTAGCTTCTTTTTTGTAGGCTTTCGCCTCTAGTTAAATAAAGTTAAAAGGGACTAAACGAACTAGAGTGGGTTTGTTTGTGGTTCTATTTGGCAAACTATGCCTAGCAACTATCTATGGCTACCAAAATTTCCAACCTCACTAGCAACAAGAAGCAATAAGGGAAAAACTTAAGCGGTTTTCATCTGCTGCTAATTGACTCTATTAATAAGTTTTTTCTGTCTCCGGGCGATCGCCTGAAACAATAGAACTAGCCAAACGCTCCTCCAGTGCTTGATATATCTCCTTATTTACGGGCGCTTTTAGAGAGCGTCCCAATCTATTTTTTTTCTGAGCCGCCTTAAGGCAGTCAGCTTGGGGACAGAGATAAGCAGAGCGCCCCTCTCCTTTATCTAATTGTACCATGTGGGAAGAGGAGAGCCTAACAACTCGCCAAAAAGCTTCTTTATGGGCCACTTTTCTACAGATCGCACAACGACGGTAGTTAGGTTTCATCTCGATTAGAGCTACTTTAGCTTGCAGTTGGGGGACAGACACGATTTAGATTATTTGCCAAGTTTGGGAAAAACGGGAGTTTTCTATGAAAAAGTCTCTATTTCCTCTGCTGGCTCTTCTTCGCTCTGAAGTTTTTCTATTTCATCTTCTATTTCATCTTCTATTTCATCTTCTATTTCATCTTCTATTTCATCTTCATCAGGTGTTGTTCCTGAAGTCATTTCCATTTCTATTTCTTCTTCTTCCTCCTCCTCCTCCTCATATTCTAGGTCGGCTGCCGCGATATATGCCTCTCTGCGAGTCAATTCTTCGGCTTGCTTGGTGTCTTCTTCGTCGCGATCGTACCTGTCAATATCCTTAATATCTATTTTCCAACCAGTAAGCCTTGCCGCCAACCGCACGTTTTGACCTTCTTTACCAATAGCCAAACTAAGCTGGTCCTCTGGGACCAGAACGTGAGCCCTGCGTTCTTCGGGGTCCATCAATCGCACTTCTTCGACCCTAGCTGGACTTAAGGAATTAGCTATATAGGTAGCGGGGTCGGGGGACCAACGAATCACATCTATTTTTTCACCCCGAAGCTCGTTAACCACCACCTGAATGCGGGAACCTCTGGCCCCAATACAAGCTCCTACAGGCTCCACATCCCTTTCCAACGTATCCACAGCGATTTTTGTTCTCGGACCCACATAGCGCGAGGGCGGATTTGCTTCTCTGGCCACTGCCACAATTCTTACTACTTCCTCATCAATTTCTGGCACTTCATTGGCAAAAAGATACACCACTAAACCGGCATCGGTTCTCGATACCAGCAGTTGTGGTCCTCTGGTAGAGCCTTCGCAGACTCGTTTTAAATAGACCTTGAAAGTAGCATTAGCTCGGTAATTGTCGTTGGGCAGTTGTTCCCTTTTTGGCAGTTCTGCTTCTACCTCCGGCCTGCCAAAACCGCTACTAACAGCTAATACTACCGATTGCCTTTCAAACCTTAATACTCGCCCTTGCAATACTGTTCCTTCTAATTCTTGGAACTCTTCCTGAATCATTTTTCTCTGCTGATCCCGGAGTTTTTGAGCAAGTACTTGTTTTGTTTGAATTGCTGCCATTCTACCGAATTCGTTTTGTTCGGGCGTTACATCCAAGAAAACGGTATCGTTTAATTGCGCTTCGTCGGCTACTTCCAATACCTCTTTTAAGGCTATTTGATGGTCGGGATTTGTCACTTCTTCGACAATAGTCTTAGTGGCAAGAACTCTAAATCCTTCTTCTTCAACATCTAGTTCTACTTCAAAGTTATCAAAATAATCTTCATTAAAGTTGAGTTCTTCGCGCCTTTGGGTGCGGCGATAGCGCTCGTATCCTTTCAACAAGGCTTCTCGCAAGGCAGTCTGAACTGCTTGTTTTGGTAGATTGCGCTCTTTGCTGATGCTATCAATCATTTCTTGAAGTCCGGGCAAACGAACCATTGACATGATTTTATTATTCTCCTCCTATTAATTAATTTTGAGCTTTGGCAAACCGACTAACATTCACGGTTTAATAATCTTCTTTTGGTTCTCGGTTGCCGCCTTTTCGATCTTTCTCACCGCTGCCCCAGCAGGGAATTATTTTTCTTCGGATAGTTCTACTTTGGCAATTAATTCTCGCTTAATGGAAACTTTTCTTCCTTTTTGATTTATATGAACTGCTGTTTCATCTCGACTAATAAGTTTTCCCGTCCATTCTGTTTTGCCTTTGTAAGCTTCTGTGGTTTGAACGGTTATGGGAAAGCCTTTAAAGGTTTGGAATTCGCGATCGCTAGACAGGTATTTAGAAATCCCGGGGCTAGAAATTTCTAGCGAATAAGCATCGGGAATAATATCTATCGAGTCTAATTTTTCTTCCAAAGCTACGCTCATACGTTCGCAGTCATCCACACCCGTATCTTGCTTTGTGTTGCGAATATCTACTCGCATAACTGGAGGGTTATGGTTCGTTTGAAATACTGCTCCCACTACTTCTAGCCCCAATTCTCGGGCGATCGGGGTAGCAACATCTATTATTTTTGGTACTAAAGGATGAGTCATGGAAAAAAATACAACAAAAAAAGTGGGCTTGACCCACTACCAGTTAAAACCAGCCACTTAACTCTATATGTGGCCATTATAAAGCGGTAAATACTTGCTAGGCTGCTGCTCTTACTGTCGAGCTTTATTTGTGCCTTATGCCTTATGTTTTCTAGGCTTCAGCTTATCTTGGCCCAGTCCCCTGCAAGCTTTTTTACATATACGGGTTTCATTGTAGCATTCATTTTCGCCGGCGGAGTTTTCTATTATCTAAGGGGTTCAGGGGATTGTTGGCCTTTAATATGCAATTCTCTGCTTTGTTCGATAATGCGATCTACATCGTCCTGACTAATTTGCATCACATAATTGACTTTTACTTCTTCTAAAAAAGCTGAAATTAGAGATTGAAATTCTGCCAAGGTTTGTTCTTTTTTGATTTCTTCTCCTAATGTTCTGCCGAAGTGCGACACCAATTTATTTGATAATTCAGTACCTACGGGATCGTCCATGGATTTTTGTATGTTTTCATAAGCGTTCTGGGGACCAAAACTTGCTAAATTAGATAGCTCTGTTACTAACTGTTCTGCCAATCCATCGGCTAAGTTATCAAAACCTGGTATTGGCTTTAATCTTTTATAAGCTGGAGATTCTTTAATGAATCCTTCGATATTGTATCGCAATAAAGCTTCTATCTCCGGTCTTAATTCGGGCATAACTTTGACAAAAACAACTCGCAGCAAGCGACTAAATATCTCTTCTATTTCATTAATATTATTCAAGTCTATATATTCGCGCTGCTCGCCACTAAATAGCCGTTTGGCTAGATCCCCGCTGTTAACATCTTGCTGAATTTTATCTATGGTTTGAAGCAATACCACTTCTGTTAATTCTCTAGCAAAGCTAGCAACAAAACCTCGACTTGCTTGAGCTCTTATAGGTTCTAAATCTAATAAATTACCATGCTGCAAGCGAACTGTCACTGGAATTACTCGCAACCATCGCCAAAAAGGCAGGAGTAGAAAAATATCGTACCATCGCCATAGCATAGCGTCTCGCCAACTCACCCCTACATGACGCCGACTAATCGTAAAAGTCCGAGCGAGAAATTCTAAACCAAAAAGGATAATAAAAGGTAAATCTATCTTCCAAAAATAGTCAGTTAGTTCTCCACTTTCCCCAATACCTCGATAATAGTTAATTTCCATTAATGGTTTTATTTGGCTTTCAAACCAATTCATTTCTTCTATCCAGCCTTCTCGTTCTAAATATTCTTTGCTCCAAAAAATTTCAAATGCTTCTTTTGCAGAATCTTCGGAATTAGGAACTTTATCCCTCATTCGATTTTTTATTCTTTCTAAAACTCCGCTTTTCCCAGCAGTTTGAAAGGGATTTTCATTAATCATATCGACGCTTTCTTCTCGCAATTCTTCGAGCAATCTGCTAACTTCTTGGGGAGACTCGGATGTGGGACTTAATTCTGCTTTCAGTTCCTCTACTGTATCTAAATATTTTTGAGTATCTCGGTTTGGTTCGATTCCTTTAACTGGGTCGTAAATCGCGACTAAACTTGGAAGATAGCGAAAGTACAAATCCCGCATGGGGACGTAGGTCATATTAAAAAACACTAAAGCTAGATTCGCCATTGCTACAATTGCCATTATTTTTTCAAACAAAGAAGCTTGGCGTTTTTTCGATCTCATTTTAATTGTTTTTGCTGGTTTTAAAGATTGAGTCATTTTATTTTTATTTTTATCCGCTACTTTTAATTATTTATTATGGGTAATATATAGCTTTTTTCTACGGAAGCTAAAATAGTTTTTAAATTTTTCAAACAGTCAAAAAGCCCGATAACTTGCCACGAGCGGCTTAGACTTAAATTGTCAATTGTTAATTATTAATTATTAATTATTAATTGTTAATTAGAAAAAGATTTCATACCCGATTTTTGAGAAACCGGGTATGGTAAATCTGAGCTACAGAGGTCGGGACTTAAATAATAAAACTAAATCGTTACTCCATCTTGACGGGCCGTATGAGAGACTGCTGTCGCTACTGCAGTTACCACCCTGCGGTCGAATACTGAGGGAATGATATGTTCTTTGTCGAGTTCGCTTGGTCGGACTAAGGAGGCGATCGCCTTTGCTGCCTCTAAATACATATTAGTCGTGAAGGTCTTGGCCCGACAGTCCAAAGCACCCCGAAATATCCCTGGGAATGCCAAAACGTTATTGATTTGATTGGCATAATCGCTGCGACCCGTGGCCATCACTGCTACATCTCCCATAATCAATTCTGGCTGGATCTCGGGAATTGGGTTGGCCATCGCAAAGAGGATGGGGTCTTTGGCCATAGACCGCACCATTTCGGGATTAACTAATCCTGGCATACTTACACCTAAAAACATATCGGCCCCCACCATTGCATCGCTCAACGAACCCTCCTTCTCTCCGGCAAATTCGGTTTTTTCTGGAGTTAAGCTATCGCGATTTTTGCAAATAATGCCTTTGGAGTCGCACATGATAATTTGATTGACCCCCGCTTTTCGCAACAACCGACCAATAGCTACACCAGCAGCACCGGCACCATTAATAACAATGGATATTTCTTCTATTGATTTATTAACTAATTTAAGGGCATTGATCGTAGCTGCCAAAGTAACGATAGAGGTGCCGTGTTGGTCGTCGTGAAACACTGGAATATCTAAGATTTGCCGCAGTTTGGCTTCTATCTCAAAACAACGAGGGGCCGCAATATCTTCTAAGTTCACTCCTCCGAACACTGGGGCGATATTCTTGACGCTTTCGACTATGGCATCGGTGTCTTGGGTGTCGAGACAGATGGGGAAGGCGTCGATGCCTGCAAATTCTTTGAAGAGCATGGCTTTACCTTCCATGACGGGAAGGGCCCCTGCCGGGCCGAGGTTGCCGAGTCCCAATACGGCGCTACCGTCGGTGACGATCGCTACGGTATTTTGCTTGATGGTCAGGTTGTAAACCTCTTCTGGTTTTTCGGCGATCGCCTTACAAATTCGACCCACCCCGGGAGTATAGGCCATCGCTAAATCTGCCTGGGACTTCAGAGGTATTTTACTTTCTACGGTAATTTTGCCGCTGCGATGGAGGTCAAAAGTGCGATCGGAGACTTCGATAACTTTTATCTCTGGCAGTGCTTTGACAACTTCGACAATTTTTTCGGCGTGTTCCGTGCTGGAGGCATCGATGGTAATTTCTCGCAGAGTTATCTTGCGGGTTTGCTCTATTAAGTCCAGATGTCCGACACTTCCGCCGACGGTGGCCACTGCCTGAGCTACTGAGGCCAACATCCCCGGACGGTTGGGGACTTCTATGCGCATTGTTAAACTAAAGGATGGGTTTGGAGTTAGTTCTGTCATGGTCGATTTGTTTGGGATTTTAAGTTCTCTATCTTAATGGTTATTGCTGTTAAAGTTTCAATTAAATACAACGGCTCTTTCCATAAGCACCAGATGGGGGCGACCCTTTTCCCATCTGCTTCAGTCTAAAATCTAAAGTTATTATGCCGACTCTCTACACAGAAATTGAAATTAATGCTTCCATAAGCAAAGTTTGGCTGGTACTTTTTCATAAAGAGCATTGGGTGAAGTGGAATACTTTTTTATTCGATCGCGACTCCAGCAAACCTTTCAAACAGGGAGAGGAAGTAAATTTATCCCTTTGGCGGACTCAAGGTGAAGATGAAACGGAGTTTGAGCCTACTGTAACATTAATACAACCAGAAATTTGTCTGGCTTGGGTTTCTCAAATTCCTGGGTTTCGCAGCTACCATATATTTGAATTACAAAAAATTGGTTTTAGGCGCACTAAATACGTTCATCGCGAAGAATTTTCTGGCTGGTTGACTCGCCTTTTTTTACCTTTTATCAAGCAGGACGAACAAAAGGGTATGGAGAGAATGGCAGGGGAATTAAAACGATATTTAGAAAACGGCTTAAACTATTACAAATAGTCAAAAATAGAGGTTAAAATGTTTCATAGTTCTAAGGTAAAGATTAAGCAAAAACATTTGTATTTGTTTTTAACAATTTTTATTGGCATACTTTCTTTAAACACCAGAAACGTATTAGCATTTTGCGGTTTTTTCGTGGCTAAAGTGGATGCTGAAATGTTTAACAATCGTTCGGAAGTCGCTATAGCCCATCAAGGCGATCGCACAACCTACAGTTTGGCATTTGATTATAAAGGAGACCCGGAAGAATTTGCCCTAGTTTTACCGGTCCCAGTGGTTCTAAAAAAAGAAGACGTTCGGGTAATTCCAGATAATCTTTTTCAACGTTTAAATGATTTTACCGCACCGCGACTGGTTCGATACGATGCCTCCCAGCAATTTAGAAGAAACGGGCCCGTTTTAACAGATAATGCCCTTCCAGAAAGCGCTCCAGTACGGGTAATAGAACGGTTTAGCGTGGGAGAATATGATGTGGTAATTCTCAGCGCTACCGAATCAAATGCTTTAGAAAGTTGGTTGCGAGAAAATCAATATCAACTACCTGGAGGTAGCGCCCGCTATCTGCAACCTTATATCGACAAAAACCTTTTCTTTTTTGTAGTTAAAGTCAATTTAGAAGCGCAACAAAGACTGGGTTTTAAAGATTTGCGACCCTTACAATTTACGGTTGCTAATGCCCGCAATATTATGCTGCCTTTTCAATTAGGAAAAATTAACTCCGAAGGCACTCAAAGTATTATTGTTTATTTCCTCAGTATGTACGGTCGGGCGGAGGCTAGTAATTACACTAACGTGATGATTCCTAGTAATTTTGCTGTTCCCCAGGAAATAGAACCGCGTTTTGGGGAGTTTTATAAAGATTTGCTAGCTTCAACTATTAAGGCGACGGGGCGAGAAACGGTGGTAACGGAGTATGCTTGGGATACTGCTTCTTGCGATCCTTGTAGTAGCGAACCTTTAAATCCAGAGGAGTTGAAAGAGTTAGGAATTAGTGGCGATCGCGCTTTTATTACTCGCCTCCATCTTCAGTACGCCAAGGATACTTACAATCGAGATTTAGAGTTCCGTATTACTGGCGATCGAAGAACTCATCAAGGACGATATATTTTGACTCCTAAGACAGCTTTGGTCGGAGAAAATAGCTCGGAAAATGTGGAAGTGCGCGCTCCTTATGGTAAGTTGTTATCCGATGTTAAATTGGAGCCTTTATTGGAAAAGTACGAGCGTTAAGGGTTAATTTTCAGTTGTTATAGCAATCTGTGCAGGGATTCTGAAAAATTTGGGGGCAAGAAACCCGGTTTCTTCAAGAAACCGGGTTTCTAAAATATCACGAATGATTTAGGCTTGCTATAGTTCTTAGTTGTAACTTTTCCTGCTTTATGTTCTGCCTCAATTCGATCGCCCTCTGCCTCTTCTGCTGCAATTTCTGCATTAATTTCATCTTTATTGAGATGATAATAAGTCAAACAATCTTTCTGGCAACAGTTTATTGCCAATAAAGTTCTTTATCGATATTTTGAGCTAGAGAACCGGATTCAATCGCACCAATAAAGTTTGATAGAGGGTCGCGATCGCCCCCCTTTATTTCAGTTTTCTCGGAAGATGTAGAATCTTCTTTTTTAAATTCCAAAAACTGTTGTTGAGAGTACAGCAAAAAATTAGCAAATTGCAAAACTTCTGCCAGTCTATGTTCTGGTAATTTTTCAATTACTACAAACAACTCTTCTTTTGCTTTTTGAATGGGTGTCATTTTTCAACCTCCTAGTTTACATTTTTAATCGCTCTTTTTCTCCGACTCATCAATAACCTCGCAAATCTGCTTCTCGACATAATCATCGTTGACATTCCTAGTAACCAACTCCGCCAAGACTCCTAAAGATATCAATTGCACCGATAAAATGACGCATAAAATCCCAAAAAAGAATAAAGGACGAGTGCCGATGGGTCTAATTTCCATCAACCATAATATGCTTAAATAAATCAAAGCTGCTACGCCAACGGCACCCACCAATAATCCCAAACCACCAAACAAATGACCCGGTTTGCGTAAATAATGAGTAGTTGCCAATACGGTCAAAAGATCGAGAAAACCTCGGGCGTAACGTTCTAATCCATAATTCGATTTGCCATGTTGCCGGTGATGGTGTTCTACTGCAACTTCGGTAATTCTAAATCCGAGACTGTGCGCTAAAACTGGAATATATCGATGCAATTCTCCGTACAATTTAATACAGTCCAAGACTTCTTTTCGATAAGCTTTGAAACCGCAATTAAAATCGTGCAATTTGACTCCAGTCAGCAGAGATGTTACTCGATTAAATAGTTTCGAGGGCAAGGTCTTAGAAAGCGGATCGTTGCGACGTTTTCGCCAGCCGGTGACTAGATCGTATCCCGACTCTAGTTTTTGCAAAAATTTAGGAATTTCTGCGGGGTCGTCTTGAAGGTCGCCGTCGAGAGTAAAAATAATGTTACCAGTTGCTTTGCCAAAACCAGCGGAAAGGGCGGCTGACTTGCCAAAGTTGCGGCGGAGTTTGATACCTTTAATTAAGGTGGGATGTTGGGGGATTAGTTCTGTTATTTCTTTCCAAGAGCGATCGCTACTGCCATCGTCGATAAACAGCACTTCATAACTATCTATTCCTTCTCGAACCATGACTTCGTTGATGCGATAGAATAGAGGTTTTATGGTCGCTTCTTCGTTGCGAACTGGTATTACAAAACTTAGGCGGTTTGACATTAATTAACAATTAACAATTAACAATTAACAATTGGGTTATTGGTTGGCCTTTGAATTAGATAATTAATTATTAATTATTAATTATTAATTATTAATTAAACTGCGCTTATCGCGCAATACTACCCAACCGGGACGGTTTTTCAAGGAAACGTAGGCAGCTAAAACATCGTCTGGGGATGCTTCGATGTATCCTTTCCAGCCCGATGACTCAAACTCGGAACCCATAATTTCGGCTACGTCGGGGCGGGGAAAGCCAGACATCCCAAAACCTCTTACTATTCTATCTTGGTTGAGGATGGCAATACATTTAATTTTGTCGCTTTCCCCCACCCAACCTTTTACTCTGGCTGTTGCGGGGGTATATTGGGTTATGGGATCGAAATATCCGGGCACGTTTTCTTGGGGTTCGTTTGTTAATAGATTGCTATCAATTTTTATTCCTAATGGAACGCAAAAATTATCATTTTTAATATTCTTATGAAAAGGCACTAAATTATGAGCTTTTAATGCATCTAATAAGCTAATAAAAGCTTCCGGTCTGTTGCCTACTTTTTCCTGAATTAATAGGGGGTCGGCGATATTAAGTTGTACGGATAATGCTACTAAAGGTTGATAGGTTGCTCTTAGGGCGATCGCCTCCGCAGTTTTGCCCCCGACTCCGTAGGTTAAGATTGTTAAAACTGTCACCACTGCGACTACTGGTATTAGAAAATATTGCTTTTTTCTAAATAGCCGATCTAGAAACCCGGTTTTTTTAAAAAACCGGGTTTCTGAGATTTTCCCCTTGGAAATAGAGGAGATTTGTGTCTGGTTTATCCTAAAAATTGTTAAGACGATTAGACTCAACCAAAAAAGGGCGGGGAGGGTAGCGTAACGGGAGGCGATCGCTTGTTCGATGCCAAAACCAGAACGACTAATTGCTGCCATTAATGCCGTTCCAAAACTGTAGATTATTATCGACAACCACGGCAACCAGTCGATATTATTCAACGGTTTTGATAATAACCAATAAAGATGAAAAACTGCCGCCAAAATTAAACCGAAAGTTCCAATTATTAAAGCAACCGGAATATTATGACTGAAAATTGCTCCTAAATAAACAGGAATATAGGCGAGGGTATCGACAAGATTAACTTGGGATAAAGATGGATGGTGGGAGGGGGTTTTGTAGGTAATAAAATAAGTACCTACGACTAAAATTGTACAGGTAAAATAAGCAATAATAATCCGCCTTGGCAACCGCATTAAAAGCGAAGCAGCACATAATATCGGCCATAATGCTAGCGGAGTGCTGTAACTGATGCAGCCTAAAATGCCGAAGATGATGCTAGCAATTGCCCATTTGTTAGGATTAGATTGTAATAATTTTGTCTGGCAATAAATAGAAGCAATAACAAATAAATTAGCAATAACCCAATGCACGCCGCTATAACCTCGCATCCAATTATGGGCGGCTGCGGGGGTAAAGTTAAATAGAGAAATACAGATTATTAATAACCGCAGAACCCTGCTATTCCCTGTTACCTTTTCTGGCAATAATTTAATTAAAAAAACACTTTGAACTACAGCTAATAAAAATGTTGCCAAACACAGACCAATATTTGAGCCTTTGGTAATAACAATATTGAGGGCGTAAATAATAGCGGGAATTAGGACAAAATGTTCGTTGGCGCGAAACATCCAGTCGAAAGGATTTGTCGAAAAGCCATCTATTGAGTAGATATTTTTTATCATCCACCAATAGTCGAAATTGAGCAGATGCCCCGCTTGCGATATCAGATATAAAACGTAGATTGCTGGTAGTAAAAATCCGATAATTGTTGGGATAATAAATCCCCAATTTAGCTTTTCTTTCATTAACATAAAAAAATAATTGTAGAACAGGCGTCTCGCCTGTTCCAGCGGTAACGGATAACAGGCGAGACGCCTGTTCTACGGAAACAGGCGAGACGCCTGTTCTACGGAAACAGGCGAGACGCCTGTTCTACGGATAACAGGCGAGACGCCTGTTCTACGAAATCTCTGCCAACTCCTTCAACATTTGTCGGAGACCTTCCCGCCAGTGGGGCGGATAAGTTTCGAGAACTTGGGAAATTTTGGCGCAATTTAATACTGAATAAGCAGGGCGTTTTGCCGGTGTTGGATATTCGGCAGTAGTAATAGGAACCACTCGTTTAATCTTAAGAGGAAAACCGAGTTTTTCTGCTTCTTCAAAAATGGCGATCGCGAAATCGTACCAACTAATAGCCCCGCTATTGGTATAATGATAAATCCCCAAATTATCTCCACTCAAACGGGGTATTAATTGACTAATTGCCCCTGCCAAATCTCCCGTCCAAGTCGGAGTTCCAACTTGGTCGTAAACTACTCGCAATTCCTCCCTTTCTTTCCCCAATCTCAGCATAGTTTTGACAAAATTTCCCTTGCCATAAGCACCATAAACCCAAGCAGTTCTGATAATAACATACTTGGCATTGGTCTTCTCAATTGCTTCTTCACCTTTTAACTTAGAAGCGCCATAAGCACCGAGGGGATTAGTAGGATCGCTTTCCAAATAAGGAACGCTTCGAGTTCCATCAAATACATAATCCGTCGAAACATGAATTAAAGTCGCCCCCAACCTTTCAGCTTCGGCGGCTAAAATCCCTGGGGCCGTACCGTTAACTGCCGTGGCTAATTCCACTTCGCTTTCCGATTTGTCAACCGCAGTATAAGCTGCCGCATTAACAATTATTTCCGGCTTAACTTCCTCGATCGCTTTATAAATATCCTCAGCATTTGCTAAGTCTAAAGTTGCCCGTCCTACAGTAGTTAAATCCCCCAAAGGTGCGAGGAAAGATTGCAATTGTTTGCCTAATTGTCCGTCCAGTCCTGTTAATAATATTTTCATTCAAATATTTCCGCTGTTTTAAATGTTTTACCTGCTTCGTCTTTTTTAGATAAAATTGGCGTTATCCCTTCTATCGGCCACTCAATGCCAATATCTGGGTCGTTCCAAAGAATAGAACGTTCGTGTTGCGGCGCGTAATAATCCGTCGCTTTGTACAAAACTTCCGCCACTTCAGATACTACTAAAAAACCGTGGGCAAAACCCGGCGGTATCCAAAGTTGTCGTTTATTTTCCGCAGTTAGCATATAACCTACCCACTTGCCAAAGGTTGGAGAATTTTTGCGAATGTCTGCGGCGACATCGAATATTTCTCCGACAACTGTTCTGAGTAACTTACCTTGAGTTTGTTCTATTTGGTAGTGCAAACCTCGCAAAACTCCCTTGACAGAACGGGAATGATTGTCTTGAACGAAGTCAAGATTTACTCCTGTTTTGTCTGAGAAACTTTTCTGGTTGAAACTTTCAAAAAAGAAGCCGCGATCGTCCCCAAAAACTTTGGGTTCGATTAATAAAACATCTGGTATTTCTGTTTTAATTACGTTCATAGTTAATTATTAGTTGTTCGTTGTTCGTAGTAATCGCTTCAGCGATTTGTCGGTTTTTGTCCCCACGCTTCTAACTCCCCTGTTCCCACTTCAAAAACTAATCGATCTAAATTTAACTTCCGAGCTAATTTAAGCAAAATTGAGAATACTTGAGGTTGATAATATTTCAGCCTGTCCAAGATATATTCCACGCTTAGAGATTTACTGGTAGGTTTCGATTCTATCTCGACAAAGCCAGTCTTTTCTAATGCAATATTTATAGTCTTTAACGAAAAATATGTCAAGTGTTCTCCAGGTTTGTAATGATACCAGAAAGAACCGAGTAATTTAGCTAAGATTCCATCCACGTTGGGAGTAGTTATTAAAATCCAGCCCCCCGGTTTTAGCAGTTGATAAGCTGCTTCGAGTTGAGATAGAGGATTTGTGGTATGTTCTAGCATATCTTGGAGAGTTATTAAATCGAAAGAGTTGGGCTGGAAAGAATGATTAAATAAGTCTCCTTGGAATACTAATAAGTCTCTGCTGCGAGCAAATTCTACCGCATATTCCGATACTTCTAAACCCCTAGGCTTTTCCCATCCCAATTTTTTTGCTTCTAACAAACAATCTCCCAAAGCGCAACCGACATCTAATAATAAAGGGCGTTCGCGAAGCGTTGCGGATGCAATATCGCCTCCTAACTTTTTCCCGGCAGCTACCAGGCGGCGGTTAAATGTTTTGCTATTCATTTTCATGCTTGCTAAATAGTCGGAATAACCTCCTTTACCTCCTTCGTTTTGATAATAATTAGCCTGATAGATTGCCGTCGGTTCTGCCGGGGGCTTATTATCCCACACCATATCGCATTGGCGACATTTTGCTAAGGTGTAATTTTGCCCCGCTGGATAATAGCTAAATTCGGGAGATTGACATATAGGGCAATTGGCGATCGTCATATTTGTTCGTTGGTATTATTGGTTTGCTGCTGACATACTAATCAATTCTCGCTTCAGATGATTTGCCGCACTTTCTTCTAATAAATAATAAATAAAATGAGGCTTTTCTGAATTAAGCGATCGCAAAATTTTTAAATAAGTATTACAAGCAAATTCATCATTTAAAATACGATTATGTAAAATTTTGGTCCATTCTGGAGCATCGAGCGCTAATTGAGGAATTACTTTTATAAATGCTTGAAGTTGAGTTTCAGGTTCAAAAGATTCCAGAAAGTGAACTAAACCGAACATTACTTCGGGTTGTTGGCATCGATCGTCCAGAATTAAATGATATTTGGGTAAATCTTCTTCATTGGGATTATTAGCAATTTCAGCTAATGCCGTTTCAAAACTATTAATTTCTCGTTCTGTTTGCATGAGCCGATTTTCTTTTAATGTTTCGATTAATGTCATAATCCACCCCAATTGCTTCACTAGAAAATTTAAACAAATATTGGCGGAACTGTCAAGGCTTTTTAACTTCTATTTTTAATTCGTCGCTTAATTTAACAAATTGCTTGTCTTTGGCATTATATACCCAAGCAGCGATCGCCCCCTCTCCCATTCCTAAATCTTTACCCGAAAACTCCGCTTGCCATCTCGCTTTTTTGTATTCCTTTGACTTTAAAGTTTTAGCTAGATCGGGGCTGTCTAATACTACATAAGCATTGGCAAAAAAAGTTCGATTTTCCCCTGAAGATAATAACACTAAATTCGGCGTTTCCTCCCTTTCTGGAATAGTCGCCCATCCAGTTACAGTTACCGCCTCATTCCGTAGAACAGGCATCTTGCCTGTTTCCCCCAACCCATCTGGAGGCGTATCCAAATAACCATAAACCCGTTCTGGCGTGCTAACAAATTCCATCTCGTCGGGAAATTCACGCCATCCCAATTTATCCATAATTTCTGCCCCTTCTCTGACCAACCAAGTTTTGCCGTTTAATAATACCAAACAACTCTCTGGCGCTTCTTGCATAAATTCAGACTTTTCCAGATAATTAATAATTTCCAAGCACTCTTTTCTACCTTGCATATAAGGCAATTCTGTTTTAATTCTGTTAATAACATAAATCGAGTTTACAGCGATAATACCTGTTAAAATGACCGCACCAATAGTAAATATTGAATTCGAGAGAGAGTTTTGACGCCAAAACAATGCCAATAAATGAATTAAAGCAACGATTAATAAGACCGATGTCGTGGTATATCTGGAGGAAATAATTGCATTTTCTACGCCGTATTGGGCCCGTCCTGCGGTAATAGAAAGGGATGAGATGATGGCGAAGGAACCTACGGACAACCAAGGCAATGCCTCTGGATGTAGAACCAGCATCTTGCCTCTTATTCTTATAAAATAGAAACAAAAAAATAGGAAACACGAGAATAATAAAAAGCCGACGATAATTGAAGGAATGGGAACCCGCACCAGAGGCAAACTTAGAACGGTGAAAAAGTAATTAATTACTACGAAAGGTCGTTCCAAAAATAAAAATGGTTGTGGTTCGCGAATTGGGTTGTAATTAAGAGAATAGATGAAACATGAAACTAGAAAAATTCCCATCCAGATTAAAACTCTTTTGAGTTTTTGACGGAAGTTGCCTTCCAGAGAGAAAACTGCTGGAATTAGAATCGGCCAAGCGAGCAAACCTTGGGCTAAAGTAAAGCTGCCGATAAAACAGGAAGTACCGGCGTAGAACAGGTGCCTCCCCTGTTCGCCCCCACAGGATCGCTTCTCATTACAACAGAGAAAAAACACCGCCATTACCAAACATAAATTAGTCAAAAACCAAAAAAGCGTAAACCCCCACAACCAGTTTTGATGTTGAACCAAAGAAAACAGCAACATACAGGTTAAAATATTGGCGATATGCATTAAATTATCGCCTTTATTTTGCGTTTTACTCGCGGCAATTTTGCACAGGAACCAAAAGGTTATAACCACAAAAATAACGCTGCAAATTATCTCGTATTGAGTATTCCATCCAGAAGCAAAAGCTAGGGCAGTAATAATAATTTTTGGGAAAAAGATGCGGTGGTGTCCGTGAACTTCAAAAAAGTCCGAAAAACTAGCATTGCCGCTGCCTACTTTATCGAACATATTTACCAATCTCCACTGGTCCCAAAAAGGAACGTTAACGCTAAAGCTAGCCACGAACCATAAAAGTAGAGCAACTGGGAGAATATAGAGAATTAATAAAAGTATTTTGTTGTCAGATAATCTGGGGAAATGTTTAAGCATTATTAAAAATCGGGAATTGGGAATTGAGAATTTGGAGTTGCTAATTGCCCGCGCAAAACCAATTAACTGACGACTAACAACTATAGCAATCCGTGCAGGGATTATGAAAAATTAGGAGGCCAGAAACCCGGTTTCTCAAAGAAACCGGGTTTGTCTTCAATATCGCGAACGATCTACGACTAACAACTAACATCCATAGTTACATCCACCAGCATCATCCGTTGCTAAATTAATAGCCAATAGTTTACAACAAAAATACCCCCACCGGAGAAACGGCAGGGGTAAAAAACATCGGGAAAATTGGGATGCAAGGTGGGAGCATCTCATATTTGTAAAAATACCAAAAGATTAATAATTTTTGTTAGTTGTTAGCAGTTAGTAGTCAGCCGTCCAACTAACAACTAACAACTGACCGCTAACAAAAAGCGTTTAATTTTTGGCTTTCTTCAAAATTGAGATGCACCCTGCAAGGTGCGGAGGCAGCGCCCCTTGCTCTAGCAATTACCTATTAATTAACAGTAGTCAAACCCTTAAACTTACTGGTAAAGCGGCTCAAGAATAGCTCTAATACCGATCGCTTACCGACATTAATATTAGAATTAACCGCCATGCCATTCTGCAGAGCAATCTCTAAATCGCTTTCCCTGTCCAAAGTCACCGTCTGACGACTTAACTTAATGGTAGTCTCAAAAGAAAAGAAAGGTCTTTCTTGCTGGGGGTCCGGTGGTATGGCATCCTTACTAATAGAGATTACCTCCCCTGCAACGGTACCAAATTCATTAGCAGGTAAAGCTTGTACCTGCACCTCTACTGGAACGCATTGCAGGTCGTTTATTCCCAACTTTTCTCGGTTTTCCCTAAGTTCGGGACAAACGCAACTTTTACCCGGTTCGCAATCTACTACTTCCCCACCAGCTAACTCCTCACCGTCTAACGGTTCCAATGTTTTCCGTTTTTCCCGCAAAGCATTCAATATTAAAGCTATATCCTTGTTTTGAATATAAACTACTGCTTCCAACCCTTCGTCATCGTCCAAAATTGTTAGCAGTGGTTCCGTTTGCTGCGCTTCATAATTAGCTTCCTCGCATTTTTTCGGCTTAACATCTCCTGGTTTTATAATTTCATTAATCACATATTGACAGATTGGGTCTTTCCCTATATCTAACGAAGATTCCTCTTTACTTCCTGGTGTTAAATCGAATACTATCCCCGATACGGGTGATTTTAACACTTGGTCGTTCCGGCTTTCTGTCAGCTTTTCTACTTGAGCGTTCATCTCCGTTAGTCTTTTTTTATTATCCAGTTGTAGCCTGCTAAACTGAGAATCTATGCCAGCGAGGGCCGTTTTATTAGTGGCAATTCTGTTATATAGCTCTCTCGCCCAAGAATCTTTGGTATTTTGCAACTGTTCCCTAGTTCTTTCTATAGAAACAGCGATGCGTTCTTGTTCTAATTGATTGCGCCTAATTTCTGCTTGGAGTGCTTGAACTTCTCCTTCACTGCTATTAATACTAGCTAAACGGGAACTGACTTCCGCTTGTCTGGAATTAATATCTCCTTCTATCCTTTTAATTTCTGCCAGGCGGGCGGTCACATCTCCTTCTCGGTTATTTATTTCTGCCCGGCGGGAATTAATATCTCCTCTTCTGGTATTTATTTCTGCAGAACGAGATTCTATGCGATCGCGCTGACCTAATAATTCGCTTTCACCTCGAATAACTTCTTGTTGCTGCCGTTTTTGCTGCAACTGAGCTATTGCTCCTTCTTCCACCAGTGGCGAAATATTATCTAAAATTTCCTGATTTGACTGCAAAACCTCTTCTGATTTCGTAAACTGTCCTCTAGCCAGTTGTAATTGTTCTTCTGAATACTTTAATTGCTCCTGAGAATTAGCTAGCTGTTCCTTCGCATACTCTAACTGTTGCTTGGAGTTCTCTAACTGTTCGTTAGCAAATACTATTTGCTGCCTGCTATTGTCTAATTGTTGTTGGGCGAATTGAACTTGCTGTCGGGTAAATTCCAATTGAGTTTGAGCCACTCTCAAGCGATCTCTTGCCGCTTCTTCCTCTTGCCTGGCTTGTTGCAATTGTTTTTGCAGCTCTTCTATTTGTAATTCAATTGCTCCTATCCTAGAGCTATATTCTGCTATGGCATTATCATAAAGCGCTCGCTGGCCGGAGTCTATATTAATTCTTCTGCCAGAGTTGCGATATAGCTGATTTATCAGAGCTTCGTAAGTATCTATTTCTGCTTGTCGCGCTTGGCGGTCTTTGGCCAATGCTTCTAAATCGGGACGCTCTCCTTGCCGTATTCTTCCTTCGACTAAATCTTCGTAGAATTCATTTTCTTTTTCGAGGGCCTCTTTCACTTCTAGCAGAGAAGCTAAATCTGCTTTAGGAATTGTCGGTCTGAAAGTTAGTATGGGCTGATTTTTTTCCACGCGATCGCCCCCTTCCACATGAAGTCTCACCACCGTACCGCTGGTAGGCGCTTGAACGTCTCTCGCACCGTCTTTCAGTTCTAGTTGACCTATTGCTGGTACGTTTTGATCTAGCTCGGCGAAATAAGCCCAAACTATTGAACTGGCGCTTACGAGCATAATTATCCACATAAATACCCGCGATAAAATCGCTGGCTTTTCTAAAATTACCGGTTGCTCGAAACTCGCCGTCGTATTCTGTGCCATATTTTTTCTGGTTAGTTGTTAATATAGTTAATCGTTAATTGTTAATCGTTAATTGTTAGTAGAACAGGCGTCTCGCCTGTTATCCGCTTAATTGTTAATTGTTAATTGTCAATCGTTAATCCTCTATCGACAACTAACCACTGACAACTAACAACTGACAACTAACAACTTTTTATTGTTCCGCTTCTTGTTGTTGGTACAGGCAATAGTAACGACCTTTTAGAGCCATTAATTCTTCGTGAGTTCCCTGTTCCACCACAGAACCTTGGTCCATCATTATGATAGAATCTGCCCCTCTGACCGTAGTCAAACGGTGGGTAATAAAGAACACCGTTTTACCCTTAAAAGCCTCCGCCAAATTATCGCAAACCTGACGTTCGGAACTGTAATCCAAAGCGCTAGTTGCCTCGTCTAAAATCAGGATATTTGGGTTTTGTAAAACCGTACGAGCGATCGCAATTCGCTGTCTTTGTCCTCCAGACAAACTCGATCCTCTCTCCCCCACCACCGTGTTATAACCAGCCGACAAATTCATCACAAAATCGTGAGCCACCGCTATTTTCGCAGCCCTTACAATCTCATCGGTACTAGCATCGGGATTAGACAAAGCAATATTATCTTGCACCGTTCCGTTAAAGAGCAAAGTATCTTGCAGCACCACCCCTATTTGTCGGCGCAACGAATACAATTCCACCTTATGAATATCATACCCGTCCAGAAAAATCCGACCGGAAAGCGGTTTATAAAGACGCTGCAATAACTTCATCAACGTACTCTTACCCGAACCGCTCAAACCCACAATTCCCACAAAAGAATTTTCAGGGAAGTCCAAGTTTACATTTGCCAGTTGAAGAGGTCCGCTTTCGCCAAAGCGGAAGGAAAGCTCCTCAAATTTCACCTGCCCTTTAATCTCTGGCATATCGATATTATTTCGGTCTTCCTCATCCACCTCCCCTGGAGTATCCAAAACGTCCCGCAGGCGTTCCACCGACATACCTACTTCCTGGAAGCTCTGCCAGACGCTAACGAAGCGAAGCAAAGAACCCGTCACGTTACCGGCAATAATCCTAAAAGCAATCAATCCACCTACAGATAAGCTTCCGTCTATGACCAAATAAGCACCCACCCACAGCAGGGCCAAACCGGATAATTTATTCAAAAAGCTACTAATAGAACTGGCAGTTGTTTGGGTCAGAACTGTATTAAAACTCGCCGTCATAAAACGAGCGTAACGGCTAGACCATTCCCAGCGAGAACGCAACTCCAAATTTTGAGCTTTTACTGTCTGGATGCCGTTAAGAATTTCTACCAAATAAGATTGAGAGTCGGCATAACGTTCGGCTTTTTTCCGCAGCAGTCGTTGGATGATGGGAGAGTTGACCAAAATAATCACCGCAAAAAACGGCACCCCAGCTAAAGCCACCGCCGTCATTAATGGGTTAAGAGCCAACATTACCGCGATATAAATCACCGAGAAGATGGCATCTAATACCACCGTCAAGGCCGTACCCGTGAGGAAGTTTCTGATATTAGCCAGTTCCGCAATTCGGCCGGTCAAATCTCCCACCCGCCGATTGTCGAAATAGTTCAGGGGCAGGCGCAGTAAGTGGTCGATTACCTCCGAGCTTAGTTTTACATCTAGCCTGTTGGTAGTATCGACGAATAAAAAGGTACGCAGACCGCTGAGGAGGGCCTCGAATAGGGCCACGATTAACATCAACAGGGCCAACATATCTAGGGCTTCAATGTTGCGGTTGCCCATGACTTTATCGATGATGATCATGGTCATTAGCGGGTTTACCAGACCAAACACCTGCACGAAGAAGGAAGAAATCAACACCTCAATAAAGACGGTGCGATGTTCCATCAAGGCTGGTACGAACCACCAAAAGCTAAATTGCTCCTTTTCTTCGCTGCTTGGGGCCGTCAGCAACAGGATTTGACCCATTTCGCCCCAAATTTCCGCAAACATCCCCGGTTTTAGCCTCTCTAGTCCCCGTGCCGGACTGGCTAAGACTATTTCCTGTTCGGTAATGCTGTAAATTACCGCGAAGCCATCTTGCCATTGAATCAGGGCAGGGGCCCTTAGTCGATTTACCGACATTGCCGGCACTTGCACTAGCTGGCCTTGCAATCCCATCATTTGAGCGATCGCCCCGCAAGCTTGCATCGAGATCCTGCCCGCGCTACTCAACTGATTTGTCAGGACTCGACGAATTACGTCTTTGCGAAACTTAAGCCTGAGATATTTGGCAAGCATTTGGAAGCAAGCCAAAGGCCCCTCTAGATCTCCCTTAGCTCTTATTACTGGGTATTTACTGTTTTGGAGTGCTTCTTCTTTTACTGTCGGGCCCGGCGGACGTGCTGGCGCTTCGGGAATCTTCGAGATATCTATCGTTGCTAATTTTCCGTTGCCATTACCGTTGGTAGTTTCTTCGGCTATTTCTTCTTGTGGGGCTGCGGCGGCCTGAGATTCTTCGGGAAATCCTATTAACCTCGCTCCCCTGGGGCCTTCTATTTTTATTGATTTATTCGACCCATTGAGAGCTAACCTGCTCCCCGTGGGATAATCTCCTACTACCCCGCTGCTTACGAGCCAAACTTTTTCTGAGTCTAAAGCCTTAGCCAGGTCTTCTTCCTTTCTATTGCCCCCTTGCAGGTTGACTACAACGGTATCTTCCCAAATCTTTTTGGCGTATTCTTTGGTATTTACCGAAATATCCGCCCTTCTTGCCAATTCTGCACTTAGCAGTTCGAATACTTCTATGGGGGAGGCATGGTCTGTGAATACTTCCCCAAAGGCGGGCTCGGCTGCTACTAATGCCAGGAAATCTTCTACTGGTAGGGTTATGGCGATTAAATCCGTCGAGGCGATCGCCGTTTCGCAGGGAATACCTCTGATGGCACCCACCCAACCCAATACGGTTCCAGGCCCTACTACTTGCAAGCTCGTGTTTCGTTGCGATCGCTGGTCTAAACCCAATACTCGGGCCTGCCCCTCATAGATTATTGCTATCTGCGTGGGCATCTTGTCTCGCTCGAATAGGGGTTGTCCCGTCTTATACCCCAAAAGCTGGCACTTTCCTACTACTGAATTTTTTAGGGTTTCTTGAGAAAGGCGATCGAAAGGATGCCTTTCTGTCAGAAATTCCTCTACCTGTAACCTAGAAATTGTCGAACTAGCCATCGAGTTTTCTTTTTTTATAATTGAGACCTTGTTTGTTCTCTCGGTCTTTGTTCGCTTATTGTCGCGACTATCTTACCGACATTCCGAGACTCATCGATTTTCTTAACTATTCATTTGCACTTCCAACTTTTCCCGTTCCTTTAGCACTAGATTTCCTAGCTTGGCTGTTTCTTCTCGAAGCCAAGTTTCAAACATTTCGTTTATTAAAGCCGGTCGCATTTGTTCGTCCAATTGGGCTGGGATGAATTTTTCTAACCTGATAATCACGCTCCATTCTGCCAAACCCCTCGGAGCCCATAGTTGCCCTGGTTGACTTACGGATAAAATCTTGCTAATGGCCGGGTGAGGCTGGCTCAACGGTACCGGGCCTAATTGACCTCCCGTCTTGGCCTCTGGGCCTTCGCTGTATTTGCTGGCTACTTCCGCAAAGGACTGTTCTCCTTCTGATACCCGATAGTATAGCTCCTGAGCCAAGTTGTAATTTTTGGTTCTAATCAGAGAATATACTACCCTGTCCAGACTGCTTTTCCGCGTGAGAAAATACCTTTCTATTTTATTGCTCCACTTTGCCTGTTTAAATTTTTCGATCGCTACTGGTCGCGCTGCTATTTCTTCTAATTCTTCTTCGGTTAAACCCTGGCTTTTTAACCATGCTTCTTTAGTCTCTGGCGTTGTTAATTGATATTGCGCCATCAACTGCTCCATAGCCTTCGCTTTTTCTTCCTCGCTGCAAGTCACATCGGCTATGGCGTCATCTATTATCAATCCACGCAAAAAATGAGGCATTAATTGATACCGCTTTAACAGCGTTGGTATTTCTTCTGCCTTCACTATTTTCTCTCCTACTTGAAACAGTTCTGTCATCCTTATTTCATCTCCCGTTTCACCAGCACTAACTTATTTTTTTTATTGTTAATTGTTAATTGTTAGTTGTTAGTTGTTAGTTGTTAGTTGTTAATTGTTAAACTATTTTTGTATATTATCGGAGCAACGCGCCCCCTGCCTTCTCCCTGAGAACCCTGTGACGCTTTTAAATGCTTCAGGTTCCACCCGAATATGGCCAATATTAGAGGATTTAATCATAGCGATCGCTCATTTAATTCCTCTTTTAACGAGCTTTTCTAAAAGGGTTCCCATCTTCGCAGCATAACTGCCGCCATCTAACCACTGTGGATTAGCAGCCATTTTATGCTCGATCTGTCCCCCGTACCATTGGCGCAATTCTCGATTGCGACCCAATTCTATACTTAATTTTATATAATTATTTTCGTTATCTGCCACTAATCCCGGAACTCCCAATTCTCGCAGCATGGCCGCGCCTTGTCGTCCTCTAGGAGTTGCTCCCTCCTTTACGACGGTTGGGACGGACTCTGATAATGGTTCTACTAAAGATGCAGCCCCGCTCCAGGGAAACGAGTCCAAATAAACATCGGCAAGCTTCAAACACTCCCTCGCATCTGCACTAGACTTTAACCCTTTTATCACAACTAACCTACTTTTGTCAACCCCAGAACGGGCCAAAAGCGATCGCATTTGCTTAAATAAAACCATCAGAGCATAATCGAAAGTTCCTTCCCCAAAGGGATACAACACCAATACGGAGTTCGGCACTGCCCCTAAAATCTTCACCCACGCTTCTTTCAATTCCGGGCCAATTTTCGATCTGGCCGCACCGGAGGCGAAAACGATCGTATCGGCGGATGCCCCCCAACTCTGACGAGTCGGCTTAACTTCTGGCTGTGTCTGTACGGGATATTCAAAACAAAAACCGCTGCCCCCAATTACTTTTAATTCTTCTCGATACTGCTGAGGGCTTCCCGGTCCTGGGGGGAGTGGCAATGTTAACTCTCCCAAAATGAAATAGTCCATATTGCGGATGCCCGTGGTATCTGGGGCAACTGTGGCAGTTGTTAGCTGGACTCTTGCTAGGCGATGTAGGGCCAACTGAGCGATAGGGTTAGCGCGAGCCGTCGGCTCCGCACCAACCCAGAGAAGATCGAGGTCGTCTCTGCGTATCCTCTGAGCTTGTTGCAGCAAGGTTTTTGGGAGTTGGACTATGTTAATTGGCAATTTTTGACAATAATCGGCCAGGCTATCATCTTCTACCTGTAAATTATAAAGCACTAAATCGAATTTTTGTCGGTATAAATATTTAATAATAGGAATAATGGCAAAAGTCTGCTCGTTAGCGCCTAATTTATCCAACAAAATACCGAGGCGAATGGGAGAGCGAATGTCTGTTTTTGCAGAAAAATTATAATCGAGTTGATGCCCCTCGTTTTGCAAAGCAAACTCCCAGATATCGGCTAACTGCTTCTGGATATCTCCCAACGGTAAATCCCTCAGATACAAACCAGTTAAATTGACATTATTTTTAATAAAAGCAGCTAAACTCTGTCTGACTTCTGGGTTAGTATTAGTAAAAGCATTGCTTCTCATATAATGAATGAGACCTTGCAGGTATTGACAATAGCTTTCTAATTCTTCTTTTTGCTGAAAGCTCAGAGGAGTCTCGAAAATCAATTTCAGAAAATCAGAAAACAACCATCTCGGTATGGGAGCCCTTTGGTAATTAACTGGCAACTGATAAGCATACTTATAAAGAATAAAAGCTAAAAAATATTGCAAGGCGTTCGGGGAATTCCAACCTTTAGCCACGCCCTCGGCGATGGGAGCAAAAAACCGGTTTTCTTCCTCGGTCATGGGTTCGTTTTTCAGACCGCAACTTGCCAAAGCTTGATGTATTTTACCAAGTTCCAACCCATAACTTTTTTTCAACTCTTCTGCTGGGAGTTGCACCAATCTCTTCGCAAGTTCCAAGCGAGCTTGTCGCAGATTAATTAATGCGGAATCGTTCCTCAGAGATTTTTGATACTCTTTAACCAAAGTTGAAATTTGGGAGAGATTCAATTCATATTTAATACCTAATTTTCGTCTTACTTTTTCTTTAAGCTCCCGATTCAAAAAGCTATAAGTCGAATCCTCTAATAATTTCTGATAAAACCGCTGATAATCTTCAGTATTTTTCCCAGAAGTTAGATTGAGTTGAGTTTGCTGGCGGGGATGGACCCGCAGTTGCGATAAAGTTTCCTTCGCAAAAGCAATTTTAAAATTCCCCATAATTCTCAACCACATATCCACATCTAAAAGTTGAGTCAGGCTAGGATCGAAAACTCCTACTTTATCAAAAACTTCTTTGCGAATTAAAACCGTTGTCGGTTCGCCAATTTTATTCAACCGACCTATCATCCAATTAGCATCTATTAATAATTCTTTCCCCCACTGAACTGTTTTTAAATTCGACCAATCTTTATGTAAATCTTGAGTGCCTCGATATGCTGCCATACAAGTTTGATTCGACTCGGCCCCAGGTTCTAAAAACACTCGCCGGGGAGAAAATACTAAACCTATTTCTCGATCGCTTTCTGCTAGTTCAACCATTTCCTCGACGCAGTTCGATGCCAACAAGTCATCCTGAAATAAAAACTTAATATATTTACCTCGCCCCTGGGAGATGCAAAAGTTTAAATTACCGACTAAACCATAATTTCGATGCAGAATAATTCGCAAGTCAGCGGCGGGATTTTCTCGCTGAAATTCTCTGACTATCTCGACGGTTCTATCGGTGGAACTGTCGTCGGCAACGATTATTTCTAAATTTGGATATGTCTGAGAAGTAGCGCTTATAAGGGCTTCTTTAATAAAAGCTTCTCCATTAAAAGTCGGGATGCAAAGACTGACTAAGGGCTGTTGGTTTTTTGCCTTCGAGAAACCCGGTTTTTTCAAAAAACCGGGTTTCTGGGATAACGAAAAACCGGATGGCGCGATTAAACCCGGTTGAGGTAAGCTGCTGAAATTATCTGTTAATTTAGCAATATATTCCAAACGGTTTTTAATTTTTTCCCCGATCGCCTCCGGGCTTAATAAAGTCTTTAATTCCCTGGCTGCCCTCGCCCCTACTTGTTGGGCTTTTTGATAATTATTAAAAACATATTGCATTAAATTGGCGCAATGTTCGACGCCGGGCTCTGCCCAAATATCTCCTCGTTTGTAAGGTCCGTAATTTCCAGATATTTCTACTTTCTCGTAATCGACTAAAAAGCTATTGCCGACGTTCATAAATTCTATATTAGAAGAATAACCAGTAGCAATTACTGGTTTGCCATAAAACATGGCTTCCGACATAGTTAAACCAAAGCCTTCGGCGCGATGCAGGGATACATAACAGTTGCAGTGATAGAGCAGGGCGTTAATTTTATCTTTGGATAAATAACCGTCTATTAATTTAATAGATGGGCTGTTGGCGATCGCTTCAATTAATCTCGCTCTATCGGCAGGAAATTTTTGCGAGTTAGAACATTTAATCACTAACAAAACGTCCGGGTTACTCTCCCCAAAAGCTTGTTTGAAGGCTTTAATAGTAGCGATGGGATTTTTTCGTTCCAGATGGCTGAAAAAGTCGAATATAAATAGAAAGATAAATTTATCTGGCGGCAATTTTAAATCTTCTCGGACCAGAGAAGGCATCGGCAAAGAAATACTGGGCATCATTTTAATAACCGGTATCGGCGAGACCGCTGCAATTGATTCCACGCAGTAGTTGCTGTAAGCCCAAATTTCGTTAAACGGTGCAAAAGCCGACATCCATTCTGGGGGAAATTTAGTAAGTTCCCACGCCCAAAAACCGATATTATATCGCCCTGGAAAGTATTTTTCGATCGCCCCTCTTTTCATAAAGGTGTTGACTTCGTGGGCGTTGACTTGAAAGATATTTATGGGGTAAGGATTTTCGTGGGAAAATTTGTCTTGATAGGTAATATCTGAGTTGCGGTGGGGGGTGCTGATGATGTTATTAATGACATAAGGAATGCCTGTAGTTTCTATGGCTCTAATTGTTGCTCTTACTCCTTCTCCTATGCCTAATTCTCCTTTAACAAAACCGGCGACGTTGACTCCTAATTCCCGGCTGACGAAGGAGTGAGTTTGGGGAATGTTTGTTTTTTTATCGGTAGCTTTGAGGAGTTCAAATGTTTTTAGATAATCTCGCGATCGCCACAAATATTGTCTCAGTTTTGCTGCGTTATATTCAGACTGTTTTGCAAAAGATTCTTGAGATATTTTCTTTTTTGTCAGCAGGTGGATGGATGAATTATTGGTGTAGAGATTCAAGCCCAATTTTTCTGCTAAGACTGATAAGGATTGAAGGCTATATAAAGAAATGTGTTGACCTTCGTTGAGGGCGTAGTAGTGCCACTCGTCGGGTTTTGGGTTATTTGGTGGAATAATTTCGGTGCTGAAGAGGATATTTGGGGAATATTTTAAGAGTTCTTTTATTTCTTCCAAAGGATTGACTAAATGCTCGAATACTTCAAAAGCAGTTAGTAATTGATAAGAGCTAATGCCTTTGGCTTCAAAACCCTCGGCGAAAAGATTTTGACAATATTTATCTTGCCAGAAAAAGTTGTAGCGGATGTCTCGCATTAAACGCACAAACAAACCGTAACCGCCGCCGAAATCTATGAAATTATCTTCGGGACTAAAAAAGTTACTAATTATGTTGTTAGTAATTTGCGCCAGCATCAAATTTCTAAAGATTAAACCTTCATCGCTGGGGGCGATCGCTTTTGCATAAGCATCACCTAACCAGTAAGGTTCTTCAGTTTGAATAAAACCGCAGTTTTGACATTGAAAATATTGGATATTGTATTTGCTGTTTAAAATTTTAGCGCTGGCAAATGGAAGAGATTGAGATTGACAAACTTTGCAATTCATAAGCTAGTAGTGCGCGCGCCGCGCACCAGATTATTACATTAATTTAAAGGTTTGGGCTGGTGCGCGGCGCGCACAAAATTATTACATTAATTTTCAGGTTCGAGGTTGATTTATTTAATTCTGTGTCGGTTGTTCGCTTTGAATTATGGTGCTGATGCGCGGCGCGCACTCTACTAGCGCCACGCAGCTAAAATTGTGGGTAAACTTCGTAGGCTTGCTTGTAGTAATCGCTTTAGCGATTGATATCTATGAATCGCTAAAGCGATTACTACAAACTTTTGCTTTACCCACAATTTTAGCTGCGTGGCGATACTACTGGTGCTAAATAACCACCACGGCGTTCTGCTTTCTCTCTTTCTACCTCTTCTGCTGTCAATAAAGGAATGCCTGAATTAATGATGTCTTGGCGAATTTTTCTTAATTTTTTGCCTAAACTAGAAGTAGATTTGCTCTGTTGCTTTTGGCGTTCTATAGAGTCAATAAACGCTAAAACTCGTTCTCGTTCGTCGATGTCTAAAGCTTGCCATTTATCTAGTAATTGTTGAGTAGTCATTTTAATATGAGAATAGAAGAAATAATCATTTGCGATATTTAAGAAACCCGGTTTCTTAAACCGGGTTTCTGGCTCCAAATCTTATCATAATCCCTGCACGCAAACTACTAGCGCTAGCTTGTCCCATCAATAACTAATTCGTTACATCCCGCACTTTGTCGTTCGCTCAAATTAATGATAAAATAATAGCTGCTCAAATTCCGGGGCTTTAATCCGATGGAAGTCGAACAAATAAACCAAGATATCCTCAAATTGCTACCCGCAGATGCCAAATTAATAATAGAATTTGGTTGCGGCAGCGGCGCTACTGGAGCTCGCTACAAATTGATTAATCCCCGCTGTTTTTATATCGGTATTGAATCTAATCCAGAATTAGCTAATCTTGCCAAACAAAAATTGGATAAAGTAGCTATCGCGAAGCGTTGCGGATGCAACATCGCCCCCCTGCAAGACAACTCCAACCTCTTAGATATCGAACCAGGCACCGTTGACTGTCTGGTTTACGGTTCGACTCTCGCGGAAATATCCAATCCTTTATCTGTTTTAACATACCATAAAACTTGGCTTAAGGATGACGGTCAAATTTTAGCAATTATCCCAAACGTTCAACATTGGCGCAGAATTCTTAATCTGATTAAAGGTGAATGGGAAAACCCAGACAATATCGATCGATGGTTTACTTTAAATTCCCTGAAATCACTCTTTGCTGAAGCCCTTTTGCAGGTATATGAAATTCAAACTAAAGGAAAGAAAGGAGAAGAGTTTCAAAGATTCCGACAATTAATAGAACCTCTGGCTAATACTTTACATTTGTCCCCGGGAAATTTCGCCACTCAAACTGCCGCCGAATATTACATCGTCCGCGCCACCAAATCATCTTTGCCACCCCGAAGGTTGTTAATTCAAACTATTATTATGGCACCCACAGGTTGCGATCGCGTCCGAGTTTTAGAACCCGATCGCCTCAGTGCAACTATTCCCGGAATTCGTACTATTTCTGCAGTCAAATCTGCCGATTTAAGCGCCCCCCTGCCAGCAGAAGAAAAAGTCTTTATTTGGCAGCGGACTATTATGACTTATCCCACCCACATCCAACAACTTAAAAATCTCCTCCAGCGAGGTTATTTAATAGTAGCTGAAATAGACGACAACCCCCTGCGCCGTCGGGAATATGCCGATAATAATTATTTAAGCTATCGCGGCTGCCATTGCGTTCAAACTTCCACGGAACCTTTAGCGGATTTTTTGCGTCAATACAATCCTAACGTCGCAGTTTTTACCAATCATTTAGCTTATTTACCTCCCCCGCGAAATTACGATAAGAACGAGACAATTACTATCTTTTTTGGTGCTTTAAACCGGGAGCAAGATTGGGAACCGATTATGCCAGCTATTAATAAATTGCTGTCGGAATATGGAGAAAAAATTAGATTTAAAATTATTCACGATCGCCTCTTTTATGACAGTTTAAATACCACGAACAAACAGTTTGAACCCTTTTGCAATTACGAGAAATATAAAGAAATACTCTACACTTGCGACATAGGTTTATTACCCCTCAACGACAATCCAGTTAATCAAATGAAATCCGATTTAAAATTCGTAGAATGTGCCGGTTCTGGGGCGGCAGTTTTAGCAAGCCCCACCGTTTACCAAGGGTCGATCGTCGAAGGAGAAACAGGTTTAATTTATCGTTCGGTTGGCGAATTTGAAGCAAAATTAAAAGAACTGATAGAAAATACAAATTTGCGCCGTAGAATAGCCGTTAATGCTTATAATTGGGTCGGGGAAAATCGCTTGCTCTGCCAACATTACCGCCAGCGGCGGGACTGGTATTTAGAAATGCGAGACCGATTGCCCAGTTTAAACGAAGAGTTACGAAGTCGCGTCCCAGAGTTGTTTACCGATTAATAATAATTATGCGAATATTATTTACAATTGCTCATTTTTTTAATCCAGAAGGAGACGGCAAACACGGTTCTTTGCGCAAAGATCCTCAGTCCCGCCGAATAGCTTTTACTACTTGTTTGACTGCTTTGCGGGCTTTGTATGGTAAATCCCAATATGCAATTAATATTGGAAAATATGAAGCGATCGCTTCCAACGAGTCCCACTGTCACGAAGTGGATATTATTGTTTGTACGACTAAAAACTTCCATTTGTTATCAGAAATTCCCGTAGCATCTAATTTTTTGATGCACCACAACACCAATGCCGAACCGATGCTTTTAGGCTATGAATGTCAGGCAGTGTTAAAATCTTGCCTCGGTAAATACGATTATTACTGTTATTTAGAAGACGATTTAGTATTACACGACCCTTGGTTTTTTGTTAAATTAAATTGGTTTACCCATAATACGGGGAGTGGCAATTTACTTCAACCAAACCGTTATGAAATATCTCCTTTGGGGCCGGTGCCGAAAGCTTATATTGATGGAGACCTTAACCCGAAAGTAACCGCAGCTTATCAAAATGTTAGGGAGCGATCGCAATTAAGCGGCAAAATTATGGAACAACCAATTACTTTCCAGCGCACTCTCAATCCTCATGCCGGCTGTTATTTTTTAAACGCACAACAGATGGCCGAATGGGCGAGCAAGCCTTATTTTTTAGACCGGGATACGAGCTTTATCGGTCCTTTAGAAAGTGCGGCGACTTTGGGAATTATGAAAACCTTTAGAATTTATAAAACAGCCGCTAGCGACGCTAGTTTTCTGGAAATTCAGCATTTTGGCACTACTTTCTTAAGTTTGATTGGCAATCAAATACCCTTTGCCGAGGATAAAGCCAAGGCTGAGGAAAAGGAAGAGGAAGCAATTAATAATTAATAATTAATAATTAACAATTAACAATTAACAATTGTAGTATAGCAAGCCGTAGATCGCCCTTCGATATTTTAGAAACCCGGTTTCTCAAAGAAACCGGGTTTCTGGCCCCCTAATTTTTCATAATCCCTGCGCGGATTGCTATAGCGCCAGAACGGCTAAAATTGTGGGTAAACTTCGTAGGCTTGCTTGTAGTAATCGCTTTAGCGATTCATAGATATCAATCGCTAAAGCGATTACTACAAGCAAGCCCATATCTTAATCCATTAACACGATAAAAATAAACCCCCGCAGGAACCTTTTCAGGGCTTATCTGCGGGGGTTTATTTTTGAGTATTTATCTGTGGAACCATCCAGAAAAACCTCATTAGTTCTATGAGAACTAACGAGAATTTTTGGTAGGTTTAGATAATGATGAGGTTGTTTGACGACAAGTTCGGGGTTACGTCGTTTATAGGACTAAAGCGCGCGATGGTAACCACCTCAGAGCCATCACCCTCGGAACCGTTAAAGTCGTACTTCAACACGCCTACTCCAAGTGCCTGTCCGCCTGCACCAGCAGGATTTCGCTCGTAAATGAATACTGGAGCATTGCCACGGGGGTCTAGATTTGGACGGTAGTTGCCATTGGCGACGATAATGGTCTGTTGTAAGTCGCTTGCGGTTATACCCTGACCGCCGGGATCGCTCGCTGTGAAATTAAAGCGATAGCTATCGCCGCTCAAGAGGATGTCATCATCGTTGGGGTTAAAGTCTCGGATGGTTGTAATGGCATTTGCATTCGTCTCGCCAAAGAAACCAAAACTGTCTTGACCGGCACCGCCGATGAGTACGTCCGCACTGCTGCCAGTGCTACCTTGACCGTAGAGAGTGTCGTTGCCGTTGCCGCCGCTGAGGGAGTCGCTTCCCGATCCGCCCCAGAGAATGTCATCGCCTCCACTAGCGAAGAGGGTATCGTTTCCTCCTTCCCCTCGGAGGGAGTCATTGCCGCCACCAGTTATCAAACTATCGTCGCCCAGGGCACCGATTAAGGTATTGCTGCCATTGAAAAGCGAGATAGAAAGATTATCGGTGCTAGTTTGTGCTGCCCGTACGGTGTCGTTACCGCCACCGTCACCGATTAGCTGGTTGGATGTCCCACCAAAGACGATCAGGTCGTTGCCGCTACCGTCGTCGAAGAAGTTGGTAACGCCGGCGTTGGTGTTACCCAAGAGGACATCGTTGCCCGATCCACCTGTTAGGGTAACCTGACTTATAGCAACGCCAGTACCAATGCTGGTTGCATCTATGGTGTCGTTACCCACGCCGCCGTTGGCTTGGTTAAAGATACCGCTGAGACAGTCGTTACCCACGCCGCCGATCATGCTGTCGCTGAGGGATCCGGCTACCAGGGTGTCGTTACCTTCGCCGCCATCTAATCGGTTTTGTCCTAAGTAGTTGCCACTATTGAGAGGTACGCCGTTTTGGTTTACCAAGCCGTTGAGGCTATCGTCGGGTAAACCTGAAGAAATCAGATCGTCCCCAGCGCCCCCTTCTAAGGTATCGCGAGAAGCCCAGCCTCGGATGGTATCGCGACCGACACCGCCGCTCAAGGAGTTCCTGCCATCGCCAAAGTTGCCGATGGGGCCTTGTAGGGAGTCGTTGCCGGTACCGCCTAGCAAGGTTGACCTTTCGCTAGCCTGAACGGCTCGTAGGTCGGTGAAGGCAACCTCGACTTCTCGGTTCAATACAGATACGACATCATTGCCCCGATCGCCGGAGACATAGACTTGGGTGCCCACGCCTTCTAAGGTGTCGTTGTCTTTACCACCGTAGATCATGTCGCGATCTTGGGAGCCTCTTACGAAGTCGGTCCCGGAGTTACCAGAGACGAAGTTTCCTGATGGCCCACCTAAGCGTAGTTGGGAGCCGCTGGCTTGCAATCCTTGTATGCCAAGGTTATTACTTCCACCGCTAGTCAGGAGGGCACCGATAACGTCGTTGCCTTTACCCCCGTAAATGGAGTCTCTTCCCTGAAGTCCTGCGATTACAGTGTCGTTACCTTGGTTGCCGCTAAACCAGTTGGAACCGGAGATACCTTGGATAAAGTCCTCTCCACCGCCACCGTAAACGCTCGAACGCCCGTTCGCTTCTATGCTGTCGTTGCCTGCCGGACCAAAGTTAGCATTGTCTATATCTTGTAATTGATTGGGGTTTGGTACGTTATCGCCAAACCCAAAATTAGCATTGCCTGTCAATCGCAGGATGTCTTCGTTGGGTCCGCCTGCTAGGGTATCTACTGGGCCTTGACCGATTAGAGTATCCCTACCTTGCCCGCCCAATACTAAACTGCCACCCAGGGTAGAAGTTTCAATAAAATCGTCCCCCGGAAGGGCGTTAATCGTATCGGCTTGTGGTATGGCGTCGCCGGCTTCTTGGTCTTGGTTAAAGCGATCGTCGCCTGTTGTCAGAGTTACCATTCTTTATTCACTCCTCATACAAAATGGTCATCGAACTTTCTGTTTCTGTTTGTTGTGACTGCAAATGCCGCCAATAACAACTTTTACTATTTTGATTCGGCTGTAGTTTAACTTGTAGATCGGGGATAAGTCTAGCCTTTTAATCATAAATCTGTCTATTTTTATGTCCGCGCCCCCAATTTGGCCAGATATTTTTGGTTTTGCTGGACTTTGGGAGCAGGCTAGGGCCCCTTGTTTATTTTTAGATCCCGATTTTCCTTTTAGGGTAGCTGGCATTAGTTTAAACGCTTAAGTCTAAACTTAGGTTTTTTGCCTTTAAGTTTGCTGGACATCGGTCGATGCTTTTGGGATGGCTTATTATAGCGAGTCTTTTACCATAAATTGTTCCACCTGCATATTAGATTTCCTAAACTATGCCATCCAATCGCTATAAGGACAATCAGTTTTGTCCGTAGTTGCATTTGGTTAATTTCAAACCATTATAAGGATTGAAATAAAACTTAACACCCTTTCTGGACGGGATTATTTAGTTCTAGTTCCCCCGTGGGGCGTGGAACCTTGTGGCCTTTTAGGGAACGAGATGTTTTGGGAGTTTTTGGCCTATAGTTGTCGGTAAGGAACGGTTGGCAACTTGTTCTATTAATTTCAGGTGTTGGGGCAGTAAGTCAGAGAGAGCATATCTTTCTAATGCGGTTTGCCGCGCTTTGGCGCGCAATTCTGCCATTCTGGTCGGACTGTCTAATACTTCGTCAACGCGATCGGCTATCTGTTTGGGGGAGAAGAAATCGACTAATAGGCCATTTACTCCGTCCTCGATGACTTCGCTGACTGGGGCCGTATCGGAACCGATAACTAAGCACCCTGTTGAGAGAGATTCTATCATCGACCAAGATAAAACAAAGGGCCGAGTTAAATAAATGTGGACGTCGGATGCTTGAATTACCTTTAAATACATGGCGTAAGGTAACGAACCCAGGAAGTGGACTCGGGATAGGTCCAGGGGGATTTTTTTGAGCATATATTCTTTGTAGCTGACGCCGTTTGGTAGGGCCTTGCCGTAGCAGACTCGTTCGGAACCGACGATCGCTACATGGCAGTTGGGCCTTCTTTCTTGGACGTAGGCGATCGCTTCTATGAATTCTGGAAAGCCTCGGTAAGGTTCCATTCCCCTCGATACATAAGTTACCAGTTCTTCTACTCCAGAGAGATCGATGTTGGGTAAAACAAGTTTGGCCCCGGGGTTGGGTTTGAAGTAGTCGGTATCTACGCCGTCGTGGAGGACGGAGAGTTTGCTTTGGAGTTGTGGGGGAAATTGCGATCGCTGCCAAAATGTCGGAGACAGGCCCCAGTCGCAGGTGTAGAGATCGAGCAATATGGGAGAGTTTTTAACCCTAATCCTGGCCATGTCATCTACGCTTAAGGGTTCGGCGGGGTCAAAATCGGCATCTGACCCTTTGGCGTGATAGAACCACTCGAAGTAACAAAGAAGGGGGACGTCGGGAAAGGCTTCTTTAACAAATAAGGTCGGTCCCCAACCGGAGTGGCCGCAAACTACGTCGGGGACAAAGCCTTGGGCTTTTAATTGTTCGGCCATTCTAAATACTGCTTGTCCGTGGATGACGGCGTTTTCTAAGGGCCGGACGTAGTGGTGAGTTTCGGGGCGGGCGTCGCGACTGGGGGCGAATAGTGCTTTATAAACTCCGGGTATTTTCCATTCTGGACGTTCGTTTTTTGTGCCGAATACTACTTGATTGTTTGGATTGGCACCCAGGCTGGTAATAATATGACGGTATTGGGCGGGAAAGTTGGGATGGAGGAATAGGGCTTTCATTTGGGGGATGGGTAATAGGTAATGGGTAATGGGGAATTACCTTCTTCTTAAATGTCGATTTTAGGTGCTTGACATATCCAAACGCAATCTCTTGGGACTGTTTTGGTGTCTTTGAGAATTATCTGATAATTTAGGTCTGTCAGGAATTTTTCCATAATATTATCTGTCATTACGGAAAATGCTGTTCCATGTCTTTTCCCTAAAAGGTTTTTATCCCAGTCGGAGAGGAATTTTTTCCAGCCTAAGTCGCTGAGAATATTGGTGTGATGAAATAGGCACAGACGTTCTCCTTTTAATAGGAGAGGAATTTGGGTTAGGTAGTTAAAGATGTCTCGCGGTTCTATGTGTACCATCGTGTCGTAACAAAAGCAAATATCGGCGGATTTTGGGGCTATTCCTTCTAAGGCGATGCCGTCTAGTTTGATGTAGCTAACTGTGTTGTTTTTCAGGCGATCGCTTGTTGCTTTTAACATTTCTGCGGAGATGTCGGCGCAGATTAATTTGGCGCAGTGTTTTAATAATAAAGCTGCGGTTTTTCCTCCACCTATTCCTATTTCTAATACGGTGTCTGTTGCCTTTACATAAGGCACAATAAATTTCTGTTCTATTAAGGCTTCATATTCTGCTAAAGAATTAGCTGCCCCAGCGGCTTTCCCTATCCATTCGTCCCCTGGATAAGCAAGATTATCGTCGCCGCTTTTTTGCCAATTGTGAATGTATTCATCCCAAGCTTTTTCGTATTCAATATTCATAATTAATATAGTTCGTAGTAATCGCTTCAGCGATTTTTTATGTTCGTAGTAATCGCTTCAGCGATTTTAGAGTAATTATTAAAAAAAATCAATCCCCTTTTTATGTTCGTAGTAATCGCTTCAGCGATTTTATCCCTATTTTACAAAAAGATCGATCCCCAATTCTTGAGACAACCTCTGGTTGTAAGGCTGGAAATATTCTGTTAATTGTCGATAAATGGCGTCGCTGACTGGGGGGTAATCATTTTGGTTGTAGGGGATATATTCATCTAATTTGTGGGAAGGCAATTCTAAAAATTGCTCTACTTTTCCCATGGTAGCTGCCGGAGAGTCGAAAAAGTCTTCGCTTTTGAGGATTAAAAATTGTTCTCTGGGGAAAACTTTCATCCAGTTTTGCAGTTGTTCGACATAAATGCCCCGGGCGAGATAACTGTAATGTTGATGGTTAAAACTGTAATAGGTTCCCTCATGTACGATTTTTTCGGTTTCGCCTGCGAGTCGAGTTGATTCGGAGGCGATCGCTTCGGCTAAACTCAAACTTTCGCATCCTATCTTTACTTCCCAGTAATAATGAGAAATTGCTCTTTCTACGGGGTTTCTCAGCAAGACAATTAACTTTACTTGGGGATATAAATCGTAGAGTCTGGGGGCTACTAATGGATGATATAAATAATAAGGGCTTCCTTCTCCTGTTATTATGTCTGGGGCGACGTCGGCAAATTGAGATTGATACCAGTCTAATCCTTTATCGAAGTTGAAGTCAAAATAATGTATTTCTTTGCCGGATGCCGGGGCAACTTTGGGATGTTGTATTAAATAATTATATAAGGAATTTGTGCCGCCTTTTTGGGTGCCGATTATGAGAAAATCTGGTCCTTTTAGTTTTTTCATATTGTTGATTTTTAAGCTTTCAATCGCTGAAGCGATTACTACGAACTGGGATTGCTTAAACCTGATTCAGTTAGGGCGCGATCGCATTCTTCTGTTACTTTTAATTCTGCAGACCAATACTTGAGGTAATCGAAATCTAGTCGGTATCCTTGAAGTTTCAATACTCCTAAAATATCTCTCCATTGCTTATCTGATTTATTTCTGGCAATGCAGTACCAAGTTAGTTTTTGTAGGATGATATCTTCTGCGGAACAGATGTAGAATGATAAAGAAGGGGAGTCGGTGGGAAACACTTTTGTTCTGCGAGTCAGGGCAGTTTTACGAAAATTATCGTCGCCTCGAATTAGATAAATATCGGCTTTTAAAGCAGAAGTTAAGTGAATGACATTGAAAGTATTTGTTCGGTAGCGTAAGGCATCTTCGACTGCTGTTTCGCTGATATAAAAATCCGATTGCATTTTTTCGATAAGTTGCGAGGCATCGGTTTCTTCGAGTAAGATAGCAAGGTCTGCATCGATGGTGGTTCGTACTTCTCCCAGGATTGAACTGGCCAGTCCTCCTCCTACAAAATAAGGGATGTTTAATTCTTCGAGTATTTTAGCGATCGCTGCTGCTAATTCGATGGGAGTTTCTAGCATAAAATCTTTCTCCACGAGTCGGTCAATTTGACAGAAAGTTTCGCCCAATTCTAACTTAATGAGTTCTAGTTTGCGAGCCCTCTGGGTTAGTGTAGAATACTTTTTGCCAAAATTTTCCCAGAAGATCGCCCTCAATTGTTTGTTTAAGGTCATCATCTGCTGGACTCTTCGTTCTTGGGGAAGATTTCTCAACATTTGATATAAGATAATTTCTGCTTCTGGGGTGGTGTCTTCTGCTTGGGTTTTGTAACCTGGGGGAATGGTTGGTTTTTGCATTTTCTAAATGGGGAATTGGGAATGGATTATTTTAATCGCTGAAGCGATTACTACGAACTTTTTCTATCCCTGAAGGGATTACTACGAACTAAATTGGTTTTCGCCCTTCAAAAAAGACGCCTGCTGCGAGGATTTCTCTGCCTTTTTCGCCTAACATTTCATCGAGATTATCGCCTTCTTGGATTAAAAATGCGTGCCAGTCTGCCAAACGATTTTTCCATTGTTTTTGTTCCAGATGGGGCCAAATTATTCTGATTAACATCATTAAACTATAAGAGGGATAATGATGTTCTAAAATGCCGCTGTTGATTTCTTCAAAGTCCGACATTATTTGCCGCAAGCCTTGAATTGTCATGTTGAAATAATGATTTGGGTCGCTGTGAAATGGTTGTAAAAATGCGGTGTCGATAAATATTAATCCTCCAGGTTTTAAAATTCTAAAAAGTTCTTTTGCAGTTATAAAAGGATTGGGAATGTGTTCGAAGACTGCGTGACTTATGACTCCATCAAAACTGTTGTCTGCGAAGGGTAGTTTGGGAGTGGTACAGACGATATCTGTGAAGGGATATTGCTGCACTTCCAGATAGCAAATATTGGGTTTTAGGTATTCTGGTTGGGTGTTGCCGGCACCAAAGTCTAATACTATTCCTTTATCTCCGATTTTTTCTAAGACTTTGAGAATGCTTTCGGAATAGGGATGGGTGTTTTGCGGTTCTGTTAGTCTGGTGAAGGGTACTTCTTCTGGTTGTAAAAAATGGAAGGTATTGCCTCTTTTCCAGATGGGGCAATTTGTTTGCTGGCAGGAATTCGTAGAACAGGCATCTTGCCTGTTGGTGAGTGAATCTCGGTTCCAGAAACCGGGTTTTTCAAATAAACCCGGTTTCTTAATTCGATTGTCGCAACTCGGACATTTCAACATTTCTTCGAGGTTAAATATCCTCTCTCTTTCTGGGAATATTTTGGGTTTACCAATTACTTTAAATTGATTTTTATAAAGAGATTTGGTAGGGTTGCCCTCTGCTACTATTTCTATTTCTATATTTGATTCTGGTTTAATAGTTTCCGGCAGCAATAGTTCGCCCCAAAAACCGCTAGTTGCGGCGTTTTTTTTGTCGGGAAAAACTTTGGCTACGTCGGGGCGATCGCCTCCATGCAATAAAGCTGCATGAGGTTTGCCGTTGAGATAAATTTGTAGTTTAACTTCTCCCCCAACTGGAATAGATTCCTCGGGAATATACCACCCGGCAAATTTGGTTAAGTAATTTAATTCCTTGGTTTGGGGAGTGTCGAGGTTGAACATTTGTGGGAATGTGGGTTATAGTCAGAGGCTTGGGCAATTATAGAGAATAGTCTAATTTACAACAACTACTGGAGTCCTTTTGTCGCATATCCCCGCAAGTCTAGCGCAAATCTCTTTTTTTTGCAACTTGTGAAATTAAGCGCCTTAAATACCCCCTTATATCAAGTCGCAATAAATGAGCGTAATAAAAACAAGAGGGTAAAAAATGCCAAGCCAGTAAAATCAATGGTTTTACGCCTAATACCCAATTATTAATTATTAATTATTAATTATTAATTGATATTACCTCGTCTCTTCTAAAAACTTTAATTTCGCTTCCTCCAATTCCCTCTTACTTGCTGGAAAATAACCAATTTGCCACGCTTCTTCGCTGGCATTAGTCAGATAAAAGTTAATAAAATCGGCTACTTGGGGATTATTTTTCATCATCTTAGCGTCGGTATAAATAAACAGCGGACGAACTAAAAAATATTGTTCGTTTTCAATAGCGTTAAAATCCGCTTTTACTCCTTCAATTGAAAGCATTTTTAAACTTTCAGCATTTTGCCGATAATTAGCGTAACTTAAAAATCCAACTGCGTATTTATTGCTACTTACTCTCCGGATTAACTCTATATCTATTTCGGTAAATTTCGTGTTGGGCGCGTTGAAAATAGGCTGTAGATTGCTATTAAAAACTATTGCTGCAAAAAATTCTACAATTTCCGAATCCCGATGGCCTACAAAACGTTGAATTGGTTGGTTAGGCCAAGAAGGATTGACGTCAGACCAGTTTCTAGCAGTAAAAATTAGGTCTAATTCGTAGAAACTGACATTGTTAAGAAAATTGTTTTCTGGATGAACCACCACGACGATCGCATCGCTGCCGACCGGAAATTGTAAAGGCGATCGCCCCTTAGCATTACAAGCATCTATTTCTTCAAAATTAATCGGACGACTGGCATTAGCAATGTCAATTTTTCCGTCTTGACAAAACAGTTTAAAACCTTCGTCGGAACTAATACTGTCGAGTTTAAGAATTCCCGCATAACCTTCTTCTACAAAGCGATGGAAGATTCTCTTGGTTAGGGGGAAAACGGTATAACTTCCTGCTATGGTTAAATCTCCTTCTACTTCTAAAGGATTGACTTTTGGTAAGCGAATTCCAGTATTAACAGCAGTTTTTGTTTTCGGTGGGGGAGTGGGGGAGGAACGATTTTTTGGTAATGTCGGCGGGGATAATTCCTGTTCTGCCAAAATCAAATATGGGTTATTTTCTGCTTTGCCGGTCGATGGGGGCGATCGCCTTCCATCCCCGTTACAGGCAAGCAACCCAAAAACTAAAATCGCTAAAAGACCATAATTCCATTTACGCATTAGGCTGTCCTCCTGGATGCATCTTTGAAAGTGAAACGGGAGATCTGGGCGTGGAACAGAAACCGGGTTTTTTCAAACTATAGCAAGCCGTAGATCGTTCGCGATATTTTAGAAACCCGGTTTCTTTGAGAAACCGGGTTTCTGGCCCCCTAATTTTTCATAATCATAATTGGGACAATTATTAATTATTAATTATTAATTATTAATTATTTAACAAATCTTTGCTTCCTTTAACCAAAGTCACGGTTTCGGTACGCTGTTCGACGAATTTATTCATCTGGGCGATAAACTTAGAATTTCCCTGGATCGAATTAATTGCGGAAACGCTATCTATAAAAATAGCTTTCAAATCCTCAATAACCGTCACGGATACCAAACTTGCTTCCCCTGGGAGGAGTGCCATTTCTCCAAAGAAATCTCCCGGCCCCAGACTGACGACTTCTGAACGGCGATCGCGATCGTCGGTAACTGAAAGCTTGACCGTCCCTTCTTCAATAATATAAAGACCTAAATCGAATTCTCCTTCTTTAACAATTCTCTCGCCTTTTCCATAATATTTGATGTCCGCAGTTCTAGCAAGAGAAGCGATCGTCCACTCTTCCAAAGACGTGAAATACGGAAGCGAGTGGAGAAATTCGGCAATCTCAATACCAACATCCGGGACGCTGCTGGGAGTCCTAACGTGATGCAAAGTCCTGATGGGAAAGGGAATATTGAGGTCGTGACGTTTCGCAGCATAGAAAATCCTGCCTTTGAGTTCGTTTTGAACGAACCACGCCTTCTCTGGTAGAACCCAAAACCATAAAGAATAGGTGATGGCGAAATCGTCGTAGGCATCTACGCAAGCAAAGGGTGGGGGATCGGTGGCGATATCTTTAATGTCTTTTGTCAAACTTTTTAAGACGTCCATAACGTAGTTGGTGGGATGGTCGTAAGAGAAACCTATTTGAATCGAGTCCCACCGGGCCGGTTCCATGGAATAGTTAACGATGGTTTCTTGCCCTAAAACTCCGTTGGGGATGACGATATGAACTTTGAAAATAGTTTCTATAGTCACCGCCCGCCAGTTTAGGTCGATAACCCGACCTTCGTAATCTCCGTATTTAATCCAGTCGCCGACGACGAAAGGTTTAGAAAATAGCAGCAAGAATCCAGAAACTAGGTTGCTGAGAGTATCTTGTAAGGCGAGGGCAATTACTAAGGAACCAACTCCCAAGGCGCTGGCAACTCTGCTGAGATCGATCGACCAGATGCCTCCGAGAAGATAGGAAGCGATCGCTAAAACTACGAGGGCGCGCGCAACTTGAAAAAAGAGATTTGGTAGTCGTAATTGCCAAGCAGCGGTTTTGCTTTTGGTGGTGAGGACTCCATTTACTAGAGATAAGCAGGTTATCGTTGCTGCGATCCAGTAAAGCGTCTCGACTATTCGCAAAAAAAGACCGTCAGTAACATCGAGGATTAATTGCATTACTAACAACACTGCCAAAGGTGGCAAAATTAAAGTGCGAGTATTGCCCAAGAATTTAGCTAAAGGATGGCGATCGCGTTCTAAGCGATCGATCGCTTCTCCTAATACAAGGCTGACCAGAGGAAAGCCTAAAATTAAAGCCACTCCCCAAATTAAGATAGATTCTTCCATAACAATTTACAATTTACAACGATCGATTAACATCCAAGTTTTCAACAAACCTTTATCTTCAAACTCCATCGCCTCCCCCGGTTGAAAAACATATAAATCGTGCAAACTATTATAAATTTCTTCGCTGACTAAAATCGTATTCGATTTAGCTTCAAGGCTGAGGTAACTGGCAATATTTACGGTCTCGCCCCAGAGGTCGTACATGAACTTTTTAATACCAATAATTCCAGCCATCACTTCCCCGCTATCGATGCCGATGCGCAGAGTCAGATCGGTTCCGTATTTGCTATTAAAACGTTCCAGAGTATGTAACATTTCCAAAGCCAAATCCAAGGATTGTTTGGCATGGTCCAAACGGGGAGTTGCGACCCCACAAACGCCAATGTAACGTTCGCTAATAGTTTTCAATTTTTCCACATAATGTTTTTCTGCCAGGACATCGAAAGAATGAATTAACTCGTTAAGCATATTAGCAATTTCCCGGACTTCCCTAGAAGCACCAAATTTGCTCAAACCTCCCAAACTTGCAAATAATACGGTAACTTCTTCGATGCGATCGGCGATGCTATCTTCGCCTTTTTTCATTCTTTCTGCCACTGCTGTTGGCAAAATATTTAATAACAATTCCTCATTTTCGCGATTTTTTTCCTCAATTAACTTAGTTTGTTGGCGGATGCCGCGAACCATTTCGTTAAAAGTGTGCGCCAGTTCTCCGAACTCATCTTTAGAGTTTAATTTCACTTCCACATCGAGTTCCCCGTCGCCTACTTTACGGACCTTTTCCATAATTGTATTAATGGGTTCGACAAATTTATAAGCAAGAAGCCAGGCGAGAAAGGTAATTAGTAAAATAAGAATTACAGTTGCTCTTAAAAGGTATGTTTGCAAGCCGTACATCGGTCGGTAAGCTTCCGCAACGTCCATTTCTGATAAAATCGCCCAATCTACTCCTTCAATATTAAGAGGAGAATAGGAACTAAGAACCGGTATGCCGCGATAATCGTCAACTATTTTCGTGCCTTTAATGCCTTGGAGGGCTTCTCTGGCGGCTTCGGTATCTACTAATTGTAATAAAATAGATGTTTGTAATTGTTGGATTAATTCGACAGTGCTTTCTGGGGTAGCGATCGCCCTCAAGGTTTTGGTATATTCCTCCATATCTTCAATCAAAAATCGAGAAATAGACCGCATTAAAAAGTCAGAACCTACTAAATAAGTTTCCCCAGATTCTCCCAAACCATCTCCCTCCCAATTTTGGTTTCCAGTCAAGACATTATTAATTTCATCCACTGGAAGTTGTACTGCTAAAATACCGACGATATAAGGTCCGTTATAAATTGGGGCGGCGAAGAAGGCAGCGGGGGCTGCATAAGAAGGGCGGTAGGGTTGAAAATCGACTAATTGAATCGAACCGCGATCGGGATTTTCTCGTACTTTTTGGATTACTTTTGCCAAATTGCTTTGACGGTAGGGGCCTCGTTGTAAATTAGTCGCATAATCGGTTTCTTTATAAACGGAATAGACGATATCTCCTGTTTCAAAATTAATTAAAAATAAATCGTAGTAGCCAAATTTTTTAATTAAATTTCTGAAAAGTTGGTGGTATTTAGCATGATAATTGCTGTATTCGCTACCGTCTTCTGCTTTTACTAAATTGTCTTTTTCTCCTAAAGGATTGGGGTTATTGGCGACGTAATAATATTGAAGGTATCTCGCTGCTTGACCTAAAGGCCGGTAGTTTTCGATATTGGGTTGACCTGGGATATTTTTAGAGAGTCTGGGGAAAAATTCGTTTTCATAATATCCCTCTATTTTCGTTACCCAATCTACGGGAATATATGCTCTATTTAGCTGTTTGAATTCTTTATTAAATTCTACCATTGCGGCGACAATCATCCGGTTTTCCGAGAGAGTTTCTACATGATTTCGCAGGTTTTGGAAGTATGATTCGATTTGATAAGCTTTGGAAGAACGGACGCTGGTTAATTGATTGAATATGGTTTCTTGGAGGGTATTTCGCGCGCGATTCCAGCTTAAGTATCCGATGACTAATATGGAACCCAAACTGACTCCTAAAAGCATAATTGTCAGTTTAGATTTGATGGTTAGACGGCTAATAACTAAAATCATTTTTCTCTCCTTTTACCATAGACAATTATCAAACATTTGGTAATTTTTCTGTATGGTAGAATACAAAGAAGAAGCGAAGCGCGACCTAAGAGGAAGAGAGCGATCGTTATCGCTATATTCTTTACGGCAATGCAGTTCCCCCACCTATGGTTAGATGGACGTTGCAAAAGATGTTTTTTAACTCACAAGAAACCGGGTTTCTCGCATAACTTTTGCCTCTCAAGCGAGAAGTTAATTGAGAAACCCGGTTTCTGAGATCTCTGGTGTTTCCAAGCTATTTCCTACTCTCTACATAACGTCGCAATATTGAATTAATCGTCGTTCTATACTCTGCATCTTGCTCTCGAAACCACGCCATCACGTCAGCATCTAGCTCAATTAAGTTACGAGCTCGAACTGCTGGTATTCTTAGAGTAGCATTTTCAAAAAACTCCTCCGTCAGGGGTGGACAATCGGAAAAATCTATATCTTCATCAGTCATCGCGTCTAGGCGTTCCCAGTCAGTCTGAGAGTTTCTCGAAGTAAATTTGTTCTTCATATTTGCTTGCTTTAATATTACGAACGACTCAAATACGCTTCGCAAAATATCTGACTGTAAGCTGCGGTCATTTCTTCAAAAGTATTCAACGCATCCAACACATATTTCGCATTATCTCCCAGTCGCAACCTTAACTCTTCATCCTCCAATAAAATCATCAACTGCGAGGCTAATTCTTCGGGTTGGTTTGGGGTATAAAACAAACCGTTAATTCCCGGTTTCACTTGTTCCACAATGCCGAAAACTGGAGTCGTAACTATTGGCAAATTATAAGCCATTGCCTCTAAGATTACTCGGGGATAACTTTCTATTCGCGAAGTACAAACGAAGATATCTGCTGCTTGATAATATTTGGCAGTATCGGGAGTTTCTGGAACTATTTCTATGCGCCCTTTTAACTCCTCTGGTAAACCCGCCACCAAAGCAGATAATTGACTGCTATATAAACTGGGGCGATCGCCTACAATAAAACACTTAATTTTACCTACCCATTCCGCCCCAATATAAGGTATTGCTTTAACCAAATCTTCTTGACCTTTTCTTTCGCAAACCGTCCCCAAAATTAACAAAACAATCTCATCGGAATTAACTCCCAAAGCCGCCCTCGCCTCCTCTGGAGACCATTTCTTAGCCGAACTTTTCAACAATTCCAAATCCAAACCGTTATGAATTGCCGTAAAATTATGGTGACTGTTGAGAGGTAAATATTTATCCCGCGTCGCATCCGCCACAAAAATAATCCGATAAGGATAGCGGAAACATTCCAAAGCGCGAGTCGCTATTTCCGGTCCGAAGCGATTAAAATAAGTTTGCCAAGGTTCGCTTTCGTGAACGTTCCAAACGCTAGGAATATTTAGCATCTGGGCAATATCTATTAGGAAAAAGTTCTCTAAAGTATTAGCATAAATTACGTCAGCATTTAGCCCTTCTATTTCTTTAGCAAAGCTTTCCAATGCGGCATCGTAATCATCCCGTTGATAAATATGTTCCAGGGGATTATCTAACACTATTACTTCAATATTTTTCTCCTCGTAAACCTTACGCAACGGACCTTCCGTGGGAGAAAATATTATGGGTTTAACTATTCCTTCAGAAGCTAGTTGAACTGCAATTTCGTATTGATGTAAAGGCGCCCCAGTAAAATCTAAAGAATTACTGCACATTAATAATGTAATTTTCCTCCCCCCCAGAAACCCGGTTTTTCCAAAAAACCGGGTTTCTTGTTCCGCATCATCAACAGGCAAGATGCCTGTTCTACGGTCTTCCTCTTTTCCAAGGGGAGTTGGGGGGGATAGAAAATAGCGCCGAGGTTGAACCTCGAATAACTCATTTGCCAGAGAGAAATGGGGACTATAAAACTTATCTACCATCTCGGCATAGCGGCGGCGAAAAATTGCTTCCTCCCGGGGATTATCCACAAAACCGCGACTGGTTCCTTCCCGATGAATTAACTCCGCTTCGGGGCAATAAACCGAACGATAACCTTTTTCTAAAAGTCGATAACCGTAGTCCGCATCGTTATAAGCAACGGCGAATTTCTCCTCGTCAAAACCGCCCATTTCTAAAAACAATTCCCTATGAGTTAACATACAAGCAGCAGTCACCGCCGAATAATTTCTCCCTACCGCAGCTTGAGACAAATAACCGCGATTTTCCGAAGGCATTAACTTAAAAGCATGACCCGCCAGACCGTGATGCAAACCGTGAATTATTCCCGCGTGTTGGATCCGTCCGTCTGGATAAATCAGCTTCGCCCCAACGGCACCGACTCCGGGGAGTTGGGCGTAACCAACCATCTGACTCAACCAATTTTCGGTAATAATTTCCGTGTCGTTATTAAGAAATAGAATATAATCTGTTTCTGCTTGTTCGACAGCGCGGTTATTAATGGCGGCAAAATTAAATTTCCCCCCCTCATTAGGTATTTTTAAAACCCGTACTTCTCCCGCTTTTCCAACCTTTCTTTCTCCCCCCTTTTCAAGGGGGGCAGGGGGGGATCCTCCAACACCTTCCAAATACTCCAAAGTTTTCGGATCGTCGCTTTCATTATCGATGACAAAAACCCGATAATTCTGATAAGAAGTCTTCTCCAGAGACTCCAGACAACCCTTGATAAAATGGAGTTGATTTTTAGTAGGAATAATAATCGTCACCGAAGGGCCGGTCTGGGGAAACTCCGGGGCAAAAATTCCCAAATTCTCAGCGATCGCCCAGTCCGGTCGATCTACTTTCCCCGAAACCCCGCGACGATCCAAGGCATCTTGTACCGCCTGCCGCCCCGCTGCAAAACTGGCAGGTTTTTCGCCGCCGGAAACGGCAGTGGAACCGGGGGCGGTTCGCCAGTGGTACAAGATTAACGGTAAATGGGCAACTTTGCGGGAAACTTCCGTTGCCCGGAGGGCGAAGTCGTAGTCTTGGGAACCTTCGTAACCGACTCGCAAACCTCCGACTTTTTCAAAGATTTCTCGGCGAACCGCGCAGAGATGCCCCATGTACATGAAGGATAGAAGCAACTCTGGAGACCATTCGGGTTTGAATTGAGGGTCGAAGCGATCGCCTTCCGTATCGATCTTGTCGTCGTCGGAATAGAGGAAGTCGGTTTCTGGATGTTCTGCCAGATAGAGGGCGACTTCTGCTAGGGCGTCGGGAGTTAGTTCGTCGTCGTTGTCTAGGAATAGAATAAAGTCTCCCGTCGCCAGAGAGGCGGCGGTGTTGGTCGCGGCGCTGATGTTGCCGTTTTCTTCGCGAAATTTTATTTTGATGCGAGGGTCTGCTGGAACAGGCGAGACGCCTGTTCTACGGTCGTCGCTTTCTGCTGGAACAGGCGAGACGCCTGTTCTACGGTCGTCGTCGGCTGGATCGTCCGCTGCCAACTCGCTTAAAATTTGGCGAATTTCCGGGTCGGTACTGCAGTCGTCGGCGATGCAGAGTTCCCAGTTTTGGTAAACTTGGTTGGTTACGCTGGCGATCGCCTCCCGTAAAAACTCCACTGGCGGGTTATAAACCGGCATCACCACGGAAATTTTCGGCAAACTATCCGCCGCCGCCCCTTCCAAGCGAGATGTCAGACGATCGAAAGCGCGATCGCCCCATTTATTCACCTCCAACCAAGCTTCGTAAGGTTCCACCGACACCGGCATCAGAAAACCAGCCGGCGGCGACAACTCCCCAAAACTTTTTTGTTCCCGATACATCTCGATAACCCGGCGGGCGACGCGGGGCAACTCCCAGGGCAAAGGTACGATCCGCCCCAAACGCTGTTTCCTCTCAGCGGCGCGCTTGCGAACCGCAGCCCCAAGCTGCAACAACTCCAGGCGCTTGTCTTTAGCGCGGTCTAAAACGCCGTAGCGGCGGACTTTCAAACTATTCTGGCATTGAAAACCGACAATTTCCCCGGTATCTAAAGTTGCCTCTAAAATTAGCGGCCATTCTCCCGGCGGTAACTCTACAGTTGCCTCGAAACCGCTATCCAAACTGCCAACCCATTGTGGGAAAGCTTCGGCGACATCTTTGCGACGCAAACCGTAGGCGCAGTCGATAGAAACATCGCCGCAACGCAGGGTTAATTTGGAAATTTTCTTCTCTGGATGGCAACACCAGCCGGCAAATAACACCATTCCTTCCCGTTGTTCGAAGGTTGCCGGGGCATCGAAGTTTGCTTGAACCGTGGAAACGATGATGGGATAGGAGGCGATGCTATGCCATTTATCCTTCCTATCTTTTGCTTCTAGTACCAGTTGATGCCGTCCTGGGGGTAGTTCCAGTTGAATTTGGAAGCCCGAATTTTGGGCGGCGGGGGTATGGTCGTGTTTTTGGGCGACGTCGAGGCGTTCGATGCCGTAGCTGCCGTCAAAGGTTCGGTCTGCGATGCGGGCGCGGATGGCATCCACTTCAAGATTTCCGTTATTGTTGTTAAATAAGTTTGCGCCCTGCGCAAAACACCAGCCAACTACTTCTAATTGAGGGCTGGAAATTTCCCAACTGGTGGGAGTGTCGAGGGAGAAGACAAAGCGCGTTGGCGAAGCCTTGCGGATGCAATATCGCAACCCCCGCAGTCTCCGTTTGAAATTAAACCATTTCTCCCGCAGTTTCCAGAACTTGGAAGATCTCATGGCTAAAATTTCTTCCCGCAGTTCTTGAGTTTCCTGCCGTTGGGCGATTAATTCTGCCTGAGTTTGCCCCAGAGTCACCTCGGTTTGCACCAAAACCGTCTGAGTTTCTCCTAATAATGTCTGGGTTTGGCTTAGGGCGCTTTGAGTTTGACCGAGGGCAGTCTGGGTTTGAGTTAATTCTGCTTGAGTTTGCCCCAGTTGTGCCTGAGTCCCCTGTAGTTGTTGTTGAGTCTGCCCCAGTTCCGTTTCTAATACCTGTATTTTCCCCTGGGACTCATCTAATTTGACTTGAGTGCCGTTGAGTCGCTGTTGGGTTTGCCCCAGTTCCCCTTCTAACTCCCCTATTTTTGATTGAGATTGTTTTAATTGGTTTTGACTGCCATCCAGTCGCAACTGAGTTTCTCCCAGTTCCCCTTCTAACTCTCCTATTTTTGCCTGGGACTCTTTTATTTGTCCTTGAGAACCATCCAGTCGCTGTTGGGTTTGCCCCAGTTCCCCTTCTAATTCTCCTATTTTTGCCTGGGACTCTTTTATTTGTGCTTGAGAACCATCCAGTCGCTGTTGGGTTTCTCCCAGTTCCCCTTCTAACTCTCCTATTTTTGCCTGGGACTCTTTTATTTGTGCTTGAGAACCATCCAGTCGCAACTGAGTGTCTCCCAATTCTTTCTCTAAACCCTGTATTTTCTTCTGGGACTCTTCTAATTTCAATTGAGTAGTATTCAACTGAATTTGAGCGTGTCCTAATTCTGTTTCCAGTCCTAACAAAAGCTTCTGAGACTGATGTAATTTGGTTTTAGTCCCTTCTAATTGCACCTCGGTTTGACCGAGTTTAGTTTCTAGTCCCACAAGTTTAGTTAAAGATTCTTGAAAGCGAGTTTCAGAACCTTCCAGTCTGGCTTGAGTTTGCCCTAAATCTGTTTCTAATCCCAGGACTTTTTTCTGGGAGTCTATAAGTTTGACCTGGGTACCGTCTAATTGTGCTTGGGTTTGTCCGAGTTTTCTTTCTAAAGTTGCTACTTTGGTTTGAGATTCTAATAATTTAACTTTAGTACCGTCTAACTGTGTTTGGGCTTCTCCGAGTTCCGCTTCTAGTCCTTCTAATTTCTCTGAAGATTCTTGTAGTTTTAGTTCTTTGCCGTCTAGTTTTAGTTCCGTTTCTCCTAATGCCGCTTCTAGGGCGATCGCTCTTTCTTGCGCTTCTTCAAATAATTTATGCCAGTCTTCGACATCTTTATGTAATTGCAAAGCTTCTAATTCTAGAATCTGAGCTTGTTTTTCTAAACTGCGGACGTCGAACCAATCTCTAAACGCCCAATTTTCTGAAGTTGGGGCGCTAATTTTTTCTTCGCCATCGTCCGCTGGTTCGATTTCGATCGCCGCTGCTTTTAGCTGCCGATAAATTTCTAAAGTTTGGGGATAGTTTTTCTCTATCAACCAGGGGCGATGAGTATTTTCTATATTTTTAATTAATAAAGATTCATCAAAGTTTTCCTCCGATGGTGCTGTTAAATTTAGATTAAATTTATCGTTAATTGCTTTAATAAAACCTTCAGGATTTTTACCCACCTTATCCACGTTAGCTATCAGGCATCGGTCTGGTAAGTTTTGATTAAATTTCAATATTCTGCGGTTATAAAGCTGCCACATTTTCACGGCAACCTCTGGAGATTCTACCAAGTTTTCATCCGTCGATCGCCGATAGAGAGAGTCAACTACTTCCCAGGGCGATCGGAAGATAAAAATAAAGTTTGCGTACGGCAGTAATTCCAACCACAAATCCAAAAATAATGTAGTTCTAGGGTCTTTCCACCCCCACAAATCCTTACCTTTTTGATGCTTTTTAATTAACTGTCTTCCTCTTTTTTTCTCCTTTTCTCCAATTACAATTTCTTGTTCGTCTAAAAGGTTGCTGCCCAAGTCATCAATATTTTGCGATCGCAATATTTCCTGATGATATTTGACAAAATCTATGTTCTCAAAATGACCCTTAATATTTCCATATTCCGGCCCCACTAATTTTTTACCAATATTAATCCCCGCCTTTTGCAGCAAAGAAGCTGTCAAAGAAGTACCGGAACGATGCATCCCAGAAATCAAAAAAGCTTTATGGTTTTTACTATTACTATTTTTTGCATTCATAAAATTGTTAATTGTTAATTGTTAATTATTAATTGTTAGTTGTTAATTGTTTTAGAGTATTAACCTCCATAATCCATTCCAAGCCATAATTATTAACTGCCTTAATAGAAATAACATCATCCAAGGATACTTTATCCGTGGCAAAATCGCAAGACCAACCGCAATTCAATAACTCAGAATTTGGAAATCTTTCAGCCAGATCTGGTCGCGAATAGCTTGGCTGGCATTTTTCAACTATTTGGCCATTGACAACAATTAAAATATCATCTATTTTACCCTGTGGGTTGAGATCGATCGCCCAGCCCTTCAAACGGATACGATCGTCAGCGATCGCCTGACAATACTCCAAACCAGCTTTAGGATGGTATCGAAAATTAAAACTATCCAAATCTTTGAAAGGTTTTTTGCTTACTAAATACAAATCTTGAGCCCCGCAAATACCCTCTTTTATGCGGCAAATAAATGCTTGGCCTTCGCTTACCGATGCTACTACTTTCCTAACAAATGCTTCATTAACAAAAGTAGTGCCGTATTCCTCCTTATCCAAAAACCGACTTTCGCTGGCAGGGGAAAACAAAATTCCCCCACTTCCTATTTCCACATTAGAAGGCAAAAGCGCCTCATCGTGGACGCTAAACATTAACACCCCTACATTTGTTAACAAATCGTACAACTTTTGCATCCAACTGGCAAATCTTCTCTCGGGAATATGACTAAAAAAGGAACAAGCTAAAATACAATCAAACTTATTTTCCAGGGAAAAGTCTTCCGGTTCAACCGTCGAAACAATGCCATTAACCCCCAAATATTCCCGTTGAAAATTCACCGCCTCGGCGTAAATATCCGCTACCCAAACTTTCTCTGGGGGCAACTCCTGAATTAAATAGCGAGTAAACCTACCGTAACCGCAAGCAAAATCGAGAAAAGAGGATATTTGTGTTTTCTCAAAGTGCCAATTAAGAACTTGTTTTACCGCATCAAGTATTCTTTTACCGATGAAATAATAACGAATAGTAGCGCGATCGCGATCGCCCAAATTCTGCAAAGCATATAAAAACATCTCATCAGCTTCCGAGATATTAGTCTTAAAATCTTGAGGATACCTAGTTTGCTCTTCCAACCAACTTTTAACTATCCTTTCGTCCGCCTCAACTATCATTTTTTTTATGGTAAATTTTTTATGGTTAATTATTAATTTAGTTCGTAGTAATCGCTTCAGCGATTTTTATGGTTAATTATTAATTTAGTTCGTAGTAATCGCTTCAGCGATTTTTATGGTTAATTGTAGAACAGGCATCTTGCCTGTTATCTGTTAATTGCATCTTGCCTGTTATCCGCTTAATTATTAATTATTAATTATTAATTATTAATTGCCAGCAAACCATCGCGAACCTTCAAACTAGGTTCCACCAACAAATCTACAACCCCCGTACCGCAGGAATGTTCCGTACAATGTTGCACCCTAAACATCGCCACATCGATACACCTTGCCAAATAAGTTAAATGGTCTTCAGACATTCCCACCACTCCAGCATTTAAAAAGTACACTCCCGGATTTAAAATGCATTGAAACTTAAACTTAACAGTAACAGTTTGTTGACCTTTAACCCGGTCTATCGACTTAGTGTAACCGTGTAAAGAAGCACCTCCCAACTCAAACCCGCTTAAAGTTTTAATCAACATACCAAACCTAACCTTAGAAGTCGAATTTCTAAAAGCAACTTTATAAGTGTAAATATATTCCCGACGATTAATTAAATGATTGACCCTTCTACCATCCAAAGCAATCACATGAGGGTCGATAATTTCCGCCCCCTTATTAGGGTAATGTATGGTATTAGAAGGCATCATTTCGGCATCGTAATATTCCTCATAATCTGACTCTGGATGGCTGGAATTATTATTTCCAGCCTCAGTTGTAGAATTAGATTCCGAAGTTTCTTCTTCCTCCTCCTCTTCTGCATCTTCGCCCAAAGAATAATCATCAGCAGTTAAATTAGGAAGAGTTCTAATTTCCTCCCTAATAGTCGGTATTTTATCCGGGAAAGCATAAATCAATTTTTGATACTTAGAAACCACAAATTTCGGGCTGTGGTAAAGCAGCATTTCTCCCCTATCCATCAAAATCGCCGAGTCGCATAATTGTACCACCGTAGAAGCAGCATGAGACACGAAAAGAATCGTCCCGCCCCTTTCTTGGATATCCTGAATGCGGGCAAAACACTTTCTCTGAAAAGCCTCATCTCCCACCGACAAAGCTTCATCTACCACTAAAATATCAGGATCCACGCTAGTAGCGACGGCAAAACCCAACCGAATAAACATCCCGCTAGAATAAGTTTTTACCGGTTGGTCGATAAAGTCGCCGATATCGGCAAAACCAGCAATTTTATCGAATCTTTTTTCTATTTCTTGAGTATTCAAACCCAAAAGTTGCCCGTTAAAAAAGACATTTTGCCTGCCAGTAAATTCTGGATTAAATCCGCTGCCCAACTCTAACAGGGCGGAAATTCTACCAATAACTCGTACGTCCCCCATTGTCGGCGTTAAAGTTCCGACAATGATTTGCAAAAGGGTACTTTTACCAGAACCATTTCGCCCCACAATTCCCAGAGTATGCCCTCTTTTTACTTCTATATTAATATCTCGTAACGCCCAGAATTCTTCCGCCCGACTTTTTCCCGGAAATAATATCTCTTTTAAACGGTCTGCTGGATGGGCATACCGTTTAAAACACTTGCAAACATTTTGGAGAGAAATTATGGTTTCTGACATTCTTGTTAGTTGTTAGTTGTTAGTTGTCAGTTGTTAGTTGTAAAGATGTAGCAGCGTTCGTTCGTAGCGATCGCTTTAGCGATTCATATAGATAAATCGCTAAAGCGATTACTACAAGCTAGATTTATGGGGGGGGACCAACAACTCATCCGTTACCAAATTGTTAATTATTAATTATTAATTATTAATTGTTATAAGACGTCGGCAAAAGCTGGACGCAACTTTTTATAAACTTGAAACCCGATGTAAAAGACGACGCAGGAAGTTATGCTAGCAATTCCCAACTCCATCCAGTGAGTCACTTTTCCTGTTAAAATCAGGTCGCGATAAACTTCGGCGATCGCTGTTAAAGGATTGCACCAAAACACCAGAAATTGCCAATTTTCGGGAATTTTATCCACTGGATAAACTATAGGAGTCAAATAAAACCATAGGTTCAAAATTACTCCCAAACTCTGAGGAATATCCCGCAAAAATACTGTTAAGCCAGAAGTAAAATATCCCAGTCCTGCTGTTAATAAAAGCTGAGGCAACCAAACCAAAGGTAGCAGCAATAAAGTAATATGTAATTGGTGAGTTAATAACCCTACCATTGCTATTAAAGCGATTAACCCAAAAGTGCTTTCTAGGAAGGTAGAAAAAATGGGAACCAAGGGAAGCAAGGATAGAGGAAATACCACTTTTTTAACCAAGTTTGGCTGTCCTATTACCGAAGCAGCAGCCTGAGTTAAACCCCCAGTAAAAGCTAACCACGGTACGAGTCCGGCAAACAACCACAGTCCAAAGGTTAATTTACTGTCAGTTGGCAGTCCTTGGAGGTTTAGTTTTACCTGGAGGACGATGGAAAAGACATAAGTGTAAATCAGGAGTTGGGATAGCTGATTGATTAATGGCCACAGGTTGCCGAGAATAGAACCCTTATATCTAGCTTCTAAATCTCTTCGTACTAATGTCAACAGCAGGTTAAAGTTGACCCACCATCGATCTTCAACGGGCAGCCAACTACTAAACCTACCTGGCTTGCGGCCAATTTCTTTCATGGGAATTTTTTGTTTTCCTTTAATAAGATGGGGCCAAGCAAATTTGCTTGATGTCAGATTCTATAACGAACTTTCTTTTCTGGCAACGTTTCACCTCCACTGGGATAGTTGGTAGTAATCGCTTTAGCGATTAAAAAAATAGATTATTTCAAGCGCTAAAGCCCTTACTACAAAAGGCTTTAGCGCTAAAGCGCTTACTACAAACGGGCCTTACGCTACCAACGGTTTTAAAGCTTGACTCATGGCCTTTCGCTGTTCCTCGTCGTAGCCCCAACGTTCGAGAAATTCTTTGTAAACCCCTTCCCCGGTAGTGGCACTATTGTAGAGTTCTTTGGCAGTAGTTTGGAGGGCCGGAATCTTGAGATTTTGGATCAAACTGGCGCTGCGCGATCGCACTCTCTCGGAATTGCCTGCCATCTCTTCGTCTCCATTCCGGCGATGATATACGGCCATGCCCGCCGACATAGCAACGTTTTTGACTAATAATTCGGGGACTGTTTCCGGGGCAGTTTCTAAGGCCCCAAATACTGCGGGGGTTGGTTCGTCGGCCAAAGGTCGGTCGTCGGTTAAATAGGTCACTAAAAATCCCCTGGCCCCATTTTTACTTTTAACTAAGGAGGCGATCGCCGTTTCTATTTCTGCTTCTGAGAGTTTGCCCGCTTCCATCTGGGAGAGGAATTCTCGGGTAAAGGCGATCGCTTCTTCAAAACTGACGCTTTCGGATACTGATAGCTGGGTCATGGCCTCGGTTGGTAATCAACTTTTCTATCATAAAATGATAATCAGCCCTCAGTTATGTCGGTAATAATGGCCTTCTCTTTCAGAAGGTAGTGAGGGTCGGTGGAAAAAAAGGAGGCGATCGGTCCTCGATCGGAAAATTGCTTGAAAAACTCACACAACCGAAAAACGAAAATGAAAACAGCCAAAATTTTAAAAGATAACGAAGCCCAAACATTGCTTTTGCCTGCCGAATTTAATTTACCCGGAGATGAAGTCTATATTAAAAAAGTCGGCAATACAATTGTTTTAATTCCCAAAGATAATCCTTGGCAACCTTTATTTGATAGCTTGGATATGTTTACTGAAGACTTTATGGAAGATTGGGAGGAACCAGCAGCATGAGAATGTTATTGGACACTAATATTTGCATATATGTCATTAAAAGAAAATCGGCTTCAGTCCTAGAAAAATTTTTTAGTTTCGACTCGGGCGATCTAGGCACTTCATCAATTGTGGTATCTGAGTTAGAATATGGTGTTTACAAAAGCCAGCAACAAGAAAGAAACCAGACAGCACTGAACCAATTTTTAACCCCTTTACAAATTGTGCCCTACGATCGAACAGCAGCGAAAATTTACGCGCGAGTGAGGCGAGAACTGGAAATAAAAGGTCAAGTAATAAGTCCAATGGATACTTTAATAGCTTCTCATGCCATAAGTTTAGGAGTTACATTGGTGACAAATAATGTTAGAGAATTCTCTAGGATTCCAGATTTAATGTGGGAAAATTGGGTCGAATAAGCGATCGCCATCCTAACCTCTGGATAGCCAAATAATAAACTTCGCACCAATTGTAAAAATTAAATCTGTTTTTGTACTTTTTTCCTTCAAATTAGCTTTTGCCTCTTGCCTGCAACTACCACGAAATTTAATATTCAACCTTGAATTAGCCTGATAAAAATGGCCATTATCTCATCAAAATCATCGGCCCGAGAACCAGAAAAGCCCTATAAAGCTTCCAAGACCCCAAAAAAAGGTAAGTCTGCCGATGGAGAGGGCGATATTGCATCCGCAACGCCGCGCGAACGCGAAAGTCTGGTGGAAGCGGAGGCAACCCCAAATGAAAAACAAGATGTCAAACAGGAAGAAAAAATCAGGCCCCAACGGCTGTCGGAATATATCGGCCAAAAAGATTTAAAAGAAGTCTTGTCTATCGGCATGGCAGCGGCCAAATCTCGCAAAGAGTCTTTAGACCATCTCTTGCTTTACGGCCCCCCCGGTTTGGGCAAAACCACGATGGCGGTAATTTTAGCTGGGGAAATGGGGGCGACTTGCAAAATTACCACGGCCCCCGCTTTGGAGAAGCCGCGAGATATAGTAGGCTTATTGGTAAATCTCAAACAAGGTGACGTTTTATTTATAGATGAAATTCATCGCTTATCGAAAATGACGGAGGAGATACTCTACCCTGCCATGGAAGATTTTAGGGTGGATATTACTATCGGTCAAGGGAAAAGCGCCAGAACTCGCAGCATTCCTCTAGTGCCTTTTACCTTGGTCGGGGCGACGACTCGCATCGGGGCCCTGACGTCTCCACTGCGCGATCGCTTCGGGACGATCCAACGGTTGCGGTTTTACGAAGTTGACGAACTAGCAGAAATCGTCCGGCGATCGGCGGACATTCTCAATGTAGCAGTCACCGAAGATGGGGCCGAAGAAATAGCGAGGCGATCGCGGGGAACGCCTCGTATTGCCAATCGTTTGTTGAAGCGAGTGCGAGATTTTTCTGAAGTTAAAGGTTTGACTCCAGTGGATGCCGTCGTGGCGGCGAAAGGGTTGGAACTTTTTAAAGTGGATCCTTTAGGTTTGGACTGGACCGATCGCCATATCTTAACTGTAGCGATCGAAAATTATAACGGCGGTCCGGTTGGGTTAGAAACGATGGCGGCGGCAACGGGGGAAGATGCCCAAACCATCGAGGAAGTTTACGAACCCTATTTAATGCAGATCGGTTTTTTGCAGCGAACCCACCGAGGGCGAGTCCTAACCGCAGCGGCCTGGCAGCATTTAGGTTACACTCCACCAGCAGAACAGTTGAGCTTGCAGTTATAAAACCGGCGATAAGTCGCCGTTCGTAGTAATCGCTTTAGCGATTTTAATTAAAGTAAGTAGGTAGGCAAAAATATTTAGACCCCGGATTCCCCCGTAGAACAGGCGTCTCGCCTGTTCCGTATGTAATTAATTTTGCGCAAGTACTTAGTTGGAAATAGCTAAGACGAACAATTACCCCTTTTTTTTTAAAAAAAGAGGTAATTAAGTATAGCGATTATTGAATCGGTGAGGTATACCCCGATCGATCCCCCTAAATCCCCCTTAAAAAGGGGGACGAGCGAAAATTTCCGGCTCCCCCCTTCTCAAGGGGGGCTGGGGGGGATCTAAAATGTACTTCACCGAGCGCGATAATTGCTATACCCGTGCAAAGTTAATTAGACATAAGGAACAGGCGAGACGCCTGTTCTACGGGCAATTCCTGGTTCTAAATACTTTTGCCTACCTACTTATTAATTGTTAATTGCTAAGAATTTATCCTCCCATTTAGTTCCTTCACGACCCTTCAAATATTCCTCCAACGAACCCAAACCCAACTTAGTTAAATGCAACTCCGCCGCTATTTGATGCTTGCAAATAGTCCGGCGATAAATCGCATCGGCACAATTGCAGCCAAATTTATTAACCTCAGTTACCGTTCCTTTAATGCCATTTCTCACCACCGCGCTAATACCAGTTAACTCCACTTCCAGTCCGTCCAAAGCAACTCGGTTATAACGCTCCAAAAAGGCTTTTATTTCCGAGTAAACGACAAAGTATTTACCCGTTTCGGTCTCCATCGCTACTCCCAAATCGCGAATTTCATAACCGGTAACTTGGCAAAACTTCTGCTGCTTAATTGCCAAAAAAGACTCCAAGCAAGTTAGAAATTGAGCCTTAGATAAAAAAGTCGAGCATCGCCCCTTGGGAGTTGCATAAACTAGCAGGGGAATTTTGCCCGCTCCTATGGCCTCCAGCTTTTCTATTTTAATCTCTTTGGGGACTATGGCCTTAATTTGAGGAAAAAGGTTCCCCTCCGCGCCAAGAGCTTTTTTTTCCTCCCTTGGCGCGATCGCCGCGTGTCTCATAGTGGTAATATCCTATTTATGATGAACTCGATGACCGGGCGCTGTGGGCCACAACCCTCGCGCCCTTCTTTATATTACAATTATAGCTCATTTTGCGGCAAATGACAACCGCCAGAATGAAATACCAGCAAGCAATTAAGCCTTTACTACAGAAATACTACATCGGCTAATTTTCCAGCAAAAATGGACACTACTTTAACTGCCCAAACGACTCTCATCGGTCAAGACGAGGCCATGTCTATCCTAGAAAAGGCCATCAGCCAATCCGAAGCTGATGGCGTTTTTGTCAGTCTGAGCAATAACGAATCTTCCCTGACTCGCTATTCGGAAAACCAGATCGGGCAAAATATCAGCAAAACTAAATTTCAACTGAAGGTTACGAGCTATTTCGGCAAGCGCTGCGCCACCGCAGGAATGACGGAATTAGACTCCGAAGCGATCGCCGCTACCATCCGGCGATCGGAAGAACTAGCCCGCATCGCCCCAGAAGACCCCGAGTGGGTGCCGTTGCTTGAGGGGCAAACTTACGAAAACCGCACTCCAGCTTTCGACGAACTCACCGCCACTATTTCCCCTCTGGCGCGGGCGGAAATGGTGCGGGGGGTATGCGCGGCCGCTGCCAAAGCGGGAGTCAACGGTTCCGGTACCCTCAGTACCGATGCCACTCTGGGGGCGATCGCTAATTCTAGCGGGGTGCGGGGATGCGATCGCTACACGAAAGCGGATTTTGGTTTTACCGCCAGAATAGAGGACGGTTCTTCTTGGAACCAACGCACGGCCTGGGGCATCGGGCAGTTACCGATGGAAGAAACAGCCGCAGAAACCATCGATCGCGCTAAAGCTACTCGCGAACCCAGGGAAGTCCTGCCTGGAGTTTACCCGGTAATCTTCAGCAATGCCGCTTTTGCGGATTTATTGATATGGGCGATCTGGAACCTAGATGCTAGGGCGGCAGACGAGGGGCGATCGTTCATGTCGCGGACCGACGAAAACGGCAACCCCACTGGCAACCGCCTGGGGGAACAAATGTTTAGCCCCATAGTGCGGGTGGATCGGAACCCGGGGCATCCTTTATTGCAGTTAGGTCGGTTCTTTCCCAACGGTTTGAGTAGCGATCGCCTGGAAGTAGTCAAAGACGGCATCCCCCAAGCCTTAGCTTACAGTCGCTATTGGGCCGCCAAGCAGGGCAAGCAATCTCAAGGATATATGTATCCCATCGTCATGGAGGGTTCCGACGAAAGTTTGGCAGAACTCGTCGCCAGAACGGAACGAGCAATTTTTGTCAACCGCGCCTGGTACGTTCGTTATGTCAACCCGCGAACTTTGGAAGTAACGGGGATGACGCGGGATGGTACTTTTTTGATTAAAGATGGCAAAATTGCTTATCCGATTAAAAATTTGCGCTTTAACCAGGTTTTGCCGGAGATGTTGCGAGATGTGGATGCCGTAAGCAAGGTCGAACGTTATGGTAATAGCGTCGTGCCAGGAGTGCGGGTGAAGGCATTTAATTTTAGCAGCGTTACCGATAGCGTTTAAAAATCGTTAATCGTCAATCCTCAATCCTCAATTGTTAATTGTTAATTGTTAATTATTAATTGTTATGAACGAAGCAAAAAACGTATTGGGAGAACCGCTAGAAGTTTGCTGTACTTCTCCCATGACAGGATTTTACCGCGACGGTTTATGTCGCACTGGGGGCGGAGATTATGGCTCTCACGTCGTCTGCGCCGTAGTAACCGCAGAATTTCTGGAGTTTACCAAGTCGCGGGGTAACGACCTCAGCGCCCCCGCGCCCCAGTTTAGTTTTCCTGGTTTGAAACCGGGCGATCGCTGGTGTTTGTGCGCATCTCGCTGGCAGGAAGCAGTCGCGGCCGGCGTCGCCCCACCAGTTATCCTCTCCTCCACTCACGCCAGAGCTTTAGAAACGGTCTCTCTGGAAGATTTGAAAAAATACGCTAACTAATTATAGCGATTATTGAATCGGTGAAGTACACCCCGATCGATCCCCCTAAATCCCCCTTGAAAAGGGGGACTTTGAACTGTTCCGGCTCCCCCCTTTTCAAGGGGGGCTGGGGGGGATCGAAAATGTATTTCACCGATTCGATAAATGCTATAATAATTAACGATTAACCAATTGTTAATTGTTAATTATTAATTATTAATTAAAAAATGCTTTGGTTTTTATTTGCCTTTTTAACGGCTTGTTTTCAATCTATCAGGGATTTATTCAACAAAACCAAACTTAGGGAATTTGACGAATATGTAGTCACCATTAGCATGACGTTTTTTACAGCGGCAAGTTTGAGCTTGCTGTTGTTTTTTTTAGAAATCCCTACTCTGGGAAATAACTTTTGGCGGGCATTATTTGCGAGCGGAACTTTAAATGCTTTTGCTCTGACAATGTACGTCCGGGCTATCAAATATTACGATTTATCCCTCGTAACTCCCATAACTGCTTTTACCCCTTTATTTCTGCTGATAACTTCTCCTTTAATAGTAGGAGAATTTCCCGAAGCATTAGGGTTAACTGGTGTAGTTTTAATTGTGGCTGGTTCGTATATTTTAAACCTGAAAGAAAAAGATAAAGGGTATTTTGCGCCCTGGCGATCGCTTTTTACCAACCCCGGTTCCAGGTTGGCTTTATTAGTAGCTTTTATCTGGAGCATTACTTCTAATTTTGATAAAATCGGGGTGCAAAATTCATCGCCTATTTTTTGGCCGATTTGCGTGTATCTCTGGATATCAATACTGCTCTTGCCCGTGGTTATTTTAAAATCGAGAAAGAATTTACCTCCATTTAATCGGCGTTGGTTAAAACTGATGATTTATGGTTTTTTAAACTCTCTGACGATCGGATGTCAGATGACTGCTTTAAGCTTAACATTGGTTGCTTATGTAGTTTCGGTGAAACGAACCAGCGCCTTATTTAGCGTTATCTTTGGGAGTTTGATTTTGAAGGAGGAGGGCATTAAAGAAAAATTAGTTGGTTCGATTATTATGATAATTGGTGTTTTCTTTATCGCTTTGTCTTAATAAAAATGATTATGAATGAATTGTCGGAAAGATTGCTAGTTCATCTAAGGGAAGTAGCGCGCGATCGCGACCCTTATTTCGCTCCTTTAGGTCATTTATCCGTCCGAGAATACATCCGCCAAAAATTTAAACAATGGGGAGAAGTAGAAATAGATGAATTTGAGGTAAATGGTAAAACCCATCAAAATTTAATCTTAAATTTACCCCCGCTAGAAAACGAAGTTAACTCGCAAAAACGTCAATTTTTTCTCTTTGATTCATTATCTCCAAGAAGTATCAAAAAGTTCTTTTCTTCCAGTTCGGCCAACAAAGAATTAGCTCCTATTTTGATTGGTGCCCATTACGACGCGGTCCCCGGTTCTCCTGGGGCGGATGACAATGCTACTGGTATTGCGGTTTTGTTAGAAATGGCGAGGGAATTTGCTGCCAAACCACTAAAGTATCCCGTTAAATTAGTTGCTTTTGACCTCGAAGAAATGGGTTTTTTAGGTAGCGAGCATTATGCGGAAAAATTGCAACAAGAACAACAAGAACTGCGCTTAATGATTTCTCTGGAAATGTTGGGTTATTGCGATAAAAGTCCGAATTCCCAAAGTTATCCTACGGGACTAAAATATTTTTATCCAGATAAGGGTGATTTTATTGCTTTAATTAACAATTTTCCCGCTCTTTACGATACGATCGCCATTGGCAATTCTATCCGCAAAAAAGGTACGCCTTGCGAATGGTTGCCGGTGCCAAATCGAGGTTTGCCGGTTCCCGATACTAGACGCAGCGACCATGTTCCTTTTTGGGATAGGGGGTATCGCGCTATAATGGTGACGGATACTGCTAATATGCGCAATCCAAATTATCATCAAGAAAGCGATACCACCGACACTTTGGATTTGGATTTTTTGACTGGAGTTTGCCAGGGTTTAATCGCAGGTCTTCGGACTTTATAATTGTATTTGTCAGATTTAATAATAATGAAAAAAAGAGCGGTTTATTTGACTATTGTCGGTTTAGTTGTAGCGGGTTTAGGAGCAGTAAAAATAAAGGCGATCGCTCCTAATAATTCCCCCAGGGCGACAACAAAAACGACTTCCACTTGTCCGCAAAACAGCAATTCACCGAATTTTTTAGTCTTTGCAGGAGGGGGCGATCGCTATAATAACGAAATTGCCCTAGAAAAAAATGTCCTCTACTTTCAGCGCACCCTACAAAATATGGGATTTAATCCTTTATTTGCAGGCACATTTTTTGCTAATGGTAACAACGGAAGGGCAACTATTCGTTACTTAGACCCTTTGGGAAACCAACAATTTAAAGTTCCAGAAATTCCCTATCTGGAAGGGCAGGCTACCCGGCAAAATTTACAAAACTGGTTTGATTTAGCCGCCGAAAAAACTATTAACAATCCCATTTTTTTCTATTTCACCGGTCACGGCCTTAAAAACGAAGAAGATTCTAATAATAACTCTATGCTTTTGTGGAAAAATAAAATAGTATCCGTGCGTTCTCTATCGCAAATGCTGGATAAATTACCCCCAGAAACTCCGGTAGTAACGATGATGGCTCAATGCTTTTCTGGTTCCTTTGCTAATATTATTTATCAGGGTGGCGACCCCAATAAACCCGTCGCGAACCAGAAGCGTTGCGGTTTTTTTGCTACTATTAAAACTCTGCCTTCCGTGGGCTGCACCCCAGAAGTAAACGAGGCCGATTATGAAGATTATAGTTCCAGCTTTTTTGCTGGTTTGAGCGGCATTAGTCGCACTGGGGCAAGGGTGGAATCGGCCGATTATAATGGGGATGGAAAAGTTAGTTATGCGGAAGCCCATGCCTTTGCTAAAGTTGACGAACAAACCATGGATTTGCCCGTGTCAACTTCCGAAGTTTGGTTGCAGGAAATGGCAGGGGAAAGCGGGACGAGAAAAATCTGGAATCGAGCGATCGCTCCTTTATTATCCACCGCCCGCCCGCAACAGAAATATGTAGTTAATTTCCTCATAAATAGGTTTAACTTCGACCCGCAAAAATCCTACATCGAAAATAGGAGTAAGTTAACTCCAGAACTTTTAGAAAATGAAGTAGAAAGAGCTTATTTCGTGAGGTTAGGAATGGAGTTAGTTAATATTGGCATGGAACGAGAAATTAGGGAGGGTTTCGATGGAGAAGCAAAGGCTATTCTGGATGGCTTAATTGAATGCGAGGGGGGTTCGTGGTAGGATAAGAAAAGTAGGTTGGGTAAAGAAGGTAAAACCATGAAACAAGAAATAACCAAACAACAAAGCCAAGCCATGCTAAAATGGCTGAATCAAAACCTCCAAATTTTATTAGATAACTATAGCGCCAGTTTTATTGCCTACAACGAAAATGGCGTAATCGCTTCTGGTAAAAATTTGGAAAAAGTCATGGAAACAGCAGAACAATCTGGAGAGCATTTTTCCATTTATCCCGTTGCCAGAAGTAGGGATGCTATGAAATTTTTATCTATTACTAGGAATTAATGTTGACTTAGGGCGAGGATTGTAATTCGCATTCGTTACGCCAAAAACTTTGTCGATCTTGAAAAAATTAGGGATTAATTATGTCATTACAACTGAAAATAGATTACCCAGAAACTCTGCCAGATGCGATGCAGCAAACGCGAGAAGAATTTGAACGAGAAGCTAAATGGGCAATGGCAGCCAAACTCTTTGAAATGAAACGAATTTCTTCGGGAATGGCGGCGAAATTAGTAGGTAGCGATCGCGTGACTTTTCTGCTGAATTTAGACCGTTATGGTGTGGCTGCCATCGACTTGACAAAAGAGGAACTTTTATCGGATCTGGAAAATGCCTAATACTAAAACCATTGTCATCAATACTGGACCAACAATTGCTCTTGTAGCTGCTGTCGGGGATTTTAGTTTGCTAGAATTGCTATACGATCGAGTCCTGGTGCCATTTGAAGTCTGTCAAGAAATACTAGCAGGAGGCGATCGCCAGTTTGCTGTTGCCGAATTTGAAGCCGCAACCTGGCTGCAAAAGTGGCAAACACCCTTGGCGATCGCCCCCTTTTTGCTAAATTCTTTGGATATAGGCGAGGCTGCTGTTATTCAACTTGCCATGAATGAAAATATCAAAACTGTTTGCATTGACGAAACTACAGGCAGACGAATAGCAAAATTAAGCGGTCTATCCATAACTGGTTCCATCGGTATTCTATTGCGTGCAAAGCGTGAAGGATATCCTTTATCTATCAAAACAGCGATCCAAGGAATGAGAGATAGAGGAATTCGACTAAGCGAAAGTCTCATTGCTTTTGCTTTAGAGGAAGCTGGCGAAGACTAGGCGGCGATCGCTTCATTGCAGCGAAACCCAAAAAAAATCCCCTCCCGCATCATCGGGGGGGGGATTTTTTTATGTTGGTTTTCCCTTGCGTCGATCTTGGGTTCCACGGAGGTCCGCACAACCCTTCAAAAAAATGGTGAAGGTATTGTTTATGGGGAATGGAAAATGCGATCGACTAACTACAGCTTCCCCTATACCTTTTCAATCAATTTACTTCCCTGGTGAGGGGGAAGAATTGTCTAATTAGTTTAGACTTGCTATGGATACCCTAATTTTGTTGTGAATGCCCCACGCTTGAATTGTCCTTAAAGGCCAGGGCGCCACCACAAATCCAAAAGAGCCCCTTTATATAGCAATCCTAAATTATTCGCTAATCTCACGAAGCCGGGTTTCTTCGGCGAAACCCGGCTTCTGGCTGCAATCAGATCGTATCCTATTTAGGATTGCTATATAAAGGGTGATTGGTTTTCTGTATTTTGTTTGATTTTACCTGTTATATGTCTAAATATTGCCAACCGTCGTCATAGTATGATATTTGGTTTTCACCAGATGATACTCGTCCTCCATATTGACCCTTTCCAAACTGGAATTCTTTTAATGGTTTGAGATTGTTCCGCAAATACGTTACTCCCTTCTTGACACTTGGATCCACTGTCGTTCCAGTCCATAGTGCGATGTCTCCTATTAATACATATTCCTGCTTTCCGGGCATTACTCGGTCGCATATGTCCTTAGCTACTTCCTCGTTGAATGGGTAATTCGGATTTTCACCTACTGATAAAACCAAATGCACTCCCGTAACATTATTGTCCTTGTACCCTAGGACTCCTATGCAGCTATCGAAATATGTGAATCTGACTTCATGACTTGTCGCGTATTCACACTCTTTGATTTCGAGTGGCTTGTTGGTAGGTTTTAATTGGTATGACATTGATAATGGTCTCCAGTTTACATTTTTTTCTTGGCTTTTGCGATAAGTTTTACGTTTTTTATATATAAAACATAAAAAACGATAGGTAGAAAACCACGGGGGGATTGCCCCTACAAAGCACGCTTATATGGATATTTTGCGTAAGTCCTGAGTTTCCAATCAATTGACTTCCCCGGTGAGGGGGAAGGACAAGGGTGACTGCTGGGAAGCATCTGTCAAAGTGTTTCCAATCAATTGACTTCCCCGGTGAGGGGGAAGGGTTAATGGCTTATCCTTTTAAGAGTCACCAAATAAAGTTTCCAATCAATTGACTTCCCCGGTGAGGGGGAAGACTCCTTTACCCACTGTCAATTTAACCATTGCAGAGTTTCCAATCAATTGACTTCCCCGGTGAGGGGGAAGAGCGGATTCTCAAACCCGCCTCCATCATAACATCCAGAAGCAGTTTTCGACGAGGGCGACAAAAAGCAAAAAAAAATCCTCATTCCCAGCAGCCCCAGACACCTCAAACCCTTATCCAGCAAGGATGCGACGAGGAAAACGAAAAAATAGGCATTTCAGCCATTCCCCGACCCCGTCGCAAACCAGGGTCCAAAAATGGCCCCAAAATATCCATGGCCACCCCTTAAGGCAAACTAAAGCCCCCCCTTTCAAAGGGGCGCCGTTCAGGTCTTTTCCCTATGTTCGTTTCGCGCTACCTACAAAATGCGCCGGCGAAGGTATTGTTGGAGACACCCCGCCTTCTGGGGCGACGACAAATATCCTCGCCGCCAAAATTTGATGCAACCAACCGATCGCCTCCCCATCACCCGATCGACTTCACAGGACAAGCGCAACCATCCTGCTGCAACCATTCTTCTCCCACCTGCTTCAGCGCTAGCAAAACCGGTTTCAACTCTCGCCCCTTAAGAGTCAAAGAATATTCCACCCTCGGCGGCACCTCAGCATAAACCTTCCGTTCCAACAAACCATACTTTTCCAACTCCTTCAACCTAACCATCAAAGTCTTGCTGCTAATTCCTGGTAGCGCCTCCAGCAACTCGCGAGGACGCCGCACTCCATCAAACAACTCCCGCAAAATT
>JAXHVR010000089.1:0-22395 GCA_034189005.1 Cyanobacteriota bacterium | reverse complement strand
AGGTTGTACCGTATTAATGGTAACTCACGACCCCAGAATTATCGACGTCGCCGATCGCATCCTCCACCTAGAAGACGGGATGTTAAGCGAGAACAAAACCGGACTCGATAAAATAATTTAAGGGAATGGGGAATGGGGAATTGTTAAGAAGTTTCCTAGTAGCGAGTCTGGAGGCTCGCTACTTTGTTTTTGTGCCTTTGCCACCCGAGGGGAAAATTGTTCCTAATTGAGGACGGGCCCCGGAGACTTCCAGAGCAAGTCCGTCGAAGTCTCCGTCCATCAAGACAACGATACACAATGCTTAAGCCAAAAATCCAGTCAATAAAAAAAATTGGCTCTTCGGTACTTAGCGTGGTATTGGTCCGTAGAAAAACTCTCTCAAGTCTCACCAGACAAGACTTTGCAGCATTCTTATGTCCAATAATTACCTAAAATACCAGCTAAAAAACCTGAAACCTTTGCAATGCCAAGCTTAGACTATACTCGATCCTTGCCTAATAGCAAGTCAAGTACCGAAGAGCCAAAAAATTTGCTTTATATTGCTAATCGAGGTCAATCGATATTATAATTAGCAACGAAGTCAAGCAAAGGAATTTTTTCAATGCTAAAACGCACCTTAGTAGGGATACTGACCGTCGCTACATTCCTATCCATAGCACCACCTGCAACCTCAAATCAACTTAACAACCTTTACGAAAGTTGTTACAAAGACGGAAATAACCAAAGTTGCGGGGCTTTAGGACGCCTCTGCGGACGTGGAAATAGACAAGCTTGCGGTCTAATTAATACAGTCAGTAACGCTGGTATCGTTCAGATAGACTATTATTGTCGACAGCGAAATCGTCGTCGGGCTTGTAACTTTTTACAAGAAGTAAACGAGCTTGGCGGTGCGGGTAACTTAGGTAATTTATGCAGTCAGGGCGATCGTGCCTCTTGCAATAGTCTGGGAGTTATAGTTTGCTACGCGGCGGAAAATTCAAGAGCAGGGCGACCTCCCTTATGCGGCTTACTTAATTAAGGGATTTTTATTCAATCTCGTTCTACTTTCTATTTCTCTCTGACGGCGACTCTCCAGACTCGCCGCCCGAGAGGAATCATACTTTTATCGGAGTTCTTTTGAGAGTATCTAAAGGCAACAAAACCTCGCCATTTACTATTCTCAAATCTAAAGCAAAAATTACCGCCAACACTTCTAAAAAGCTAGCACCTTCGTACTCTTTCTCCTCATAAAAACGAATTTTTTCCTCAGAAATTTGCGCCCGTTCTCCCAATTCTTTTTGACTTAATTTAGCTGCCATGCGAGCTTTAATCAAAAGTTGAGGAATGGCATGAAAATCATCAATTATCAAACTTAAAGGTTCCCCTGAGTTATGAGCTAAAAGCATTTCATATTCTGCAATTTCTTCTAGCAAACCATCCAGGTGAACTTGTAAAACATCGCGATTTATTTGCCAGCGTTCTCGGTCCTTTGTCTTCCATTCTTCGTCTCTATCAGCGGCGGCGATCGCTTCTTTAAATTTCTTCACCCAGTCTTGAGTAACTTGATATTCCAATTCGTTTTTTATCATGGTTCCCAGCTAATTAAATCTATAGCAATAATACCTTTTCTGTTTTGCCTTCTATCGCGTTGAAAAAAATCTATAGACATTATACCATAATTGCCAACTGGCTGTTGCGACGGATAAATTTCGCCTTGATATTTAGATTTTAAAGCAGCGCGATCGAAAAATTTTAGTAAAATCGGCGCGTTAGTTCTGAGATAATTTAAGTCTATATCTTCTTCTAAATCCCAACAAGCGTCAAAATCGTTAGGTTCCACTTTATTAGTAACAAAACTGCCATTAATATAAATAGCTCGACATCCGGCAGCTTTTAAGTGCGTCATCGCTTCCGCCAGTCCGTCGAGCATTAACAGTCTTTTCGCTGTCGTGCCAAATTGCTCCTTAAATTCCTCCCAAGTAGTCCAATAAACTCCAGGGGGAAGGTTGCCATTTTCCTCTAATGGTGGTATTGTCATTACTCGTTTTTGAAAATGCTATAGCTCGGTTGTAATTAATAAAAGCCTGTCTTCTCGATCGCTTTATTCTAATTCCAGAATTTCCGTTAAATTCATATTTAAACTGTTTGTAGTAATCGCAAAGCGCGATTGAGATAGGACTTATTTAAAATCGTAAGCTGCCAGGAACCACTACAAAAACTAGATTGTAAGCTACGCTACTTGTTTGTAGCGATCGCTTTAGCGATTTAACCTATCTAAATCGCTAAAGCGATTACTACGAACTACTAGACTACTGCCGCTGCTTTGAACTCAAAAATCTTCTCTATAATCTCCTCCACAATCTTATCTGGAGTCGAAGCACCAGAAGTCACCCCCACAATAATTTTCCCCTCCGGCAACCAATCTTCTGCTACTTCTATATCCCCACCCAAAGGCTTATGTTCGATGCGATTTCCAGATAAAATCCGTTCCGGGCGATCGATATGAAAAGAAGGAATCCCCTTACTAATAGGCATCTCCTGTAAATGAGTAGTATTAGAAGAATTAAAACCCCCAATAACCAACATCAAATCCATCTTTTCCTCCATCAAACCCAACATCGCATCCTGACGTTCCTGGGTAGCATCGCAGATAGTATTAAAACTGTGGAAATGCTCGTTAATTTTATCCGGCCCGTACTTTTTCATCATCGTCCTCTCCAGCAACTTGCCAATAGCTTCCGTCTCCGTCTTCAGCATCGTAGTTTGATTGGCAATACCCACATTTTCCAAATCCTTATCCGGGTCAAAACCCGCCGAAATAGCATTCTTAAACTTAGCCAAAAACTCCAAGCGATCGCCCCCATTAAGGATATAATCGCAGACATACTCCGCCTGTTCCAAATTCAGAACCACCAAATACTTACCCGCAAAAGAACTCGTAGCGACAGTCTCCTCGTGCCTGTACTTCCCGTGAATAATCGAAGTAAACTGCTTTTTCTTATGCTTCTCAACCGTATTCCAAACCTTAGAAACCCAAGGGCAAGTCGTATCGACAATCTTACAACCCTTATCATTTAAAAGCTGCATTTCCCCAACGCTAGCACCAAAAGCAGGCAAAATCACAACCTCCTCCCTGCCCACCACAGAAAAATCCTTCTCCCCATCAACTACCGGAATAAAACCAATATTCATATCCTCCATATCCTGGTTCACCGAAGGATTATGAATAATCTCATTAGTAACCCAAATCTTATGCCCCGGGAAATGTTTGCGAGTCTCATAAGCCATCGCCACCGACCTTTCCACCCCCCAGCAAAAACCAAAAGCCTCAGCCAGTTTAATCGTCACCTCCCCCACTTGCAAGACATAATTATTGTCGCGAATTTTTTTAATCAAACTGCTTTGGTAAGCAGACTCCATCAAATTCGCAACCTCAGCTTGATGACCGAACCCCTTGCGGTTGTAATTTTCCGATTGTTTCAGCGCCATCGTAAAAGCCTTAGTATCCATAAACTCTTATAACCAAAATTAAGTTTATTAAATTCTAAAGCAAAAAAGACATTAGCAACTGACAACTAACAACTGACAACTAACAACCAACTATTCCGGTTCTTCCAACTTCATCTGACTGTATAACTTAATCGCCGTCCGCCAGACCAAATAACCGCTGTCGTTCAAATGCAGGCCATCCGTACTAAATTCCGGTCGAAGAAAGCCAGTGGGACTAGCAAACAGGGGATGTAAATCCAAAAAAAACGCCCCCTCGAAGTCAGCGATCGCCTTCAGCCGCCGATTTATTTCCCGAATGCGACTGTTCGGTATATCCAAAAGGCGATCGCTATTCTCCCAGGTAGCCTTATTGCCGCTATGGGGCAATATCGATTGGACCACAATTTGACTCTTAGGATGAGCCCTTAAAAGTTCGCGAATAATCTGGCGTTGATTTTCCAGAACAGTCTCGTCATCGTACCCGCGAACCAAATCGTTAATACCAATCATCACAAAAATAGTCTCCGGCGAAGTGCCGTCAAAGACATACAACCGACTCAGCAGGCCCGAGGAAGTTTCCCCCGAAATACCTTGATTTAGCCAGGTGCGTTCCTCCGGCAACAATTGAACCGGAAACCAAAGACTCAAAGAATCTCCAGCCAAAACCGTCAGTCGTGGGGGGCCGTTATTAGCTGCAGCGATCGCTTCTCGCCGCAGCTGTTCCACCCACTCCTGGTAAGTCCACTGGTCCTGTCTTGCCAAAAGCAAAACATCCTCTCCAGCCAAACCCGGCCGGATAGCGATCGCTTCACCAGCTTGCCTTTGGCCAATGGGTCTTTTTTCTTGAAGGCTATTAGTAGAGGTAGAAGCAGTAGCCTGAGAATCGTCTGGTAACTGGTATTGCGATAAAACCAACATCGCCACCATCGGTATTAGCAGGGCGTTGCTTGCCACAGATAACCAAAGCCACCAACGGTTAAAACTCTTAAAAGAACTAAACACTTTAGGGGATAAAAAGCCGAATACTCCAATCCGTCGCTGTTTCCAGCGACGATGGATCGTCAATTATCCCATTTTAGCGGACTCGCCAAAGCTAATGAAGATCTGCTTTGCGCCCAGGATTCCCAGGGGTAGCACTAGCGCTAAAGGCGCTAGGGGCCTCTTTCAAAAATCCACTGTAAGCTTCCATACCGTGTTCGGCGATATCTAATCCTTCAAATTCATGCTCTGGATCGACCCGAATGCCCAGGGTCGCCTTCAAAGCAAACCAGAATATGCTACTCATCAGAACCGTAAACCCGCCAATAGAAAGAATTCCCACCAGTTGAATCACAACTTGCATCGGGTTGCCAGTAAACAATCCCTGCAGAGCATCTTCTCCACCGATAGGGATATTAGGATCCGCAAATATACCCACGGCGAGGGTTCCCCAAGCACCGTTAACCAAGTGAACGGAAACCGCACCCACTGGGTCGTCAATCCTAATTTTGTCAAAGAAACTGACTGAGTAAACAACCAGAACTCCAGCAACAGCACCAATAATTACCGCACCCCAATAGCTAACCACGTTACATCCTGCTGTAATCCCCACTAAGCCAGCCAGAATGCCGTTAATTACCATAGACAGGTCTGGTTTGCCATCCCTGAGCCAGGAAGTCATAGTAGCTGTAATACCGCCGGCACATGCCGACAAGTTAGTAGTTAAAGCAATGTAGGGAACCGCTTCGTCCGCTGCTAATTGAGAACCGGGGTTAAAACCAAACCAGCAAATCCAGAGAATCAAACAGCCCAAGGTAGCGAAACCCAAATTGTGACCCGGAATAGCGCGGACTTGGCCGTTGGCATCGTATTTGCCGATTCGAGGTCCGAGAATTGCCGCTCCCATCATTGCGGCCCAGCCACCCATGGAGTGGACCACTGTCGAACCTGCAAAATCTGAGAAGCCCATTCCGCCTAACCAACCATTACCGCTCCAAACCCAGTGGGTGGTAATTGGATAAGAAATGCCGGTCAGCAAGAGGCTGAAGATCAAAAATGCCGAAAATTCGATCCGTTCGGCAACGGCCCCAGAGACGATCGTAGCTGCGGTGGCGACGAAGGCTGACTGGAAAAAGAAAAATACCGGTATCGGCAGGCCTCCAGGAAACGGATCGAGTCCGTAAGTTCCAGGATCCGTACTGCTTAAAAACCAGCCGCCGCCACCGATGAAGGGGTTGTCTCCCCCGAAGGCAATGGAAAAGCCGATGGCCCAAAATGCCATACTTGCCAGGGCAAAAACGATCAGGTTTTTAGCCAAAATGTTAACGGCATTTTTGTGGCGACACAAACCTGCTTCTAACATCCCGAAGCCGGCATTCATAAAAACAACTAGAATGGTCGCGACCAATACCCAGATTGTATTTAAAACCCCTTGAACGTATTCGGGGGTTACTTCTGCATCTTGGGCTGCGGCAGCCCCGGCCCAGAGGGCGATAATTATAGCTGTTAGAGGGATGCAGGCTATTAAGCTCGGAGAAAATCCCTTTCGCTTCAACCGATCGATAATTGCATCTGGTTGTAGCGATCGCCGATATCGAGGGGACAATAACGGCATTTTATTCGTTTTTTTTCTGCTGAGTTTTACTCTAAAGGTCATCGTAAAGACAAAATACCTAGTTTTTGAATCACCACGATTGCAGCAACTTTGTGTCTATTTTTCTGTATCTAATTTTACATTTTATCGATCTTTGCCGGGAGCAGCAGCAACCGGCAACGGACCAAAACACTCTTCCCAAAATATTTCCAAGGGCTTATGCCTTTTTCTTTAAGTTATGTTAAGTAGTCCCGGTATCCTAAATCTTCTAATTTGGTCTGTTTTTCCAAAACCGATCGCTCCAAATTCCCCCGATACTCTAAAACTCTCTCCAGAAGCTCGGGCCTCTGGGATGCTAAGATTTGCACCGCCAGCAAACCGGCATTTTTCGCATTGCCTATGGCCACCGTCGCTACGGGTATGCCCCCCGGCATCTGGACTATGGAATATAAGGAATCAACTCCCTGCAAGTGACGGGATGCCACTGGCACTCCTATTACTGGCAGGGGAGTCAGAGATGCAACCATTCCCGGCAGGTGGGCGGCGCCTCCTGCCCCGGCAATAATTACTTTTAGTCCCCGTTGATGGGCGCTTTGGGCGTATTCAAACATCCTCTGGGGGGTGCGATGGGCGGAGACGATCGCTACTTCATGGGCCACTTCAAATTCTTCGCAGATAGCGATCGCTTCTTTCATGGTGGGCAAGTCAGAATCGCTGCCCATAATAATACCTATCTCTGGATTTTTCATTTGTTAGTTGTCTATTGTTAATTGTTAATTGTTAATTTTAACTCCCATCCCATGAATTAGTTTAAAATAAAATTGTCCTTATAACAAATTAGTTACGATCGAAACTAAAATGAACTTAACGGAACAACATCGACAAGCCCTGGTAGAAATCTCTAGACTTACAGGAAAATCTCAACAGGAATTAATTACCTCTGCCATTGAAGAATTAATCACAAGTTACAAGCAGAAAAAACGCTTGGAGTTAATGCAACAAGCTAAAGGAATTTGGAAAGAGCGAGACGATCTTCCCAGCTTAGAAAAATTAAGAGAAGAATTTAATCGTTAATCCCTAAAAAAATGAACGAAAGATTATTAATAGATACAGACGTTTTAATTGACTATTTACGAGAAAATGCCCTAGCAGTAGATTTTTTAGAAAATCTCACCCAACTACTACTGATTTCTAGTATGACTGTAGCCGAACTTTATGCGGGAGTGCGGGAAGGAAAAGAAAGAACTGCTTTAGATAATTTTATTATGGTTTTTGAAGTAGTTCCAATTGATGAAAAAATTGCCCAACTAGGGGGTTTATATCGGCGAGATTATGGCAAAAGTCATGGAGTGGGTTTGCCTGATGCTTTAATTGCTGCAACTGCTAACATTAAGCAAGCTAAATTAGTTACGTTAAATAAAAAACATTTTCCCATGCTAGCAGATGTAATTGTTCCTTACAATAAAGGATAATTTACTCTGGTTAATTAAAAATAATTTTGCTATTATTATATGAAAATTATAAACGCTCGCGTCCCGGGTTATCGAGGATTGCAGGATATTTTAGTAGGCGATCGCCTCCAAATAGAAAAGATCGCCCCCACCGTAGAACAGGCGTCTCGCCTGTCAATAGAAAAGATCGCCCCCACCGTAGAACAGGCGTCTCGCCTGTTCCCCGACACCTTAGATGTTGCTGGAGATTGGATTTCCCTAGGAGGAGTCGATCTGCAAATTAACGGCGGCCTCGGTCTGGCATTTCCCGATGCCGATGCCACATCGCATACCACAATAAAACAAATTTGTCAATACTTGTGGCAAGAAGGAGTGGATGCATTTTTACCCACCATCGTCACCACCTCAGTAGAGAAAATCCAGCGATCGCTCTCCAGCCTAGCCCCCTTCGCGACCGGGGAGGCGATCGGGGAGGCGATCGGGGAGGTGACAGGGGAGGTGACAGAGGAAGCGACAGGCATCTTGCCTGTCCTACGGGGGGGGCAGGGGCGATCGAAATCCGCCGCCCAAATCCTGGGCATCCATTTAGAAGGCCCCTTCCTCAATGCCGACAAACGAGGCGCCCATCCCAGAGAACATTTACTACCATTAACCGTTGAAAAAGTCAAAAAAGTTTTAGGAGATTATGCCGGGGCAGTCAAAATAATCACCTTAGCCCCAGAAACGGACGCTACTGGAGAAGTAATTCCTTATTTAAAAAACTTAGGAATAACTGTTAGTTTGGGGCACTCTTTAGCCACTGAAAAAGAAGCAGAACAAGCCTTTAAAAAAGGAGCGTCAATGGTAACTCATGCCTTTAACGCCATGCCAAGTTTGCACCATCGCCAAACCGGTTTGTTGGGGGCAGCCATAGTTAATCCCAAAGTAATGTGCGGTTTAATAGCAGACGGCGAACACGTCAGCCAGACTGCCATCAAAATTTTATTAAAAGCCAGCGAATACGACCGAGGAATATTCCTAGTAAGCGACGCTTTAGCGCCCTTGGGGCTTCCTGATGGCAAATATCCTTGGGACGAACGAGAAATAGAAGTAAAAAACGGAACTGCCAGACTGGCAGATGGAACTTTAGCAGGTACCACGCTGCCCTTGTTAGTAGCAGTTAAAAACTTAGTTAAATGGGGAATTTGCGACGTAGAAACTGCCATTAGTTTAGCGACCGTTGCCCCGCGAAAAGCGATGAGAATGCCGGGAATAATTGGAAGTAATGTCAGTCAATTATTGCGGTGGAAAGAAGAGCGAACGCCCCAAACTAAGGAGACGATTTTGAGTTGGAAGAGATTGTCTAGTTCGTAGTAATCGCTTTAGCGATTTTATAAGACTTTTGGAAAATCGCTAAAGCGATTACTACGAACTAATGCTTTAGCGATTTAATAATACTTTTGGAAAATCGCTAAAGCGATTACTACGAACTAATGCTTTAGCGATTTTATAAGACTTTTGGAAAATCGCTAAAGCGATTACTACGAACTAATGCTTTAGCGATTTAATAATACTTTGGGGAAATCGCTTTAGCGATTACTACGAACTACTGCCAAAATAAACAGAAAAAATACCATTCGTAGGTTGGGTGGAGCGACAGCGCAACCCAACATAATCGTTAGTTTTCGCTTGCGTTGATGTTGGGTTCAACGGAGGTTCCACCCAACCTACAGGATGCTTTTGGGAAATCGCTAAAGCGATTACTACGAACTACTGCCAAAATTAACAGCCAACGCCAAATTGAGATTTTCTAGAGATTCCACAAACCACCAAACTTGATTTTTAGTCCAACCTTGATAGTGCCGAAACAAAATTGCAAACTGTTGTTCTAAATAGGGTTTTACCTTCGGACAAAACAAGACAATTTTCAACAAAATCCCGATAGTAAAAATACTTCCGAGGTTGTTAACCATGTCGTAAAAAACATAATGTTTTGGTTGTTCGGCACTCTCTACTACCAGAAAATTTAATAACTTCCTACAAGTACCAAGAAAGAGAAATTCGCTCGGTTTTTGACTGTCGTTATGGGGTAAAGTATTTTGCAAGTGCTTATATAATTTATTACTAAATTGACCCTTGCCGTATTTTGGGTCGATGGAGACGGTCAGATATTCGTACAAACCTTCTTTAAAACTGCGATAACAACGGAGTTTGCGACAATAGGCGAGGAACTTTTCTGCTAAATCTTTGAAAGTATTAAATCCATCAACTTTCCCCGTAAAATGTTCGATCGCCCGATTTACTTGTTCCTTGCTAAGGAGGGTAGGATTCTTCGCCTCATTACAATTATTAGGCTGTTTTTGCAGGTTAACAAAATTAGCTAAATCTCGGTCGTATAGTTGTTGAGCTTGGTTAGTTATGATTCTAATTTCTTGTCGTTCGCGATCGCTACTTTCATCTGTTAAGAAACTATGGGGGTACAAACAAGGATACCTATTTATAAAACTCTCTAAAGGTTTTTCCTTAGAAATTTCGGTATTTTCTATTACTACTTTATGACGGAAGACATGAGCCAAACGTCGCAAAGCAAAATATTGTTCGCTCTTAATAAAATTATGATTTAAAGTGCGCAAACGCTGTTCCGTCCAGCACAAAGGAACCCCCGTCGGGATTGTCTCAAATAAGTCTATTAGTTCGGCAATTGCCCCCTGCAATTTAGAGTTTTGCAGCCAATTATTAATAATAATGTAGCAACTTCTATTCAGAATAAAATTAAATTCTTTCTCGATGCCATCGGCATCGAGAAGTTTAGATATTGCTTGCCATAATTGAGTATTAGCTTCGCCCTTACCCTCTATCAAAACACTTCTAAAATCGACGATTATTTTCGCGGTAGAAGCCTCCTTAGATAGAGCTTTAATGTCATTGTAAAACAACTGCTCTTGCGAAGTTGATTTGCGATTGTAGCTATTAGAATTATGATAATTAGAATTAATCATAGCCAGGGCTCCACTTTTATTATTCACCTGCTAAAACCCCTATCAATTTTGCGGCTTATGTTGTTACCCGTCAGAGCAAACTAAAAGGATTAGTTTCATAGTCCCAGTAAGTAGTCGCGGCGGCGCGGAATTTAAACAAAAATTTGGTCGCGGACGGCGGCTGTATTAATGGTAATTCGGCATTCAGAGGATGAACGTCCGACAATAATTAATTATTCATTATTAATTATTAATTATTAATAATATTTCCACCGACCGTACTCGATACGATCGATGCACCCTGACGGGAGCATCTCATATTTGTAAAAATACCAAAAGATTAATATTTTTTGTTAGTTTTTAGTTGTTAGTAGTCAGTTGCCCAACTAACAACTAACAACTGACCACTAACAGAAAGCGTTTAATTTTTTGCTTTCTTCATTCTTGAGATGCACCCCACCCTGACTCTGCGGTTAAGCCCGCTAAAACTAGGTTCGAGGGAAACTTCTGCCAAATTACTTAAAAGAAGATTTATTATGGTGTTTCTTTTTATTTTACCAGGAAACACAGAGGTTTTTTGTAAAATTTTGATGAAGATGCTGCGACTCCTTGAGAAAGGGAACTAACGCTCGATCGCCCCCAAAGCCTTAAGAGTAGCTTTCACGGCAGAAGTTATGCCCTTAACGCCAGTAATATTCATGCCATCATAAGGGCGATCGCTCCTGAAAGTTTTCAGACATTCCCCAGTATCAACCTCCCAAATTTTTAGGAGGCGATCGTGACTGCCGCTAACCAGAATCTTACCATTCTCGCTCAAATGCACGGACCAAACGGGGCTTTTATGGCCGGAGAAAACCTGCAAGCATTTTTCCCCATAAAAATCCCACAACTCCACCTGAGTGCCCTCGCTGGCAGCTACCAAAAGTCGATCGCCCCGACCAAAACAAACACCATGAACGTCCTCTCTCGGGCAAAGCCAACTTTTGATACATTGCCCGCTCATAGCATCCCATAATGTAACACTTCGATCCTCGCTACAGCTTGCAATAACAAGTTCCGAAGCAGATATGAAACTAAAGGCTAGATAACGAATTCTATCGCTACCCTCCCCGAAACTATTGAGACATTCCCCAGTATCAACTAACCATAGTCTAAGGGTTCGATCCTGACTGCCGGTTGCAAGTAATTCTCCGTCAGGACTAAAAGCGATCGCCACCACCCAGCGAGTATGCCCCGTCAGAGTGTGGAGACATTCTCCCGTCCTCACCTGCCAAAGCTTAACAGTCATATCGTCGCTAGCGCTTGCCAAAATTTCCCCGTTGGGGCTAAAAGCGATCGCTTGTACCCGGTCGCTATGACCCCAAAAACTCTGCAAACATTCTCCTGTGTCAACCTTCCAGAGTTTAACAGAGCGATCGTAACTACCGCTTGCCAAAAACTCCCCATCGGGACTAAAAGCGACGGACCAAACCCACTCATTATGACCGCGCAAACTTTTGAGACATCGACCGGCTGCGGCATCCCATAACCTCACGATGCGATCGTCGCTACCGCTTGCCAAAACATCGCCCCCAGGGCTCGTGGCAAAACACCAAACCTGATGGGTATGGCCTTGCAAGGTTCTCAGACGTTGACCCGTGGCGACATCCCATAACTGGACGATTCTTTCGACGTTACCAGTAGCGAGTAATTTTCCGTTGGGGCTAAAAGCTGCGGACCAGACCTGACTTTCCAACCCTGCCAAAGTTTTGATACAAGCACTGCTATCAATATCCCACAATTTCACCGTCCGGTCGTCGCTGCTGGTAGCGAGCAATTTTCCGTCGGCGCTAAAAGCGATCGCCCACACCGAGTCGGCGTGACCGTCGAGAATGCCGACGCATTCCCCCGTTTGGATATCCCACAATCTCACGGTGCGATCGTCGCTGCTACAGGCGATCGCCCTCCACTCTTCCCCCTCTTCGGCAAATCCCACGGCCAAAATTAAGCTGGTATTGTTAATAAAAGTAGAAAGACACTCCCCCGTATTGGCATCCCAGAGTTTGGCGGTTTGGTCGTCGCTGCAAGTTGCCAAGAGGGAATTTCCCGGGCTAAAACTCAAACCGCGAACCGCCGAGGTATGGCCTTGTAGAGTTCTAAGGCATTGCCCCGAATTAATAGCCCATAATTTCGCGGTACCGTCGTCGCTGCCGGTGGCGACTATTTCTCCGTCGGCGCTGAAACCGATGCTATTGATGCGATCGCTATGTCCCTCCCATTTATCGATACATTCTCCAGTGGCAGTATCCCACAGTTCGACGGTGCGAGTCTCGCCTCCTGCTGCTAAGACCCCGCCGTCAGGACTAAAAGCGATCGCTAAGACGGCCCCAGTCTTGTCGCCAAAGGCTAGTAATTGTTGGGCATCTGCCACTTGCCACAAAAATATTCGGCCTTCTGCATCTGCGGTCGCTAATTTTCCCTTGCTGGATAAAGCTACCGCCAGATAGTTTCCTAGAGTTTTGGCAAATACGGATTTCGATAAGTCGGCATCGGCGAAATTGACGTTATGTAAGTTCGTGTCTTGGAGGTATGCTTGCCAAATTGGCAGGTGGGAGAAGTCATAGCCGCTGATGTCTATTTTGAGGCGATCGCACAAATTAATAAGATTCCCCCCTCCGTATCCAGAAAACTCTCTTGAGGTCTGTTTTAGTCTGGATAATATTTGTTTTATTTGTGCTTCTAATCTGTCGGCAAATTTATAAATATTAGCTAGTTTTTGCGCTATCGGTTGGAGAATTACGCGCATTTGACTTTCGCGGATGTAGTCTTTTGCTTGGGCTTTTACTAGGGCGTGACTTATTAATAAATGTGGTCTTTCTGTCTTTATTTCTGTTACGATATTTTCGATTAATTGTTTTAGAGCGTATTCCATTACCACTGGTTGTTGGGTGAATAGACCCGAATTGTTTTCGATTAGCGATCGCCTGGTTAGAGATTCTAAGGATTCTATTAACTCCGTGGGGGCGACGGGGGAGATAATGTCTTTTTGTAATTCGGCCAGGGAAATTGGTTCGCGGTTAATTGCCAACCAATACATTAGTTCTGTTTCTAAATCCGAGAGGCGATCTAGTTGTTCTTGTAATAAATCGCTCAGACCGCCAAAAACTGCAGTGCCTTCTTCTATCTGTTCTAAAAAGTCGGCAATATTTCCCCCAAATAGATCGATAATCGTGGTAGTAACGATTTTTAAAGCCAGAGGATTGCCCGCGTAACGCTTTACCAATTTATGCCAGATTTCTTTAGAGATCGATAAGCCTTTTCTGGAGACTATTTCTTGACAGTCAGTTTCTTCTAAACCTTTTAATTGCAAGGTGCAAACTTTAGGGTTATTGCTGGCATAATTGGCTATTTCTTTAGGTGTTTCTCTAGTGGTTAAAATTAAACTGCTTTTATGATTTGTTTCGCAAATACGCTTGAATAATTCTCCGTAATTTTCATAACCAGGATAATAGCGTCCCGCTAAATTTATCGGCTGAAGAATTGATTCGATGTTGTCTAATATTATCAGACAGCGGTGGGACCGCATTAATTCTATTAGTCGGGAAATTTGACGGTAATGGTGTTCCGGTAAAGTATCGTTTGGACTGTTACTGATGGTGCGAATTATGTCAGTTAAAATCTCTGTTAAGGGAGGGGCATTTCTGAGCGATCGCCAGCAAACAAAATCAAAATAATGTTTAATTTTTTCCGCTAATTTTACCGATAAAGTCGTCTTACCAATGCCACCCATGCCCAACAGGGCCACCACTCGCGCCCCCTCCGAAACCACCCATTCTTCCAGTTGGAGCAATTCTGTGCTGCGGCCGTAAAAAAATGGGACATCGGGCGCTTCGCCCAAGTCTATACCTCGGCCATTATTAACGGGAAAGTTGGGGGATCTGGACCTATCTTGGGAGTAGTAGAGTTCGAGGACTGTCTTGAAGTTCTTTTTGCTGACCTTAACTCCCAACTCTTTGGAAATCAACTTCCAGAGATTAGGGCCCACATCTTGTTGGAGGTATTGCGCGGTGCAATGGTAATCCCTGGCTATTTCCTCATATTTCTGCCCTTGCAAAGTTCCCCAGATTACCGCCCTTTGAGCGTCGTTAAGGTGTTTTCCCGTGCGAGCGATCGCCATTTGGTCTGCAAACCGGAAAGCTTCTTCAAAGTTCATGGCCTTATTGTTGCAAATATGTCGATTTTTCAATCAACCTGAACTTTTCCATACTTTTTTATCCTATCTCAGTTTTTTAGATTAGTTCTCCGACTTAAAATTCCTGAACTTATCCCTATTGCGAATTGCTGGATTATGTAGGAAAATAATAGTAAAAGGAGTTTAGTTAACTCAATAGCTCTAATACGAGGTTTTATGAATACAGTTTTAGTTGTAGAAGACAACGAGACTAACTGGCAAATTTTCCAAAAAATCCTCACCAAACGCGGCGGTTTTAATGCGAAACATAGCGAAAATGTGGAAGAAGTGATGGATATCGCTACTTCCAGACAAGCGGATGTTATTCTTATGGATGTTTGCTTGGATAATAGTTTTTACGAAGGAAAGCCTGTTAATGGCATAGAAATAACCAAAATGTTAAAAGCCAATCCTAATACGGCAAACGTGCCTGTTATTTTAGTAACAGCCCTCGGCACCCAAAACGATGCCGAACATTTTATCAAAATAAGCGGTGCCGATGGCTATATTGCGAAACCAGTTATGAATTACCACGATTTTATCGCTCGAATCAAAGCTAAAATGGCTTCATAAATAACTGAGCAACGGAAGGGTGCTGGTTAATTTTAGCTCTTGGTTACGATGGAATTAGCCATTAGGACTTGGGATGACTTTAGGCAGTTAGGCAGGCAGAAATTAAATAAACATAAATTTCCGCAGCGATCGTGCAATAAAAGTGGCTATTCCATTAATTTTATAGGCTTAATTATTAATTACTGATAAGCCATATTTTGCTTTCCTCTAAAAAGCTTTCATAAAAGACAAAAAAATCAAATCAAAGGAGAACGGGGAAAATGGTAGCTAGTAAAACTACAACAGCTAATTCGCATCAAAAAACTACTAGCCTGGATAATCTTAAGCCAGCGCCGCCACAGTTGGTTGGGATTTTCATGCCTTATTTTAACGATAAAAAGCGCAAATATCTGCCCGACGCTATGGGTCTTTATCAACAAGGTAATTTAGAAGGAGAACGACAAATAATAGGGGCTGACAATATCCCTTTTGTGGCTAGTTGGTCGAGTAACAGTTTATTACCCTCGGATTTAAACCGTTGCCGAATTCAGTTCGATAACAATTCGGAATTAAGTTATGAAATGATGGTCACGGCTTCAGAGTTAGTGGACTTCCTCTCGGAAGTTATTGTCAATTACAAAAAGCGGAAAAATATAGATTTCCCCAAAGCGTTTTATTACAAGTTGCTGCGGAAATAAATGATTTGGCAAGGGGTGCATCTCAATTTTGAATAAAGCCAAAAATTAAACGCTTTCTGTTAGCGGTCAGTTGTTAGTTGTTAGTTGTCAGTTGCCCAACTAACAACTAACGACTGACAACTAACAAAGGTTGTCGATTTTTTGGTATTTTTACAAATATGAGATGCTCCCCAGCCGATCGCCCATTAGCAATGCTCCCAACTTGCCAAAAGCACCAAAATCCAGTATGATGTTTTTAGGAGAAAAAATGCAAAAACATCTATAATATCCATCCCCATGCTCGAATTAGAAACAATTCTGTGCCCTAGCTTAGTAACAGTTTCGGCTTTATTGGTCTATTTTGTTACTATAATAAACGTCGGTAAAGCAAGAGTAAAATACAGAGTCATGCCGCCCCAGATTACGGGAGACCCTAATTTTGAACGGGTGCTGCGAGTCCAACAAAATACTGTAGAACAATTGATTTTATTTCTGCCCGCCCTGTGGCTATTTTCCCTATTTGTCAGCCAGCTTTGGGCTGGTATTATTGGAGGAATTTGGATAGGGGGACGGATTTTATTTGCCTGGGGCTACTACCAGGCGGCGGAAAAAAGAACCCCCGGTTTTGGCATTAGTTCTTTGGCGACGATGGCTCTTTTAGGAGGTTCTTTCGTGGCGATCGCTCTCAAAATTTGGCAAGTTTTAGTCTAAATTTTCCCTCTATTTTCATAACAGTTAACAGGAGTAAATATGTCAGATAAACCAGTATTCGATGTGACCCCAAGTATGTTCGATAAATTGAAAGATTGGCAAAAGAAAACAGAAGAAAAAGACAGCTTGGAAGCCCAAAAGGAAGCAGAAAACAAAACTAAATCGGAAACGCCAAAATCTGAAGATAAGTAATGCTTCGCGGGGAATTGCTAATTGCGCAATTAGCAATTCCCTATTTGCTATTCGCCGTTACCCATAGACAAACATAACTCGCGAAAGCGATCGCCCCTTTCCTCGAAATTGGAATATTGGTCGAAACTAGCACAAGCAGGGGATAACAATACAACTTTTGCCCCATGCTTTTTAGCCAATTCGGCACTCTGGGGCACTGCCTTTTCCATAGTTTCTACAATTTCAAAGCGATCGCAACCCTCCTCGGAAAGTCGCTTGGCGAAAGCATCGGCAGCGCTGCCAATTAATAACACCGCCGCCGCCTTCTCTTTAATTTTCTCTATCCACGGGCGATCCTCTCCCGCCTTCGCCTCTCCGCCAGCAATTAAAATTGTCGCTGCCGGCACCGCATTCAAAGCAACTTCGGCGGCATCGTAATTAGTAGCTTTACTATCGTTAATAAAATCGACCCCCTCCCAAGTACAGATATATTGCAGTCGGTGGGGCACTCCTGGAAAATCAGCAACGGCGCGGGCGATCGCCTCATTCTCGATGCCCGCCAATTTCGCTGCCCCCACCGCCATCAACAAATTCTGTTGGTTGTGATTTCCTAACATCCGCAGAGAGTCGGCCGCAACTACTGCCTCTCCTAAAGCAATTACCCAACCATCTTCTATATAAATTCCCCGCTGGGGCTCGCTGATTAAATTCGCCGCCCCAGTAACGCTAGTCCAATAAGCATCCGGCCAGCGCTTGGGGGCATTTTTTCGCAAATAAGGATCGTCGCCGTTGAAAATTTGCAGTTGCGATCGCTCTAATAACCGCGCTTTAATGTCAAAATAATTGTCTATATTATAATGACGGCCGAGATGGTCTGGAGTAAAAGTCGTCCAGACACCGATGCGAGGGGCGATCGAGGCAGAAGATTCGATTTGATAGCTGCTGAGTTCGGCTATTACCCAATCTGGCGGAGTCTCTCTTAAACCAAGTTCGCAGGCAGCATTGCCAATATTACCGCAGGCGGGGGCATCCAAACCTGCCGCTTGAAATATAGCAGCAGTTAAAGCGGTGGTAGTAGTTTTGCCGTTGGTGCCGGTGATAGCAACCCAAGGGCGGGAGTTGAGATTTCGCCATGCCAGTTCCATTTCGCCTATGGTTTCGATGCCCTTATTTCTGGCATCGACTAATGCGGGGAGATCCCAGGGGACTCCAGGACTGACGGCGACTAAGTTTATAGATGCTTCGGGGGCAAAAGACTCTCCTAGTTTGACGGCGATACCTTCCGAGGCGAGTTCTTGTTGTTTTTGCTGGAGGGTTGGGGAAGAGTTGCGATCGCTTATCTCTACTTCCCAACCTCGACTTTTCAACAGACGGGCGGCAGATACACCTGATTTTCCAATACCGATAATGCGTGCTTTTTTTGACATCTTTAGCAACGGATTTTGTAACTGATTAAACGTCGGGGGTTGTCGGTGGGGCAAGATGGCTTTCATGTAGAACAGGCAAGATGCCTGTTCTACGGGGGAACAGGCATCTTGCCTGTTCTACGTTTTTACAATTTGTCCGAAATCCCCCAATACCCGGGCGTGATTCCGCAACAACCCCAATAAATTTAACCTATTTTCTTTGATGGCGGGGTTTTTATCCATCACCAGAACGCTTTCGGGACCGTCGAAGAAATTGCTCACTGCGGGGGCGATTTTTGCCAAACCATCCACCAATTGTTGGTAATCTCTCGTTTCCCGAGACGCTTTAGTTTGCGGTACTAACTCTACTATGGCATTATAAAAAGCTTCCTCGCAGGACTTTTCAAATAATGTCGGCTTGACAACTCCTTCTGGTTCGAGTCGTTCGGTATCTAAATCTCCTTTTGCACCGAGACGAGTGGAACGGTTGACAGTTTCGTAGATATTATCCAGCATTCCATTTTTGCGAATAGTTTGGAGGAAATTAGCCCGATCGCCTACGTCTAATAAATCTTGTAACGCTCTTTCGGTATATTCGCGATCGCTATCTCCTAAAACTGCATTTACTAAATCGTAATCGATGCCTTTCTCCTCCTGCAATAAAATCCTAATTCTCTGGAGGAAAAATTCATAAAGCTGCGAGAGCAAATCCGGGGCAGTATCTGGATAGCTGCTGCTGAAATCCGCCGCCACTTCCGCTAAAAGCTGATGCAAATTAATCCCTAAATTAGCATCCCAACTAATATTAATAACCGCATTAGCTGCCCGCCGCAAAGCGAAAGGATCCGAAGAACCGGTCGGCAACATTCCCAATCCAAAAATACTAACTAAAGTATCGATTTTGTCTGCGAAACCTACCACTTGACCCGCCGTAGTTTCTGGCAAACTGTCCCCGGCACCGCGAGGTAAATAATGCTCGAATATTGCCGTCGCCACTGCTTCTGGTTCTCCGCCGGCGCGGGCGTATTTTTCTCCCATTATTCCTTGCAATTCGGGAAATTCATAGACCATCTGAGTCACTAAATCTGCTTTGCAAAGCAAGGCTGCCCTTTGGATGTTTTCTTTTTCTTCTTTATTTAATTGCAGTTGTTCCGAGATTAAGTTAGCGACTTTAATAATGCGATCTACCTTGCTTCGCACCGAGCCCAATTTGGCTTGGAAAGTTACTTTTTCTAATTGGGGCAGATAGCTTTCTAAGGGTTTGGCTAAATCGGCTTTATAGAAAAATTGACCGTCTGCCAGTCTCGCCCTAATTACTCGTTCGTTGCCTCGGGCGATAATTTCTGATTTGGCGGGGTCGCCGTTGGCAATGGTTATAAAATTGGGTAAAAGTTCTTTTTGTTTTGCCCCTTTTCTATCTGGTTTGAATACTGGAAAATAACGCTGGTGAGAGACCATTACTGTAGCGATCGCTTCGGTCGGCAAGATTAAAAATTCGTCGTCGAATTTCCCTACCACTGCAGTCGGCCATTCGACTAAGTTGGTGACTTCTTCTAATAAGTCTGGGTCGATTTCTGCTATTCCTTTTATTCGGTCGGCAGTGGCGGTAATTTGTTCTTTTATTTTGGTTTTTCGCTGTTGGGAATCTACTTCTATATAGGCTTTCTTGAGGGTGTCGGCGTAATCTTTTGCTTGGTTAATTTGTATCGGTTGCGGGTGGAGGACTCGATGACCTTGAGAGAGGCGATCGCTTTTTATGCTTTGGGAACCGTTGACTAAGTTTATGGGCAATACGGCATCGTCTAATAGCGCCACTAACCAGCGAATGGGGCGAGGAAATCTGATGTCGCCATCGGCCCAACGCATGAATCTTTTGCCTTCGAGTTTGTTTATCCACTGGGGCACTAATTCTGTCAAGATCTCGGCTGTTGGTCGGCCGACAATTTTTTTGAGGACGAATACGAAGTCCCCTTTCTCCGTGGGCCGAATTTCTAGGTCTTCCAGGGCAACTTCTTGTTTTTTGGCGAAGCCTTGGGCCGCTTTGGTTGGTTGGCCGTCTTTGAAGGCCGCTTTGGCGGGGGGGCCTTTGATTTCTTCTTCGCGGTCCGGTTGTTTGCTGGGGAGACCGGCGATCGCTACTGCCAGGCGGCGCGGGGTGGCATAGACGTTAATGGAGTCGTTGGTTAAGTATTCTTCTTGGAGGGTGGCGGGGATTAGCTGTTGCCATTGGGCGATCGCCTCCCTGACGAAGGTTGCCGGTAATTCTTCGGTACCTACTTCTAATAAAAATGTGGGCATATTGAGATTATTGGGACATTAGATTAATTGCTTTGGTTTTCCTAGTGTACTATTCTGCCGTCCCGGGGCATCTCTATATCCCCAATTCTTTGCCTCATACTCAGAAGGATAGCGAGAAGCAATTTCTTAAGCAAAATGTAAAATAGAAAAGAGCGATCGCCTCCAATTCCTTAAATCTTAATTTCTTTGGGGAGCTCGCCAAAGAAAAATTCTTTGCCCCAAGGGGCAAGGAATCAGAGATTTTTTATTAAAATTTTAACCATGACTAAAACTTTAGAAAAAACTATCCCGTTAGTGTTACAAATGTCTCCCGCTATTGAAATGACAGAAGAGCAATTTTTTACCTTCTGCCAACAAAACCGGGATTACCGAATTAGTCGCACCGCTACTGGAGAAATTATTGTTATGTCGCCAACTGGTTCCGAGACTGGAAATCGTAACTTCGATCTAACCGTACAACTAGGAATTTGGATAAAACAAAATAAAACCGGAATTGGTTTTGATTCTTCCGCTGGTTTTATCCTTCCCAACGGGGCGATAAAATCTGCGGATGCTGCCTGGATGAAATTAGAGAAATGGGAGGCTATCGCCCCGGAAAAACAGCAAAAGTTCGCCCCAGTTTGTCCCGACTTTGTAGTTGAGTTGCGTTCTGCCAGCGATAACCTTCAACCTCTTAAAGATAAACTGCAAGAATATATCGACAATGGCGCTTCTCTGGGTTGGTTAATCGACCGCAAGAATCGCAAAATTTACATTTATCGCCCTAATTTAGAGGTTGAATGTTTGGATAATCCTGCTACGGTTAGCGGCGAGTCCGTTTTGCCCGGTTTTGTTTTGGACTTATCCAGCATTTGGTAAATAGTTAAAATAGCCGATGGGGCCATCGATCGATTTTCTTTGTTGGCCCATCATATTCATCTATCAACCCATATCTAAAATCTAAAACATGAGAGGCGATCGCCCGAAACCCTTGATTTACCAAGCTCAAAATTTTTTTTCTAAAAACCCTTGCAATTTATTTTAGTTGTGCTACAATCATAAACTGTGAATAAAAAAAGGGTCGGTGCCCGAGTGGTTAATGGGGGTGGACTGTAAATCCACTGCAGTTGCTACGCTGGTTCGAATCCAGCTCGGCCCATCTTTTTTGCCCTTGTAGCTCAGTGGTAGAGCACATCCTTGGTAAGGATGAGGTCACGAGTTCAATCCTCGTCAAGGGCTTGTTTTTATGGCCTGCTAAAAGCCGATAATTTCGTTGTCAAGGGCCCGATAAGTAGGTAGGCAAAAATATTTAGACCCCGGATTTGCCCGCAGAACAGGCCAAAGCCCCTGTTCCAGACTATTATTGAAAGTTAAGAATCTTTCCGTAAGGCAATACCTTCGCCATGCAGAAAAAATACCATTCGTAGGTTGGGTGCAGCGTAGCGCAACCCAACATTTGTAAGGCATGGAGATGTAAGAAACCGGGTTTTTGGCAAAAACCCGGTTTCTGGCGGGCGAATTAGCATTGCGATCGGATGTAGGGCGAAGGTATTGTAAGGACGACATCGTTTTGAGTTAATCCTCCCGAGGCGATGCGATCGCCCTCGGCAGCATTGTAGTCCAGAATAACATCGGCGGACCGGGTAGCGATTTACTCTTTATCGGTGCGAACCACTCGCCACGCGATTAAAACGGTAATGCCAATATAAAAAAAGACAGTCAGCCAATCCAAGGCAGGATTTTGCAGCAAGAGTGGTATATTTTCCACTTCGATCGCCTCCAAAATTGAGTATGATTACATTTTTAGATATTTGCGGCAATAGGCTGCAAATATACTGAGAAACTCCGACGTAGGATTTAGGACTTGGAACCTACCTACAGACTATCCGAGAAGTATTCGGATCGGAGATCGCTCATCTTACACTAGATCGATAAAAAATGCT
>JAXHVR010000088.1:23445-23600 GCA_034189005.1 Cyanobacteriota bacterium | reverse complement strand
CTGCTGCCGTATTGCCAAATTGTTTTTGGTTGCATTTGTTTCTTCTCCTTTGGGAAATTAACATTAATCGGTTGCCTAATAATTTATAGCCGGGGCAAAGCATTCGGAAATTAACATTAATCGGTTGCCTAATAATCTATCGCCGGGGCAAAGCA
>JAXHVR010000088.1:0-23345 GCA_034189005.1 Cyanobacteriota bacterium | reverse complement strand
TTCGGAAATTAACATTAATGGGTTGCCTAATAATCTATCGCCCGAATGCTGTTGCCCCTACAGATTCGTTTTGGGTTTGCGGTTGTTATTTGGGATTTTCTGCTCTCTTTTACCTCCCACTGAGTTATTAATTATTAATTATAGCCGGGGCAAAGCATTCGGAAATTAACATTAATGGGTTGCCTAATAATCTATCGCCCGAATGCTGTTGCCCCTACAGATTCGTTTTGGGTTTGCGGTTGTTATTTGGGATTTTCTGCTCTCTTTTACCTCCCACTCAATTATTAATTATTAATTATAGCCGGGGCAAAGCATTCGGAAATGAACATTAATGGGTTGCCTAATAATCTATCGCCCGAATGCTGTTGCCCCTACAGATTCGTTTTGGGTTTGCGGTTGTTGTTTGGGATTTTCTGCTCTCTTTTACCTCCCACTCAATTATTAATTATTAATTATAGCCGGGGCAAAGCATTCGGAAATGAACATTAATGGGTTGCCTAATAATCTATCGCCCGAATGCTGTTGCCCCTACAGATTCGTTTTGGGTTTGCGGTTGTTGTTTGGGATTTTCTGCTCTCTTTTACCTCCCACTGAGTTATTAATTATTAATTATTAATTATTAATTATTAATTAATTTACTATCCTCAATTAAATCCAAAATAGCATCGTAATTAAAACCATTAATCAAACTCTCCAACTGCCTCGCCACTACGGGAGAGCTAGTAGCTATAGCATTAAGAGTCTTTTGGAGTTCCTCGCGGTCCAAAGTAAACAGTCCATCTTCTATGGCCGCTAACAACTCCGACGGCACTGCTGCTAAAGCCTCTGCCGTCAGGGCCTCTTCCTCGACCGGGGCGGCATCCTCGGTACTTTCTTCATAAATGAATTCTGCCCCTAAATGCCTGGCGATCGCCTCGAATATCTCCCCATCCTTAAACGGTTTGCGAATAAAATCGTCGCATCCGGCCTCCAACACCACCGCTTTCTCCTCCTCCAAGATACTCGCAGTCACCGCTACCACGGCGCAAGGTTTATCTCCTGGGGCAGCTTTAATATGTTGCGTCGCTTCGTAACCGTCCATCACCGGCATCCGCATATCCATAAAAATTAAATCCGGCTGCCATTCTAGGTAGATATCCACCGCTTCCCGACCGTTGGCGGCATCTCGGACCTCGAAACCGAAGGGCAATAATAATTTTAGCAACAACTGGCAGTTTACCGGTTTGTCATCTACCACCAGGAGGCGATAGCGGGGTTGGTTGGGGGCGAGGGCGATCGCCCGCCGCTTCGATCGCTTGTTCTCTACATCCTCTGAATCTGCAATAGTAGCTTCTATATTAAATTTAAAGGTCGTGCCGCGCCCCACTTCGCTCGTTACGACGATATCCCCTCCCATTAGTTGTACGAATTTCCGCGAGATGGGCAATCCCAAACCGGTCCCTTCTTGGGATTGTTTGCCAGTTTCCGTTTGGACGAAGGCTTCAAACAAACTATCTAAGTCCTCTGGAGCGATGCCCGCGCCGGAGTCGGTTATTTCTATTTCTAACTCGATTTTGGCAGAGTCCTCAGCAACGGCTTTTTGGCGAACTCGTACTTCTACTCCCCCTTCTTCGGTGAATTTGATGCCGTTATTGATTAAGTTAATTAAGACTTGCCGCAATTTCATCTCGTCGGTGTTGATGTAGCGCGGGGTTTCCGGGTCGCGATCGCATACTAACTGCAATCCTTTCTCCGATGCCTTCAACCCCAACAAGTCTTCGATGTCATCCAGCAAGCGATAGAGGTCGAAATTTTTCGGGTTGAGGGTGATGCGCCCGGCTTCGATTTTTGATAAATCTAGGACTTGGTTGATGAGAGTCAGCAAATGTTCCCCGCTGCGGGCGATGATGCCGACATTTTCTTGCTGTTCGCGAGCCAGAGTTTGGCTGCGGGTTAGCAGTTGGGAGAAACCCAGGATGGCGTTTAGGGGAGTGCGCAATTCGTGGGACATATTGGCGATGAAGGAGCTTTTGGCTTCGTTGGCTGCTTCTGCTTTGCGGGTGGCGTCGGCTAGTTGGACGGTACGGAGTTCGACTTTTTCTTCGAGGTTGCGGCTGTAGCTTTCTAATTCGTCGTAGAGGCGGGCGTTGTCGATGGCGATCGCTGCCTGGGAGGATAGGACTTGCAGGGTTTGGATTCGCTCTTCGGTAAACGCTCCAGTGGCGAGGTTGTTTTCTAGGTAGAGGATGCCGGAGACTTGGCCTTGGTTGACTAGGGGGGTGCAGAGTATTGATTTCGTTTTGTTGGCGACGATGTAGGCGTCGCGGGTGTATTGTCCTTCGTTTGCGGCATCGTTGAGGATAACCTTTTCTTCCGTCCGCGCGACGTAATTAACGATCGCTGGAGACAGTAAGGCGCTTTCTTGAGGAATTGATTGTAGGGCTGTAACGTCGCTACTGTCGATCGCTCCTTCCGCTTCGATAAACCAATTGTCATCCTTTTTGAGTAAGAGAAAGCCTTTTTCTGCCCCTGCATTGGCGATCGCTATTTTCATTAGTTTTCCGAGCAAGTTTTTCAAGACTATTTCCCCAGAAAGAGTTTGGGAAGCTTGGATTACCGTGGCCACGTCGAGGGATGCGGTTTTCGTTCCCATCGTGGTGGCGATCGTCCCTTGAGATGCGGAAGATGAAGATTCAGAGACGAACCATTGGGGATACTTTTCTTCTAACAGTTCGACTTTGCGTTTTGCGCCCCAGATTTGATAGCCTTGACGGGCTTTTCTCATATAGAGTTTGGCAAAGTCTTCTTTCCCCCGCGAGAGCCAGAATTTGGCTGCGAGTTCGTTTCCTAATGCTTCGTTTTGTACGAATTCATGTTCTTTGGCGGATGCTATGGCGCGATCGTAGAGTTCTATTGCCTCCGGCCATCGGTCTGAAATGCGAGCCATTTCTGCGGCGACGAGGAGATATTTGTGGAGGAAGTTGGCTTCGCAGTTGTCTGCCCAGATTTTCATCTGTTTTTGGTTTGCTTCGATTTTCTGCCAGTATTCTTTTTGTTCTTCCGGGGAGGCTTCGGGATAACGAGCGATGAAAGTTAAGGAATAGTAAAAGTTATGTTGGGTAATGAAACTCATCCCAGGAATATAATCCAATAATGTTGCTGCATATTCGAGGTCGCTCAAACTCATTGGGCGATCGTAGAGATATAGAGCTTGAGATTTTAATATGCAATAAAAACAAACTGCGGAAGTTGTCCTTTCTTGCCATTTTTCAAGTGAAGTGGTTTCATTAAAATCCTCTCCACCAAAATAGAATCGATCGGTGGTAATACCCATTAAGTTTTCAATAATGGCTTTAGCTGCAATGGCACAATCTATGGACCAATCGTTTTTAGTTTCTCTTGTAAAGGATAAGCATTGATCCACCTCTTTCAAGAGAAAATCTAAGCTTTTACCTTGATATATCCAATTATATAATTTATAAATTAAGTGATAGCCAACTATTTGTAGAGCGCCCCCTTGCAATCCAGCATTAATTCCATCTGTACTATATTGCTCGGCGTACTTGATTGCTTTTACCGGATGCACTGCCATGCCGCAATGATGGAGATTAGCAAAACATTTAGCAGGCAAATCTACATATTTTTCAGCTAATGCGATTCCCAGAGAACTATATTCATAAGCCAATTGATATTCTTGCAAAACATGAGCCGCAACTACGGCAAAAATGCTGTAGCTTTGTGCAGATATTTCTGTATGACCGTATTTAAGATTGAGATCGGCTAATTTAACGGAAATAATCCTGTTTAGGGGGGGATCGTAACCAAAAGTTGCAGGATAGACTTTACTGAGAATTTTTAAAGCAGCTTTCTTCTCTGGGATTACCATCTCTGGGCTATCATAGAAGGAACTGATTTTTCGCTCTCCTAAATTTTTTCTGTACTCTATCAGTTCGGATTGGAAAACTGAGGAAAGATCTTGACGAGGAAGATTTATGCCCAGAGATTTCAAAGCAGTGCGAGCTGATTCAATCGCATCAACCCATTTACTTAATAAAGTATATTCGACAATCTGAAGCAAGTAAAATTCTGTACGGTCGAGTATGGATTTCCCTCGCTCCAGCGCTACAGAAATGACTGATTGAGACCGATCGAAATCACCATTGAGATACTCAATCTCTGCTAGCTCTTTATAAAGATCGAGGGCCATTTCATAATTGTCTTCCCAAATGTCTCCCGGAAATTCATCTTTTGCCCGAAGCAGATAATTTCTCGATGCGGCATAGGCAATAGATTCCTTCGCTTTTTTTCCGGCATCTAAGTTAAGTTTTAATAGCTCGATCTTTTCAGTTTTATCGTCGATTAACTCGATACCTTTATTGAGATGATCGGCGAGGGTAAATATCTTCTCTGCCGTTTCTTCCTCGCTAAAACTAGCCAATAACAAGCGACCGATCTGAAGGTGGACAGATTTCAGCATATCGGGTTCGATTAGCGCATAAGCAGCTTGTTGGATGCGGTCGTGACGAAACTTATAATTTCGCACAATTAACGTGGATTCTAATAAAGCTTCTGAGGCTACTTCCAACTCGGAGAGAGGTTGAATTAAACCCTGTTGAATGGCTGGCAAAAGTTCTTGAAAGGTTTGTGACTCCGGTTGTTCGTAAATAATCGAGAGGGTATCGAGATCGAAACGGTTACCAATACAAGCAGCTAGACGCAAGACAGTTTGGGTTGTATCGGAAAGTTTTTGTAGCTTACCTATCATCAAATCTACTACATTATCCGTAATGTTAAGCGCGGTGATTTCTGACGTTTTCCATTCCCAGAACTGCCGATCGCGGTTGAAGGTGAAGAGATTTTCCCGCTCGATTGTTTTCATAAATTCATTGATAAAAAAGGGATTGCCCGAAGTTTTTTGCAAGATTAACTCTGCTAGCTCCTTAACCGTTTCGCGATCGCGATGGAGGGTATCGATTAAAAGTAGAGCAATATCTTCTATATTGAGAGGGGTTAAAATAATTTGGTTAAGCGTTGATCCTTGCTCTTTCAAGCGTTCCAGGGTAAGGATTGTGGGATGATTGGCATCAACTTCATTATCGCGATAAGCACCAAGTAAGAGCAAATACTCCATGTTGCGATCGCCCATCATTAATTCAATTAACTTTAGGGTGCCAAAATCTGCCCATTGCAAATCGTCTAAGAAGATAACGAGGGGATGCTCTTTCTGACAAAAGACGCGAATAAAGCTCTGAAAAACAAGATTAAAACGGCCTTGAGCTTGGGCCGGTTCCAAGGGTTTAACAGGAGGTTGCTTGCCGATAATTTGCTCGATTTCTGGGATAACATCGACTATAACCTGACCGTTAATTCCTAAAGCCTCATTTAACTTGTCGCGCCATTGGTTTAATTGAGCTTGATTTTCTGTGAGTAATTGGCGCACCAGAGACCGGAGAGCAGAAACAACTGCAGAATAAGGAATATTACGCTGAAATTGGTCGAATTTGCCGGAAATGAAATAACCGCGTTTTTGGGAAATCGGTCGATATAGTTCTTGAATTAATGCTGTTTTACCGATACCAGAAAATCCTCCCACCAGCATCATCTCCCCTCCTTTTTTAGGGGTAGTTTCGGTTGTCTGCGGCGAGTTGCCTTCCTCAGTGACTCGCTTAAATGTTTCTAGTAATTGTTTAATTTCTGATTCTCGTCCGTAGAGTTTCTGCGGAATTTCAAATTGTTCGGCAAAATCGCGACTAGCAAGATCGAATTCTGCAATTTTTCCGGCTTGCTTTAGTTGTTTGTAACATTCTTCTAGGTCCGCTTTCAATCCCCACCCCGTCTGATAGCGGTCCTCCGCCGTTTTTGCCAGTAATTTCATCGCGATCCCAGAAATGGTTTTGGGAATTGAAGGGTTAATTTCATGGGGAGGGATTGGTTCGCGCGCGATATGACAGTGAACTAACTCTAGAGCGTCCTCGCTTTCAAAAACCATCTGTCTGGTTAGAATTTTATAAAAAGTTGCCCCCAAGGAATAAAAATCCGTTCTGTAGTCGAGCGATCGATTCATTCTTCCCGTTTGTTCTGGGGACACATAAGCTAAGGTTCCTTCTAACACTTCGGGATTTTTTAAAGCGGGGGTTTCCTTGGTGAAAATGCTAGAAATACCAAAATCAATAATTTTGACTTCTCCTGTTTCTGAATTGAAAATAATGTTAGAAGGATTAATATCTTTATGAATAATATTTGCACCATGAATTTCCGCCAATGCTTCAGCAATTTGGATGGCGATTTGGAGGAACTCTAAAAGTGTAAAAGACCGAGATTTTAGCCAAGCATCTAAAGACTTACCGCCAAAATCTTCCAAGACAATCGCCAGAGTATTTTCATACGGCAAAATATCGTAGGCCGAGACCGTGGCTTGAATATTGAGAGAGCTAGTAATTTCGTATTCTTGCCTATATCTTGTTATTTCAGCAGGATTTGGATAATCATTTTTGAGTACTTTCAGTATGACCGAGCGCTCTTCAGTATTAGCTAAGGCACGATAAACTAATGAGCTATCGCTTTCATGGAGTTTGGTTATGATTTTATAGTCTGTAGTTTGATTCATTTTGTTTTAAATTTTTGAGGTTCCAAACTGAGATGCACCCAGGATACCCTTTTTTTATTAGAGTTCTTGCAAAAGTGTTCGTTAAATAAATTCAAGAGTTTCAATCAACTATTTTATCTACTTTTGCATCATGCTTCTTGCCTTTAGCCTGACTTCTGCAATAAGTCTATTTAAGAAACCCCCCCAATCTCTTTAAAATTAGATTAGAGATTGAGGGGGCTAAAGTCATAATTAACAACTACCTCCAATGGAAATGTAAGGTGAAGGCAGAAGATAATCCCCTTGGGTTATGTAAACGTAGGAACACAACTAGACGGAGGAAGATAGTTGCCGCCAGGATAAGAACTGCTAGCCCATGTATATAAATCGTTGTAAGTTACAGTCAAATTAGACAATTCAGGACGGGGCGGGTACGCAATGTACGCAAAATATTTTTTCTCAGATTCTCCTGATGAACGACGAACTTCTGGTGGTATCTCGGCAAATTCCCCAACATACTTACTTGTTACAACTTGAAAAGACAATTGCTGAGTAAAATTTCGGTATTGTCGCTCTGTTGTTATGAGCCCCTCCCCAGTAACCCGCTGAATTACGTCAGACAATGTGAGTAGAACTCCTTGTAATCGTGAAACTTGAGAGTTGTCACCCAACAGTAAATTTTCAATATCTCTGGACAAATCATCGGCTACTGCTTGTGAGTCTGGATTGCCGTAAGAGACATAAGCCTCCATATTTTGTGCTTGCTTCTTGAGGGTTTCAATCAGCACAGTTTTTAGTTGTCGCTCTTGGTCTTCATTTTCTGTGTTAGCAAATGCCAAATAATCAGTCCAAGACCAAGCCATAAGCCGAGACCATTGGGTTACCATCTTGGTGATTATGGCTAAATTTTCTGGAGTATTTAAATCGCCGGGAAGTTTAGTTGCCGGGGTCATAGTATTTTATGTCCTCCCTGAATCAATGTACTTACTGTTAACTTAATCTTCGCTTAGTCAAACGTAACTGAGCCTGAGTAATGTCCGAATCCATCACCGCTAGCTCTAGTTAATACGATTATATCAGAAAATAACTTCATGCGCAACTTTTTTAAAGTATTTTTTTTCATTCATCTATCGGGTTAAGGTAAAGAGTCTTTGGCATGACGCATTAAAAAGCTAAAGTCTGCAGGAAATGAAACTGGACCTGGGAGTGGGAGCTTGGCCAAGGTATGGCAAGCAATACAAGAATTACCCGATGCTTCTTTTTGAACGTAAGGTTCTAAAGTAACATTAGCCAAGTTTTCATTTTCCGGCAGTACCCCCCTCAACACAACATTGTAAGGGATATAAGGATTTCTTAACCACTGAACGCCAATCAGTCGATAATTTTTCCAAAAGGAGGGCAGAGCCCGCTGCCATTCATCATTAAGCAATTTAGCACCCTTCTGAACCGGAACTAATCGAGTAATTTGAGATGGCGTTTGTGCTTCTACTATACCATTTTTTTCCGTCGCGGCATGAGGAAAGTCTAGCTGCCAGAGATAAGGTTCTGTTGCCATAGGTGTATTGACCGTACAATCGACGGTACAATCTGGATCGTAAAGATTGTAATGCTTGGTTGCAGGCAGAGAGTCATCGTCCGGTGCATTATCTGTATGCTCGAAAGTTGACCAAATCCATCCTTGTTGGCTAGTTTTTTGTAAGATATGAAACCCAACCAACGCCACGGGAACTTCTACCACTTTACTTTTCGATCCTTCTTTAATGTCGGGAGTCTCCACAGACAATAATCGCGTCGTGGTGTAGTATTTTGTGACATCTGGCAAAAAAGAAGTTTCTAGCTCGGGAGGTACATATGTATCTGTATCGGGCAAAACCATCCACGCTGCCTTAATTTCAATCGTGCCCTCTGAGTCATTTCCTTCCTCAACCGAGCATGGGACGTTATTACTACAAATCTCCCCGTTGCCATTTGGGGCCGGATATGTTCCCCCTGGACTTCGATCGCTGCACATCAGTTGAAAGGATTTACAAAAATTGGCAAAGGGCATCAGACCTTCCGCAGAATCCCAACCTTTGGTGACGATTTGCTTAACTTCAACTGGATTCATTCGCACTTCGTTGAGAATATAATTTCCCCAGCGATCGACCAAAGGTTGGAGACCGAGTAAAAGAGTGCTCAATTCTTCCAATCCATCCCCACCACCCTGTTGAATTAGATTCAATGCCAATTGCGCGAATCCAGAGTTGGATTTTGAATCAAATTTCGAGCCAAATTCTGTAAATCTTAAGGTATGAGACAGAGGATTAGTTTCCGTTCCATCGGCTTTAAATACTTGTTCGGGAAATTGGTACAATTCCCAGTTCCGAGGGGTTTTAGAAGCATCACCAATGTTTCCTTCAAGGGGTGAATTTAGAGCAACAAAGGTTCGCCAAGCAAAATCTCCAATATTTACGTCCTCGCAATTTGAAGCAGTTCGAGATGGATTAACGGGAATCTCGCTGTTTAACTGTGGTTTGGGTATTCTACAGGTCTGGGAAAGAACCTTGTCAGTATTGAGTACCCATATAAAGCTCCCCAATACGACAACAGCCAGAATAGCAGATAAAATCCTCGCAATCTTATGCTGAGGAAGCTTCACCACCGTCCCGAGGTTACCTTCGGGAAGTTTTATTTTCACGTCGAGGTAACGTTGAGGGAGTTTTATTTTCACTTTTAATTTCACTCTTTAAAAGGACTGCAAGATGGAGATCGGGGACTTGCAATTTAATAAAATACCGATGTGTTGGGTTCCGTTACACTGCACCCAACCAAAGAATTGGTACTCTATTTTTTGTCAAGTCCCTAACTTTATTTTAAACCATAAAATCTCCTGGGATTATCCCAAAGGATTTTCTGGAGAACTTTTTTGGACAACCGTCCCTCCAGTTCCACCAGATCCGCAACAACATCGGGTTTATGGTCCATGTGGGGATAGTCGGAACCAAAAATCAGATTATCCTCCCCAAGTTCCTCTAAAACTTTGGGAATATAAGTTTCTGAGGGTTCCACAGAAATGAAACACTGGCGGCGAAAATAGTCTGACGGTTTCATCTTCACCCGATCGCCCACTTCCCACTGCAAATCCTCGTACTCGCGATCGAGCCGCCACAACCAGTAAGGCAACCAACCGCAACCGGATTCGAGAAATCCTACCCTCAGTCGAGGATGATTTTCCAACACGCCCCCTTCTATTAAAGCCAATAACGCCATCATTTGTTCCATCGGATGAGAGCAGGCGTGGAGGGCAAAACGAGAATGGAAGCGATCGGCTCCCGCACTGGGCACTCGGCTGTGAGTCGTCTCGTGAAGGCTCACGGCAATATCGAGTTCCTCGCACTCGCTCCAAAACGCCTCGTAAGCAGCATCGCAGAGCAATCTTCCCTTCACCGGATTGGGGCGCAAATAGACAGCCTTCCAGCCAAATTCCGCGATCCGTCGCAATTCCGAGACCATTTCTTCTGGAGCGTGAAGATTGACTACGCCGACACCTTTTAAGATTCCAGGGTTGTAGCTGCAAAAGTCCCGCAGCCAATTATTGTAGGCGCGGATATAAGCCCCGACTTGTTGGGGAGCCATTTTATCTACACCGCTAATCCACGCGAGATAAGTTGGATAAACAAAGGCAATATCGACTCCCATTTGGTACATAGCTTGGACTTGAGATTCTGGGTTAAATTCTCGGGCCAAGGAGTGGGGGTGCGATTGAGCTACTTGTTTGGCTCCTTCATCTATCAGGGTCTTAGAATATTTCGTCATCACCGATACTCCTTGAATCTGGAGGTTCGGAGTTGGAGCTAAATCCCGAAACCCTGGTTCGAGATAATTTTCCCATAAAGAATGGGGTTCGTAAACATGGGCATCTGCATCTATGATTTGATAACCGTTTAGCATGGCAATTGACAATTAACAATTAGGTATCTCAGAAACCAGGTTTTTGGGAAAAAACCTGGTTTCGCAGGCGGACTTCTACTTACATCCACAAGGGGTAGTGGTTCATTTCTTCTTCCGTCAAAGGTTTATCGACCCAACCCATTTCCACTGGAACGTCATAAAGTCGTCCCGGACCCGATCGCTTCCAGAAATGCCGCAAACCCGGAACGATTACTTTAACTACGTTTAAGCCGATATCCGGGCGGGTTTGGTCGAGAACTAGCATTTCCATGTCTTTTTCCCCAACGAGGTTTTGACAGTATTGAATATCTTCTAAGAAATCTTCGTGCCAAACAACTTTATAGTCAGAGTAGCATTTTGGGGAAACTTCTCGATCGGGTACTAGGTAGGGTTGGTTTTCTCTGGTTGCTGTTTTCCACCAGTGCAACATCTGAGGTTCGGCCGAGATTGCATATCGAGTGGTACCGTCGGGATTGGCGCTCAAGACTGCCGGCAGCACTTGAGAGACTTCTGTCAGCGCTCTTTGGATAGCTAACTTGGGGTCGAAATGAGTCCCAAACCCGAAGATGATATCTTCTACTGGGCGATCGCCCCGCCGGGAAATTGCCGCAAAGGTGGGAATCTTCAAATCCCCTGTCAAATCCAGCACCCAAATTTCTCGCCCAATAGACTGGTAATAATCGGTTATAGCTGGAAAATAAGGCTCGTCAAAACTCTCTAAATCGACTTTCGGCTTTTGCAGGCGATTGTACCACCACAAAGCAACGCTATCTCGCTCCACCAATTCCAAAAATCCCTGTAATATAGCTTCTTCTAAAGTATTCCCCGCAGCGCAACCATTAGTATTTGCCCAACAGTCGGGATTTGGCGGCTGGGGATAGCCAAAATAACAGTAGGCTGCGGGTAAATACTTAAAGTCTTGCTCGGTTAAAGACCAAACTGGGGTCCATTCTCTTTCTGTGACTTCATCAAAAGGTTCGGGTACTTTCTGAAATATATCCGCGCGGCGAGCGTTCCAGATAGCTCGCTTATCGTATTGACCCTGACTGAAATTCATGCAAGCATTGGGATGAATTGCGCGATCGCCTAACCCTCGATAGCTGTTTTTAATCCTAATTTCATCCCCTTGAAAAATGCCAGAATAGCGCTCTACCGCCTCGCCAAATCCGCTTGCCCTAGCTTGAGCGTCTGTTCTACCTTTTCCAGAACTCCTCCCACCCATATTTTTTTTCAAATTATCTAAATCGTCAAAAGTAGAAGCACAATGATGTTTTGCCGTATAGATATGAACCAAACCGTTACAATCGTAAGGCAGCTTTTCTAAAGAACGCACTACTCCCGATATCGGTCCGATATGGTGTTGGTAGCGCTTTAGAGTTTCCTCTGGGGCAACGTAACGATGTCCGCCATCCCTGGTAAACCTTTTTTTGCGACTGCCGAGAATAACTGGGAGGGGTCGCTTTTGCGGTTTGAGGTATCCACAATGGGGACATTGAGGGCGTTTGGCGATGGGGTGACTTTGAATGGCTAGAGATAGAATATCATAAGTCGCGATAATTCCTTCTAGGCGTTTATTTTCTCCTTGGAGAATCCTTATGAGAACCTCCATGGCTGCCATTCCCAGAGCGGTTTGTTGGCTTATGGCCAGATTCACTAGGGGAGGGGTTAAAGGGGAAGATTTATCTCCGCGTCCCTCGATAAATGCTTCCCCGGGCCTGTTGTTTCGCCACCTTTGGGCCAAACATTCCCAACAAGCGGTTTTCCCTGGATGAAATATTGGCCCGAGCCAAATAACCGTTCCCACTGGTTTTACGAGCATCCAGGGGCGCGATTTTTCCAAGGCTTGTTGGTTAAAGGCATCGAGACCTTCTCGCAGATAGCTATCTGTCAGGACTACTGTTATGTCTGCTTCATCAGCTATTTGCACCTGTAGCGATTCTAGAGTTGCAATGAATTCATTAGCAGCAACATCGCCAAAGGTTTTTACGGCTACTTTGGTAGTTTGCAATCGCTGAGTTGCTAGCTTTGGGTTAATATTTAAAGTTTCGCAAAAAGCAGTTAATTGAGTTCCTAATTTTTCCTGACTTTCCTGACCTTCTACTAGATAGCCAGATTTTTCCAATTCTATCAGAGCGTATTGAATTTTTGCTCCGATTTCCATTGTTAGCTGTAAATTAAAGCTGGTTTCTTCTGCTTCTGGCGAACTCGATACCGCTCGCTCTATTATTTCTTCTGTGGTAAGGTTGCCGTCTATTAAAGGAAGCGATCGCTGATAAAGGGGGTCTTCGCTTAATAAAAAAGAACTCCTTTCTCCTACAATAAATACTCCTTCACCATCTACGGTTTCTGCCCTATAGCATTTTTTAAACCTTGGTTTTTTTAACATCTTGTTTATTGAGATATGCTAATACAACATAATTAATATAGCGATCGCATTGGAGTCGCCTCAAAAACACCTCTGATGCATGGTAATGGGCCCTGGGGAAGAGTTTGAGAGCTTTTACCTGCTTTTTAATTTATTACAAACAATTTAGGATTGCTATTTTTTAAAACTTACAGAAGGAGTAATTGTTAATTGTTAGTAAGCTTTCATCTTTTCACTCTATCCATTTCCTACTCATTGTAAAAATTGTGGTATCACTACAGGTAAAAATTAGATTTTGGAGATGCACCCAGCGGGCCCGATAGGCAAAAAAACTACCTCTGCCAAAACCCGATCTAGTATGTAGCCTTATGTTTCTTGGCAGCTAATCTTTCTTGCTCTCTTCTAGTAAAGCACAACTCGCTCAAAAAGTGTTTAATTGTCGATCGTTTTTTTTGAAATATTTGGCAGTCGCTGAGTTGGTGGAAATAACAGTTTATCCGCTATATATAGCAATCCTAAATGGATTATGAAAAATTTGGGGGCCAGAAACCCGGTTTCTTTAAGAAACCGGGTTTCTAAAATATCACGAACGATCTACGGCTTGCTATAGCAATTCTAACCCGGTTTCTGGGTCAAAATGTTACGATTGTCCATTTAGTAGCAAAAGTTCGTAGTAATCGCTTTAGCGATTGATATCTATGAATCGCTAAAGCGATTACTACAAGCTAGCCTACGAAGTCGGCCCACACTTTTAGGCTTTATGGCGCTAGTAGGATTGCTATAGCAACCATCCTATCGTTGCGTTTTAAATATTATGACCAAAAGGTTTTGTAAAGTAAATAGAGATAAAAAGTGGCTGGGGATATGCATTCGGAAGCAATAATATTTTGAGGTTTTAACTATTATTAATTCTCGAATGCTGTAGCCCCTACAAATCCATTTTTCCCTCGCTCTACCCCAAAGCTGCCCTCAAATTTCCTTGATTTTCTCCTAATAACTTCTCTGCCTGTTTTTTGCCCAAACCTTTCCAATGCATTAATAATGCCAACTTCACCGAGTCGCCGCTTTTTTCTAATAACTCCGCTGCATTAGATCTATCGCACTCGGTTAAATCGCAGATAGTTCTTATCGCCCGATCGCGCAATTTCTCATTCTTCACGGCCACATCCACCATGCGATTGCCATATACTTTCCCCAGTCCGACCATCACTCCCGTAGATAATATATTTAAAGCCATTTTTGTAACGGTTCCCGCTTTTAATCTGGTGGAACCGGTCAGAAGTTCCGGTCCTGTCAATAGGCGAATATCTACATCAGCTTCGATACTCACTTGCTCTTCGCTCACGCAGGCAATAAAAATAGTTTTCGCTCCTCGCTGCAATGCGGCGTGCAAAGCACCTCTGACAAAAGGCGTCGTTCCACCGGCGGTAATACCGACTACTACATCCAAAGCCGTGATGTGGCGCATGGCGATCGCCTTTTCCCCGTCTTCCGCCCGATCTTCCAAATCCTCCGAACTCCGCACTAAGGCAGCCGCCCCCCCCGCAATTATTCCCTGTACCATTTCCGGCGGGCTGCAAAATGTCGGCGGACATTCCGCTGCATCTAACACTCCCAAACGACCGCTGGTCCCCGCACCTACATAAAATAATCGCCCTCCTTTGCCGAGGGCTTCGGTGGCGATGTCGATGGTTTGGGCTAGTTGCTCTCTGGCCCTGGCGATCGCTAATAAACTTTGGACGTCTTCTCGATTAAACAAGTCCACCAATTCCAGGGAACTCAACTGGTCCAAATTCCAACTATTAGCATTGACCTGTTCCGTTAATAAGTGGCCTCGTTCTTTTAAATTTTTCATTGACAAAAATTAGTTAATATGATAATAAAATGGCGATCGACAACAAATAGACGAAGCGATCGCCAACCCAAAGCCCCATTCGGCAATCACAAAAGCTTTTCCAACCGGCTGCGAATTCGGTCTAATTCGCTCTGGGGTAATTCACTCTCGTCCTTTTGAGCCTCCATTTCCAAAGCTGTTTCCTCGACATTAAGCTCTGGGGGAATAGCCAACTCTCCGGCAGGAACTAATTTCCATTCATAATCCGTACTCCTGCAAAACTCCACAATTTCTTCGTCGTCGAACAATTCGACGCTTGGCGTTGGGAAATCTTGAGCTTCGAGCAATCCCGCGTAACGAATAGCATCATCCTCCGATTCAAACATCAAAACTGTATTGCGTTCTCCAATCTGGATTGTATGAATGCCCTCGTTTTCTTTGCGGGCATTAAAGAGTAAAACAAATACTCTCATAGTTCTTGTTCACCTTAGCGATGGATCTAAAAGTTTATCTTAGAGGAAAGATATCCCGGGGTGCATCCCATATTTGCAATTACTATTGATTTTTGTTCGTACTCATACTCATACTCATAGTAAAACTCAAGATATCGCTTTTTCTTCGATTATTAATACTCATAACGAATATGAATATTACTTCTTGCCAGACCAACGGCAGATCGCCAGAGCTTACTATCTGGGACTTAACGGACAGAGGCGATCGTTTAAAATCTAGAAAGACCAATTCTCCGCCTCATTTACAAATCGTTTAGGATTGCTAAGTAGGTAGGCCAAAATATTTAGCTCCCGGATTTCCCCGTAGAACAGGCGTCTCGCCTGTTCCAGATGTCTAATTAATTTTGCAGGACTACTTATAACCCGATATAAGACCCAAAATCTAAAATCTACAAAAAATAATTATCTAAAATAGCGTCGCGAGACCAAATCAATGACAAACACCCCCCAAGACCCCCAAGATAAATCAACCCGTCCCCGCCGACGCTGGAGGCGGATACTCGTCTATAGCGGACTGGGACTCGGAACCGTAACTATAGCAGGAGGAGTAGCGCTGGTCTCGTGGATAAAAACAGAGCTAGCGCCGATGGTAGAAACATCTCTCACCAACTTACTACAGCGACCTGTAAAAGTAGGACAGCTAGAAAGCGTAGGTATCGGCTACCTAGAATTCGGCCCATCGTTAGTACCGGAAACAGCAACCAATCCAGACTTCGCTACTACCGAAGCAGTGGAAGTGAGATTTCCTCTGGGGCCTCTACTATCGCGAACCCTCAAACTAAACGTAACCCTAGTCGATGTCGAAGCGTACATCCAGCAGCGAGAAGATGGCTCCTTTGAAGCGCCCCAAATAGCTGCGGGAGGTCCGTCACCAATAAATATAGAAGTCGAAAGCCTGCAAACCCCGGGTTTAAAAGCAGTAATTTTACCCATGCGGCAACTGGGAGGAGAAGCGGCGAGCCCCATTCCCGTAACTCTAGAGAACGCGATTATCGAAACCAAAGACGGGCAACAACGAATCTCCGCAAATCTCGACGGCAGTTTTGACAATGGGGGCAGTTTCAAACTCGCAGTTGATTCCGAACCGGCCAAAAAGTACACCACCCTAGCAGCAGAAGGAAACGATCTAAAAATACCAGAACTGGCCCAACTAATCGCTAACCCCGCCATCCAACTGCCAGCAGGAGAAGCTACTGGTAAGGTCAGCATGGAAATAATCGACGAAGAAGTGCAAAACGCCAACGGCAGCCTAGATCTAAAAGGAGTGCGAGCCAATCTCGAAGGTCTGACCAAACCAATCCTCGCCAGCGGCAGCGCGAGATTGATCGGAAACCGGGCGATCGCCGACAACTTGGCGGTGAATTATGGAGCGATCGCTACGAAAATCGACGGCGAAGCGCAATTCGGCCCCAACTACGATCTAAACCGGGCAAGCTTCGACCTCAATGCCGAACTCGCCCCGGCAGAAATAGACGCTCTCTTAAACGCCGCCAGAGACGAAATCGATTTACAGCTAAAAAACGCAGCGGAAAACAACGCCCCAGAAACCCAACAGCAACTAAGAGAAGTAGCAGCCAACTTGCAAAACCTCAAATCCTTGCTAGACGGCGAAGTAACCGCAAAGGTCGCCATAACAGGCAATATGCCTTCCCCGACAATATCGGGAAAAATAGAAACCGGCAGCTATACCCAAATCGATCGCGTAGGTTTCAACCAAATCGCTACCAACTTTCAATTCGTCCCCCAATTCGACCCGCAATTCCAATTAGTTGCCGCTGGCATCTCCTTCTCGGATTTAATAATAAAACCAACTATTGGGGGGGAGATAAAAGGTTCCGGTCTTTACGAACTCATACCAGACAGGAGCAACCTAGAAAGTAGTAGCGCAACACAGCTAAAATGGTGGGCAGACGCGGGGACGCGCTTCCGCGGGGACGCGCTTCCGTGGGGACGTGGGGACGCGCTTCCGTGTCAATGTTACCCAGCATTTTACCTGGGTGCCGCCGGTGCGCGCACCGCGCACCGGCGGCACCCTACGGCTCTCCTGGTACAGTCGCCACCACAAACCCCCGACATTCAACTGCCGGAAGAACTAAATATCGACTTAGAAATAAAAGACCTCCCAGTAGGAGAATTTGCCCGCCTCTACGGAGTCATTTCGCCCCTGCCTTTGGGGAATTTGTCTGCTACAGCTAAAGTTGCCGGTCCAGTGCAAGATATCGACGGGCAAATTCTCTGGGCTCTATCGGGGGGAATTTATCCCGCCGAGGGCATAGTTAACGTCCGCAACAGTCAGGCAACTATAGAAAAAGCGATCGTCCAAATCGGCAGCGGCAACCTCCAACTAGACGGTTTCGCCAATTTAGAAAACTGGCAAGTTACCGCTACTGCCAACCGCATACCCCTCGCCGCACTGAAACCTTTAGAACCCCTCGGCCTTCCCCCCGGTTTGGAAGGAATAGCCAACGGTCAATTTCGCCTCGCAGGCCCCACAGATAATTTTAGTCCGAGGGCGATCGCCGGCAATGGCAGCGCTACCCTAGATGTCGCTGGTGGAACTGCCAGCGTTACCGGGAAACTAGATCGCGGTCTCTGGCAAGCTAACGCTAACCTTTCCCAACTTGAATTAAGCGAGTTAGAAAGAATTGCCGCTAATGCTGGTTTTTTGGAGACAGGCAGGGAGACAGGCAAGATGCCTGTCCTACGGGGGGATTTATTCGATCGCGGCGATGGCAGTCTCAATTTTCGAGGCGATTTTACCGGCAATGTCGATAATTTAACTCAAATAAACGGCAATTCTACCGCAGCAATTATCACCCCGGGCGGCACTATTAATGCTAATGCTAATATTAATTCCGGTCTGGTTCGAGCTACAATTGACACTAATAAATTAGCTTTAAATCCTTTAATAGATTTAGGCATTTCGGCGGTAGATTCTGCTGCGAGAAACGAACTCAAAGAACAAACAGATAAATTAAAATCAGTCCGACCCGAACTGACGAGTCGGGTTAATATTTCCGGGGATTTAGCCAATTTAGCTCCAGATAGCATCGATGCCAATCTTAAGGCAAATTTACAAATTGATGAAGGAGCGATCGCTACCGACGCTACTTTAAATTCCGGTAACTTTCGAGCCAATTTAGATACCAGCAGCCTCGCCCTCAGCGATGTGGAAGAAATCCTCAAAAAAACGGGATTCCTTCCATTGGGCACCGTACTTTTGCCCCAAGAAATAGACGGACAAATAGAAGGAGGAGCGCGGATATCGGGAAATATTAATAACTTGACGGCCGCAGGAATCGATCTCGACGGCGATGCTAAGTTAAACATTGCGGGGGGAACCATTAATGCCACGGCGAGAGCAAATTCTGGACGGTTTCAAGCTTCAGTTAATACCAGCGAAATAGCCGTCAATCCTTTGTTAGCTCTAATAGAAGAGATTGTCGATTCGGAAGCGGTGGTTCTCGACAGAAATCAGGTCAATAGTTTCAAACAGCAATTGCCAATAATTGGTGCTTTAAATTCTACTCTAGAATTATCCGCCAGTGCCAGGGGAAATTTGAATAATTTAACCCCCGCTGCTATTAATGGAAATCTCGATGCGGCAGTAAAAATAGACGAAAAGGCGATCGAAGCTAGGGGCAGTTTGAATAGCGGTCAATTTGACATATTTTTAGAAAGCGATCGAATTGCTTTGAGTTCTTTAGAGCAAACTGTTAGGAAAACAGGAGTCACAGAACTGCCCCAAGAGCTAACATTGCCGAATGGAATCGATGGAGATATTGACCTTAATGGCAGGGTGAGGGGCAATTTGGAAAACTTAAGCCCGGAAGCGATCGCTGCCAACCTCGAAGCCAATTTAAGAGTAGGAGATAACCGGGCAAATGCTGCAGCCAATCTCAATTATGGTATCTTGGAAGCGCAACTAAATGCCGAACCAATTCCGCTTAGTTATATAGAAGAAATAGGAGGGGAATTAGGATTAATACCCCCGTCGCTTTTGCCTTTAGGAATAGATGGAGAAATTGAGGCGGGAGGCAGCATTTCTGGAACCTTGGCTGAGGCCATGGGCGGGGCGATCTCGGGGAATCTTACCGGCCAAGTCCGTCTGGATGAAGGAGGGGCGATAGATCTGTTGGCAAACCTCCAGGGGGAAGGATGGGAGGCTTCGGTAATAAGCGATCGCCTTGCCTTGAGTCAATTTTCCGAGTTAATCGAAAAACAAGAAGCCGCCGCCGCCGCAGTCAGCGGCATCCAGCAGGCGCGGACTTTCTTGGGGCAACCAGAAAATGCCCCCATCCCGAACGGGTTTTTGGACGGACGGGTCAATTTAAGGGGTTCTTCTATAACTAATTTCAGCCCCGAAGCGATAAAGGGGACTGGTAATTTAGCTATTTCCGAATTGCCGGTATTGCTGCAACCCTTCGAGACTGCTTTTAACTGGAATGGCGATCGCTTAGAAATAGAAAAAGCTACCACTCCGGGACTATTTGCCAGGGGCACAGTCGATGTAGATTTTCCCGGAGAAACAACAGAAATTAGCAACATCGATCTCGATGTCAATATGTCCGATTTCGACTTAGAATCTTTGCCCCAACAAAAAGTATTAAATACCGACTCCGTAGAACAGGCGAGACGCCTGTTAACAGGTGTAGTAAATTTCGACGGTAAAATCGCAGGCAATCTAGACAATTTAACCCTAGCGGGGGATTTATCTTTAGAGAATTTAGCAGTCAATCAAATAGCATTCGATCCGCTTTTAGCAGGGAATTTTAATTTAGGATTAAACGAAGGATTAGACCTCCAACTAGCCGGAGAGAGGGATAGGATAGAAGTAGCTTTAGACGAAGAATTTTTCCCGAGTTCCTTCTTAATAAGCCGCGACGACGCCGTAGCCCGAGGCATTACTCGCGGGGACGATTTAGAAGTGTATCTGGACGATTTCCCCTTACAAGCTTTGCAAATAGTCCCCCTACCAAATATCGGCATCGTCTCCGGCATAACTTCCGCAGAATTGACCGTATTTAACGTCAAAAGTTTCGATTTAGAATCCATTCGCGCGGCAGGTAACGTAACCATAAACGACCCCGCAGTAGGTTATATCGACGGCGAAATCTTTACCGCAGAAATTAATTATGCTAATGGAGTGGGGGTTCTATCTGATGGTAAATTTATTTTAGGAGAAAGCGAATATTTGTTAGATGCCAGAACCGATCTAAATCTCGATAACGAAGGGGGAGAATTTAATCCAGAATTCACCGCATCCTTGAGAGTGAAAGATGGAAAAACTCAAGATATTTTAACTGCTTTAAAATGGTTTAGTATTGAAGAAATAACTCAGCAAGCAGCCAACGGTTTTGAAGCCCCAGTTTACGGCAATGCCGAAGACTTGCCGACGGCATCCATCGGTTCAATTGTTGGTTCTAAAGGCGCATCTTTGCTGTTGCAATTGCGGCGGTTTGTAGAGATTCAAGCCTTGTTAGCGCGCCAGGAACTATTGCGCGAAGAAGCCTATCCAGTAGTAGTGCCGCCCCTGTCGGAATTATCAGCAACTTTTAGCGCGACGATCGATGCTTCGGGTTCCTTGCAGTCGGGCGTGAAGGGGGATTTTAATATAGTTGGCGACGACTGGCGCTGGGGCATTTATTCTGTGGATAGCTTCCTGCTGGAGGGAACTTATGAAAATGAAGTTTTGACGGTGTTGCCCTTAAGGGTGGAAACAGAAGGGGGGTTGTTAAGTTTTAGTGGGGTGGTAGGTTCGGAGAATGTCAGCGGTCAGTTGCGCGTGGAAACTTTATCCTTAGAAGAATTGCAGAAGTTTGTTAAGGACTTACCCAGGGAAATCGTCGATGTCAAAGGGGAATTGAACGCGGAGGCGACTTTTGCGGGCAGTCTGGCAAATCCTCGGGCGATCGGCGATATTAACATCACCAACGGTACTATCAACGACCAACCGATAAAGGAGGCCCAGATCGGTTTTAGTTATAATAACGCCAGGCTTAATTTTGGCGGGGATGCGGTGGTAACCGGAGAGGAACCGATTTTATTTTTGGGAACCATACCGTACCAGTTGCCCTTCGCGTCGGTGTCGCCAGATAGCGAAGTTATTAATATTAGTATGGAACTCAAAAATGAGGCGTTGAAAATAGTTAACCTTTTTACGGACCAAATAACTGTAGAAGATGCAACAGCGGAAATAGGTTTGTTGGTGGGGGGAACTTTGGCGGAACCAGAAGCGCAGGGGAAAGCAACTATTACGGATATGACGGTGAAGGCGGCGACGTTTCCCGATCCTTTGACCGATATAGAAGGATCGGTGTTGTTTCGCGGCGATCGCCTCCTGGTAGAAAGTCTCACCGGTTCTTTAAGCGACGGGGAGGTGACGGTAACGGGGGTTCTGCCCATCGTCTCTCCTTTAGCACCGGGAGACCCAGATATAGAGAAACCTTTAGCGATCGCCTTGGAGGAGTTGAAAATAGACTACGAGAAATTCTTCCAAGGAGACATCGACGGCGAGGTCATCATTACCGGCGCGGCCCTCAGTCCGATAATTGGCGGCGACATCGAAGTATCCGACGGTAGGGTATTATTAAACGAAGCAGCCGGTTTTGCCTCTCAATTCTCCAGCGAAGAAGAAACCCCCATCCTTCCCACCGGCGAACAATTTGAGATTCGTTTGAGGGATTTAGAAGTTAATTTAGCCAACCGCCTGCGGATGGTAAGTTTGGGGCTGGCTAACTTTCAAGCGATCGGTAGTTTAGTCCTCAACGGCACTGCAACGGATCCCGCCCCCAGCGGGGAAATCGACCTGGTAGGAGGTACGATTAACCTCTTTAGTACGGATTTGAGGCTCGATCGCGACTACGAAAATACGGCTATTTTCCAGCCATCTCTGGGACTAAACCCGCTGGTAGATTTGCGCCTGGAGGCATCGGTCTTAGAAACAAACCGTTTAAAAGCTCCCACAGCGGCTTTGTCTTCGGAGATAGCCGACACGCCGATCCAAGGAGGTTTGGGAAGTTCTCGGAAGATCGAGGTCGTGGCAACAGTTAGGGGACCGCTGACGGAAGCCCAGGATAATTTGGAGTTAACCAGTTCGCCGCAGCGCACGGAATCTCAGATTATAGCTTTGTTAGGAGGCAGCATCGTGGATACTTTCCGAGACGACAGCACTTTAGCTTTAGCTAATATTGCCAGTACGACCTTATTTTCCAGTCTCGAACAGGACGTTCTGGACGCGACTGGTTTGAGCGAGTTTAGAATCTTTCCCGCGCGCAGCACCCAACGAGGATCGCAACGGGCGTCGGAGTTGGGAGTTGGTTTGGAAGTAGGGCTAGATCTTACGAAACGTCTGGGGGCATCGGTGACGCAGGTTTTTGCTTCTAACGCCCCCACGGAGTTTTCCTTGCGCTACAGTTTGAGCGATAACGTGACTTTGCGCGGTGGAACGAATTTTCAGGATAATAGCGTATTTTCCGTCGAGTACGAAGTGCAGTTTTAGGATCGTTCGTAGCGATAGATGTTCGTAAACCCCAATTTTCTTGTAGGGGCAAAGCATTTGGGAATAAATATGCATCTCTTCAGCAGAAAGATGAAAATCCAAATGCTTTGCCCCAGAGAACGCAATAATCTCCCGGATGTAATTGGGAAAATTTAGATTTGCACGGGCTTTCATTGCGCTTCGATCTAGGCATTTGGATGGGCGGTGACGCGATCCCTATGTTGGGTTCCACTGCGTTCCACCCAACCTACAAATTAAGCTATTGTTGCATGACTTTTTGAAAATGGTATTATTTACGATCGCTATAGCAATTATTAAATTGGTGAGGTACAAATCAATATTCGATCCCCCGTTGGTCCCCGCCTCCCCCTTAAAAAGAGGGGCTGGGGGGGATCTAAAATGTACTTCACCGATTCAATAATTGCTATATGAGTTAGTTATAGTCTTATGGTTAGGACTTGTCTAAAGCATATTTAATAGTTTCAATGATATTGTAACTAATCCTAGGTGGAAAAGGGGCGATCGCTCGAACGATATGCTTTGCCCATGGGGATTATTTGGAATAAATTTATCTTTATGTTTGGTTAATACAAATTTTTTTGAGGTAAATCTTCCCAATTACATCCAGGAGATTATTG
>JAXHVR010000087.1:18397-24025 GCA_034189005.1 Cyanobacteriota bacterium | reverse complement strand
CCCCAGCCCCCCTTGAGAAGGGGGGAGCCGGAACAATTCAAAGTCCCCCTTTTTAAGGGGGATTTAGGGGGATCGATCGGGGTGTACTTCACCGATTCAATAATCGCTATAATTAATAATTAATAATTAATAATTAATTAGGGCAGCGGAATTAATGTTTTAAAATAGGGAATTGGGAGTTGCTCTCAATTCCGTTTTTTTTTGTGTTGGGAAAGATTTTAGCGCGGACCAGAAACTAGGTTTCTAAAATATCGTAATCCGTGCAGGGGTTATGAAAAATTCGGAGGCAAGAAACCGGGTTTCTTTAAGAAACCCGGTTTCTAAAATCCTTCGCCATTTTTGGGGAACAATGATAATTCGCACGGCAGAAACCGGGTTTTTTCAAAAAACCCGGTTTCTTAAATACCCATGCCTCACGGATATTTTATTTTTTGCGAAGGTATTCTTCAAGAAACCGGGTTTCTAAAATATCGCAAATTATTTAGGATTTATAGACCCGAGGGGAGGGCAAACGAAACGGAAATTACAATTTATGCTTTCAGAACGAACTTACCTCCCGAATGCTTTGCCCCTACAGTTCCATTATTGGGATAAATCTTTCTACAAAATTAAAATATAATTGTTAATTGTTAATTATTAATTGTTAATTGTTAATTGTTAGTTACTTGTGATAAAATTGCTAATAACTCTTTGGAGGAACCATGCAATACACAACTCTCGGAAAAACTGGATTAGTTGTTTCCCGACTTGCCTTTGGGGCGATGACCTTTGGCGTTGGGGAAATGATGCCCGGCTTGAATAATAATATCGACCAAACTTTGGCAGACCAAATGGTGGGGCGGGCTTTCGATGCGGGTATCAATCTTTTCGATACGGCAGATGCTTATATGCGCGGAGTGTCGGAAACTATGCTGGGTAAGGCTCTGGGCTCTCGACGCCAAGAGGCGATCGTCGCTACAAAGGTTGGTTTTAGAACTGGAGATGCTCTGACGGATGCCGGTTTGTCTTACCGACATATTATGGCTAGTGCGGAAGCTAGTCTCAAGCGTCTGGGAACTGATTATATAGATCTTTATCAAATTCATATTACGGATCCCATCGTCCCACCGGAAGAAACTCTCCGCGCTTTGGAGGATCTGGTGCGTCGGGGGATGGTACGCTATATCGGCTTTTCTAATTTGCCGGCTTGGAAGGCGGCCCAGATGGTTGGCATCCAGGAACGTTATAACTATACCCGGTTTGCGGCGGGGCAGATGTATTATTCTCTGGTGGGACGAGACTTGGAACATGAGGTGGTGCCTTTTGTGGAAGATGCGGGCATTGGGGTTTTGACGTGGAGTCCCCTCGCTAGCGGTTTTTTGAGCGGTAAATATACTCGGGAAACTCCGGTGCCGGAAGACTCGCGACGCAAGCAATTTCAATTTCCTCCAGTGGATGTGGAGAAGGGTTATGAGGTGGTGGATGCTTTGAAGAGTATCGCTGCCGATCGCGATGCATCTCCGGCGCGGGTGGCGATCGCCTGGATACTGACTAAACCTTTTGTCTCTTCGGTCATCGTCGGCGCGAATAAGATGTCACACTTGGAGGATAACCTGGGGGCGGCAGACCTGAACCTATCCCCAGAGGAAGTAGAAAGGTTGGATGAAATGACGGCACCTAAACCCCTCTATCCCGGTTGGATGCAGTCTATGGGCTTGGACCCGAAGGTTAAAGTCGCATTAAGTTAATTAACCATCCAGTTTGTAGCGATCGCTTTAGCGATTAATCTTTATAAATCGCTGAAGCGATTACTACGAACCTATTTATAAGCCATGTTTGGACAATTGAAAATCGAGATCCGAAAAGCAACTCCAACGGAAGACCCTATTATCGCCGAACATTTTCATCAAATGTGGCTGGATATCGGGGTTCCTCCAGAGTCGATCCGGTCTAACTGGTTCGATCTTACGGTTCAGTTTATAGAGAACGCTCGCAAAGAGCTTTCTTATAACGCTTTTTTCGCGGTGGCGGACGGTAAAATAGTTGGTTCTAGTAGCTGTCAGCTTTTCGCGGGACTCTATCCCAATATTCTCGCTGCCGATATTCGGCAATACGGTTATATCTGGGGGGTTTATGTGGAGGCGGAATACCGACATCGGGGCATAGGCAGCGAACTGGTTGGAGAGGCGATCGCTTATCTAAAATCTCTAGGCTGCACTAAGGCGGTTCTCCATACGGCCCCACTAGCAAAATCCCTTTATTCCCATATGGGTTTTGAAGATGGGAATCAGATGGAGTTAGATTTATCTTAATTTATGGTTCGCAGGCGATCGCGACCAACGACTTTATAAGTAGGTAGGCAAAAATATTTACATAAAATTATTTCTGATTTCCCCGTAGAACAGGCATCTTGCCTGTTCGGATATGTAATTAATTTTGCACAGGTACTTATTAGAAAATGGCAAAAAAACAGAAATTTCCTCACTTAGTCGGTTCCAAATGGACGGCAACTCAAAAAACTTGGGGTTGGCGGCATTTCCGGGTGGTCAACCGCAAAAATGAAGGTCAGTGGGTATTTGCGGAAATGGTAGCGGCCTGCGACCCGAACGTGAGATTTTGGCTCAACGCCAAACAGTTAAAAGACAGGGGTCTGTGGATACCCGGGTGGCAATCTACCCAGGAGTTAGAACCTCTGGAATAACGCTTCCGTAGGACAGGCCGGAATGCCTGTCCGCTTCCTCCGTTGCAAAACCTGGGAACAACGAAAACAGATTGACTGTTATAATTATAGGATACTAAAACTCAAAAACCAAAATGTCAACAGTCGCAACGATAAAAGAACACATAGAAATCACCCCCGGCGTTTGTGGGGGCAAACCTCGCATTGCCGGTCACCGCATCCGGGTGGAAGATGCGGTCATCTGGCACGAACGGATGGGGATGTGTCCCGAAGAAATTATCTACAACTATCCGAGTATTACTTTAGCTGATGTTTATGCTGCTTTGGCATACGATCGCGATCGCCGGGAAGAAATTCGGCAGCAAATTCGAGAAGACGAACAATTTGCTCTCGAAATGCAGGAAAAAACTCCTTCTATTGTTCGCAAAAAATTAGTTTATCCAAATCCTTATTATTGGGCGGCTTTTGTGATTTCTGGGAGTTGGCAATAATAATTAACATTTTCCCAATTATACTTAAAGCGGTAAAGAATTGCGCTTCTTGGAGAGGACGCGCTTGTGCGGGGAGAAGGGGGATGAGCTTCTTTTAATCTCCGTGTCTCCGTGTCTCCCCCTCTCCGCGTCTCCTATCGTAAAAAGCGTATTTTTTACCCGTTCTGAGTATAGGTTGGAGGTGTAGGAGACGCGATCCGCTTTGCATTCTCCCCAGACACGGAGGCGCAAAGCGCTCCAGACCGCCCCTCTTGCGCTGTCCTATTTTCCCTCAAATTAATAACTTAGTTGACAAAAAAAAATCCCCATGATAGCATCGAAACGTCAGCCATGCTAAAAATGAGGAATCGTGGAAGATTTAAACGCCATTACTTTTAAAGCCTTTATCGTTGCTTTAAGCTTATTAGAAATAGAATTGCCTAAAGCAAAACAAGCAGAATTAAATCAAATCGGTAGAGAAATTGCCTTGGGTTTGACCGATTTGGGAAGGCTAGATGATTTTGCAGAATCCTATAACATTTTGGATAAAATTTATCAGCAAATCCGTACTTTAATGACCGATTCAAACCTAGAAAGAAATAAATGCGATTTGCCGATAATAAACGAAGCCAGCGAGGCGGAGGCTAGAGAAATTACTAATGTTGTCAAGACAGCAGCAGAAGTAGATGAGGAAAAGCAGGACGATTGGTTTCTGGTTCTTCAGGATATTAATTCCGTTAAAGCTGCTAAAAATAAAATGAAAGTTATGCTAGTAGTTCCTTCAAGCGATGGGGCTCGACTCAGCGAATAATTGTGCAAAATTCGACATCAAGCCAAGTTGGACAACAGATGCTCGGATTTATTTTTCTATCGGATCGACAAAATGTTTGGGTGTTACTACCATGAAATTAGATTTAAAGAACCTTTTTTCTCAAAACTCAATTACCCCTAGAGGTATTATTCATGTAGGTGCTTATCGAGGGAAGGAAATAGAAAATTACCTGGCTTTAGGTATCTCAAAAGTTCTCTGTATCGAAGCTAACCCAAAAGTCTTTGAAAGCTTAAAAGCAAATATCGCGGAAGCATCTGCGGACGTACGAGCGGTTAACTGCGCTATTAGTAACTGCAACGGACAAGTCACATTCTATGTCAATTCAATGGAGCAAAGCAGTTCGATTTTGCCATTGAAACATTATCGAGATATTTACCCAAACGTTAAAGAAATAGAGCGAATAACGGTAGAGTCAAAAACTATCGATCTTTTGCTACAGGAATTACAACTATCACCAACAGATTTTAATCTCCTCAATCTCGACATTCAAGGAACGGAATTATTAGCATTAGAGGGGGCAACTAATCTACTTAAATACATAGATGCCATTTGCTGCAAAGTTAATTATCAAGAACTCTATGAAGGTTGTGCTTTAATCGACGGAGTGGATGAATTTTTACTGCGGCATAATTTTCGACACCAGACTGCCATCAAACCTTTTCATCCTTCTTGGGGAGAGGCTTTTTATGTGGGAGAAAAAGTTGCTGCCGATCGCTCTGCTAAAGGTAAAAGCATTAAGTCTGTTGCTATGGAGGAATTAGAGGCAAAACTAGAGAAAATTGAGGAGGAATTGAAAAATACTCAGTCTCAAAAAGAGCGAGTATTGGGAGAGTTAGAACGCTCCCAAAGCGAATTATCCCAGGCGAAATCGGAACTTCAGCAAACCCAAGATAAGCTGACAGATTCTCAATCCCAATTTCAACAAATTGCTCCTAAATTGCATCAAGCTCAGAGTAAGTTCCACTCTTGCCAAATAGAATTAGGGCAAACCCAGTCCCTACTCCACCAAACTCAAGAGGAACTAGAACACTCTGGGTTTCAACTCAGAAAAACTGGGGCGCAGTTAAAAAATACTGAGTCTCAGCGAGACGAATTTTCTCAACAATTAGCATTAACTCTATCTCAACTTCGGCAAACTAAAACCGAATTAGCGTCTTGCAAATCTCAACTTCAGCAAACTCAAGAGGAACTAGAAAACAGCCAATCTCAGCGAGACCAAATCTTAGCAGAGCTAGAACAATCTCACTCTCAATTTAAAGAAACGAAAGAAAGAGCCACAATTGCGGAATCCCAACTACAGGAAACTAGCGCTAAATTAGAAACTACTGAGTCTCAGCGAGAGGAACTTTCTCAATATTTAGCATCTTGCCAGTCTCAATGTCAGCAAACTCAAACCGAATTAGCGTCTTCCGAGTCTCAACTACAGCAAACGTACATAAAATTAGAAACCATTCAGTCTCAGCGAGAGGAACTTTCTCAAAAATTAGAGTCTTCCGAGTATCAACTTCAAGAAAGTAAAGAATTAGCGAAAAATGCCGAATCAAAACTAGAGGAAATTAGCGCAAAGTTAGAAACTACTGAGTCTCAGCGAGAGGAATTTTCTCAAAAGTTAGCATTTTCTGATTCTAAAGTTAAAGAAACTCAAGAATTCGCGAAAAATGCCGAAT
>JAXHVR010000087.1:8572-18297 GCA_034189005.1 Cyanobacteriota bacterium | reverse complement strand
CTAGAGGAAATTAGCGCAAAGTTAGAAACTACTGAGTCTCAGCGAGAGGAATTTTCTCAAAAGTTAGCATTTTCTGATTCTAAAGTTAAAGAAACTCAAGAATTCGCGAAAAATGCCGAATCAAAACTAAAGGAAACTAGCGCTAAGTTAAAAACTACTGAGTCTCAGCGAGACGAACTTTATGAAAAGTTAGCATTTTCTGATTCTAAACTTAAAGAAACTCAAGAATTCGCGAAAAATGCCGAATTGCAATTAGAACAAATTCAAACAGAACTAGACCAGTCGCGATCGCAACTACACGACACCCGGGAAGAACTAGAAATTACCCAATTCCAACTGGATGAAGTACAGGCAGAATTAGAACAATCTCAATCTCAGTTGTTCGAGAATAAAGAAGAACTAAATGCCTGCAAATCTCAACTTCAACCACCCTCAAAAATGCAGCCGACAAAGAATGGATTCCACGGTTTCCAAAAAGAAACGAGCCAAACCCTTTGCCACTCGTACCGCAGTGGAGAGGAACTAAAAAAGTCTATGTTTGAACTTCAGCAAACTCAAACCAAACTCGCCCATAACCCAGAATTAATCTATCCTTCCGTCAATCTATTTCTCTACGACCTGCGCGAAAGCTTGGGGCAAGATCTAGATCTGAAAAAGAACCGGATAAAATTTTTGCGTCAAATAGACTCGGAATTAGACAAACAAATAAACCAGGGCGAGAGTTGGTTTGTCTGGGGGCAGCTTTGCGACGATCGCTCGAACTTTATTCAAGTAGCCCAGGAATGCTACCAACAATTAAACCCTGATTCCCCAGAGAAACCGAATTTTACAGAAGTGGGAGAATTTGAGGGTGCGAAGGTTTTTGAGTATTGGAACATTCCTACTAACTGGGGGCAAAAGTGGGATGATTTTGCCCGAGAGAGCTACGGTTTAATCGTCTGTTTGTTCCCGGCAAGCGAAAACCCGGAGCAAATAGAAGTTAACCGCCAAAAAATTCAAAAAATCTATTTCGATTTAGCGCGGTTGTTCTGCTATCGCCATAAAGTAATTTTGGCGTATTGGCAGAGTCGCCAGTTAAAAAAGGAATTAAAACTTCAGTCGAAGGAGATTAAAAAGCTGGTGGGTGAGGGGAACAATATCTGCCAACAAATAAAAGAGAAAAAACCTTTGCAGTTGGGGGAATTGCAATTAACTTTAACGGAGATTTTGCCCCTGGTATCCAGTTACGCCGATCGCCTTTTTTTGCTGGAAAATCAAGCTAAAACCGTGGCAGTTAATTTAGAAAATTATCGGCGACGGTTGGCAAGTATGGAAGAGAACAGTAACTGCAATTTGGAGGGGTGGAAAGAATTTATAAATTTTGCGGCAGAAAAGTACCAGCAGCAAATAGAAAGCGACTGTATTAATTTAAGCCCCGAATTGAAAGTATTGGAAAACTCCATCGCTACGATGCGGGGAATCATAGATATAGAACGAGCATTTGGGCGATCGCGACTTAACCGAGACGGTAGCGGTGGTGGGAACTGCTTTAACCGTTAGCGGGGTTATGGCCACCGTGGCAGTTGGAGGAGACTCGCCACCAAAATCTTATGCAGATTTATCCTTTATGAAATCGCCCTCCTTTGTCTTGAGCATCTTGCCAGTGGCGTTCGCGAAGCGGCCCGGAGGGCTTTTCGCTCTTTTGATTCTCGTCTGGCGTCGGCGGGGGCGGGGTTAATGGAAGGCAACAGCAAAAAATAGAGCCAAATAATGGAGGCAAAAAGATGATAAAAGTCAATATCGCAGAAGTAGAAGGAAGATTAACCCAACTGCTGAGTGAAGTGGAACGAGGGGAAGAAGTTATCGTTACCCGCGACGGGGAGGCGATCGCTCAGTTATCCCCCGTCCCCCGGCAGTTACCGAGGCGACCTCTAAAATCCAACGCCTACTTAAGATCTCGCCAAACTCTTTCCAAAACCACCACTTTAGAAACATTACAAACTTTACGCAGGGAGGAGAGGTTTTGATTTGCATCGATCGCCCTTCTATCGCGATCGCTCTTCGCGCTAGGAAATAAAGCGCTAAAGCGCTTACTACGAACCTTAAAAAGTATCGATATCTTCCTCGTCGTCTTCGGAGAATGGGTCGATCGCGCTCCCGGCGTACTTCGAGGGAGGCCGATCGCTACTCCACGCCCACCAGGGATAATCGCACTGGCACAAATAAAACTCCTGCCACTTGCGACGGTGGTTCTCCGTATAGACCGGCGATCGCCTATTTATCCAAACCTCTTGCGCTTCCAGACTGCTCGCACCGCATTTAGGACAGCAGAACTGGATGGCGTGGCCTGCCGATTCCGTCCACTCTGGAGGGGTCATTTTAAAAGCTTCCATTTTTAACCTAAATTATTTAACATAAAACGTTAACTTTGTCAAGATTTTAGCTAATATATTAATTAGCTAAAAGGAAATAATTGATAACTTTTGCTTATAAATGTCGCTAAAGGACTAATTGCCATCAACAATAGTCAACTAACTACAGATTTTAACGCTTATGGTTTAATCTGAGTTGTCATAAACTGAAAACCGCTCCTAGTCCTCCACCTCGGAGAAATCAACAATGAATCCATTATTAAACCTCATATCCCTCTTAGGAATAGTTGCCCTCTGCTTCATCGCCTGGCTGGGTTCGGAGAATCGGCGGGTAATTCCCTGGAACGTAATCATCTGGGGTATCGGACTGCAAATGGCCCTCGGGTTATTTGTCTTCGTCCTCCCCACCAGAGACATAATCGCCGGCCTCAACGACCTGCTCAACGCCGTCCTGGATGCCTCCGATGCCGGGGCCAAATTCCTCTTCGGTAACATCCTGGCCAGAGACTTCGCCGCCCAACCCGGGCCAGGACCGGCCGCCCGCTGGATTGCCAGAACCGTAGTTCCTCCCTTTACGGCAGTTCCAGGCGATCGCCTCGGCACCGACAACCTCGATCTAGGCTACATCTTTGCCTTTCGAGCCCTATCGCAAATCATCTTTTTCTCCGGGCTAGTAGCCCTATTGTATCGGCTGCATCTCATCCAGCCTGTGGTAAAGGTTTTCGCCAAAATCTTCCAAAAAACCATGAAAATCAGCGGCGCCGAGTCTCTCTCTGGGGCAGCGAATATTTTTGTCGGTATCGAGTCGGCGATCGCTGTCAAACCCTATCTACTAAACATGACCCGCAGCGAACTCTGCGCCATCCTCTCCAGTTGCTTCGGTTCCATCGCCTCCTCAGTCTTAGCCATCTACGCCGGATTATTAAGACCGACCTTTCCCTCAATTACGGGGCACTTAGTATCCGCCTCAATAATGACCATTCCCGCCTGTTTCGTCCTCTCCAAAATCTTAGTCCCAGAAACGGGGGAACCAGAAACAATGGGCAACATACCGCCAGACAAGGAAGAAGAAGACCCCACCAAGCGCCCTAGTCCTATGGACAGTCTCATCGTCGGCGCCTTGGATGGAGTGAAAATGGCGGTAGGAATTGCGGCGGTATTGATTGCCATTCTCGGTTTGCTAGCCTTAGTTAATAAAGTATTCGACGGCTTGGAAGCCTTGCCAGTTATCGGCTTTATTTTTGAATACATTTCCATACAGAACATTTTAGGGGCATTATTTTTGCCCTTAACCTTCTTAACCGGTGTATCTCTGGAGTGGAACGAATTGTGGCAAGCATCTCTGATGATAGGACGGAGATTATTTGAGACCAGCATCCCGCCCTATTTAACCCTAGCCAGATTAAACCAAGCGGGGGAAATTAGCGATCGCGCCATGTTAATCGTAAGTTACACCCTCTGCGGCTTCACCCACCTCGCCTCCTACGGCATCTTCGTCGGCGGTTTGTCGAATTTAATTCCTAACAGGCGATCGGAAGTCTCCTCCCTGGGAGTAAAAGCATTATGGGCGGGTACTCTCGCTACCATCATGACCGGCTGCATCGCCGGCTTATTTGATTTCGGCAACCCTGCTGTATTAGGTCGGTAATGCTTAGTTGTTAGTTGTTAGTTGTTAGTTGTTAGTTGTTAGTTGTTAGTTGACCATTTCCAAACAAAAATTGGAGTAGAAAAAATGAAACGTTGGCGATTAATTGCTTTAGGATTTATAACGGCGTTAATACTGTTGCTTTGGAACCGCGCCCCCTGGGATATGCAGCCGCAGGCAACTACACCGACGCTGCTACTTTCCGCAAAAGCTCAATCTCCAGAAGATTCTCCGGTGCCTTCCGTGGAGGCTTCCCCAGAAGATTCTCCGGTGCCTTCCGTGGAGGCTTCCCCAGAAGATTCTCCCGCGCCGGAGGCAGTGACTTCTCCAAAAGTTTCTCCTACCAACCAGCAGTTTAAAGCTGTAACTTTGCCTCTGGGCGACGAACTTTATGGAGAGAGTAGGTTTGAAATCGGCATTTTGGAAGGTTATAAAGTTAGTAAAGTTGGCGGAGTGCCCTTAATCGAATCGGCCGATGGCAACTTAGCCTATACTGTAGTAGTTAAACCTCAGTTAAACTCGCTGCCTTTCTCCAACGAAGCTTTGGCGCAACTTGCCATAGAAGAATTTGAGAGGGGCGAGGGGTTTCAGCCGGGAGAATTAAGAGCGAACGCCCCTTCTGTGGTTTCTCTTTCTTGGAGTGGTACTTTAACTCAAGGTAGAAACACCAAGCCGATAACTGGAGAAATTTTGGCGCGTCAAAGCGGCAGCAATATCTTTTTGTTATTGATTTCTGCCACTGAGGATAAGGCGTCGGAAGTCCCGGCTGCAATGGCAACTTTGTCTGATAGTTTGAATCCTCTTTAGTTCTTTTTGTAATAGAATAAATCGCTAAAGCGATTACTACGAACAGATAATTGCTTTAGCGATCGCGCGCGAACTTTATGAAAAAATGAAACAAGATCGAGAAGTTTATCGCTTATTAGAAATAATGCCCGCCTCGGGGCGCATGCTGGCGAAAATTATTAGCCAACCGCAACAGGAAAAAGTAATAGAAACTCCGTTTCCTACTCCTTGGAATAGGGAACGTCCTATTTATATTAATTTCGATTTGTGGCGGCGGCTGCCCAAACAACAACGGGATTTGGTTCTGCTGCATCATGTCTGCTGGTCCTGCGAAATTAAATGGTTTAAATTCGATCTAGACCGCTTTGTTTTGGCAGGTGGATTGTTAGGAGGTATCTCGGAAATAACGGAGCTAGATTTAGTCGGTATTTTAATCGCAGGGGGTTTGACTGCCTTAGCCGCCAGTCGCATTTGGCGCAATAATCGTAGCGTGAAAGTAGAATTAGACGCCGATGAGGCGGCGGTTGGGGTGGCGACAAGAAGGGGTTATACGGAGGTTGAGGCGGCTAATTATTTGTTACAAGCAATTGAAGCCGTAGCTAAATTAGAAAAGCGATCGAGTTTGAATTTTAACGAGTTAATTCGCGCTCAGAATTTGAAGGCGATCGCTGGTTTATCCCCGGTGGGAGTTCCAGAAAAGGTTAGAGAAAATGGTTAATTGTGATTTGTTAATTGTTTCAGCCATAACTCAGTCCGTCGGGGTTTCATTCTCTGGTTCTTGAAGGAGAGACACGGGAACGCACAGACACGGAGACACGGGGATAGAGGCGTCGCTGAGAAGGGCAGACCACCGAGGAAGCCACAAGGGTTATATAGCAATCCTAAATGGGTTATGAAAAATTCGGAGGCCAGAAACCCGGTAACTTCTGCGAAACCGGGTTTCTAAAATATCGCAAATTATTTAGGATTGCTATATCAATTAATAATTAATAATTATAGCAATCCTAAATGGATTATGAAAAATTTGGGGGCCAGAAACCCGGTTTCTCAAACAATACCTTCGCCATTTTCCCATCGCAATGCTAATTCGCACGCCAGAAACCGGGTTTTTCGCAAAAACCCGGTTTCTTAAATCCCCATGCCGATAAGATATTTAATTTTTGGCGAAGGTATTCTCAAAGAAACCGGGTTTCTAAAATTTCCTAGAATGAAACAGCCCCGGGGCCCCTGGTCCTTTGCCCCGTTTTTAATGAAACAGCCCTGCCCGGGGCCCCTGGTCCTTTGCCCCGTTTTTTTCGTCCTTGCATGGCGACGTCCACAGACCCTAAAGCTGCGATTTAAAAGGGTTTTGCGTATCGATAGAGTCAGAAATAAAAGCGATCTAAAAAAATCATAAATATTCCCTAGCCATAGTCTATATAAGAGACTTGACAAAAAATAAAGTACCGGTTAGGCTATGCTCAGTCAATGTTGACAGGAGGCATCTCCATGCTAAGAGAAAGAGAAAAAGTGTCTTCAACAATCTTGGCGCGAGCAAAAAACTGACTGGGACGAACAAAAGGGCATTTATGGTCCAACTGACTTTTATATAATCAATGGTCCGTAAAGTTTTTAGGAAAACCCCTGAAAACACGCTCGAACCCTTGACATCTGGCAGTACGAAACCATCATTATACCCAGGCTTGAGAAAAACTGTCCGAGGTATTGATTATCTTGATGCCTCTGCCAGAAAAGATGAACGATCGCCGTTGGACAAAGCTGTCATCACTACTTTTTTAGCACAACCAAAAGGTGAATTCAATGAAAAAAATTCTTTTGTCTTTTTTAATCCTAGTTACCATTTTGATTGGTAACCCATTAACGGCAATGGCTGAAGAAATGCCATCACCAGAGTCGTTTGAGAAATCGATCGTTGAGTTTATTCAGTCTCCTTCTCAAAAGCTACCGCCTAATTTCCTTCGTCTCTCAGATGATATAGAAGAGACAGTAGAAGATTTAGGCCCCCTGAGCGAATTAGCAGGTACATGGGTAGGAAAGGGGTGGAATATGATTGCCGTTCCTATTAACAGCGACAGTCCTAGTAACATTGTTGGATGCCCGGGAAAAGCTGCCAGCCCCGAGCGTGAGAATTTTTGTTTAGAAATTATGCCATACGTGGAGACCTTGACTTTCACTCCTATCGGCGCACCAGTTCCTAACCGGGGATTTCCGATCAATACATTTGTCGTGGGTTTGCATTACGAGCAAGTGGTCAGCGATGCTAACACGTTTCAACCGCTTCATATAGAAAATGGGATGTGGTTGTTGTTGGATAAAAAAGAAAAACTTGTGGCTCGACTGTCATCAATTCCTCACGGAAACTCCCTATTAGCAATCGGAAAATCTTTCGATCTAGATGGAAATTTCCAAATCAATACTATTGATGGCTTGCCTATTCTTGAGAAACCAGCTTTAGGATACGCCGATCCTTATTTCACAGTTGAAGGTGTTGCACCGTTCGTTCCTTCCAATCCCAACCAAATTCTTCAAGATGTTATCGACAAACAGAAGCTTTTGAAAACGGTGGTTTTGGATGTATCCACAGACAATAAAGGCGGAATATCCAATATCCCATTCATCGAGAAAAATGCTGATGTCACATCCTTTAAATCGACGTTCTGGATCGAAGAGGTTGAGGATAAAAGAGGAAATGAATTCTTGCAATTGCAATATTCTCAAACAACGGATCTTGATTTCATCAAGGATTTTACCTCTACTACAGAGCCTAAGAAATTGATTGTGTGGCCTCACGTTGATGTCGCTACCCTTGTCAAACAGTAGTAAGTGCATGGGAGGTGTTTCTCCTTTCAAGAAAGCAAGCCCAGAGAGCGCTATGGAGGCAAGCTTATTTATACTCAAAGCGGCAAGGAATTGCGCTTCCCAGAGAGGAGGCGCTTGTGCGGAGATAAGGGGGATTAGCTTCTTTTAATCTCCGTGTCTCCGTGTATCCCCCTCTCCGTGTATCCCCCTCTCCGTGTCGCCTCTGGTAAAAAGCGCATTCATTATTTTGTTAAATAGCTCGGCATTGAGCCGAATTTTTTTACCGCCAATGAAAGCTCCCGCTATAACGTGCTGATTTAGCGCGAGCTTTCATTGGCGGTCTATAGCAAGCCTAAATCATTCGTGATATTTTAGAAACCCGGTTTCTCAAAGAAACCGGGTTTCTGGCCCCCAAATTTTTCATAATCCATTTAGGATTGCTATAGAGAAAATTTTAACTTATCAATTTCGGGTCAATAGTTAGTGCTTGAAGCGATTATTACGAACTATTTATTTATGATTGTACTTGTTGATTCTACTTTGGAAAAAATACTAAATCGCGCCCTCAATAGCGAAGATTTATCTGTGGCGGAAGCAGTGGCGCTGTTATCGGTGGAACTGCCAGAAGAAATAGAAGCAGTTCGAGAAACAAGCGATCGCCTCCGGCAACAACAGGCAGGAGATACCGTAACTTACGTTATTAACCGCAATATTAACTTTACCAACATCTGCGAGCAACATTGCAGTTTTTGCGCCTTCCGTCGAGACGAGGGCGACGAGGGCGCTTTCTGGTTGGATCCCGGGCAAATTGTGGAAAAAACCGCCGATGCCGTCAAACGGGGGGCGACGGAAATTTGCATGCAAGGGGGGTTAAATCTCCAGGCGAAGGTTAAGGGCAAGTCTTTACCTTATTATCTGCAACTGGTGGAGACTATTAAAGGTGAATTTCCCCAACTCCACCTACACGCCTTCTCTCCCCAAGAAATACAGTTTATCGCCCGAGAAGACTCTCTCAATTATGCCGATGTCATTGCTGCCTTGCGGGATGCCGGGGTGGGTTCCATGCCGGGAACGGCCGCCGAAGTTCTGGACGATCGCATCAGACAGGTTATTTGTCCCGAAAAAATTGATGCGGCCACTTGGTTGGAAATTGTGGGGACTGCCCACGAACTGGGCCTGCCTACCACTAGCACCATGCTTTGCGGCCATATCGAAACTGCCCAACAGCAGGCCGAACATTTACAAAAGTTGCGATCGCTCCAGCAAAGGGCCATCAAACGAAACTATCCGGCCCGCATTAGCGAATTTATTCTCTTACCTTTTGTCGGCGAACAGGCCCCCGCCCCCCTCCGCAGTCGAGTTGGCCGCGACCAACCGGTTTTAAGGGACAATCTTTTGTTAACGGCGGTATCCAGAATATTTTTAGGTAATTGGATTATTAACCATCAACCCAGTTGGGTGAAACTCGGTTTGACTGGAGCAACTGAGGCTTTGAAATGGGGTTGTAACGACATTGGCGGTACTTTAATGGAGGAGCATATTACCACCATGGCGGGTGCTAAGGGCGGCAGTTGTATGGAGGTGGAAACTTTGCAAGGGGCGGCTACTTCTTTGGGGCGTTATTATCGGCAACGAGATACTCTTTATGGGGAATTACAAGTTTCGTAGTAACTACTTTAGTCGTTCTTAAATGGCATTTTAAAATCGCTAAAGCGATTACTACGAAGGTTTGTAGTAACGACTTTAGTCGTTCTTAAATGGCATTTTAAAATCGCTAAAGCGATTACTACGAACCTTCGTAGTAACGACTTTAGTCGTTCTTAAATGGCATTTTAAAATCGCTAAAGCGATTACTACGAAGGTAACGACTTTAGTCGTTCTTAAATGAGATTTTAAAATCGCTAAAGCGATTACTACGAACCTTCGTAGTAACGACTTTAGTCGTTCTTAAATGGCATTTTAAAATCGCTAAAGCGATTACTACGAAGGTTTGTAGTAACGACTTTAGTCGTTCTTAAATGAGATTTTAAAATCGCTAAAGCGATTACTACGAAGGTTTGTAGTAACGACTTTAGTCGTTCTTAAATGAGATTTTAAAATCGCTAAAGCGATTACTACGAAGGTTTGTAGTAACGACTTTAGTC
>JAXHVR010000087.1:0-8472 GCA_034189005.1 Cyanobacteriota bacterium | reverse complement strand
GTTCTTAAATGACATTTGAAAATCGCTAAAGCGATTACTACGAACCTTCGGATGCCAGATTTGAAAATTTTATGTTATCAAATAAAATTTACAAGCTCTGGGGAAGGCAGAAGGCTGGCCCTTCCATGTCCCCTCGTCAGCTAGAATAGAAAAAAGAAAAAAGCCTACTGCCACTGTTGCTGAGAATGGTTAAGAAAAATAACAATAAATCCTTACTGCTAACCCTAGCTACCGCCGGTCTGATAATTAGTAGCGGGGTCGCCGCCTACTTACTGCTAACGAAGGAGCCCGTAAGAAAGGTCTCTGGAGGGGCAAACGTAATACCCGAAGATGCGATGATGGCGATGGAGCTCTCCACCGACGCGCAACAATGGGAAAAACTTCGACAATTGGGCACTATAGAATCTCGCGCCGCCTTGGAAAGAAATTTAGCTGGGTTGCGCGATCGCTTCCTCACTGCCTACGGTTACAGCTACCAACAAGACATCCAACCCTGGGTAGGCGATACTGCCACGATCGCTTTTTTGCGCAACTCAACTCTGACTCCCCCCACTGCCAGCACTCCAGACTCCATACCCTATCCCCCTGCCAAACAGTCCATGGCGATCGTCTTGCCCATCGCCAACGCGGAAGCTGCCAGAAAGATCTTCGAGCAACTAAAACCTCAGCCCGAAGGAGAAGTGGCGGGGCGAGAATATAAAGGTATCAAAGTCTTAGAAAGCAAAGGTGCCGGAGAGCTAAATTATTCCCTGGCAGTGCTTGATGCCCGTTACTTGGTGGTGACTACTTCTGCCGAGGCGATGGATCGCACCCTGGATACCTATAAAGGCGAAGCATCCCTCGCTACAATTCCCGGTTATGCTGGGGCGGTGGCAGAAATTCAAACCGAAACTCCTCCTTTTGCTAAATTTTATATCAACGTACCGAGGGCGGCTTCCTTCGCTTCGGCAAATTCTACCCGCACTATTTCCGAGGAGAAACTCAAAACTTTAGAAGAAAATCAGGGCATCGCCACGACGGCGGTTTTAACCCCAGAAGGTTTTGAATTGAAGACTATTTCTTGGTTGAACCCCGATAGCGAGAAAAAGTACGCCGTGGAAAACAAGGCGGTGGGAATGTTAGAGCGAGTTCCTAGGGACGCCCTGATGATGCTCTCAGGTAGCAATTTGTGGCGGGTATGGCAGGATTACCTGGCCGGGGCCGAGGCTAATCCCATCGCCCCCGTGGCCCCAGATGCCCTGCGCGCGATTTTTAAACAGGGTACTGGCATGGACCTCGAAGATGATTTTTTGAATTGGATGGAGGGAGAGTTTGCTCTTTCTCTGATACCGGTTCCTCTAAGCGAGGGGGAGTCAAAGTTTGCTGCTGGGTTCGCGTTGATGGTTAAGGCCAGCGATCGCCGCGCTGCCGATAGGGCTTTTGAATTGCTCGACGAACAGATGATAAGCAGAGAATTCCAAGTGGGGGAGGCTGTCGCTAGCGGCAAACCCGTGGTTAAATGGACTTCGCCTTTCGGCGGCTATGTCGTTATCCGGGGTTGGTTGGGCGGTAACGTGGCTTTTATTACTTTGGGTTCGCCCCAGGTGGCTAATTTAATTCTGCCGGCACCGAAAATTCCGATAACGGAAAATCCAGCGATCGCTCAAAGTTTGGGGTTAGACGAAGAAGAAAATAGCGTCGATCTTAACGGTAACTTTTTCATGGATGTAGATCGAGCTTTCAACCGGGAGAATCTTTCCCTACCTCAACTGCCTCCGAGTCAAAAAGTTTGGGCGGATGCTATTGATTCTATTAGTACCACTTCTGTTATTAGCGGCGACCGACGCACCCGTTACGATACTTTTGTTAAATTCAAACAAACAGTTCCAGTGGGGAATGGGGAATAGTAGAACAGGCCGGAATGCCTGTTATCCGAAACCTAGTGGTTAGTGGTTAGTTGTTATAGCAAGCCTAAATCATTCGTGATATTTTAGAAACCCGGTTTCTCAAAGAAACCGGGTTTCTGGCCCCCAAATTTTTCATAATCCATTTAGGATTGCTATAGTAGTTAGTTGTTAACAACAATAGCAATTCTCGGTAGTGGGTCGCAAGTAGTGTTTTAAGGTTAAAATATTGTTTTAGCCTAATGGCAAAGCGCGATTTATATGGTACTTATTTAAAATCGCGCTTTGCCATTGCGCTAGAACGATCGCTACATCTTTATTACTACCAGCGATGGGTTGTTAGTTATTAATTGTTAATTCTTATGAGAATTCTATTAACAGAAGACGACTATCGACTCAGCAAAAAACTTGTTAGGGTGCTGACAAGAGAACATTACATTGTCGATGCCGCTTTCAACAGCGAAGAAGCCTTACAATTCATAAAAACATTTCCTTACGATTTATTAATATTAGACATTGTTTTGCCTGGAGAAGATGGAATTACTTTATGCCGAAAGCTGCGCGATCGCAACTATAAAATTCCCATTCTTTTACTAACAGCTAAGAATGCTAATGAAGACAAAATAAAAGCTTTCGATGCGGGTGCCGATGATTATCTAGTCAAGCCCTTTAACTTACAGGAACTTTTGGCAAGAATTAAGGCTTTACTTAGAAGAAATTATGCAGATTTTATTAAAGCATTAGAATGGGAAAATTTATGCGTTATCCCCGAAAATAAAAAAGTAACTTACGAAGAAAAAAAAATTAATTTAACTATCACCGAATATCAACTTTTAGAATTATTCTTGCGCCACAAGCAACGGCTATTTAGCTGTGGAGATATCATCGAACATCTATATTTATTTGACGATCCGCCTACGGAAAACACGATTAGGTCTCATATTCGAGGGCTGCGGAAAAAACTAAAAAATACTGGCTGCCCCGATCTAATCGATACAGTTCATGGTTTTGGTTATCGCCTCAAGCTCGATAAAAGTGGAGAAAATACCGAAAAAAAACCGGTTTCATCCTCAAAAGACAAAATCCAAACAGCCTTGGCTCTAAGTTGGCACGAATTTAAAGATAGTATTTTTTTAGATACGGTATTTTTAGAGGAATTAGGGATAGAGTTTGAAAAAAATACCGCTTCCGAAAAATTACCAGAAGCCATTAGAGTAGCTCACAATTTGGTAGGAATATTAGGCAGTTTGGGCTTGCACGAAGCAGCTTTAATTTCTCGGGAAATAGAAAATTTATTAGAAGAAGGAAGTAGGGAAATAAGCGAACCATTAGTCGAGTTGCGTCGGTTATTAGAAGAGCGATCGAACATCCGTCCGCATCATCCAAGTTTAGAAGAAGAACAAAATTTATGGGATAGTAAAATTCTCGTAATTGACGACGATCCTAACTTTTTATCAGCAATACAAGCTGTCTTAGAGTCAGAAAAATTAAAAATTTACGGTCTGACAGAACCCATCAAGTTTTGGGAAAGTTTAGAAGCAGTTTCTCCAGATTTGCTGATTTTAGATTTAAAAATGCCCGATATAGAAGGTACAAAAATCTGCGAATTAATACGAAAAGAACCCCGCTACCAAACTTTACCGATTTTGTTTGTTAGCGCTTATCTTAACCAAGAGAATATTCAGCAATTAGTCGCTGCTGGTGCAGATGATTTCACGAACAAGTCGGCATTGAAACAGGAACTAAAACATCGCGTTTTGTGTCATTTACAAAGAGTTCAACGTTTGAAAATGTTAATTGCTAATTGTTAATTGTTAATTGTTAATTGTTAATTGTTCCATGTCGCTAACAAATTCCCCCGCCCGCTTAAAATCCTTAGACGAGATCCTCGATCGCTCTCCCGTCACGGTTTCCCCCGAAACCTCCCTGATAGAAGCCTTAACTCAAATGCATCGGTTAACAGGCAGCGATCGCGACCCAGGGAGGACAACTTCATCAAACTCTCCCCATTGGCCCCCTGGGAGATCGAGCTACATCCTCGTCACCGATGGGGATAAATTAGTAGGAGTCTTGACAGAACGAGATGTCGTCTGTTTGACTGCTTTTGGGCGCGACCTCGCCGGGTTGAGCGTGGCCGATGCCATGACGCGAAACCCGATCGCCCTAAAAGATACGGACTACAAAGACATTTTCAGCGTTATCTCCCTCCTGGAGAAACATGGCATCCGCCACCTGCCAGTAGTAAACCCAAAGGGGCAACTGCAAGGGATCGTAACTAACGAAACCCTAGAGCGATCGCTCGAACCGGCCCACCTGCTGAGAATGCGAACCGTAGCAGAAGTAATGACTGCCGAAGTAGTTAGCGCCCCACCGACGACAACAGCGATGGAGCTCGCCCGAATGATGGCCAGGGAGCGAGTCAGTTGCGTGGCAATTGTTGCGTCCCAACCAGAAGCAATAGTGCCCGTAGGTATAGTTACGGAGCGAGACATCGTTCAATATCAACTACTGGGATTAAATCTCGCAGAATTGCCTGCTAGCCAAGTAATGAGCGCTCCTCTATATTGCCTCGCTCCCGAGGATACCCTCTTAACTGCCCGAGAACAAATGGAGCGACTGCGGGTGCGGCGGCTGGTAGTAACAAGGAGCGATCGCTCTTTGGCGGGAATTATTACTCAAACCAGCTTGCTAAAAGCCCTAAGTCCCATAGAGCTATACGCTACGGTCAAAGTCTTGCAACAACAAGTGTCTCAACTGAAGGGAGAAAAGGTCGAAGTCTTAAAAAAAAGCAACTCCGAGTTAAGCGAGCTAAACCAGCAACTCCAGTTTACTCAATTTTCCGTCGATAACGCCGTAGTTCCCATTTATTGGGTAGATTCTGAGGGCAAGTTTTTCTATGTCAATAAAGCAGCCGGCGCTTCTCTGGGTTACGAGCGAGAAGAGTTGCTCTCGATGGGGGCCTTCGATATCGATCCAAATTTAACAGCCTCGAAGTGGCGAGGTATTTGGCAAGAACTCAAAAAACAGAAAACTTTCCGGGGAGAAATCTCGCATCAGCGCAAGGATGGCAGTATCTTCCCCGTGGAAATATTTTGCAATTATTTGGAGTTTCAGGGGAAAGAATATTCTTGCTCCTTTGCGCGCGACCTCAGCGATCGCTACCAGAGCGAGACCGCCCTGCGAGATAGCGAAGAAAAGTTTCGCCAGCTAGCAGATAATATAGATAGCGTCTTCTGGATGAGCGACCCGGGGATCCAGGAGATGCTCTACGTCAGTCCCGCCTACGAAAATATCTGGGGTCGTTCCCTGGGTAGTCTGTATGCCGAGCCCCGCAGTTGGATCGGGGCCATCCATCCAGAAGATTTAGAAACAGCTACGGCCCGACTCTCCGAACGAGCCCGTCTCGGATATCCTCCAGGCTTCGTTAACGAATATCGCATCCGGCGGCCCCACGGGGAAATTCGCTACATTAGCGATCGCTGTTTTGCCGTGCGCGACTCCCAGGGGGAAGTCTATCGTCTTCTGGGAATTGCCGAAGATATCACCGATCGCAAGCTAGCGGAAGCCGAGTTGCAGCGCTCTCAAGCCCTTTTACGGGCTGCAGTTACCAACGCACCAATTATTTTATACGCAACGGATGCCCGAGGCCTCCAAACTCTCAGCGAGGGTAAAGCCCTGCAGTGGCTGGGGTTGAAGCCTGGGGAATGGGTGGGGCGATCTGTATTCGACAGTTGCGCCGACTATCCCTATATTTTAGAAAACCTGCGCGAGGTATTAGGGGGTGTGGAAAAGCATTGGCAAGGACCGTTTGGCGACCGAATGTTTGAAAATCGCGCCTTGCCGATGTTCGATGAAAATGGTGTAGTTGTTGGTTTAATAGGCATAGCGATCGATATTACCGTTCGCTACCGGGCGCAACTGGCTCTTTTGCAACTCAATCAAGAACTGGAATTGAGGGTGCTAGAGCGGACTGAGGAGTTACAGCAAGCTAACTACCGACTGCAAGCCGAAATTCGAGAGCGACAGCAGGTGGAAGTTGCCTTGAGAGAAAGCGAGGAGAGGTTTAGAACTGTTTTCGAGCAAGCTGCTGTCGGTATCAATATTTGCGATTTTGAAGGTCGCTTTATTCGAGCCAACCAGAAGCTTTGCGATATCTTCGGTTATTCTTGGGAAGAGTTGCAGGGATTTACTTTTATGGATTTAACCCATCCTGACGATCGCCCATCCAACAAGCTCCAGTTGCGATCGCTTCTGGCAGGAGAGATTTCTACTTTCTCTGTAGAAAAGCGCTACATTCACAAGGAGGGCCATCTTATTTGGGCCCGAACTACGGTATCTTTGGTGCGCGATGAGGCGGGGCAAGCTCAGTATTACATGGGGATAGTTCGAGATATCAGCGATCGCAAGCGTGCCGAACTCGCCCTCCAGCAAAGCGAAGAAATGTTTCGAGCTATTTTCGAGCAAGCGGCGGTGGGCATTGCCGGTGTCGATCGCGATGAAAAGTTGACTTTTGTCAATCAAAAGTTTTGCGAAATTGTCGGCTATTCCCAGGAAGAATTAAAAGAGCTAACTTACGAGGACTTAACCTATCCAGAAGACCTAGAAGTCGAATCTCAATTAGCAGCCGGGCTTGAAGTAGCGGGGTATTTAAGTTATTCTATGGAAAAACGCTACATTCGCAAAAATGGCGAGATAATTTGGGTGAAGGTAGCAGCCTCTTTATTGGAGAATTTAAGAGAGCCTATCCGGGGAATTGCCGTAGTAGAAGATATTAACGATCGCAAGCTAATGGAACAAGAATTAAGGGCTAGCAGGGAAAAATATAAAACTCTGTTTGAAATCCTACCCATCGGGGTAACAATGACGGACCGAGATGGTAATATAGTTCGAGCAAATCCAAGTTCTGAAAGGATGTTTGGTCCGTTAATTGTTCCCGGAAAACTGCGAAATATTAGGGATTTTGAATGGGAAATTATTCGCGCCGATGGCTCGCCAATGTCACCTACAGAATTAGCGTGCATGAGAGCTTTGACAGAAAAAATAGTAATCAAAAATCAAGAAGTAGGAATAATTAAAGAAAACGGTATAATAACTTGGATTAGCATTAGTGCCGCTCCCATTCCCCTAGAAGATTATGGAGTAGCGATCGCCGATGTTGACATTACCGAACGCAAACAAATAGAGCAAATGAAAGAGGAATTTTTAGCGATCGCAAGTCACGAACTCCGCACCCCTCTTACTTCTTTACGCGCTTCTTTGGGGTTGCTCGGAACCGGCAAATTGGGAAGCTTATCGGACTCGGGGAAGCGCTTGTTAGAATTTGCTTTATTAGATACGGAAAGGTTGGTGCGTTTGGTTAAGGATATTCTCGATTTACAGAGTCTTAAATCTGGTAAAAAATCGCTGATTTTTCGGAATTGTCAGACAGATTTGTTGTTAGAAAGAGCCGTCAATATAGTTAAACCCATAGCAGAAAAAGCCGAGGTTAATTTATCCGCGAGTGCCGTTTCAATACCCCTGGTAGCAGATGGGGATGCGTTAATTCAAGTATTGACAAATCTGCTCGATAATGCTATAAAATTTTCTCATAAAGGTAGTACCGTATGGGCCACTGGACAAAAACATCCAGAAGGAGTATTGTTTGCTATTAAAGATTCCGGTCGCGGCATTCCAGCAGACAAGCTAGAAACCATTTTTCTACCCTTCGCACAAGCAGACGCTTCCGACTCTCGCGATCGTGGAGGCACAGGTTTAGGCTTGCCCATCAGTCGCACTATTGTAGAACAACATCAAGGACGCATCTGGGTAGAAAGTACCCCCGGTGTTGGTAGTCGTTTTTATGTACTGTTAATAAATAATAGATAGTTAAGATATTGACTGTTAATTATTAATTATTAATTGTTAATTATTAATTATTAATTACCATGAAAACCATTTTAATAATAGATGACGAATACCGCATCCGAGAGGTAACAAAAATGACCATTGAAATGATGGCAGGATGGCGGGTATTAACTGCGAGTTCCGGTCAAGAAGGGGTAACTTTAGCACAGTCGGAAGGGCCCGATGCTATTTTGTTAGATATGATGATGCCCGACTTCGACGGTAGAGAAACTTTGGCGAGACTGGGGGCCGCTGCCGCTACTCGGGATATTCCGGTATTTTTACTCACTGCCAAAGTCCAAGCTTTAGACCAGGAACAGTACGGTGGCATGGTGCGAGGCACTATTGAGAAACCCTTCGATCCCCTCAACTTGGTAAGGGCGATCGCGGAAGCTTTGGACTGGAACCTTACATCTTAGGGCCAGCCCTATTAGGTTACGCGGCGGCCAACTCTAAAAGTAAAATTCTGCTAGGTAGTCCCGGCCGACGGAATTTAAACAAAAATTTGGTCGCGGACGGGTCGGGTATTAACGGTAATTCGGCATTCAGAGGATGAATGTCCAACAATTATTAATTATTAATTATTAGACCTCTTGCAAAAGTCTCATTGAGGGATTAGAGATGGACAAACTCTAGGTTCAGCCACTTCTTGTTGATAAGTTTTACTTATATTATTTTTCAGTTTTAATTCGTAATTATAGAACCC
>JAXHVR010000086.1:22880-24542 GCA_034189005.1 Cyanobacteriota bacterium | reverse complement strand
GGCCGATAGGGGTCGAACCTTACCCATGGGAAACTGTTATCGTTAAATTGCTAAGACTCCGAGCGGGTATGAATTTCAAGCAGAAGCAATGAAATATTTCGATAAGTTGCGCCAAAGCGTACTTCTTCATTGGCAAGAAATATTTAGTCATGCTAATAGAGAAGGATTGAGAAATTATTTTACATATCTTGTCAAACGCGCTAAAGAGATTCTTCGATGGGATGAAATTTTTAGCGAGGCTAATAGAAAACATTTAATCAATATTGGAATAGCGATCGCCCTGCAACTCTGGATCGTTTTGTGGAAGATTTTGCAGCGGTTGCTCAAGGCAATACTCAACAGAGCGATCGATTTTATAAGCTTCTTGAGACATCTCGACTTGCAGACTTTAAAGGAAGTAGGAACTAGAGTTGCAAAACAGAGATTGCCGGGCCTTTCTGCTGAAATGGCCTACAACGCTACTTTGGCCCTATTCCCAGCTTTGCTGGCCATTATAGCTGCTATTGGACTGTTTGACTCTTTGCGAGAGACCCTCTTTCAATTAGGAAGTTTGTTAATTCAAATAGTACCAGACGAAGTGCGGTTGCTGATTAAGAGCGGCGTAGATGAAATTTTAGCTAGTAGAAATATAGGAATATTTTCCTTTAGCTTTATCGGATCGCTGTGGCTTTTTTCTGGTGTCTTGACTTCGGCAATGGCAGCTTTAGATCGAATTCATCGAGTGCCTGCAGGAAAAGTACGACCTTTTTGGAAAGCAAAGTTAGTTTCTCTGGGTTTAACTATTGGTACTGTTGCTTTATTAATGATTGCTTCAGCACTGGTTTTAATCAGCGATTTTGTCGTAGATTTGATCGCCCGTCAGAGTTGTCTTTTAGAGACAATTCCTAATTGCCCTTTAGAACAAATGGCAGATTGTTTTTTTCAAGAACCTGTCGATAATTGCGTCCTGCAGTCGCAATTATTAGCAACTTGGAGTCGGTTAAGATGGCCGATTACTTTAGGGATTGTTTCTATTGCTTTTGCTTTTATTTATCATTACGGTCCCAGCAGACGGAAAAGACGCATTCCTATAGTGCCTGGAGCAGTTTTAGCCGCATTAATGTGGGCTGGAATTTCTAATTTATTTCGACTTTATGTCTTGCATTTTGGCAATTATAACAAGACTTATGGGACCATTGGAACTTTTATGATTTTGTTACTGTGGTTGTATTTGAGTTCTTTGGTAGTGTTGATAGGAGCGCAGCTAAACGTGACCGTGGGGGAGAAGATCAATGGCGATTTCTACAAGAGAAAAAGGCGAATTTATCTAGCAAGTCAGGAAAAAATGGAACCACCAAAGAAGTTAATACCGACAGACTCTGGAGATTCTAAAGAGAAAAGAGATATTGACTGACGAAGGTATTTTGGTAGTAGATTAGCTTGCTTGTAGTAATCGCTTTAGCGATTTATTTTTATGAATCGCTAAAGCGATTACTACGAACAGCCACCGCGATTTTTATTTATTATTAATTACCGTCTTCGTTGTAACAGAGCAATAACTGCAGTAGCAATAGAAAGCAACATTAATAAGAAGATAACCCCGCTTGGCAGAGATTGAATTACTCGAAGACCTCGGAGGATGAATGCTAAGAGAGTTAGGACAATAAAAATACCGCAAATGTA
>JAXHVR010000086.1:0-22780 GCA_034189005.1 Cyanobacteriota bacterium | reverse complement strand
CAGTAGCAATAGAAAGCAACATTAATAAGAAGATAACCCCGCTTGGCAGAGATTGAATTACTCGAAGACCTCGGAGGATGAATGCTAAGAGAGTTAGGACAATAAAAATACCGCAAATGTAGGAAAATTGAGGAATTGGAAATTTAGGATACTTGCTCATTATTTTCAGCTATTTTAAGGAAGGTGAATTCTAGCAATCTAGGGCATAATTTTGGCAATCTTGCTATGGATTTGGTAACAATGCATTGATTTCGATGTTCGTTTAGTTGGGAGCATCTCATATTTGTAAAAATAAAATATTCCTATTACCTATTACCTATTACCCATTACCCATTACCAAAAATCGTTCGGTTTTTGGGTTTCTACATTCTTGAGATGCTCCCGTTTAGTTTGCCCTCCCATCGATCGTAGCCCAGGGGCTTGTAAGGAAAGTAATCTCCAACTCCAAGTAACAAAACCCGCTCAATCATTAATTATTAATTATTAATTATTAATTATTAATTGCTTAAGAACTAGCTAAAGGCAAAATCAAACGAGTAACAACCCGCCCCTCATCTAACAAATCCATAGAAAACCGTCCGCCCATTTGCTGTATGACTCGCTGACAGATAATTAAATGCTTGCCTGGAGGCGTTAACAGAGTTGAGGGAGCTAATAGATCTGGCAGAAATCCCATCTTTAATTCGGCGATGGTTTGAGGGTCGATCGCCCCATTATCCGCAATGGATAACTCCAGCCATTTATCATCTAAAACTTTACACCGAAGTTCCAAAAGTCCTTGAGGTTGAGAACGAAAACAGGCGCAAAGCAACAACTCGTATAAGACAAGTTCCAATTTAATGCCGTCGCCGCGAATGCTCCAATTTCCCTCCCGGTGAGCCACTAACTGCAACTGTCGTCGTTTAATCGCAGGATCGATCCGCTCCACCAAGCGCCTCAACAAATTAGCCACCAGCACGATCTCGTAATTAGTATGCAACCGCCACTTCTCTTGTTTCAATAAAGAATTCGTATTCGTTAAAGCATTGCCAATTTGTCGGAGCAATTGCTGGTAGCGGAGGCTGGTCAGATTCTCTTTTTCTTCCCCGGAGCGATCGCCATTAAAATGATTCAACTGGCTAAGTTGCCTTACCCCCCATCCCACGCTGCGGTAGAGATCCTCCAAACGACGTTGCTTGTACCAGTTTAACCATTCTAACTCTTCTCGCTGAGATTCCAGAGTCGCCTCCATCAACAAATAACGGCGAGACCAAGCAAGCTGCCTCACTAAAGGAGTCAGCAAATTTTCCAAAGGAACAGAATCCGAACTCTGGTGCAGTTGGCTTTGAATTCGTTGCTTTATGCCTCCTTTGGGAGCTGCTATTAATAAGATGCCAGTAGGCTGATGGTCCCTCGCCGTCCGCAAAGCAATCTCAAAAAGTTCGCCCTTATCGAGTATCGCCAGCCAACTCCTACTTTTGGCAGGTATCTCGGAGGCTTTCAGGTGCAACCAACCATGGGTGGAGAGCGGTCGCTGGATTAGTTCGTCTCCATCTATCGGGATCGATATATTATGATTGACGCTCAACCCGGGTGTAGCTGCTGCCGAAGCCGCAATTTTACCCGCCCTGGCTCCCGGAGTCCAAGTCACCAGGGCCACCAGAGGAGAGGGTATCTCCTCCTCATAAGCTAGCTCTGCGATTATTTTAGCGATGAATTGTACGAAATTGCGTTGAAGGCGATCGAGAGAAAGGTTATCGAGTATGCTCTTGTTCTGTGCTGTAGCCGATGCTTTGAAAGCTTGCGCTAGAGTAGTATCTGAGTCATCGTCGGTCGTCTTAGGCAAAGAATAGTTCCCAATATTAGGCTGCAACATAGTTAAGCCGGATTGAAAAAGAGCGGAATATTGTTGCTGTCGCTGCATAAATCGCTGCTGTTGCCACTGATGCAGAATCAAACCCAGTTGTTGGGCGACAATGCTTACTAATTCCCGATCGCTTTTATTCCAGGTTCGCGCTGCTTCCCCTCCTAAAACTAACACCCCCCATTCGCTACTTCCACCAAAGTCATTTTCTCTATCGTTTTTTGCAGCAGTTTTGCAGGCTAGAAGCGATCGCATTCCTAAATTCCACAAATCTTTGCGCCAAGTTTTTAATCTTTTGTCTTCCTGCATATTTTCTATGGCCACTACCTCCAACTCCCCCGAACCTTGTAATAGCTTAAGTTCCTCCTTCCTCAGGGGAGCCAGAAAGCTCGCTTTTAGCAGAGCGTTGGCCGGGCAATTCTGGTAGAGCGCTTTAAACTCCCCCGAATTCGATCGCTCCAATAGCAGAAAATATTTCACCCCTAAGCGCTTAAATAATCTATCCGCAGTGCTTTTAAGAGTCCGCTGCCAGTTCGAGTTATTAGAGATAGCCCTGGTTATGCTGGCTATTAAATCGCGATCGCCCCGCCCTTCCTCGATTTTCTCTTCCATCTCCGAGAGTGGAGATGTCAGCCCTACCAGTTGAGCCACTCCCCGCAGATAGTTTTTTTCATTTTCTTGCCAAATGCGGGGGCGATCGTCCTGCACTGCTAAAAATCCCAACACTTCCCCATCAACTACTATTGGCCCTGCCAATAAAGAGCGAACTCTCAGTTGCTGCATTAATTTCCCCGCTCGGTCCGACCTCAGAGAACTGTGAGACTCCCCTATAGAAACAATCTGGTCCGCTGCCAAGGCATCATAAAATGCCCCAATATCTTGCACGGCGATACCGGATGCGGCTCTCTGGGACTCGTTCCATCGCGGAGCGTACTGTCGGTTGCTAGCGCGACACCAAAAATAGCGACGGTCTCCATTATACCAGTAAATGTTGGTGCGGCTTGGTTTAATAAATTGATGAGTTGCTTCTACTACCGCTTCCAAACGTTGGTCTGTTCTAGTTAGCTTCCTTAGAGCGGAAAGTAGTGCTAATAAAGGTTCGTCCGGTCGCTTCGCTTGCTGCCGCTGCCAATCTAATTCTATTTTATGCAGAGTAGCGGCAAATTCTCCTGAAATTATAGATAGCTGCGCTTTTTCTCCCGAGCTAGGAGATATGCCCCAAACTTCCGAACCGAGCAAAACTACTCCCAAACAGCGGTCTTTATAACGGATAGGAAATAGAATCGTACCTTGAATGTTATAATTTATAGCAAGTTTGCGCCATTCTCCCGCCCTAGTTTCCTCTTGCAAATCTGACACGTTAACGGGTCTTAGCTGGATTACTACTTGCTCCAATAAGTCTCCCGGATTGAGAATAAATTTGTGTTTTAGAAATGAAGTTTCACCATCGGGGGTGATTCCTCCTTTGCCCAAAATCCGATGATCTAAGCGATCGTAGAGACCGATCCAAATTAGCTGGTAGTTAAATTCGCTCTGTAAATAATTTAATATTGTATCTGTTAAAACTTCTACGTTTTCTTCTTCTCTTAATACTTGGAGAACTCTGTCTAAAGTTGTTATTTCTTCGCTAAAATCTTTAGCTATCGGGTGCTGGCTCATTTGACAATTACCTCTAAACTCCCTACACTTCGCTATTAAAATTTAAAATTTCGTTCGCAAAAGGCTCCACCCCCAGCCTTTTTTACCCTACAATTGTCTGTCCGACTTTATAATTTTTGATTTTTAGTTTTTGACTGTTATAGCATTTTTCATTATGATTAAGTACGCTAACTCTAGGTCTTGGCACGAGGGAATCTTTTCGATGGCCTGATTGGGGGGAGCATCTCATATTTGCAAAAACACTTTTTTTACGGAAAAAGGAACGAAAAACGATTTTCTTTTTACTTTTGCAAGAGGTCTAATGAAATAACGGGGCCAGGAATGAGAGTTTACCTAGTTTTTACCAGACATCGAAATCAGAATTAAAATAGCCATTGAAATCAAACTCATGTTAGATCTTTATCGCTTTGCTTTACGGCCTCTTTTATTTTCGGGATTGAAAACCGATCCAGAGTGGGCGCACCAACGCGCCTTAAACCTTCTCAATTTCTTCGATTCTCGCTCTGATAGTCCCTTGGGCCCAAAACTTCGGACAGCCATGGAGAAGTCTTTCTGTCTGAGAGACTCTCGCCTAGAACAAACCCTCTGGGGCCTTAAGTTTCCCAATCCTCTCGGTTTGGCTGCTGGCTTTGATAAAGATGGTATGGCTGCTAATATTTGGCCCAGCTTCGGCTTTGGCTTTGCCGAACTCGGCACCGTTACTCTACACCCTCAACTCGGAAACCCCCAACCTCGCTTGTTTCGCTTGCTTCAGGATGATGCTATCCTCAATCGCATGGGTTTTAATAATCTCGGGGCCGCTGCCTTGGCCTCGAAGTTGGAGGCCATAACTAAGAAGGAGCAACTATCCCCGGCGACTAATTCCCCTAGGACGTTGGGTGTTAATCTCGGTAAATCTAAGGTAACACTTTTGGAGGACGCTGCAGGGGACTATTTGGCTAGCTTCCGTTTGTTGAAGGATTGGGGCGATTATTTTGTGGTTAACGTTTCTTCCCCTAATACCCCCGGCTTACGATCGCTCCAAAATGCCTCTAACCTTACTACTATTTTAGAAAGTTTGCAAGAGGAAAATCAAGCAATTAAGCCTATTTTAATTAAGATTGCACCGGATCTGGAATGGGAAGCGATCGCTTCTATTCTCGATCTGGCTAAAAAATATCAATTAGCGGGAATTATTGCAACTAATACTACCATCGACCGCGAAAAACTAACTACTAAAACTATTGACGCAACGGGCAAACCAGTTACGGAAGAAGCGGGGGGAATTAGCGGGGCTCCGTTAAGGGGGCGATCGACTGAGGTAATTAGGTTTATTTGGCAGGAGACTCGGGGGCAATTACCTATTATTGGTGTCGGCGGTATTTTTACTGCGGAGGATGCCTGGGAGAAAATTACCGCAGGTGCTAGTCTTATCCAAGTTTATACCGGATTGGTTTACGAAGGGCCTTGGATGATGAAGCGAATTTTAAAAGGATTGTTGCAAAAATTAGGCGATCGAGGGTTAAACTCGATTTCAGAAGCAGTAGGTTTAGCACAACGCTAGACTCGTTCGTTTTATCTCAACTATTATCCATCTCCCCGAAATTATGTTACCTCAATGGTTTGTATTTAATCCCCGATTTTTCTTCCTGGTGACACTATTGAGTGTCGTACTAACTCCTGTAGCTCTTAATTATTATGTGAGGGTAGTTACGAGCGATCGCCGCTATAGCGAACCAGACGCGATTCCCACCCAACCAGTGGCGATCGTCTTCGGCGCCGGACTGTGGGAAGATGGTACCCCAACACCCATGCTAGCAGATAGGGTACAAGCTGCCGTCGATCTATATAAAATGTCTCGCATTAATAAAATTTTAATGACTGGCGACAACAGCAGCAAAGACTATAACGAAGTGAAAGCAATGCAGGAATACGCGGTAGAGCAGGGAATTCCCGCAGAAGACATTACTTTAGATTATGCAGGGTTTAGCACTTATGAGAGTTGCTATCGCGCTAAAGAAATCTTTGGCGTTACCCGAGCAGTTTTAGTTACGCAAAAATATCATCTACCCCGCGCCGTCTATACTTGCAGCAAAATGGGTGTAGAAGCCGTTGGTTTGGGTACGCCAGACTGGGAAAAATTTGAAAACGATTCCATGAGGTATTATTTCTTGCGCGAAGTATTAGCAGTTTTGAAAGCCTTATGGTTCGTTCATATTACCCGCCCCAAACCAACCTTTTTAGGGCCTTTCGAGGGCATAGAATAAACGACTAAAGTCGTTACTACGAAACGCTTTTGTTTGTAGTAACGACTTTAGTCGTTTTTGTGTAGTTTTTGTGTAGGTTGGGTGGAGCGACAGCGTAACCCAACAAAGATGTTGGGTTCCACGGAGGTTCCACCCAACCTATGAATGGCTACAAAACGCTTTTGTTTGTAGTATAGCAATTATCGCGCTCGGTGAAGTACATTGAACGCTACCCCCCTGCCCCCCTTAAAAAGGGGGGAGCCAGAGCAAATCAAAGTCCCCCTTTTTAAGGGGGATTTAGGGGGATCGATCGGGGTGTACCTCACCAATTCAATAATCGCTATAACGACTTTAGTCGTTTGCCAATAGACCTCTTGCAAAAGTAAAAAGAAAATCGTTTTTCGTTCCTTTTTCCTTCAAAACTCTTCCCTGTTGCCTGTAGCAATAGTGCCTGTTGCCTGCTTCTGCAAGAAGTCTAATGACGAATAAATTAAGAAGCTACCCTTGCAGTAGATCGCCGGCGTCGACGTCCGGTCTTACTCGCACTCTTCTTAACAGGCTTCTCCCCTTCCCCCACTTCGGCATCTTCTGGGGTTTGCATCAACAACACCAATAAAGGATTGCTCTGAAGCTCTCGGCGCAACAGCCGTTTAAGGGCGGACTCGATCTCGCTCCGAAGTCCCTTCCAATCTACCTTTATATCATCCTTAGAGTCCGCTTCGCTAACATCCTGCCAGCGATCGCTCAAAGTTTTCTCTAAAGTACGAGCGATCGTGTTTTGGAACTGCTTTTTCTCTAAAGTAGTTACCACTCCGCGCAGGTGCAGTTCTGGCTTCGCCATTAATTTTCCTTCCAAACTAACCGCCATTGCCACAGTCACCACGCCATCCTCTGCCAACTGCTGCCGTTCCTTCAGCACATCTTCCTTAACAAAACCAGTACGGGAAGAATCAACCAACTCGATACCAGTCTGCACCTTACCGGCAATGCGGATCGAGTTCTCAGTTAGCTCGACCACATCCCCATTATCGATCAGCACCATATTCTCCGCCGGGATACCCATGCTTTGCGCCGTCTGGGAATGTTTGACCAACATCCGATGTTCTCCGTGAACTGGTAGGAAAAACTTAGGACGAGTCAGAGCAAGCATCAACTTCTGGTCCTCTTGGCAACCGTGACCGGAAACGTGAATGCCTTTATCCTTCCCGTAAACCACTTTTGCTCCGAGTTTCATCAGTTTATCAATGGTATTGACTACGGCGATGGTATTGCCGGGAATGGGATTAGCCGAGAATACCACTGTATCGCCCTTACGGACTTTTATCTGGCGGTGTTCGCCCTTAGCGATGCGGGTTAGTGCGGACATCGGTTCCCCTTGAGAACCGGTGGTTAAAATCAGAACTTTATTATCTGGTAACTTGCGCAAAGCCTGTAAGGGTACGAACAGACTATCTTCGCATTTTACATAGCCGAGATTTCGAGCGTGAGCGATGACGTTTAACATCGATCGCCCTACTACCCCTACCAAGCGACCGTGTTTCTTCGCTAATTCTAGGACTATTTGCAGTCGGTGTACCGATGAGGCAAAGGTTGTTACCATTATCCGAGCGTCTGCCTGAGAAATCACCCGGTCTAAATTTGGATATACCGACCTTTCCGAGGGAGTGAAACCTGGGACTTCTGAGTTAGTCGAGTCGCTTATCAAGCAATGAACGCCTTTTTCGCCGTAGTGCGCCAGTCGCTGGAAGTCAAAATGTTCTCCATCTACGGGGGTATGGTCCACTTTGAAGTCTCCCGTATGGATCAGAACTCCTACTGGAGTGGTTATGGCTACGGTAAAGCTGTCGGCGATCGAGTGGGTGTTGCGGATATATTCGACTTCAAAGTTATTGCCCAGACGTACCGTTTGTCGGGGAGTAACGCTTTTTAGTTGGGTGCGGTTTTGCACTCCCGCTTCTTCTAATTTGCCTTGTAGTAAGGCCATCGCAAAGCGGGGACCGTAGATGATGGGGATTTCAAAGTTTTTTAAATGAAAGGCGATGCCCCCAATGTGGTCTTCGTGGCCGTGGGTGACAATCATGCCTTTAATTTTATGGCGATTTTCCCGCAGGTAGGTCGTATCTGGCAGGACGATATTTACTCCGTGCATTCCATCGGTGGGGAATGCAAGACCTGCATCGAGGATAATAATTTCGTCGTTGTACTCGAAAAGGCAAGTGTTTTTACCTATTTCGTGAAGTCCGCCCAAGGGAATAATTTTTAATCCTGATGTTTTTTTTCTAGCCATGTTTCTTTCCTTGTGTTATTTTTTGCTTTGTGTTTTCTGTTTTTTGTCTCTTTTCTGCTGCTAGCTAATAGTCCCTTTTCGATAGTTTTTATTTGCACCAGAAAGTTAGTTTAAAAGAGACTTATATTAGAGCTTTTTTACTCGTCAATAAATAATTGAATGCTTTCAGGTTATTCTCAAATTTTAACTCCAATCTGCTGCTAATTACTAGCTGCCTATCTAATTCATTCTTCCACGCTCTATCAATTTTTGTCCGCCCTTTACTTCCTTATAAGTTATTTTGCATGGATAGACAGAGCGCAAATTTATGTAAGCCACGGTGGCTGCGAACGAGGTAATCTCCAATTAATAGACCGCGCCTTAATTAATTATTAATTATTAATTATTAATTATTAATTACTTAGCAAACCCCTAGCTGTCAGCACTTGCTTTAACTTTTCCGTCACTTCTGCAGGTGGTTCGCACAAGGGCAGGCGATGAGAACCTACTTCCCAACCCATTAATTTTAAAGCTGTTTTAATAGGTATGGGATTAGTCGTCGCAAATAAAGCTTTAAATAAATTGAAGAGCTCTACATGAATTTTAGTAGCTTCTCCCACTTTGCCATTTTCAAAGGCTTGAATCATTTGTTGTAGTTGCTCTCCTACCAGATGACTTGCCACGCTGACTACTCCGCTACCACCAACAGATAATATGGGTAATGTTAGGGAATCGTCTCCAGAGTAGATGCTGAATTCTGGTGGGGTCAAACATCGAATTTGACTCGCTCTATCTAGGTTGCCGCTTGCTTCTTTGATAGCAACAATATTGGGAATTTCTGCTAGTTTAGCTACAGTTTCTGGTTCGAGGTTGCAACTGGTGCGCCCCGGGACGTTATAGAGCATTATTGGTAGGTCTGGACTTTTAAGCGCGATCGCTTTAAAATGCTCGTACAGTCCAGCCTGGGGTGGTTTATTGTAATACGGAACCACTTGTAACGAACCATCTAATCCTAAGGCCGCAGCTTTTTGGGTAGCGGCGATCGCTTCTTTTGTAGAATTAGAACCGGTACCGGCCATTACTTTAGCTTTTCCTGCCGCAGCTTTTTGTACTACTTGAAATAATTGATACTCTTCGTCCCAAGTTAGGGTTGGAGACTCTCCGGTAGTGCCGCAGACTACTATGGTATCCGTCCCATTTTCTGCTAACCAAGATGCTAATTTTTCTGCTACTTCATAATTTACGCTGCCCTCTTCTTCGAACGGCGTAATCATTGCCGTTAGCACTCTACCAAATTTTACCACACTTTTTACACTCCTTTCATTTTTAGCTTTTTTTTTAATAAATTTTTTTTTAATAAATTATTAATAAACTCAGTATTTTTTCTTCCTCGCGATCGCCACCATAGCACCTTTTTTCTTACTATAGCAATTCTCAACATAATTGCCATTAATTTTTTTTTAGCTGGCAGCCCATCTAGGCTAAAGACGGGTGCATCGGGCTTTCTTCATTCCCCCGATGCACCCGAGATTTTCCATTACTAAACTGCTGCTGCCACTGGGCTTCGCAGCCAATTTTTAGCTGCTAACAATTCAGCTATTTGCACCGCATTTAAAGCAGCACCTTTACGAATTTGGTCTCCACTGAGCCATAATTCCAACCCAGATGGATGAGAAATATCCTGACGAATTCGACCTACTAATACCTCATCCTTACCGCTAGCCTCCATTGGCATCGGGAAATAATTTGCTTGCCAATCTTCTAGCAATTTCACCCCTGGTGCTTGGTTCAATATTTCCCTAGCTTTAGCCGCGCTAAAAGGGGATGAAAATTCTAAATTAATTGCTTCGGAATGGGCTCGTAAAACTGGTACTCGGACGCAAGTTACTGTAATTCTTATATCGTCACTGTCAAATATCTTACGAGTTTCATTCACCATTTTCATTTCCTCTTGACAGTATCCGCGATCGTTTAGCGGAGAATTATGAGGAAATAAATTAAAGGCCAATGGATAGGGAAAAATTTCTGCGTTCGGAGTTTCCTCCTGCAAAATTGCCCTTGCCTGAGCTTTCACTTCTTCCATAGCTCTCGCCCCGGCACCGCTAGCAGATTGGTAAGTTGCCACAACCATCCGTTGGACTGGTTGGACTTGGTGGAGCGGCCAAACTGCTAAAGTCATTAAAATAGTCGTGCAGTTAGGATTGGCAATAATACCTTGGTGGGAGGCTGCCGCTTGGGGATTTACTTCTGGAACTACCAGAGGCACTTCTGGTTCCATGCGGAAGGCGCTGGAATTATCAATTACTACCGCACCTGCTTTTACTGCTTTAGGAGCCCATTCCTTTGAGGTAGAGCCTCCTGCTGAAGCTAGGACTAAATCTACATTTTTAAAAGAGTCTTCAGCTACTGTTTCTACTACCAGTTTTTCTCCTTTAAATTCTAACGTGCTACCTGCGGAACGGGGAGACGCCAATAGTTTTAAATCTGACACCGGGAAGTTACGACTTTCTAGCAGTTCTAGCAACTCGGTCCCTACTGCTCCAGTTGCTCCCAGGATTGCTACTCTATAGGATTGGGGCAAGTTTTTTCCTCCTTTATTTTAATTAATAATAGTTTTTCCTAGTTACGATCTATCTTATTTTTATTAATAATTTCTGGTTAAATAGCTGACGAACCTAGTGCATCCCTATTTTATTAGAGCTCGGCGAGCTATGACAAATGACGAGTAATATTTCAATCTATGGCCGTGTAGGCTGCAAACAAAGGGCCTGTTTCCCTAGATTGGTTATTGTGGCCAAAAATAGCGATGGCCCAGGAAGTCCAAAAGTCCTTGGCAGTTAGTATTAAATCATTATAAAAGGAAAAACAGAAAATAGTATGCCTTAGAACCGCCAAAGGTCTAGCTAAAGCCAAAAAAAAGTTGTTTTCAGGCAAACAGACAAACCTGGGATTGTGCTAGTATCGCTCTCAATGCCCAATTATGGATACAGACGCAAATGTTGCAGATCCATTTAAGGAATCCGAACAGATAATTTACATAGAAGCAGAAAAATCGATGAAAGTTACCCAGGAAAAACTTCCAGCAAGCCAAATTGGCCTAGAAATAGAAATTCCCCCAGAGCTATCCAAAAATGCCTACGAGCGAGTAATTCAAAAATATACCCGTACTGCGAATATTCCTGGGTTCCGCAAAGGCAAAGTCCCAAGGCAAATTTTGATCCAACGTGTGGGACAAAATTACCTGAAGGCCATGGCTTTAGACGAAGCTATCCAGGATAGTCTCAAAAAAGTAAGAGAACTAGAGGACGTTAACGCCATCGGCCAATTTGAATTGCGTTCGGAGTTTGACGATTTATTAAAAGATTTTGAACCCGGGAAAGAGTTGTTTTTCTCCGCTAAGGTCGATGTACCGCCGTCGGCCGTAATTGAGAACTACACGGGCTTAGAGATTAAGGCCGAGGAGGTAAAATACGACCCCGCCAAGGTAGATAAATATCTAGAAGAACGTCGCTTGGAGTTGGCGACTTTAGTGCCAGTGGAGGGAAGACCGGCCCAGGAAGGAGATGTAGTTATCATCGACTATAGCGGCAAGTTGGCTCCCGAGGTAGAAGGAGAAGAAGGAGAAACGATTTTTGAGACCATAGAAGATTATCAAGTAGAACTCAAAAAAGACGCTTTTATTCCCGGATTTATCGATGGAATTATTGGCATGAGTCCTGACGAAACTAAGGAAATTCACGCTGATTTCCCCGATGATTATAGCGAGGAAAAATTAGCTGGTAAAAAAGCAATTTTCCCTGTAACAATGAAGGAAATAAAGGAGAAAGAGCTACCAGAACTGGATGATGATTTTGCAGAAGAAGCGAGCGAATTCGAGACTTTAGCAGAATTGAAAGAGTCTCTGGAAAAGCAGTTTAAAGAAGCTGCGGATGGTCAAACTGACGCCAATAAAGCGAAGGTAATAGTAGAGGAACTGGTTAAGGTTCTGGATGTGGAAATTCCAGAAAGCATGATTGAGGATGAGGTCAATCAAATATTGACTCAAAGGGCAATGGAATTAAGTCAATATGGGATAGACGTCAAGCAATTGTTTACCAGCGAAGCTCTACCCCAAATGCGAGAGCAAGCTCGCCCCGAAGCAGTGGAACAATTGAAAAAGGCATTGGCTATCAAGGAAGTAGCTAAACGGGAATCTATTTCTGTAGAAGAGTCAGAAATAGAAGAGGAAGCTGTTAAGTTAAGAAAAGAACTCGAAGGTCAACAAATAGATGAAGATCGGTTGCGGGAAGTATTAGAAAACGACCTGGTAGAGAAAAAGACAATCAAATGGCTAGAAGAACGGGCTAAGATTGAATTAGTACCAGAAGGAACTCTAAGTCCGCCCGAAGATAAGGAAGAGGTAAGTTCCGAAAGCTCTGAGGAAAGTTCTGCAAGTGGAGATTCTGCCGGTGAGGTAATAGAAGCAGAAGTAATTTCCGCCGAGTAGAACTTTAGAGTCTGCGGTGGGAGGCTCTGAGAGTCACTTCGGGAGCATCTCAGAGAAAGCAAAAACATTTTTTTGCGCTAAAAACCTCTTTTCCCTGTTGCCTGTTGCCTGTTGCCTGTTGCCTAAAAGCGTCAAATTATTGGTTTTCTTCAAAATTGAGATGCACCCGTAACTTCTCTATTCCTACCGCAGGCGGTAAACCGCCTGCGGCGAAATTAACAAATCTAAGGCATAATAATAGGAATAAGGAACCAGAAGGACAAAAAAAGTCCTGAGTTTGGGCCCGATAAAGTTAAAAGCTCGTCACTATTCTATGGTTATATCTCAGCGCGACAACTATCAGATTTCCAGCTATCAAAATTCGGAGGTGTACTCCGGTCCCACTAATATCGTCCCAATGGTTGTGGAACAATCAGGGATGGGGGAAAGGGCCTTCGATTTGTATTCCCGCCTGCTGCGGGAACGAATTATTTTCCTGGGAACTCAAGTAGATGACAACCTAGCCAATACCATTACAGCCCAAATGTTGTTCCTCGATGCCGAGGATCCAGAAAAAGACATTCAACTCTATATCAACTCTCCAGGGGGCTCGGTAACTGCGGGAATGGCTATTTATGACACCATGCAGCAGGTTCGCCCGGATGTGGTTACAATATGTTATGGGTTGGCGGCTAGTATGGGCGCTTTTCTCTTGGCCGCTGGGGCACAGGGCAAACGGATGTCTCTGCCTAGCTCTAGAATTATGATTCACCAGCCTTTGGGCGGCGCGCAAGGTCAAGCGGTAGATATTGAGATTCAAGCTAAAGAAATCCTTTATCATAAACGCAAGCTGAACGAATTGTTAGCCCAAAATACGGGCCAACCTTTGGAAAAAATAGAAGTTGATACCGATCGCGACTTTTTTATGTCGGCCCAAGAAGCTAAGGACTATGGATTAGTAGATCGGGTGATAACCAGACAAGGTCTTCCCGTACCGGGAGAGTCTGTCGCAGCAGTGTAATAAGAGGCACCTATGTCAAAATACGACTCCCATCTAAAATGCTCCTTTTGTGGCAAGTCTCAAGAGCAAGTCCGCAAATTAATCGCGGGGCCGGGGGTATATATTTGCGATGAATGCGTTGAGTTGTGCAATGAAATTTTAGATGAGGAGTTATTTGACTCCAACCCTATAGGCCCACAACCGCCAATGCCGCGCCCGGCCCCTTCTCCCCAAAGGCGACGTAATGGCTCTAAGAGTCTCTCCCCAAATAAAATTCCTAAGCCGAGAGAGATTAAAAATTACCTAGACACCCACGTTATCGGTCAAAAAGAGGCGAAGAAGGTTTTGTCGGTGGCTGTTTATAACCACTACAAGCGCCTTAGCTTTCTCGATCCTAAAAATAACGGCCAACAGTCTAAGGATGATGTGGAATTGCAAAAGTCTAATATTTTGCTAATCGGCCCCACTGGCTGCGGCAAGACTCTATTGGCTCAAACTTTGGCAGATTTGCTGGATGTGCCCTTTGCTGTGGCTGATGCTACGACTTTGACTGAAGCTGGTTATGTGGGGGAGGATGTAGAAAATATCTTGCTGCGATTGCTTCAAGTGGCGGATTTGGATGTGGATGAGGCTCAAAAAGGTATTGTTTATATAGATGAGATAGATAAAATAGCAAGAAAAAGCGAGAACCCTTCGATAACTAGAGACGTTTCGGGAGAAGGGGTCCAGCAGGCTCTCTTAAAAATGTTGGAAGGTACTGTGGCTAACGTGCCTCCCCAGGGTGGCCGAAAGCACCCATATCAAGATTTTATTCAAATCGATACCAGTAATATACTGTTTATCTGCGGCGGCGCTTTTGTTGGTTTGGAGAAAGTAATAGAGCAGAGAACTGGTAAAAAGTCAATGGGTTTCGTGCAGTCTGGAGATGGTAAGCCGAAGGAAAAGCAGGCTGCTGATGTGATGCAGCAACTGGAACCAGACGATCTGGTTAAGTTTGGATTGATTCCAGAAATGATCGGACGGATACCTATGGTGGCGGTGGTAAATCCGTTGGATGAGGAAACGCTGATGGAGATTTTGACGGAACCTCGCAATGCTTTGGTGAAGCAGTATAAGAAGTTGCTGCGGATGGATAACGTTCAGTTGGAATTTGAGCCGGATGCTATCCGCGCGATCGCCCGGGAGGCTTTCCGACGGAAGACTGGGGCAAGGGCGTTGCGGGGGATCGTTGAAGAACTTATGTTAGATGTGATGTACGAGTTGCCTTCTCGTAAGGATGTGACTCTCTGCACGATTACTAAGGAGATGGTGGAGAAGCGATCGACTGCAGAACTTTTGGTGCATCCTTCTTCGTTGCCCAAACCGGAGTCGGCTTAAAATGCTTCTTTGCAGAATAAACATCGAAGACAAGCCTGCAACTCGCAGGCTTTTTTTATTGGTGGGGGATATTATTTACGTGCGACAGAGATCCATAAAGGTACACTCCCAGACCAAACGGGGCTGAACGTAACCGATCAAACACCGTCTGGCTTTTTCCAAACTTTCTAAATATTGCTTTCCAGAACCTCCTAAGCTATCTTGGCGCTGCCAGAGGTTGTGCTGCAAATAATCGACTAACCATAACTGCCCTTGGGTATCGAGATTTTTGCTAATTTCTCTGGCAAGTTCCAGGGCTTCGCGGGTTGTATTAATTTCTTTGGTGGCGGCCTGGAGAATTTCTGCTGGAATGTCTTCTAGCTGCTGCCAACAGGCGATCGCTTCTCCGGGACTGCCCTGGGCCATTGCCATGACTTCTGCATTGGCTAAAACCTCTGGGCGACCTGCATTTTCTAAGACTCGCCCCATATTCTCCCCGTTCAAGCGATAAAAGGGGATGCGCTGGCAGCGGGAAATCAAGGTCGGCAACAAAGAATCTACTCCTGGGGCGATTAAAATCAGGGTTGCTCTGACGCCGGGTTCTTCTAAGGTTTTCAATAAGCCGTTGGCTGCGCTTTCTCTCATGGTCTCGGCCTGTTCCAAGACTACGGCGGTTCGCGCTGCTTCGAGTGGGGGGCGACTGAGGAACCGACCGATATCGCGGACTTGTTCTAGACGAATTTGGGGCGGTGCTTTGCGCTTCAACCCGCTATCTGCTGCTTCTTTGCTGGAGAGGAGTTTGCCTTGATGGAGATAAGTCGGTTCGACCCAGAGTAGGTCTGGATGGTTTCTCTCTTGTAGGCGATGTTGTAGTTTCTGGGGGTCTTGCTTTTTGCTTCCCGGACCGGAGAAGAGGAGTTCGATAAAGCATTTTGCTGCTAAAGCTCGCCCCACTCCCGGGGGACCGGCAAATAAATAGGCGGGGGCTATTCGCTTTTGGGCGACTGCCTGGTTTAGCAGTGCCACTGCTTGGTTTTGTCCGATGAGTTCTGAAAAGGGCATTTTAACAATTAATAATTAATAATTAATAATTAAAGAATTGTAGCGGAAGCCAACATGGAGGGCAAGGATGGCAGGCGTCTTGCGGCGTTCTGCCTTATTTTTTTGTGCGTTGAATAAATAATCAAGCGTATAGGCGAGTTCCCCCGGACAAGTTTTATTGTAATTTAAAAAAAGTCGTTTGTCAAGGGGTTTTGCTAACTTTTTTTTTTGGGGACCAGTTAGGTAAGTTCGTAGTAATCGCTTCAGCGATTAAAACAGTAGAACCCTCGGAGGTTAGTTCGTAGCGATCGCTTCAACGATAGAATGATTACTAAAACAATTCCCAATTCCTCATTATTTATTCCTCTTACCAAACTTCCAATCTTCCCCACCAACCAACAAGACCAAATTATCGTTAATAACTCCCGGCAAATCTTTAGCAGAATTGCTGTAAGTTAACTCCAAAAAACTTATAGCAGTTGCTTTTATAGAAATTCTATCTACCATTTCTGCTAGCTGAAACGGAGTATAAGCGCCATTTTCCACTTCGACGCTGGCCTGGCCTATCGCAAATTCTATCGCCTCTTCTAACATCTCCTCCCATTCATCGGCTTTAAAATAGTAGGAAGTTTTATTTGCCTTCAAGTTCAAGTCTTGAATTTCTCGAATTGCACTCCGAATGGATGCCGCCCAGGAATTAGTTAAACGCCGTTCTACCTGATTTTTTATTAGGTGAACTAACATTACAGTTAAATAGGACTTGATCTTTCTGATTATGTCTTTTTTACTCATGCCATCCAGTTCGTCAATAATTATCAAAGCATCGCTGGTTCGCCCTTCCATAATGCAAGTTCTTAAATCAATTAATTCTTGAGTTGTCATTAGTTATTTTCCTCCGCACAGTTAACAATTAATATTTTATCAATTAACAATTTGGTTGTTGCTGGGATAAGCGGTCAGTTCTTAGCGATCGCTTCAACGATAGAATAATTAGTGAAACAATTCCCAATTCCTAATTATTTATTCCTCTTACCAAACTTCCAATCTTCCCCACCAGCTAACAAGACCAAATTATCGTTAATAACTCCCGGCAAATCTTTAGCCGAATTGCTGTAAGTTAACTCCAAAAAACTTCTAGCAGTTGCTTTTATAGCAATTCTATCTACCATTTCTGCTAGCTGAAACGGAGTATAAGCGCCATTCTCCACTTCGACGCTGGCTTGACCTATCGCAAATTCTATGGAATCTTCTAACATCTCCTCCCATTCATCGGCATTAAAATAGTAAGAAGTTTTATTTGGCTTCAAATTCAATCTTTGAATTTTTAGAATCGCAGCCCTAATGGATGCCGCCCAGGAATTAGTTAAACGTCGTTCTACCTGATTTTTGATTAAGTGAATTAACATCACAGTTAAATAAGATTCTATTTTGATGATTATGTCTTTTTTACTCATGCCATCCAGTTCGTCAATAATTATTAAAGCATCGCTGGTTCGCCCTTCCATAATGCAAGTTCTTAAATCGATTAATTCTTGAGTTGTCATTAGTTATTCCCCTCAAAATTAGATATTTAGAGCTTATCGAAGCCTAATTTTTCCCTGTTTAATAATAGTGTAAGTAATTCTCCACCGATTGTCAAGGTTTTGCTAGGAGAATTGCCGATGTTCTAAAATAAAAACGCTTTAACAATTTCCCGCACTTGCCTTTGCACTTCCTCCACTGCGCCACTGGCATCTACTCGGCGGATGCGATGGGGATGGGTTTCGGCTAGTTCTTGAAAGCCTTGTTGTACCCGCCGATGGAATTCTACGGTCGCCCTTTCCATCCGATCGCTTTTTCCCCTAGCTTTGGTTCTGCTTAAACCGGTCTCTACGTCGAGGTCGAACCAGAGAGTTAGGTTGCTTTCGATGCCGACTGTGGCAATGCGGTTGAGTTGGTTTATCAATTCCAGAGTCAAACCGCGTCCGTATCCTTGGTAAGCTATGGTAGAGTCGGTGAAGCGATCGCATAAAACTATATTTCCCTCCTCCAAGTGGGGCAGGATAAATGTCTGGACGTGTTGGGCGCGATCGGCGGCGTACAATAATAATTCCGTCCGTGGGGCGATCGCTTCCTCGATATCTGGTTCCAGCAGCAACCTTCGCACTGTTTTTCCTAATTCTGTGCCTCCTGGTTCGCGAGTTGTTACGACCTTCCCCGCTAAAGTATCTTGCCCGTTCAATTGTTTTTCCAACCACTCGGATAGCAGGGACATTTGGGTAGTTTTGCCCGCGCCTTCGACTCCTTCAAATACTATTAATTTGCCTTTCATTATTAATGGGAATTTGTTTTTTAGTAAGCTGTAAAGTGCGCTTAATATCAATTAATAATTAATAATTAATAATTAATAATTGTTAGTTGATATTAGATATCTGGAACAGGCGAGACGCCTGTTCTACGGGGGAATAAGAAATAATTCGATCTACTTACCAACTAACAACTAACAACTGACAACTAACAAGAATCTGTAGTTTTACTGTTGACATCCGATCGCTTGCGAGGGATTATTATATGGTGCAAACTCTTAAGATGGAAGTTTATCCCTGACTATGGCTCGGTACGCTGGTTTTATAACTGTTGCTATTGAGGATTTTGACAATCTCCAGCCCGTGGTGCTGGGGATACTAGAAGAGTGCAATTTGGAAGTTACTTACAACAGGAGTAATTATATCATGGCTCGGGAAAAAGCGGGTGAAGTTTCTTTCTCCCAATTGGCGATCGCTGAGGTAACTTTCAATCTGCCTAGCATTACCGAAACTACTATTCGGCTCGATTTGATTGTCAAAAATGAAATACCCCCGAGCCTAAAAGATAACCATTGCCGTCAAGTTTTTGACTTATTTATCTATTTGGCAATGGAAAGTCGCTATTGGAAAGTTATTGAAAGCATGATACCGGAGTAATTAATAATTAATAATTAATAATTAATAATTACCCGGAAATCGGGTTTCTTTGATTGAGAAACCCGGTTTCTTTGAACTAAAAACTACGACGCAACAATAAAGAGTTGCTGACAACGCTAACGGAACTAAAGGCCATGAGGGCACCGGCGGCGGCGGGGTTGAGTAGAATGCCGAAGGTTGGCAACAATACCCCCGCTGCTACTGGGATGCCGATGAGATTGTAAACCAAGGCCCAGAATAAATTTTGACGGATTTTATTGAAAGTGGCGCGACTCAGACGGATGGACTCGACGACATCCATCAAGGCATCGCGCATCAAGACTATATCTGCGGTTTCGATCGCTACATCGGTACCCGCCTGCATCCCAATACCGACATCGGCGGCAGCTAAAGCGGGGGCATCGTTAATACCATCTCCCACCATGGCGACTTTATCGCCCCCCACTTGGAGGGCGGCGATCGCTTCTGCCTTCTCCCCGGGCCGAACTTCGGCTAATACGGCATCTGGGGTTAATCCTAATTCGACGGCGATGCCGGAGGCTACTTCTTCCTTATCTCCGGTGAGCAAAATTGCAGTTAATCCCATCTGCTGCAAGCGTTCCACAGTTGCTTTGGCATCGTCGCGCAAAATATCTTTTACGGCGATCGCCCCTACCAAACTACCATCCACTGCTACATAAACCGCAGTTTTACCGGGGAAAGTCGGCAGAGTTTCCACCGCAACTCCTCCCTGGCACAACCATTTTTCGTTTCCAACCAACACCGGTTTGCCCCGTACCACGGCAGAAATTCCCAAACCGGGTTCGGTGTGGAAGTCGAATGCGGGCAAGAGGGGTAAACCTTGCTTTTGCGCTTGTCGCACAATTGCCTCGGCGATGGGATGGTTGGTGCCGCTTTCTACGGTGGCGGCAATTTGGAGGAGCCCCTCCGGCCCCCGGAAGAGGGGGTTTTCGCCTTGGGGAATTGGGAGGATCCCCCCCGGCCCCCCTTGAAAAGGGGGGAGGAAGAGGGGAATTGGGAGGCAGTCGGTGACGGTGGGTTGGCCGGTGGTTAGAGTGCCGGTTTTGTCGAAAACTACGGTATTTAACTGATGTACCCGTTCGAGGATGTCGCCGCCTTTAAGCAATAAACCCCTTTCGGCACCGATGCCGGAACCGACTAGGATGGCGGTGGGGGTGGCGAGTCCTAAAGCGCAGGGGCAGGAAATGACTAAAACGGCGATCGCTAATTTCAGACTCAACAGCAAGGGGGAATAAGCAACGGGCATGGAAGGGGAACCCATATTGATGGTGTGATGTCCGAGGTGGAGGACGTGGGGGAAAATCCGAACGCCGACGAAGTACCAGAAGAGGAAGGTCGCGGAGGCGATCGCCATGACGCCGTAAGTGAAATATCCCGCTACCGTATCGGCTACATTTTGTATCGGCGCTTTGCGGGTTTGGGCGTCTTCTACTAATTTAACGATTTGCGCTAAAGTGGTTGCTTCGCCGATGCGGGTGGCGCGAAGGACGATGGCACCGGATTTATTGAGAGTGCCTGCGGAGAGGCGATCGCCTTTTTCTTTAGCAACCGGCATCGACTCTCCAGTAAGCATAGATTCATCTACAGCGGTTTTACCCCGACAAACTTCCCCATCCACTGGGACTTTGTCTCCTGGCAAAACTAATAAATATTCTCCGACCTTGACCCGCGCCGCCGGAATTTCTACGGTGCCAATTCCTGCCCCTTGTCCGAGGGAGGCCGGGGGGGATTCCATTTCTGGAACCAGACGGGCGGTGGCAGGTTGTAGGGATATCAAGGATTGTAAAGTAGAGGCGGCGCGGTATCGCGCTTGTTGTTCTAGGGTTTTGCCTAAAAGGATGAAACCGAGTATCATCACTGGTTCGTCGAAGAAGCACTCCCACCCTAACTGGGGGAAGAGGAGGGCGACGACGCTGGCGAGGTAGGCTGTTGTTGCGCCCAATCCTACGAGGGCGTTCATGTTGGGGGCGTTGCGCCACAAGCTGCGCCAACCATCTATTATTATATGGCGTCCGGGGAAGCAGAGGGCTACGGTTGCCAGGGCCCAGTGGAACCAAACGTGACTTAATAGGGGGATTTCCCTGGTGCGGAAAAAGTGTTCCAGGTGCCCGATGCCGGAGAGGAGGATGAGGATGCCGGCGATCGCTACGCGCCAGATTTGTTGTTTTATTTCTTCTCGGTGGCGATCGCTTTGTTGTTTGGTTAGTTCTTCCGGGGATCTATTATTGCGAGATTGACTGGCAAAACCGCCGTCGGTTAATTTTTGCGCCAGGGCATCGGCATCTGCCATACCGACTTCGCATTCGACGGTTGCTACCTCCGTTGCTAGGTTGACTTTCGCCGTTAATACTCCCGGTTGTTGTTTGAGTTGGCGTTCGACTGCCGCCACGCAGCCGGCACATTTCATGCCTCCAACGTCTAGGGTGAGGATTTCTGCTGTTTCTTTTTCTGGGGAAATTTGCATTGTTGCTTTTCTATATTTTATTATCTTGTTTGATGGTAGATGGGGAAAAGGGCGATCGGGCTTGAGTTAATTATTTTTTAATTTGAAAAAGACTTGACTTTTTTTGAGTCATTTTTTTGTAGGTTGGGTGTAGCGTAGCGAAACCCAACATTAGGAGTGTTCGTTTCGCTACTAATACCAATTTGTTAAAGATATGAAAGAGTTCGATCCCCCTAAACCCCCCAACGCATCGGGGGGGCTTAATATCTCATAGCATAACGTGTGTTGAAATGGTAGAAGATGTGGCTCTTCCGTACTTAGCGTGGTATTTGGGAGTAGAAAAACTCTCTTAAGTCTCATCAGGCAAAGCTTTGCAGCATTCTGAGAAGCAATAATTACCTAAAATACTTGCCTTAAATGCTGAAACCTTTGGAATGTCTAGCTTAGACCATACTGGAACTTTGCCTCATACCAAGTCAAGTACGGAAGAGCCGAAGATGTTGGGTTGCGCTGTCGCTCCACCCAACCTACAAGATGCTACAAGATGCAGCGGCGTTGATATTGTTCAAAAAACCCGGTTTCTTAATTCTATTTTTTCCGCCCTCCCCAAATTATTGACATTGTTACAATTTTATGATATGCAACTTCGGAATATTTCTGATTTAGACTTGAGAAAATAAAATTTTTATTAAGAAAGATTCCTCGGTGGAGCTAGAATAGATCGTGTCGGTATATCAAATTGATATAAATGCTCGAATTATCCGCCCTGGGACTGCTCCAACGAGAACCTCTGCACGGCTATAAACTAAAGCAGCAATTAGAACTGTTTATGGGAAGCTGCATGACGGCCAATTATGGGGCCATCTATCCGTTGCTGAAGCGGTTGGAGGAAAGAGGACTAATTGTGGTCCTGGCGGAGGAGACGGGAGAGGGGGGCTGCGGTCGAAAAATTTATCGCATAACCGAGGAAGGAGGCGATCGCTGGCGAGAACAAATGCTGGAACATCCAAAGGAAAGTTGGGTGAAAAGCCGGTCTCGGTTTTTAATCAAGTTTTTCTTTTTCAGCGACTTGGAAACTGCCGAAAGGTTGAAACTCCTAGAACATCGCTTAATGGTTTGCAAGCTGCGCCAAGAATATCTCGATGGCGAAGAAAGAGAAAGTATGACCGACGATCGCTACCAAATAGCAGCTTGGCACCGAGCAAAATCGATGCTTGCCTCCGAAATGGAATGGTTGACAGAGCAACTGGCAATAGAAGCCAGAGGCGCAAACAAAGAAATTAATAGACTTCTTGCAGAAGTAGGCAACAGGCAACAGGCAACAGGCAACAGGGAAGAGTTTTTAAGGAAAAAGTAACGAAAAACGATTTTATTTTTACAATTGCCACTATCGTCTATTAATTCTAAAAAAATAATAAGGAGACAACAATGCCAGAGCTAAATTTATCTGATTTCCCAACCAAAGGGGATAGCCCCGAGCCCGTTGCAGTAGAGGATGTGCCGGCCTCAGAAGAGTCCC
>JAXHVR010000085.1:0-24614 GCA_034189005.1 Cyanobacteriota bacterium | reverse complement strand
GAACCACTTTCCCAAACTTCTAAATATTATGACATTATTTGGGCAATTCATTCCTTTTCTACTGTAGAAAAAACGAAAATGTTAAAAGTCTATAACTATTTATTAGAATTGCTCAAACCTAGACGACCAACAACTAACAACTGACCGCTAACAAAAAGCATTGATTGTTCGCTGTTTTTACTTCGATGAGATGCTCCCAGAATATTTTTCCCGTAGTAGGGAAAAATATAGATCGCGGTAAAAGACTTTGCTCGAAAATTTCAAGGGATAGGCACCATAGAGTATTTCTAAATGACGATCGCAAACTACAACTTCGCAAACTTTAATTGTTTCTACCTTCATAATGTACAAAGGATTGCGATAGTAACATTTAAACTTGACACAAAACTACGGCAAACCACTTATTAGCATCCGTACAAGCCCTAACTAAATTAAGACTGCGATCGGCCAAATATTGCTCCATTTCCTCAAGATTAAACTTGCGAGAAATTTCCGTCAATATCCTTTCCCCAACTTCAAATTCAAGCGTTAAATCCAACTTTTCCAGACGGACAACATGAGATTTTAGACAATGTAAATACATCTCTATTTGAGATTTAGCTCGATTATAAATTGCCTTATGCTCGAACAGAGCGAGATTAAAATCACCTTCAAAACGCCAGTTTAAATGAGCCAGCATATTGAGATTAAAAGCTGCGGTGATTCCTTCAGCGTCGTTGTAAGCAGCTTCGAGGATATCTTGGGGCTTTTGTAAATCGATTCCCAGTAAAAAGTAATCCCCTGGTTTTAAGACAGTAACTACTTGCTCCAAAAAGCGATCGCATTCATCAGTTGAAAAATTACCCAAGGTACTGCCTAAAAACATAACCGTACGGGAGCCCTTCGAGAGAGGTTTCAATTGTGCCAGGGCTCGTTCGTAAGTCCCCACCATTCCCCGGGCCTCCAACGCAGGATAATCTTCTCCTAACTGTCTGACGGTATCTTCTAGAATTTCTCCGCTGACATCAACCGCTACATATTTCCCTAAACTTCCTTGTTTTTGGTAAGCATCCAGCAACAGACGAGTCTTTGTCGAACTGCCGCTTCCGAGTTCGACCAATTCTGTCGTCCCAGTTAGACTGGCAATTTCTTCTGCGTATTGGCCTAAAATCGATGCTTCAGTTCGAGTGGGATAATATTCCGGTAACTCGCAAATTTGCTCGAATAACTGCGAACCCCGCTCGTCGTAGAAATATTTAGGGGGTAAAGATTTGGGAGTTTGAGTTAATCCGGCAAGCACTTCTGAAGCGTCATGGGGTTTGGCCTGAGCGTCTAGATAAAGAACCCAATCTAAAGGAGTCTCCAACCCCGACTCTTCTTCAGTTCGGTCTAGTTTTAGCTCTGTGACTAAAGTCATATTGAATCTTTTTAACTAAATTCAGTGGCAAGGGGAGCACGTCACCTTTGAGGCGAACCAAGAACTTATCGCTTTTAGGCAACAGGCAAAGAGTGCTACAGGCAACAGGGTAGCAGAGTTTTAAAGTATTTTTGCAAAGATGACGTGCTCCCGTGGCAAGTTTACAACAGATTCGATCGCAACTCTAAATTATTAGTAGAATGGCCTGGGCTTTTTATTCGCCCCGAGGAACTGGCCCCAAGCCGAAAACTGAATTAAGCCCCTCGAAAATCCTCCCAGATCTTAGATGGCAATATTTCTGTTAACCCGCCGCGAAGCTGGACTTGGGTGGTGGGGAATGCGGTGGAGAAGGCTTCCTTCGCCGATCGCCTCCCGACTCAATAAAGTTGAAGGCTTAGAAGTCGATATGGTAGCCTTGTAAGCGCGACTCTTGGGGACAAGAACTTGCCGCTTCGCCCCCCTCTATATTAATTAATGCGGCGAGGTTTATTAAAATTATCTGTTGGACATCCGACTAATTAAAAAACTTATGCGCGTTTTTCGTCAACTTGTGGTAGGAGGAGCGATATCGGCTATCGCTCTTGGCAATATGGGAGAAGCAATTGCTGCCCCCCCGCCGGCTAATTCTCCCGATACTTCTGCTGAAAATAACCCCAGAGAACTAGAGGCCGATGCCGATCGAGATTCTATAAACTCCTCCGAAATAACTCCTCAAATCTCTCTGGATGAGGCGGATAATCCCGAGTCTGGTTCCTTTTCTGAGTCCCAAAAGTCTGAGAATGGAAGTAGCTATGGCCGTAACGCCCTGGAAAGATGGCGATCGCTCCAGGTAGAGATGAAAGAGGACATAGATGAGGATGAGGAGGAAGAAACTCCAGAATTAAACTCCAAAGAACCAGAACAGTCCCAAAAGCAAGAACCGGCTCAAACCAAATTTAGCAGCACTCTGCAAGAAAGCTTGCAATCTCAAGAAGTAGCACAGAGCGATCGCCTCTTGCCAACGGATACGGGCTTCCTAGAAGTAAAGACCGATACGGGCCCGACACCTAGAATGCCCGCAGTAAGAGAATTAGCCGACCCAGAAACAGAAACCGCAGAACTAGCCGGGGATAATTCCAATTTGGCTCAAGAGACGACACCAAACTTAAACCCCAGGGAAGATTTTCCCCAACCCCTGCCCAACGGGACTTTAGAGACATTACCGCCCCCGATATTAGAACCATCCCTCAATCCTCTCGACGTTCCCATCAACCCCGACGCGGTACAAATTGACGAAACAATAGCCATTACCCTAGAGCAAGCAGTCGATCTGGCTCGCCGCTACAGTCCAGACCTGGAAGTGGCCAGGCTGCAACTAGAGCAAAGCCAGGCTCTCTTTCAAGAAGCCCGAGCAGCATTGTTCCCCAATGTCAGCTTTCAGTCTCAGCTACAGCGCCAGATAAGCGCCCAAGGAGAACTCCAATTGCGCGCTGCCAACCGTCAAGCAGAAATACTCGGACAAGAACCTCCAGACCTTACCAACTTTGGCAGCATAACTTTTAACAATACTTTCCGATTAACTTACGACACCGGCATTGATGGGGCGAGGTCGGCGAGAATTGCAGCAGCAGGAGAACAAGTCAAACTCCAGCAATTGGAATTCGAGCGTACTACTGAAGACCTTCGCTTGCAAATTACCGCAGGTTATTACAACCTCCAAGAGGCGGATGGGCGAGTTCGAGTCGGGGAAGCAGCCGTGAGTAATGCCGAGAAGAGTTTAAGAGACGCCGAAGCTTTAGAAAGGGCTGGGGTAGGGACTAGATTTGATGTTTTGCAAGCTCAAGTGACTCTGGCTAATGAAGAACAAAATTTGACTAATGCTCTGCGAGACCAACGGGTAAGCCGCCGTCGCTTGGTGGAGCAGTTGAACGTTAACGAGTCGATCCAGTTAGCAGCAGCAGACGAGATCCAGCCGGCGGGCACTTGGCAGTTGTCTTTGGACGAGACGATTATTGCGGCTTTTAAAAACCGAGCCGAGTTGGAACAGGAATTGGTACAGCGAGACTTGAGCGAGGAACAGCGCCAGATAGCCTTGTCGGCTATCAGACCTAGCTTGGATCTGTTTGCTAACTATAACGTTTTGGGTTTAATTACTGACGATGTCGACCCTGGGGCTACTCGCGGTTGGGCTGACGGTTATAGTTTGGGAGCTACCTTCACATGGACTTTTTTCGACGGGCGGGCTGCTAAGGCTAGGGCCAAACAAAACGAACTCGATATAGCCCTCGCTGAAACTCGTTTCGATCGCCTTATCAATCAAATTCGCCGCGAGGTGGAAGAAGGGTTTTTCGAGCTGCAGGCCAGTTTTGATAACATCAGCACCGCCGAATTAGGTCTCGAACAGGCCAGAGAAGCTTTCCGTTTGGCTCGCTTGCGATTCCAGGCAGGCGTGGGAACTCAGTTAGAGGTGATTAATTCCCAAACGGATCTGACTCGGGCAGAGCTAAATCTCTTGGTGGCAATTCTTAACTACAATCGAGCTTTGTCTGCTTTGCAACGTTCTGTTAGCAATCTTCCCGATGGCGACCTCTCAGACGCTCCTTAAGGTTGAAACATCAGTTAACATTTTGTTACAAAAGTTAATATAGAGTTTGCTCGGGTAATATCAATGGCCAATATCAAGTTTGAGAACGAAGATAAGGAAATAATCGCAGCCGATGGAGTCAATTTAAGAATGAAGGCTCTGGAAAATCGCATCGACCTCTACACCTTCACAGGCAAGATGATGAATTGTGGGGGCTACGGACAATGCGGCACTTGCGTTGTGGAAATTGTGGAAGGGATGGAAAATTTGTCCCCCAGGACTCAGGTTGAAGAGCAAAAATTGAAGAAAAGGCCCCCAAGCTGTAGGTTAGCTTGTCAAACTATAGTCAACGGCCCCGCGACCGTAAGAACAAAACCAAAGCGCAAATAATGATATCCTGAGTGGTAAATCGCTCAACTCAACGTGGGGAACAATTATGCAAGTTAACGATCTGGGGTTTGTCGCCACCCTGTTATTTGTCTTAGTGCCATCCGTTTTTCTGTTGATTTTGTACATACAAAGCGCCAGTAGCGGTCAAAACCAATAGAAATAGCGATCTGCTGTTTCAGCGTCAATGTCAATAGTTAAAAAAGCGCCCGAAACCTATTAGCTTCTGGCGCTTTTTTATTTAAAATCTAGAGATCGGCTGAGAAACTAGATGTTAATGTTGCGGGTTAATAATACCGGACAATCGGCATAGACTCGTACGTAGTCCGATAAAGAAGTGCCCAGGAGTTTATCTAAATCTACGATGCTCTTGGCAATGGAAGGACGGCGATCGGGAGAACCCATCATCAACAGATCTGCATTGACTTCATCCGCTATCCTGCAAATTTCCTGCCCCCTCTTCCCGCTGGCACTGACGCAGCGATAGTTAACCCCCATTTTTTTCGTCTCTGATACCGCTAGGGCCAAAACAGGATCTTTTTCTGCTTCGCTAGGAGTTAAATCTTCCCCAGATTTTCCAGTTACGTCTTTCTTGACGTGGGCAAGAATTAACTGAGAACTCTGGATATCTTTGGCAAAAGAAAGTGCCACCTTTAGACACTGTAAGGCTTCTGGAGAGGCATTCAGAGCTACCATAATTCGCCGGACTTTTTTGACATAAACATCGTCCTTGACTAGCAGCATGGGGCGAGAGGTTAACTGGAAGACGTATTGGCTGACGGAATTTTCTAAAATAGCTTGCAGCCTTCCCATAGCTCGCGACCCCATAATAATGAGGTCTGAATCTTCTTCGTCGGCTATTTCGCAGACTATGGTTTTGGGGTCTCCTTGTTTGAGGCGAGGATTGACTTTATTGGCGTCTAGGTTCAAAGACTCGACTGCTTCTGCCAGAATTTTGCCCCCTTCTAGGAGCTTGGCCGACATATCTGCAGCAGAGATTTGTGACGGTACGACGTGGAGGACGGTTACTGATTCCGGTCGAAAGGAGGGGATGTCCAGTAACATATTGAGCATCTGTTCGCACAGTCCCCGACCTGCTACGGCTACTAAAACTTTTCTTATCATAGGTTGTGTTAATTGCGATTCATTTGCGAGTTCGTGAGTAATAAACCCTACAATCTAGCATAAACCTGGTTTAGGGACAATTTTTCTTAAGAAATGTAGAGTTTGGAAAAGAATTGTAAAATGTCTTCAACAGAAAAACCGCAATCTCAACTACCTACCAGCGCGATCGAAAAGCACTCCACTAAAGTTGCCGATGGCTGGTTTGAATACATCGTCCGGGTTCATCCACACCATACAGACTATGGCGGCGTTGTCTGGCATGGGACTTATATCGCCTGGATGGAGGAGGCCCGGGTAGAGAGTTTGCGTTCTCTTGGTATTGATTATGCGGATCTGGTAGCTCTCGGTTGCGAGTTGCCAGTGGTAGAGCTTTCTCTGCGCTACCACTTAGCCGTCAAAATGGGTATGACGGTGGCGGTGAGGGCCAGACTGGCAGATACGGAGGGCATCAAGTTAGATTGGGATTATCAGATTCAATCTCTCGATGGCCGGGAGCTTTATGTTACTGCCAGGGTGACTCTGGTGGCAGTCGATCGCGAGAAGGGTAAGATTATGCGCCGCCTTCCTCAAGCGGTGCAAGATGTTTTGAGTAGGTAGCTCGAAGGTAAGTAGGTAGGCAAAAATATTTGGACAAAGATTTGCCCGTAGAACAGGCGTCTCGCCTGTTCCTTCTGTCTAATTAATTTTGCACGGTTACTTAAAAGGTGCGCGGCGCGCACCCTACTACTACTTCCCAGTTCGTAGTAATCGCTTTAGCGATTTATCAATATAAATCGCTAAAGCGATTACTACGAACTACAATAGAGAAGGTCTAAGATTATGAGGAGAATGTTATTTTTGAACCATGGGAATTGTAATAGTAAATTCAGTGCCTTTCCCTTTTTGAGAAATACATTTTAATTGCCCTCCATGTTTTTCTACGATAATTGAGTAAGCAATAGACAGCCCCAAACCGGTTCCTTTTCCCGGTGGTTTTGTGGTAAAAAAGGGATTAAAAATATCTTCTAGTATTTCTTCGGGAATTCCCGGGCCGTTATCCTCTATCTTAATAATTATTTCCTTGTTGGCAAGAGCGATCGTGCTAATTGTTATAGTCGGAGTAAAATTATTTCGATCCCTTAATTCTTCCAAAGCATCAATACCGTTAGCGATAAGATTCATAAATACTTGATTTAGCTGTCCTGGATAACATTCTAGCAGGGGTAAATTCCCATATTTTTTAATGATATTTATCTCTGGTTTTTCGCCATTAGCTGTCAAGCGACTCTTCAAAATTATTAGGGTACTCTCAATACCTTCATGGATGTTCGCTAACTTTACTTGGCTCTCATCCAAACGAGAAAAATTGCGCAGAGACAAGACTATTTTCTGGATGCGTTGGGCTCCAATTTTCATAGATTCTATAATCTTAGGTAAATCGTCTTTAATAAAATCAACATCAATATCTGCCGCAAAATCTTGTATTGTCTCGGAAGGATTGGCATATTCTTCCTGATATAATTCCAGTAGTTTTAATAAATGTTCGCTGTAGTCTTTAGCGGGATAGATATTACCATAAATAAAACTAACTGGATTATTAATTTCATGGGCAACACCGGCAACCAATTGCCCGAGACCAGACATTTTTTCCGCCTGTATTAATTGAGCTTGAGTTGACTTCAACTTCTCCATAGCTGCCTCTAATTCAGAAGTGTATTTAATCGATATTGCCAGATAAAATGTCAGGGACGCGGTTAACAGCAATCCGATAGTTATAACTGTTTCTGAAAAAAAACTTCTATCTTCAAAATTAGCTGTGGGTAAAAGCAAAATAGACCATTGACGGTCGGCTAGTTTTAACGATCGCTTGCAAGTATTTCCCTCCCTACATAATCCCCATATATCTCGACTTGAAAGTAGTTTTTTTTCTGGTAAATATTCTTTTATTTGACCGCTGCTAGAGTCATAAAAGGCTAAAAATTTCTCTTCCGTACCGGCAGATTCATCTAACAGAGAAAAATCAAGATCGTCTATACTTATTATCCGAAGGGACTCTTCTACTATTTTTGAAATCTTGTAAATGGTGTACGCAGTCCCTAAAAAATAATTATCTGTTTTTGTGCTAGGTGTATCTTTGGGTGAATTAGGAGGATAAATTGCCTTAAATAAGATAAAAGCTGGTTCGGCGTCGGTAATTAAAGCTATTTTATTGGTAGCGATGGTTTTGCTCGTTTTTCTTACTTTTTCTAAAGTTTCAGGTTTTATTAAATAATAAGAAAATAAATCGTATCCAATAATATTTTGATATATCTCAAGCGGTACACCGTAGGTAATAGGTAGATATTCATCCCGGATGGTAACTGGAATATTCTGTCTTTTTTCCTCGCGATAGTGGATGCGCCAGTTGGGAAAACCTTCGGCTTTCAGCATTTCTTCGTAAGCGCTTCTTTCTGAGTTTAATACCAATGGCGCCCAAGCCATGCCAGTAATGCCGGGATAATTCTCAAAAAAAGGTTGAGAAAAGTTGAGAAAATCTTGTCGGGTAACTTCGTCAGAAGCGTTGTAAAAAGCGGCTAAAGCTTGGGTTACTTGGATGTAATTGTCGATTTTGTTCTGGAGGGCGATCGCTAAATTGTCTGCTCTTTGCTCTAAGATGACTTTAGCCTTGGCCTTTTCCCATTGGTATGCAATACCATAACCAACTAGAGATAATCCCAGGCCAAATATAAAGGTTAAAGAAACTGGTAGATAAGAACGAGTAAAATAAGATCGTTTGGGGGGAGGGGACTTTGTTTTTACTGCGGCTTCCCCCAACCTATGAAATAATCGATTAAAATCTCTGACAATCTTTACCATCGGCTTTGTTTTTCTCTTCTCTTTTTAAGAATAGCTTACTTACTTTCTCTTAGAAAAACCGTACCGATCTTCCTTCTCCTCAAGCGATCGGAAAGTTTTTTTAAAATTTAATATAGCAAGCCGTAGATCGTTCGTGATATTTTAGAAACCCGGTTTCTTGAACAATACCTTCGCCTTTCAGCAAAAATACCATTTGTAGGTAGCGCGCACGCGGAGCGAAACCCAACAAAATCGTTGGATTGTGCTACGAAGATGTTGGGTTGCGCGGGGCGCTCCACCCAACCTACAAGAAAATGGCGAAGGTATTGTTGAAGAAACCGGGTTTCTGGCCCCCCAATTTTTCATCATCCATTTAGGATTGCTATATTTTATGTATGGGGGATGCACCCTTTAAATTGTTTATTTTCAATTCGTAATAGAGGTTGAAATATGAAAATGAAAACTATCCCAGAAATAAAGGCAGAAATTGTCAAAGAGTTGGGCTTCTTTCCGGCTTTCTTTGAACCAGCTATCCCGACACCGACAGTATTAGATAATCTCTGGCAGCAAACTAAATCTGCGGATATTAATAATCCTTTACCTCCTCCGTTCAAACACAAACTTTGGGCTTATTTATCTAAATATTCTGGAAATGTCTATTTTCATATAGAACGCTGTTTGATGCTGCTTAATTATGGTATTGAAGCGGCGGAAATTTTAGAATTATTAGGAATGCCAGAACCCCAAAATACTGAAGAAATTGCCTCGGAATTAGCTAGTTTAGATAAAAATAATTATTTTTTTGAGGAAAAAAGTTTATTGAAAGCAGCGATATTAGTGTTTGTACGAAAGAATAATTATCCAAAAATACTTTCTATTTTACGTCAGTTTCTAGGTGTTTTAAACTACAATTATTTAATTACTTTTCTTAATTATATCAAATCGTCTAACCAATGGGTCGAGTCTTATCCAGAAATTTACCGAGACGGGGAAAAGTTTGACCTCCAGCTTGCTGCCGCACCTAAACTACAAAGATTTTTTGCTAATTATCGGCGGGAAAAAAGTACGGAAGAAATGCAGGATAGAGACGAAGAAAAATTCCGCGCAGGCTTTTTTAATGCACCCTTTCCGATGATGATTCATGCGGAAGATGGGGAAGTGTTGGAAATTAATAAAACTTGGACGGAACTAACCGGTTATAACAGGGCGGATATTCCGACTATTAACCATTGGACTAACCGTGCTTTTGCAGAGGATTCAGAACTGGTTAAAACTGCGTTTCAGCAGCCATATAATATGGATGGAACTAGAGAGCATGGGGATTTTATTGTCGTCACTAAAAGCGGTAAAAAACGTATTTGGGATGTGAGTTCTGCTGCTTTAGGCAAACTGGCAGATGGCAGACAAATTGTAATTTCTATGGGAAAAGATATTACTTTTAGCAAGCGGGTGGAAACTGAGTTAATAAAGTGGAGTCAAAGACCGTTCCGCGCTATTTTCGAGCAAGCTTTTCAATTGCTTTGGTTGATGGAACCAGACGGAACTTTGCTTAATGTCAATCAGGCGGCTTTGGATTTAGTGGAATTTGATTTGTTGGATGTTGTAACTCGTAAGTTTTGGCGATTGCCTTGGTGGAATAGGGGTAGGAAGGTGTTAAAAAAGAACTCTTCCCTAAGTAAGACTCAAAAAGAGTTAAAAGAGGCGATCGCTAAAACTGCATCTGGAGAATTTATCCGTTACAAACTCGATGTTTTTACGGCTAAAAAATCAATTAAAACCATTGACTTTTCCCTCCAAAGCGTAACTAACGAAAAGGGAAAACCTATTTTATTAATTGCACAGGGTCGAGATATTACAGATCGCGATCGAGTAGAAGCCGCACTAGAAGAAAGCCAGACAATGTTACAGGCTATTTTAGATAATTCTACAGCAACGATCTGCGTTAAAGATATTCGAGGAGGCTACTTGTTAATTAACAAGCAATATCAGGCTTTATTCCAGATAGGCCAAGAGGAAATTAAAGGGAAAACGGACGGCGATATTTTCTCTAGCGAAGTGGCAGAAATACTTCAACGAAACGACAGAAAAGTTTTAGAAACAAATGCGGCTTTAACTATAGAAGAAGTCTTTCCTCAAGGGGAGGAATTTCGTACATATATTACAGTGAAGTTTCCTTTATGCGATCGCCAAAAAATCCCTTATGCAATTTGCAGCATTTCTACTGATATTACCGAACGGAAACAAGCAGAAGAAGCTTTACGCCGCGCCCATGACTACTTAGAAATTGAAGTCAATAAACGCACTGCTTTTTTACTAGCAGAGATCGAAGAACGCCAAGAGGCAGAAGCAGCATTTTTAGAAAGTCAATCTATGTTAAATTTAGCCTTAAATGCTACTAAAATAGCAATCTGGGATTGGAATATTATCGCTAACAAATACACTTGGTTTGATAAAGCAGAAAACATTTTTGGTTTGGACAAAGGTAGTTTGGGCGAAACTTATAAAGACTTTCTCAAAATGGTTCACCCAGAAGACAGGAAATTACTAGAAACTGCTAGAAAAAATGCTATTAAGAATGGACAAGAATATAACTGTATTGAATACCGAATTGTCTTGCCCGATGGCAACATTCGCTGGTTGGAGTCGAAATATCAAATTTTTTATGAGGAAGAGGGTAATGCCGTGCGGATGGTGGGGACGAGTTTAGATATAAGCGATCGCCACGAATCCCAAGAACAAATTCAACTCTTGCAAAACATCACCCAAGCAATTAGCGAAGCACCAGATTTTGATTCTGCACTGGAATTTGTCATCTGCAAACTCTGCGATATTACTAAGTGGAACTTTGCCGAAGTATGGATTCCTTTTGTGGAGGAAGGAGTCTTGAAACTGGGTTCTGCCTGTTTTCGTAAAGTTCCTTCTTCGCATCAGTCGAGACGGAAGATCGAATTCTGCGATTTAAGAACAAATAAAGGAATTGCCGGACGGGTTTTCACCTCCCAAAAACCGGAGTGGATAGAAGATATTTTTCAGGGACCGGAAGATATTTGTCTGCCTTTAGATAAAGCTGCTGAAATTGGTATTAAAGCAGCTTTAGGAGTGCCGATTATTGCTGACGATCGCCCCATAGCCGTTTTGGTATTTTTGGCTAGTAAATATCGACCTCAAGATGAGAAATTGGTAAAGCTAGTTATTTCAGTAACTAATCAATTAAGTTTGGCTATAGGAAGGAAGAAAACTGAAGAAGCTTTGCGAGAAAGCGAGGAACAATTGCAGACTATTATCAACAATAATATTGATGGTTCTATAGTAGTAGATGGGGATGGAACGGTTTGTTTTGTTAATCCTGCTGCAGCCGCTATTTTTGGTCGCCAGCGAGAAGATTTTATTAATACAACTTTATGGCTATCAACCCTAGAAAGGGGCATAAATGAGATAGAAATTAAGCGAAAGACAGGAGAAACTCTTACTGCAGAAATGCGAAAAGTAGAACTGCTTTGGCAAGGTGAAAAAGCCTATTTATTATCTCTTAGAGATATTACAGAAAGAAAGGAGGCAGAATTAGAGAGGTTGGAAATGTTAAAAGAGATCGAAAAAGAGCGATCGCTACTATCGGCAGTTCTCCAACAAATGCCTGCTGGGGTGGTAATTGCTGAAGCTCCTTCCGGCCATTTAATCCTCGGCAACAAACAGTTAGAAGAAATATTTCGCCATACCTCGTTGCCCTCAAATAATGTTGAAGAATATTCCCAGTGGCACTCTTTACATTCAGATGTAAAATCTTACATTTCTCAAAATTTACCTCTACAGCGTTCTCTCAATAACGGAGAGGTAATTTTTCAAGAAGAAATATCTATCGAAAGAGGAGATGGCACTGGCGGCGCTCTTCTCCTAAGTTCGACACCAATTCGCAATTCAGTGGGAGAAATTATTGCTGCTGTAGCTACATTTTATGACATTACGGAACGCAAAAAAATAGAGGAGGAAATCATCAAGTTAAATGAATCTTTGGAAAGGCGAGTAAGGGAAAGAACCGCTCAATTAGAAGCAGCGAATAAAGAACTAGAGACTTTTTGTTATTCTGTTTCCCACGACTTACGATCGCCCCTGCGAGGTATTGATGGTTTTAGTCGCATTTTGATGAAACGCTACGGACAGGAACTAGAAGACCGGGCCAAACATTATTTAGAAAGAATAGTCGCCAACACGGAAAGAATGGGAGAATTAATCGAAGATTTACTCAAACTTTCTAAGGTTAGCAGGGGAGAAATGCAGCGTAAAAATGTCGATTTGAGCGCTATAGCCCTACAGATTATTAATGAATTAAAATCCAGGGAACCTGAGAGAATTGTTGAAGTAGCGATCGCTCCTGGATTAGTTGTTAATGGCGACCCGCGTTTGTTAAGAATTGTTTTAGAAAACTTATTGGATAATGCCTGGAAATATACCTCCCATCATTCAACAGCTTATATCGAATTCGGAGTAGTACGCGAGGAAAAATTAGCGTATTTTGTGCGAGACGATGGGGCAGGTTTTGATATGAATTACGCCGATAAATTGTTTGGTTCTTTTCAACGTTTGCATTCGGAAAGTCAGTTTGCCGGTACTGGTATTGGTTTGGCAACGGTGCAGCGAATTATTCGTCGGCATGGTGGTTATGTTTGGGCAGAAGCCTCTGTGGAAAAAGGGGCGACTTTTTATTTTACGGTTTGATTAATTGTTAATTATGGTTGCTCGTAGTAATCGCTTTAGCGATTCATATCTATAAATCGCTAAAGCGATTACTACGAGCGAGATTTTGACGCATAAATACTATTTACGACCCACTGCCATTTTTCTGGGTGACTCGCGTCACCTATTAAGTAGTGGCGCGATCGCTCCCAAAACCTAAAACGATCGCCGGTACTCGCACTCTCTAGATCGCTGACAAAAATTATAAAAACTTAGATGTTAAATTGAATCTTATGATTGGCCATCAGGTTAGCAAAAATAATGAAAAGTATTTTATTAGTAGAAAACAATCCCGACGAGCAAGAATTAGCCCAGCTAGCTTTAGAACAAACTGGCTATTTTCATCAATTAATGGTAGTTAGCGATGGAATTGAAGCTTTAGACTATCTATTTTGCACTGGTAAATTCTCTCAGCGCCAACCCGAGACGATGCCATCTTTGGTCTTGCTAGATTTAAAATTACCTAAAATTGATGGTTTAGAGGTATTGCGCCGCTTGCGGGCAGATGGCCGCACTAAATTATTGCCAATTGTAATCTTAACTACATCCACAGAAATCGAAGATGTGGTAAAAGGTTATAGATCTGGCTGCAACAGCTATATTCGGAAGCCTGTGGATTTTGCCGAATTTTCAGACTTGCTCAAACAAGTTTGGGTTTATTGGCTAGACTTAAATCAAAGCCCACATAAGTTTAAAATTCCCGATGACTAGACCTTTACGAGTTTTAATAGTTGAAGACTCCGAAGACGATGTGGAACTTCTCATCTGCGAACTAGAACTCGGTGGCTACGACCCCATTTATCGAAGGGTAGATACCGCAGAAACTACCCTCGCTGCCCTCGAAGAACGGGAGTGGGATCTGATCGTCGCCGATTATTCCATGCCCCAGTTCAACGCAACAGCAGCTTTGTCTTTGTTACAAGAAAAGGGCCTAGATTTACCGTTTATTATTGTTTCTGGCACTATTACGGAAGATACAGCCGTAGCTGCGATGAAAGCGGGCGTCCACGACTATCTGACTAAAGACAATTTGGCCAGATTGGTCCCGGCAGTGGAACGGGAATTAAGAGAGGCACTCGTGCGAAAGGAGCATCGCCGAGTTTTGGAGAGGTTAAAATATCAGGCTTTTTACGACGATCTAACTGGTTTGCCCAACCGCACTTTCTTTTTAGAACGAGTTGGCGAATGTATCGAGGCGAAAAATCAAAACCCACTCTACGAATTTGCTGTTTTATTTCTCGATCTTGACCGCTATCAAGTAGTTAAATACAGTCTGGGTCATTTGATAAGCGAGGAACTTTTGGTGGCGACTGGGGAACTGTTGAAAAGTTGTCTGGGACCGAAAGATGTTTTGGCCCGCATGGGAGCGGATGAATTTGCGATTTTGCTAAGAGATATTAAAGAACCCGGGGATGGGGAGAAAATGGCTGAGACTATTCACCGCACTCTTAGTTCTCCTTTTAAGCTTAACGGACCTGTGGTTTTTTCTACTACTAGCATTGGTATCGTTAGCGCCAGTCTCGGTTGTCTCGAACCGGAGGAATTTCTCCGAGTGGCTGATACGGCTATGCATTATGCTAAGGTCCGAGGTATTGGTGGTACTGCTGTTTTTAATAAAGATATGCAAGCGGGTGCTGTGGAACGCTGGCAGTTGGAAACGGATCTGCAAGAAGGTATTAAATGCCGCCAGTTTTATCTTAATTATCAGCCTATTGTCTGTCTGGCAACTGGTAGGTTGATGGGTTTTGAGGCTTTGGTTCGATGGCGACATCCCACTCGGGGTTTGGTTTCTCCGGGTGAGTTTATTCCTTTGGCTGAGGAAACGGGGTTAATTGTTCCTCTGGGTGAATGGGTTTTGGAGGAAGCTTGCCGTCGGTTGGCTGTTTGGCAAGAGCAGTTTCCCCATTTTTCGTCTTTGAGTTTGAGCGTTAATCTCTCTGGCATTCAATTAAAGCAGTTAGATATTATTGAGAAGATCGATACAATTTGTCAGGATGCGGGGGTGAGTGGCGATCGCTTGAAGTTGGAGGTTACTGAGAGCGTTTTGATGGAAAATGCTGTGGCGGCTAGGGCGGTTTTAGAAAAGTTACAAGCTAGACTAATTCGGGTTTCTCTGGATGATTTTGGTACGGGTTATTCTTCTTTAAGTTATTTGCATCGCCTTCCTATTAATACTCTGAAAATAGACCGCTCTTTTGTGAGCAATTTGGAACTGGATGATAAGAATTTTAATATAGTTAAGGCTATTATTAGTTTGGCTCATAGTTTGGGCTTGGATGTTATTGCTGAAGGAGTAGAAACTCCCGAGCAAGTAGAGCTATTGCGATCGCTAGCTTGCGAATACGGACAAGGTTATTATTTCTCTCGCCCCCTGGATGACGATGCCGCTATGGATTTTTTAACAAAAAAGTATCTATTTGAACGAAAGAACTCTAAGGTCGAGCAATTAGAAAACTTTAGAAGTCTTAAGCTAAAAATTCGCAATTAATTTTCATTTTGGAATTAGGAATTGGATATTTCATTATAGCAATTATCGCGCTCGGTGAAGTACATCGAGGGATCCCCCCCTGCCCCCCTTTATAAGGGGGGAGCCGGAACAGTTCGCTCGTCCCCCGGACAGTAAAAACTTCTTCTTCAGGCCGGACCCTTTTTAAGGGGGACGGGAGGGGCATCGACAGGGGGACCAACGGGGGATCGATCCCCCGTTGGTCCCCCTTAAAAAGGGGGACTTTGAAAATTTCCGGCTCCCCCCTTTTCAAGGGGGGCTGGGGGGGATCGAAAATGTACTTCACCGATTCGATAAATGCTATACCTCGCACTTCGCTCCTCCCTAGTTGGAATTTTAAGTTCTTTCACTAGGATTTCATTCTCCTGACACCAACGCACAAAACTTCTTAGTTTTTCTTGAGGAGATTGCACCTCAACGGAACTAAAAGAAAGCCCAGTCATTAAAGCCCGAACCTTAGCCAAATCGTCATCATTTTCTATTTCAATGATTAACCTCATCAGATAAACCTCCCATAATAATTAACAATTGCTATAATTAATCTTCTTTATAGCGCACTGGAATTTTGGTGTTTTTGTAAATCTCTGAGGCAAATTTTCCTAAAACATCGCTGCTAACGCATTTTAATTGTTGCACTTCATAATCCCGTTCTTGGCTATGATTTCCCCTCCCGTCTAACTGACGTTTTAATGGTTTGGGGCGCGAAGGCGTGTTGAGTTGAACTTCGCTGGGCATTAGGGATTTTATTAAGCCTATATATTCGACTTTATCGAGAGTATCCCAGGGCGATAAAATCATGGTTTGGATGCTCATTTCTCCTCGAAATTCGTTCTTGAATTTATGAATTCCTTCCCAAATATCTGCAAAATTTACTCCTGGAACTGGTCGGTCAATTCCTAACCATTTCCTGAAAGTAACTCCATCTATTTTGACTGAAACTTTATCGGCAAAGCCCAAGGCATAACGCACTTCTGGATTATTTAAAGTCGTGCCGTTGGTTAATACTAATTTGGGCTTGTCAGTCTGTTTTTTGATACCTATTAAAATTTCGTCTAAGTTTGTAGCTAGGGTAGGTTCGCCGCTACCGCTGAGGGTAATTACATCTACTTCTGATGTGGGAAACTCTGCCAGTTCTGATAATATTTGTTTGGTCGGGACGAAGACAGAGCGTTTGTTGGTTTTTTGTTCTATTTCTCCTAACTGACAATAAACGCAGTTGAAGGAACAAGTTGATACCGGACCAATGGGATCTATGCCTAGCGATCGCCCGTATCGCCAAGATTTTACCGGTCCGTAAACAGCCCTGAATTTTTCTGATGTTTTTGTTAGCATAGTTCGTTCTTTGTCTCAATCTAGGAGTTTTTTTCTGCTTCGGTTTGACCGGGATAAGCGATCGCTACTGCTTATCCTTAAAACCTATGAATTTTGCTATTATATTTGGCCTTTTCAAACTAAGCTCGCTCCTTAATTTTTAATTAACAATTAAAGCGATCGCTCCACATCGATATCTTTTAATCTCTCTTAAAAAGGAAACTCCGAATTAATCTCCCAACGACCGCCCTCGTGCATCAATAAAGTCAACTGGGGCGCGGTAAAATCGAAGTGGAGCGATCGCCCTTTAAATTCCTCCCAAGCCTTTCTAAAATTCTCTTTAGTTAAATCCTTAAACGCCACAGTCATGTGCGGAGAAAAAGGTCGCCTCGAAGATACCGGATCCATTATTCCCAAACGATCCTCCAGACGCGCCATCAAATCCTTTTGAACCATCAACAACTCTGGACTTTTCAACACATTAATATAGATTACTCGCGGCGGGAAAGCACCAAACCCCGATAGAGTAATAGGTATGGAAGAGCGCTGGGACTCCCCCGCAAACTCCCGCAAACATTCCTGTAAAACAGTAAGTTGCTCCTTTGGCCATTGAAACGGCGGTTGTAAAGTGACGTGGGGCGGCGACTTCAAAGCATGGCGGCTGTTGTAATGTTTTGCAAAATATTGCTTAATTTCAGTAACATGGTCTTGAATCTCCTGCGGGGGCAGGAGTGCAATAAAGAAAAGACGCTTATTTTTGTCCATATTATGTGACATACTCCCACACTAAGCTGACGCTATAGTGTGGGCTTCTCGCTTCACAGCCCCGCCATTGCGTCGGGCTCCACGAGCTTTAAGGACGGAATGCCCTGCCGCCCTATTTTTTATATTTATGGCCGCATTTAAGTCGCGGTCTATTTCTATGCCGCAATGGGGGCAAGAATGAGTTCTGATAGATAATTCTTTAGGGACTTTTTCACCACAATTTGAGCAGTCTTGACTGGTATTTTTGGGGTTCACTGCTATAGTCTTCTGTCCAGCATTCTCAGCTTTGACAGTTAAAATAGTTAAGAATTGTCCCCATCCAGCATCGTTAATCGACTTACTCAATCGAGTTTTAGCCAGTCCTTTAATATTTAAGTTTTCGTGGGCGATGACTTCAGCTTTTGTAAATAAATCGTTAGCAGTTTTAAAGTGAAAATTTTTACGCTTATCAGATACTTTTTTGTGTTGTTTTGCAACTGCTTTTACCGCTTTTAACCATCTTTTGCTGCCTTTTTTCTTTCTAGATAAACGTTTTTGTAGAGTCTTTAACCACTTTTGAGACTTGCGATAGTATTGAGGAATAGGGACTGATTCTCCATCACTTGTCACTAAGAATTCTTTCAGTCCCATATCGATTCCCAGAGTATTTTCTGATGTTGGTTCGACATCAGAGATCAAAGCTGGAACTGACTTGTCTTCTAGGGATAACGTCACATAATAACCATCAGCTTTACGGCTAATAGTAACGGTTTTTATTTTAAAACCATCTGGCAACGGTCGATGTTTAATCAATTTAACCTTACCAATTTTGGGAAGATTAATTCTTTTATCGACAAGGCAATCTTGCTTTATTTGAGGATAAGTGAAACTACGATAACGACTGTTCTTTTTAAATCTGGGTTTCCCCGCTCTTTGTCCGTTTTTGTCTATTTTAAACCATCTATCAAAAGCAAGTTTCACCCGCTTAATACAATCTTGCAGTACCTGAGAATGAATTAACTTATATTCAGGAAACTTATCTTTGGTATTGACTAAATCCTTTTTTTGAGAATAATAATCTGGGTTATTTCTTAATTGAGGAATTGACGTTATTAACGGACACGCATTAACAGGGCAGCGGTTTTCTTCCCACCATGAGAACCGCTCACCCAAGCGATAGTTGTACTGCCGACGCAATAAATCCAGCCACAATTCTATTACTGCGACTTGTTCTTTATTGGGCCTAAGCTTGTACTGGTAAGCGGTTCGCATATCTGCTTTAATTTGGTGTATGCTTTTATTGTAGCACCAATTTAAAAAAATGATAACTCCCGATGCAATTAGATTTTGTATCAAGTGGGCGGTCAGTGTCAGATTTAAAGGCCCATTTAATCTTAACAACCAAGTACAGGAAAGATGTTTTTACAGCCTCAATGCTGGTAAGGTTAAATGAAATTTTGGAAGAGTTATTAGTTAAATGGGAATGTAAGTTAATAGAATTTAATGGGGAAGAAGACCATGTTCATATTTTGTTTCAATATCATCCAAATGTTATGTTAAGCAAGCTAGTTAATAACCTTAAAACAGTTACAGGCCGACGGTTAAGAAAAGAATTTGCTGCAACATTTTAATACTATTTATTGGAAAGATGTTCTCTGGAATGGTTCTTATTTTATTGCTTCTTGCGGCGGAGTAACAATTTCTACTTTGAAAAAGTATATTGATGCAGCAGAAAACTCCAGAGTAATATTGTTAATTAAGTAGGCATCGAGCCTACTTAATTAACCGCCGATTCATCTCACGCCATAATCTGTGATTTGGCGTGAGATGAATCGGCGATCTAGCTAAACTCCAAAATGCCTTGGTTTGTAAAAATAGAAAAAGGTATCGTCGAAAAACCGGTCTTCGATCGCCATGTACCCGCCCACAGGGCCTACGTCCGAGATTTAATCGCCAAAGGACACAAAGCTAAAACCGGTTATTGGGCCGAAAATCCCGGCGGTATGTTGTTATTCGAGGCCCAATCCATGGAAGAGGCCCGAGAACTCGTGGCCAAAGACCCTCTGATTCAAAATAATTGCGTTAGTTACGAAATTTTTCAATGGTGTGTGGTCGAACAATAAAAACTATGTTATAGTAGAAAACGACTCGGACCCATGCGATTGCAACGCCCGAACTTTGTCAGGACCGGAAGGTAGCAGCAATAAGGGATGCTTGCGATAGGCGTGGAATCCGGGTCACCCATTTTTTTTGTTTATTTTTTGATATTTTTTTAGGGCATTTTTGGCTGTAGTCAAGCCAAAAGCTAAATTTAAAGGATCTTTGGTAGCTATGCCAGGTTTAGGAGATATTGTCCAAAAAGCAGTTTATCTCGGTGTGGGGTTAGCCTCTTTCGCTGGAGAAAAGGCCAGCAGCAAGTTGGCGGAGTTGCGCGTGGAGAGCCAAAAGCTCGCAGACGAATTGGTGAAACGGGGCGAGATGAGTACGGAAGAAGCCCGCCGGTTCGTAGAAGATATGATGAATCAGGCTCAAACACAATCGTCAGTGCCCTCATCAGCTAACGATAAACCAGCCCCACCTCGTAGAATAGAAATATTATCTGATGATGAAGGTTCTTCTGCCGAAGACCCAGAAGTAAATAACTTGCGCCAAGAAGTACATAAACTACAAGAAGAACTCCAAAAACTACAGCGAGAAGAGGGTTAGGTCGGAGTTCGAGAAAGTAGGGTGCTAAAATATTATTTAGTTTTTATTGAGTTTTTATTAAGGGTAAGCTGACAAGTTTAATGGAAGATTTACCAAAAAATTTTTTTGAAGCGTTGGAAACTGCGGTTTCTGAGATAGAAAAATTCTGCGTTGAGGTGAGCGAAGAATTTGCGGAAGCGTTGGACGAGGTAGGCAAGTTCTCTTACGAGATCGCAGAAGAACTGGCTAACGGTTTCATTACTGAAATAGAAGAATGCTTGAACGATCTTGCCGAACCACCTCTTATCGAGATTCATTTCGATCTAGAAGAGCTAGATACAGAGAGAAATCAAATGGATTCTTTTATCGGTAGCTATGTCGAACCTAGCGCCGAGCAACATCCAGCTTGTCGCGGTTGTCAAAATTACCACGGCGAGATTCAAGGTGGTAATTTATTAGTTTGCGGTATGCACCCTTACGGGGTAGAAGATGAAACTTGCCCAGACTGGGAAGGTTATGGCAGCAGTTTCGATTAAACATCTTGTTTCCAATTAAATTGCTGAAACCCTCTTCTCTTACTCTTATTGTTGGAAGGGGGTTTTTTCAATGAGTATGAGTATTATGATGTTTTACAATACCTTCGCCATTTTCTTGTAGGTTGGGTGGAGCGATAGCGCAACCCAACATTAACGGGAGCAAAATCCAACGATTTTGTTGGGCCCTGCGAAGCTACACCCAACCTACGAATGGTATTGTTGATTTTGGCGAAGATATTGATTTTAGAAACCCGGTTTCTTGAACAATACCTTCGCCATTTTCTCGTAGGTTGGGTGGAGCGATAGCGCAACCCAACATTAACGGGAGCAAAATCCAACGATTTTGTTGGGCCCTGCGAAGCTACACCCAACCTACGAATGGTATTGTTGATTTTGGCGAAGATATTAGACCTCGTGGCAATTGTAAAAATAAAATCGTTTTTCGTTCCTTTTTCCTTAAAAACTCTTCCCTGTTGCCTGTTGCCTGTTGCCTGTTGCCTACTTCTGCAAGAAGTCTATTGATTTTAGAAACCCGGTAACTTGTGCGAAACCGGGTTTCTGGCCTCCGAATTTTTCATAATCCCTGCACGGATTCTTATAGTATGAGCATGAGTACGATCGCCCCCGAAGAAGCAACACTCTACGTCGTCGCCACCCCCATCGGCAACCTGGAAGACATGACCTTTCGAGCGATCGATACATTAAAAGAAGTTGACTTAATTGCTGCCGAAGATACCCGCCACACCGGCAAATTATTACAACATTTCCAGATAAAAACTCCCCAAATTAGCTATCACCAACACAACCAACAAAAACGCACTCCAGAATTAGTCGAAAAATTGCAGCAAGGACGGGCGATCGCTCTGGTAACGGATGCGGGAATGCCGGGAATATCCGATCCTGGATACGAATTAATAAAAGCTTGCGTCGAAGCTAACATTCTCATCGTACCAATTCCTGGAGTAAGTGCCAGTATAGCAGCCCTAAGCGCTTCGGGACTGCCGACAAACAGATTCATCTTTGAAGGCTTTTTGCCCGCGAAAAGCAAAGAACGAAAAAAGCGTTTGGAAGCTCTAGCAAATTCATTATTAACTATAGTTTTATACGAGTCTCCCCACCACCTCAGAACTACTCTAAAAGACTTGGCAAACTGTCTGGGAGAAGAACGAAAAATAGTCCTGGCAAGAGAACTAACTAAACTCCATGAAGAGTTTTGGCGAGGCACAATTGGAGGGGCAATTATTAATTACGAAAAACGGGAACCCAAGGGAGAATTTACTCTAGTAATTTCTGGGGCAGAAGTTGAGAAAGCTAATTTATCCGAGAGCGTAATTAAAGCAGAATTAAAAGAATTAATAGAAGGAGGAATGTCGCGATCGCAAGCCAGCCGCCAACTAGCAAAACAAACAAATTTATCCCGCCATCAAGTTTACCAAATTGCTTTAACGATCGTCCTTGGGGAAAAGTTAAATTAAGCGTTAGTTAAATAAAATCGTAGTTAAATAAAATCGTAGGTTGGGTGGAGCGAAGCGCAACCCAACAAATCGGTAATTTATTAAATTACAAGTCGGTATGTTATAGCGTTTTTCTGCATTATGAGGTACGAATAAATATTCGTACCCCCGTTGGTCCCCCTGTCGATCCCCCTCCCGTCCCCCTTAAAAAGGGGGATGCCAGTTAAATAAAATCGTAGGTTGGGTGGAGTGAAACGCAACCCAACAAATCGGTAATTTATTAAATTACAAGTCCCTTAGCAGATCGTAGCGTTTTTCTGTATTATGAGTCCAACAAATCTACTATCCCATTGAGGTACGGAGCGATGATATTGGCCCAAAGAAAATCGTCTCAACTGTCAGTGCCGCAAACCCAATTAGTCACTCAAAGAGCAAATTTAGGAGCAAACGATTTAGTCAACTGGTCTAGCGCGGGTTTGCTAGACGATCCTCTCAATGCAACAACTTCGGTCAATATCTTACCAAACAATTTTTCTGCCGTATCCGCCGGTGGTTTGGGGCTGAAAATAGACATTCCTCCACCAAGCACCCCAGGAGTTACCCCACCATTTGTATTTCAAACTTTGCCAGTTCCAAGTATTCCTACTAACTTTGCCAGCGGAGACTTTATTTTATTTACTGGGTTGCAGCCGACAATAACTCCACCAGTGGGAAATCCCGGACCTTTAGCTATTACTTTCGATCGCCCCATTTTCGGTGCCGGGGCTCAAATTGCCGTCACTCAAACTCCACAGTATGGGGCATTTGTTTCCGCTTTTGATAATAATAATAATCTCATCGGCAGCTTTTCTATCCCAGGAAATTCTTCTGTGAATTTAGATAATTCAGCGGGCTTTCTAGGAATCAGCAGCGACATTCCTAATATTTCTAAATTAGTATTTAGTAGTTCCGAACCTCAAGGGGCGATCGGGATTAACGATTTGAGTATTGTTAGAATTAAAAAAGTAGAAATAAGCGCAGCTAATTTAGATAGTTCCGGTCAATATTGGGGAACCAATGGAGAGGACGAAATCGATCTTACTGTATCGGCGACGCTTTTCGGGCAGCGACAAAATGACAAGATAAATGGCAGCGAAAGTAGCGATATTCTTCACGGTGGGAAAGGTTTTGATGTCTTAACAGGGAACGGCGGCAACGATATTTTAGTCGGAGAAAGGGGCATAGATTTGTTGAGAGGTGGAGGGGGTAGGGATACTTTTGTTATCAATGCCGGACAAAAAGGCAGCGGAGGAGTCACTAATGCTGACATCATTAAAGATTATTTTCGTGGAGAAGATGCCATTAAAGTAGAAGGAGTTTCTCCAGAAAATATTTTAGTTAGTCCTATTACTTCTGGGGAATATCAGCAATTAACTACTGGTTTATCTCTGCCTTTTTTTGGCGGAAGTAAAATAGAAGTTATTAGTACCGGAGAAATCTTGGGTTTGGTAGAAAATAATCCCAATCTTACAGTTAACGAGTTAACATTTTAACTGTTCGTAGCGATCGCTTTAGCGATTTAGATATGACTTATTTAAAATCGCTTTAGCAGTTCGTAGTAATCGCTTTAGCGATTTAGATATGACTTATTTAAAATCGCGCTTTGCTGTTCGTAGTAATCGCTTTAGCGATTTAGATATGACTTATTTAAAATCGCTTTAGCAGTTCGTAGTAATCGCTTTAGCGATTTAGATATGACATATTTAAAATCGCGCTTTGCTGTTCGTAGTAATCGCTTTAGCGATTTAGATATGACATATTTAAAATCGCGCTTTGCTGTTCGTAGTAATCGCTTTAGCGATTTAGATATGACTTATTTAAAATCGCGCTTTGCTGTTCGTAGTAATCGCTTTAGCGATTTAGATATGACTTATTTAAAATCGTTAAAGCTGTTCGTAGCGATCGCTTTAGCGATTTAGATATGACATATTAAAAATCGCGCTTTGCTGTTCGTAGTAATCGCTTTAGCGATTTAGATATGACATATTTAAAATCGCGCTTTGCTGTTCGTAGCGATCGCTTTAGCGATTTAGATATGACTTATTTAAAATCGCTAAAGCAGTTCGTAGTAATCGCTTTAGCGATTTAGATATGACTTATTTTCAATCGCTAAAGCGATTACTACGAACTTTTCAATCGCTAAAGCGATCGCTACGAACTCTTATTTTCAATCGCTAAAGCGATCGCTACGAACTAGATTTCTACCTACAACGATCATGCTAAAAAACTAGAAGATTCATTAGCAATTAACTTGACAATATCATCGCTGTTTAAAGGTTTAGAAAACAAATAACCCTGTCCGTAATGACAGCCTAAATTCTTT
>JAXHVR010000084.1:4823-24628 GCA_034189005.1 Cyanobacteriota bacterium | reverse complement strand
AACCAGTCGGTTTAATCGAAAACTTTTGGCGCACACCGTTTGTGTGTGGTTAAATCGTCATACTTATTCTCCTTTACAGTTTGAGGGACTTGTTACCCAATAAGTTGCACATCGCGTTAAATAACTAAGAAAGTTCAGACCCACATCTGTGAAATGACCCCCCACAAACTTGATGTACTCTTGAGGAGGAATAGGTAGGCAGGGCTCTAAAAGGTTTGCCATCGTTCCACCAGGGGAACCTTCTAATGAGGGAGTTAATAAAACCAGGGAATTTTTAAATTGCTGTTGCTGTTCTTCCGTCAGAGGTATTTTTATCTGGTATCTAGCTTTTTCTGTTCCCGGAATGTAGGGATAATTTTTTTTGATGCCTGGAGATGGTAGGCTGTGGGCTAATTCAATATTCCTAAATTCCTTACCACCTATAAAAACTTGCATTCCATCTAATAGCTTCTTCTCAAAAGATGCAACCCACCCTTCTAAATGTACTGCTCCATCTAGCATAACTGATTTGCGCAATTTACCCCGGGTAAGCACTGGAGGAGTTCGTTTGAAAAATTTCATTTTTATTGCTTTTCGCTTGGTTCTAAGGTTGACATATTTTACCTCCAAAGAGGAACAGACATCCTGTCTGTAGAGGAACAGACAGGATGTCTGTTCTACGGCTCAATTTTGACTTTATTCGACGGGGGCCTCCATCTTTTCCTCGTGCAATTTCTCAATGACTTTCATCATTTCATCCACCCGCGCCTCGAAAGTATGATGCTTGCGAATATACTCCGCCAACTCCAACCTCGACTGGCGAGTTGCATCCCGCCGACTCAGACAATTATTAACTACAGAAGCTAAGTCTTTAGCATTTTCATAAGTAGCAATCTTATCCCCAAAAACCTCCTCCAAATTATCAATTTTATCCGAAACAATTGTCGCACCGCAGGCCGCCGCATCAAACAAACGATTGGAAATAAATCCCTTCTGGCGCATGGTATCCCAATGGTCGTTTAATAAAACACCGCATTTACTGTAATAACGGCGCAATATCTCATTAGGAATATGCTGCCCTTGCAAATATCCCGGAGGCAATAAATCTCCCCAATTCGTACCGTAAACTTCTACCTTTAAACCCCCTTCCACGGCATCCTTAACTATCTGCCGATAAACCTTTCGAGAATTACCAACAAACAACACTTCTCCTACTTTTTCGTTACCAGACTCGTCTGGATAAAATAATTTCTGGTCCGTACATTGCAACAAACTTTGCACCGGCACTTTTACTTTCTTTCCTAACTCCTCTGCGTAGGGCTTAGAAGCGACAAAAACGCGATCGAACTGTTCGTATTCCTCGAACTCAACTTTATCTGGATGGCTGATGTTCCACATCAAATTAATATGGTACGACTTCGGCTGATAACTGCTTAAGCCTCGGATAACAATGGAAACGTCGTCCCCAAAACTCTCCTCTCTTTCCCACTCCGGCAAAATGTCTATCCTCACCGAATGTCCGCTTTTTTCAAACACCCGTTTCATCGCCAAAGCGTAATGATAATCTCCCCATTCTTTCGCCTGACTCCACTCTGGAGTTCCGATTTTTATGGCGATGCGGAAGCTGTTGCTCATTTTTTCCCGCAAGGTGGCAAATACTGTATTTGCCCGATGTTTGTAAGTGTGTTTTTCCTTAACTATTTCCTGCAACTCCGCAACTTTTGCTAACCGCAACTCTTCGTTACTTAGATATTGATTTAACAGGCTTTCGAGAGATTCTCGGGAATTATAACTAGGCAATAAACCGCCAAATGTTGCTTGGTTTCCTAACTCGCCATTGGTGATTACTAAGGCCCCAGCGATAATTGCATCGAACACCCGAGAATTAGTCGAGCCCCACTGCTTCGTAACGGAATTTGCGTCATCTATTACTATCTTGGTGGAGGCGTAAACTTTGGGCATTTCGGTGTAAGGAAGGGGGCCGCGATAAGACTTTTTAAACTTCTCCAATTTCTCCCAATTGTAACCGTACAAAGCAAAGTCGTAAGGCAAGGCATCTGGTTCTAATATCTTGGCAATATCCCGGGGATATTTCCAGAAACTTCCTGTAAAACAGTAGTCAGATTTATATTGCGGATCGGGTTCTGAAGAAGCAAATCGTCCTTCGTTAGTACCGATGCTTAATACTGTTGCGGGTTTGGAGATTTTCTCCTCAATATAATCGGCAGATTTCTGAGAAGAACACCAGAAACAATCGTAATCTCCCGCCGACTGTTGCCCCGCCCAAACTTCAAACCAATTCCGCGCCCAAGCTACTTTTACTAAAGTTGGTTTGGCGTTTTCTATGAGCTTTAGATCGTAATCGTGGCGCATGACTACTATTACATCTAGCCTGGTCATGTCGTACCATTCTTCACCTTCGGATAGGTAATAAACATTCCAGCCGTATTGTTTTACTAATTCTTCGCCTAATTCGTAAGCGGTGAAATAATCTCCGGCGGAGGCTGCCATGTCTGCTTCGGTTACTGCAAAGCCGATCGCTAATTGATGCCCGGTCCAAAACATCCCTTTTTCAAAGTAATCTTTGAGGTGAGTCCGACGCAGATAATAGGCAAATCGCTTTTCTATTATCGGGCGATTTCCTAATATTTTGTCTATAAATGATTTCTCCCGATTAAACCGAGAAAAGCCGCGATGGTGGAAGGCTGTTAAATGATTGGCGCTGATAATTTCTTTGCCTAACATTTGGCGGATGCAAAGACATAAATCCACGTCTTCGTAACCGTAGAAATAGTCTTCGTTGAAGCCGCCGACTGCTTCAAAATCTTCCCGTCGGCACATCATTAACGCACCAGTTACGATGGGTACTTTCCAGGGTGCCGACTGTACGTCTAATAGTTGCGGGGCGTAGCGGACTTCGTAGGGATAGAAAGGTTCGTTTCGAGTGTAGAAATAGAGTTGCACTCCCAGATGTTGGGTTGGGGGGAATGCTAGAGAGCGATCGCTTACTATATCCAACAATTTAGCCCCTACCATTCCCAATTTTTCGTCGTTTTGAATTAACTCTACCATGCCCCCAATAATATCTTGGCACAGGGTTAAGTCGTTATTCATAAATAGCAAAATAGGCGCGTCGCTTTCTCTCGATGCGACGTTATTGGAATTAGAAAAGGAATAATTATCGCCCCTTGCTAATAATTTGATGGGAAGTTTTTTCGCCCATTCTTCGCATACTTCGACGCTGTTATCCTCCGAACCGTGATCTACTACTACTAATTCGTAAGGTTCGTAGGTGTTGTAAATTTCAAAGGAGGCAAATAAATCGTTTAATAGTTTCGCGCCGTTGAGGCTTAATATGATTACTGCTACTTTGGGGCGAGATGTTTTTTCGAGGTTTTTTGGTTGTTGGTAAATTAAGCTGGCGGCGGAACCAGGTACGATCCCCCCCGGCCCCCCTTGGTTCGGGGGGAGGAAGAGGGGGGTTTCTAACTCGTGTTTGATGCCTTTTGGTCCGACGACTAAAGGTTTGGGAGAATTTTTAAGTAGTTGCCCGTTTTCTGTTATTTTGACGCTGACCTCTACTAAGGCGTTGCTGTGGAGAGATGGAGGAATTTTTTGGGCGAAGGCGTGATAGCCGTGGGTGCCAAAAGCGTCGGCTAAATCTTTTCTATATTTATTAGCAACTAGAGTTCCAGTTAAATTGTTGCCGACAAAAATATCGAGAAATACTATTTTATCTGGGTCGGTTTTATGACGGGCCCAGCCGGAAACGTAATCGATAGTTGCATAATCCAAACAGCCTTCAAATTCGCCCTCCGCGAAGAAAGTTTGACTGCCAGAAACGCCGCTGTCCAATCTATCTCTTTTGGCGATCGCCTCCTCTAATTTCTTCTTAGCCCGGGAGGAGTGGGGGTCGATTTCTAAAGCTTTTTTATAACTAGCGATGGCCGCGTTCCAGGGATTGCTTTTTTTACTCAGGGCATCTCCCAAGCGATCGTGAAACTTGGCCGAAGTGGGTCGGAGTTCTACGGCCTTAGAATAAGAAGCGATCGCCTCCTCCCACCGTCCCAACTTAGCCATCACTTCCCCGATGTGGAAGCGGACGTCGGCAGACTTGGGATGAAGTTCGCAAGCCCTTTGGTAGCTTGCCAAAGCCTCGTTCCACTTTTGGTTTTGGGCGAATATTTCTCCTAACTGGTGGTGGACCGCTGCCGAATTTGGGTTAATTTCTATAGCCCGGTTGTAGCTAACTATGGCCTCGTCCCACCGCTTCAGCTTGCTGAGGACGTGACCTAGCTGGTGGTGAACTTCCGCCGTGTTGAGTCCGAAGGCTAAAGCTTCTTGGTAAGCAGTCACCGCCTCGTCGAGTTTTTGTTCTTGAACCAGGGCGAAGCCTAACTCCTTGTGTATTTCAGCCAAGCTGGGATCTAACTCCACGGCGCGGCGATAAGAAGCGATCGCCTCCTCCCACTGTCTTTGCCTGGCTTTAGCTTGACCCAAATAGCCATGTACTTGGGCGAAATTAGGATTTAGTTCTAGGGCGCGGCGGTAAGTAGCGATCGCCTCCTCCCACTTTTTCATACCGACCAAAGCCTCCCCCAAATCTCCGTAAGCCTCCCGCTGGTTGGGATTTAGTTTCAAAGATTGACGCAAAACGGACACGGCCCAGTCAAATTGTTTCATTTTTATTAAAGCCCGCCCCAACTGCTGTCTAACCTCTGGGGAGTTTGGTTGGAGTTCCGCTGCCTTGCGATAAGCCACTACCGCCTCCTCCCATTTTTCGGTCTGGCTGAGGGCGTAACCTAAATGATGGTAAGCCTCTGGGGAGTTTGGTTGGAGTTCCGTAGTTTTGCGATATGCCGCCGCCGCTTCCTTCCATTTTTGCTGTTGGGCGAGGGCGTAGCCTAGATGGTGATGTACTTCTGGGGAGTTTGGTTGGAGTTCCGCTGCTTGGCGGTAGGCAGAGGCAGCTTTGTCCCATTTTTGCTGTTGGGCGAGGGCGTAGCCTATTTGGTGGAAGACAGCCGCCGTCGGCGCCGCGCCACCGCTGCCGTCCTGTTGGAGTTCCATTGCTTTCTCGTAGGCGGCGATCGCTTCCTCCCACCGTTGCTGTTTGGCAAAGATTTCTCCCAATTTGTGGCGGACTGGGGCTGAGGTTGGTGAGAGATTGCTTGCCTTGGTGTAGGCCGCTGCCGCTTGAGTTAGATCCCCTAGTTTGGCCACTGCCCTGCCTAAGTTTTGGTAAGCTTCTGCGAAGGCCGGGTCGATTTCTAGGGCTTTGCGGTAGCAGATAGCTGCTTCTTCGATTTGACCTTGTTTTTCTAGGGCTTCTCCTAAGTTGGAATGGGCGCCCGAAGAGTCCGGTTCGAGTTCGATCGCTTTTTGATAGCTAGCCACCGCTTCTAGGGTTGACCCTCTCTTAAATAAAGCTTTGCCCAAACTGTTGTAAAATTCCGAGACGCCGGGGTTGAGTTCTATAGCTTGTCGGTAGCTATCTATCGCTTCCTCCAGGCGACCCAGTTTGACTAAAACTTGCCCAAAATCGCGACGAGGCCATGCAGAATTTGGTTTGAGTTCGATGGCCTTGCCGTAAGCAGCGACCGCTTCCTCCCACCGTTCCAGTTGGGCGAAGGTTTCTGCGAGAGTTTGGTAATACCAGGAGAAGTTGGGGTTTAGTTCGATGGCGCGCTGGTAGGAAGCAAGGCCTGCTTCTAAGAAACCTTCGAGTTTTTGTTGGTTGCCTTGGTTAAAATAATCGACTGCAGTTTTTTGATTTGCGGAGGATAGATTCATGGGCTTTTCTCTATTTTAGAGGGAAGTCGATAGAATTATAGTTCAATAAGACCCCTATTTAGGTATAATGTTTTGAACTTTATTTTAACTTGCCCCTTGGGGCGCGATAGTTTTTGCTTAATTGCTTCCGACATAACAACTGTGGGAACAGTTCCCGCGTTTAAGGAGTCAGCTTAGGTTGAAAATATTATATTTTAATTAACTCAGAACCAATCTAGTATTAGAAAAGTTGAATAATAAAAATTCTCTAAAAACTCAGAAAATATTGCCTAAATCCCCGAAAGGATTAGGGGATAAAAGAGCGTTATTGAGACGATATTCAGCGGATTTGAAGGAGTATCGAGGGCTTTTAGAAAAATACTCCTCTCAATTAGAGGGTAAGCGCAAAGAACTACAACAAATTAAAGAAAATAGCGAAAAGCGATCGCCAAATGTTGTTGCCAATAAAAATATGATATCGCAAGTTAGTAATAGCCAGATTGCGGCTACATCTTCTAGCCAAGTAGAGATTTTGGATGTCGAATCCTACCCCGCAAACGAAAATTTGCTCTGGGGATTTCATCTAGACTTACCGCAAAAAGGAGATAAAATTAATAATTATGTCATAGAAATAGTCGGTTGGGTGTTGGGTAGAAAGTCTCCCGCGCTGACTGTAGAAATAGTAGAAGGCGATCGGGTGATGAGGCAAGTTTCAGTCCGCAAACCGCGACTGGGGGTTGCTAAATATTATCCCCAATTACCGAAGGCGAAAAGTTGCGGTTTTGCAGCAGAAGTGGGAATAGTCGGGCTGCAAAAGAACGCAGAATCTGAGTTAATTGTTAGGGCAGTTCTTAAAGACAAAACAGTAGTTCCTCTTGCGGCGATAAAATTGCGATACCAACCGCAAAAAAGTGTTGGCGTACTCTACATCGCGATGGGAAAAAAATATATTGAAGAGGCGCAGATTTCGGCGGCGAGTTTAAAAGCAAAAATGCCCAATCTTCCGGTAACAATTTTAGCCCACGAAGAAGTAAAAACTCCAGAGTTTGACGATGCTGTGGCGGTGGAAAAGTCATATTATAGCTTTGAAGACAAAGTGGTTTATATGTACGATTCGCCTTACGATCGCACCTTATTTCTGGATACGGACACCTACATTTGCGAGGATTTTTCCGAATTATTTAGCATTTTAGATAATTTCGATATTGCGGCAGTTCACGCCCCGACAAAAATACCGGGTACGGCGAACGGGGTGCCGGAATGCTATCAGCAAATGAATACCGGGATGATTTTATTTAAGAAGTCTCCAGAGGTTGAAAAATTCTGCGAATACTGGGTGAAAATTTTCCAGTCTGGAGACCCAGATCAGCCTAGTTTTCGAGAGGCTTTATTCAAGAGTAACTTGAGAATAGCTACTTTAACGGCAGAATACAATTGCCGATTTCCGTTTCCAATATTTGTATGCGGAACTGTGAAAATACTTCACGGCAGGCATGAAGATTTACCGTGGGTGGCGAAAAAAATTAATGCTGAAAAAGGGGCGAGGGTTTATAGACCTAATGATTTTAAAAAGGCAATTAAGAATTAATAATTAAGCGGATAACAGGCAAGATGCCTGTTCTACAATTAACAATTACAACATGAATATATTTGTTTTATGCACGCCGAGGTCCGGTTCTTACACCTTTGCCAAAGCTTGCGGTCATATATCTAATTACACGGTAACTCACGAAGCAAAAAGTCGTTTGTTGGGTAAAAAACGGGTGGTTTATCCCGAAAATCATATCGAGGTAGATAATCGCCTGGCTTGGTTTTTGGGTTACTTGGATGAAATATACGGGGATAATGCTTTTTACGTTCATTTAATGAGAGATAGAGAGAAAACTGCTATTAGTATTAATAAGCGGTGGAATTTGCCCGCGAGTATTGTTAGCGCTTACGGGCGGGCGATTTTAGTAAGGGGCGATCGGCAAGAGGAAAACGACTTAGAGGTTTGCGAAGATTATTACGATACGGTAACTAAAAATATTCAATTGTTTTTGAAAGATAAATCTCATAAAATGGTGTTTTCGGTGGAAAATGCTAGAGAAAATTTTCAAGAATTTTGGCAAAAAATAGGTGCGGAAGGGAATTTAGATTTGGGTTTGGAAACCTGGTTCGTGAAACACAATGCTTCCCCCAAAAACAAGCAAAGCATTCAACTAGAAGAAATGACAAAAATACCTGTAGTAGAAATTACTGATATCGGCTTATCTGGACTGAATGCCGAGGAGATCGGGGGACATCAAATAGATTTACCAAAGAAGGGCGATCGCCTCAATACTTACAGCATGGAAATTGTAGGTTGGGTTGTAGGTAAAAAGTCTCGGGTAGTGGCAGTGGAAGCAGTCAGTGGGGGCAAAGTCCTGCAAAAAGTCCCAGTGGAACTACCCCGCCCTGGAGTAGGGAAACGTTTCCCCAAACTTCCAGCAGCGAAAAATAGCGGTTTCGCAGCGACGGTGGGGTTACTCGGACTGCCCCTGGTATCGGAATTAACTCTGCAAGGAGTTATGGAAGATGGCCGTCGCCTGCCCCTGGGGGAGATAAAATTTCAACGGTTGGAGGGGTTAAAGTCTAGCTATAGTCCGAAGTTACAACCTTTGGTAATATCATCTGTCGGGCCTTCTGGGGCAGAGAGGCTATTGCAAATGTTGGCAGAACATCCGTCTTTGGCAGCGATGGGCCCTTCCGCCGGGGAGATGCCGTCGAGTCAGTATTGGTTGGAGTTGCTTCTGGGGTTATCGCCGGGGAAGAAAATGGGGGAGCGATCGGAGTTATCTTATTGGTGGCGGCGAACTTATCCAGAAGAGTTGGCAGATTTTTGCTTGCAAAGTATTGATGGTTTGTATTCAAAAGTTAATGCTAAGAAATCCCAAATCAATTATTTTGTAGAAAACTACGATGCCTCCCGCCCGGAGTTTTTCAATCTTTTATCAGAATTATATCCAGAGGGGCGCGAGATTATTTTGGTTCGCGATTTTCGGGATGTGGTTTATTCGATGCTGCCTTTTAGCGGGCGCAAATGTGGGGGTTTCGATCCGAAAAGGTTTAAGAGTTATCAACAGTTTGTTTATGAGTTTTGTAAATATTCTGTTGGCGGCGTGCTGGATCGTTGGAAAGAGCGAAGATCTAGTGCTTATCTGGTAAAGTATGAAGATTTAATCTTATCTCCCGAGGAAACTTTGAGCGGTATTTTGCAGTATTTAGATTTGGATAGTTCTAATAAAACTGTGGATAGGATGCTGAAAAAAGCTTCTAAGCAAAAGTCTAAACCAGAACCTCCAGTGGGAGATTGGCAGTACGAAATGCCTGCTTCTTTACAGGTTTTATGCTCTGAAGTTTGCGCGGAAGCTTTGCAAGAGTTTGGTTATGAGTAAATTAACAATTGGTTATGGTCTATATTTAAGGCGAACAAAATGAGTTTATTGGTTGAATTTCCAGAAGAATTGTTGGTTGCTTGCCGCGAAGAAGCAGATGAGTTTAAGCGACGGGTTAAGATTTTGGCTTTGGGCAAACTTTACGAGGAGGGAAAAATTTCTTCGGGAATTGCTTCGGAAATTTTGGGATGCAGTCGTCTTGAGTTTTATCGTTTGATTAGCGAGGAGGGATTTGCTGTTATTGACTATACGGAAACTGAATTTGAGGAGGAGGCTAGGACCAGTAGGGAATTAGCTAGCTCGTTGTCGTAACAATATTATTGCTCAAACGGGGATGATTGTTGCTGTTGGTGCTGGTTTAATTTCTAAGGTAGAAGCAAGAGAGTCGGTGTCAGATTTACTACAAAATGGCATTCGTCTAAGTTCCTCATTAGTTGGGATGTTTGAATTAGAGTTAGAAAAACTATGAACCAGTTACGAAGTTAGGTAGCGATCGCTCGTAGTAATCGCTTTAGCGATTTATCTATATCAATCGCTAAAGCGATTACTACAAACAATACTGAAAGTTGCAGAATTATAAAAAGAAGAAAAACAAATGAGCATTAAATCTAATTTAGAAGAAATGAAGGGGGAAAAAAACGGAGTAGAAATTATTTCGGTTCACGTTCCTAAAACTGCTGGTTCTGCTTTTACTAGGGTTTTATTAAGGGTTTACGGGCCGGAAGCAATGTTTTTAGATTACCCCTACGAGAAAGATTACCAGCGTCAGTTTATGCAAGAGGGGGATGCTAAAGTTAAGGTAATTCACGGGCATTTTCCTGGGGCAAAATATAAGAAGAAGTTTGCCGATGCGAAAAGGATTATTTGGTTGAGGGAACCGACTAACTTTTTGATTTCTTATTATTGTTTTAATAAAGTATTTCGGCGGACGGTGTTTTACGATCTATTACAGAAGAAAAATTTAAGCTTTTTGGAGTTCGCCGAACTACCAGAAAATCAAAATCTTATGTCGGTTTATGTGCGAGACATGAAGCTAGAAGATTTTTACTTTGTCGGCATACAGGATTATTTTGAGGAAGATTTAGAGGAACTAACTGCTTTGCTATCTTGGCCGAACGTGGAAGTTAGCCGGGAGAATAATAATCTCTATTCCGATTATAAAGCTATTAAAGAAGAAGTTTTGAGCGATCGCTCGATTCTCGATAAAGTGGCAAGGTTGAATGCTAAAGATATGGAACTTTATCAAGAAGCATTAAGCCTAAGAGAAAAGCGTCGCGGCAAAACTATCGAGAAGCAGCCAACAACTAAGATTAAAAAGCAACAGAAAAAACAGAAAAAAAATGTGGGGACTGCTGCTAAGATTGGGGGGAAATCTAATCCAGTTAAAGAGGCGATCGCTAATAACAATCTCGACAATTTACTTAAGAGCAAATTTTGGTGCAAAAAAGGACATTTGAACGCCGATCAAGCACTTTTGATTAGCAATCTCTGTAAGATAGTGCGGCCTAAGTCCGTTCTCGAAACTGGTTTTGCTACGGGAAGATCCGCATCGGTGGTTTTAAGTTCTTGCACTCCGAAGACTTTTTTATCTTTGGATAAAGACTTGGATTATATGGCTCCTTTTGGCAGAAAAATGGCGGGTATATTAATGGAGAAATTCAAAAATTACCGAGTCATAGAGGGGGATAGTAACGAACTGCTGAACGACGAATTTTATCAGCAAAACTACCCTAATGGTTTGGATTGGTTTACTATTGATGGAGACCATTCTTATAAAGGATGTTTGCACGATCTAGAATCCTCATTTAATTTTTTAAGTCCCCAGGGAATAGCCATAGTGGATGATTATAAATCAAAACCGCCTAAAGGGGTGAGGTTTCCGGCGGTTAATAAGGCAGTAAAAGATTTTAGCGATCGCCATCGAGAAGCACACAAACTAGAATGGCATAAGGATGGAAAAGGTTTAGCTATTTTATCTAAATCCCCCAAAATATTAAACAGAATTGCCAAGCTGCTGAATATTCCACAACCTAAAAAAAAGCCCAAGGCAAAAATAAATAAATAGAGAATCCTTTGCCCAAATTATTATTGTTTTAAGTAGTCGCGGCCGGCGGAATTTTAACAAAAATTGGGTCGCGGACGGGTCGGGTATTAGCAGTAATTCGCCACCCAGAGGATGAACGTCCAACAATTATTAATTATTAATTATTAATTATTAATTACTTAATAGAGGTTTATGAAACCAAGTTTTCTCATTATTGGAGGGCAAAAATGCGGCACCACTTCTTTGTACCAATATCTCTGCGAGCATCCCCAAGTAGTCTCTGCTCGTCGCAAAGAAGTAAGCTTTTTTACTGGTAATTTCAATAAAGGAAATAATTGGTATCTAAAGCAATTTCCCCGGGTAGAAAGTCAAGAAATAATTACGGGAGAAGCAAGTCCGAACTATATTTTTTATCCCCATACGCCCCAACGGGTGTATGAGTTTTTCCCCGAGATGAAATTGGTAGCACTCCTGAGAGACCCTGTAGAAAGGGCTATTTCTCATTACTACCACAATCGCAAAATGAATCAAATAATAAAGAAAGGTAAAAAGCGCGAACCTCTTTCTTTTGAAATGGCTATAGAAAGAGAAAATCGTAGAATTAAAGGGGATATTAAAAGATTGCAAATAGACAATAATTACAACAGGTGTTATAACTTTAATCACTACAGTTATTTAACTAAAGGTATTTATGTCGATCAGTTGAAAAGATGGATGGAAGTCTTCCCCAGAGAGCAGCTATTAATTTTCAAAAGCGAGCATTTTTTTAAAAATCCTAGTATTACTTTAAAAGAAGTGTTAGAGTTTTTGGACTTGCCAGAGTTTGAACTGCCAGAGTACAAACAACGTAATAAAGGAACCCTGAAAAAGGCAAAGAAAAAGAGCATTAGCGATTCTCTAAAACTTCAACTAGCTGAATATTTCCAACCTCACAATCAAAGGTTGGAAGAATTTCTGGGTATGAAATTTGATTGGGATAAGAAATATCAAAATCTGGAAATATAGCAATCCTAAATGGATTAAAATATGAGGGTGGACCAGAAACCCGGTTTCTTTGAGAAACCGGGTTTGTCTTCGATACCCCATAAGACCAACGGATTGCTATATTAATAGAGAATTTGGTAGTGGTAAAGATGTAGTGACTGTTCGTAGTAATCGCTTTAGCGATTTATTGATATAAATCGCTAAAGCGATTACTACAAACTTGATTTTAACCTTAAAACACTACTTCTGACCAACTACCGATAATTTTTGGAACTCCCTAATATGCCAGCCTAAAAAGTTAAATTAATCCAGCAAATTCCATAGTCTTTTTGAGACTATCGATGCTGACGAAAATATTTTTAAAGCGACATCTTTGGTCTAAAGGTAATTTAGCAAGACGTTTTGCTTGGGGGTCGTCAAAACTTTTCTCTCCCATCATGTAATAATAATCCAATTGGCAGCGATCGCTAATTATCCAATAGGTCTTTACTACATAAATTGGTGAAAATATTTCTATTAACTTAGTGCCAGGAGAACAGAAAATAGCATTAGTAAGCCCCGCCCCGTGGGGAGAGATTACTGCTTCTGCTTCTGCCATTAAAGATGCCTGTTCTACTACTGGCAATGATTCTAGGACGACGCTTTCAAAACCGTATTGACTGAGAAATTCCATCACCTCTTTTTCGTTGGCAACTTGACGAATTTTGGCTTTAGCGCGACTGATATAAATCCGTCTTTTTTTAGGAATATTTTCCAGGTCTTTTCCGGCTAAAAATTCTCGTTTGAGAAATTCGTAACTCCATTCGGGAATTCTAACATGAATTGGTTCTTGAGTTACCAGTGGCGACGGAACTATTAATTTGCTGGCTTGAATGTGGTGGTTATCGGCGAGGCTTACTATTTTTTCTTGGGGAATGCCGACGAGATTTAAGGTTTGTTTCTCAAAAGATTTATTAGAAAAATGAATGGCAAATTTGTCTATTGTCTCCATCTCTATCCCGCTTCGGCGTAATAGTTCTATCTGGGGAATTACCTGACAAATCCAAGTAAAATAATTGTTAGGACCTAAGATAGCTGCTACGGTACCGTCTATTTTAAAAACAGGAGGCATTTTAGGGGAAGACATTATTAAATCTTCGGAGTATTTTTTTCTGCGAGTGGCTTCTTCTAAAAGTTTATTTTCTGAAGTAATTACGGCAAAATTAATTTTGTACTCCCAAACCCGCCCGTCGGGTATGACCGCGACAAATGTTTCTGGAGAAATAAGTTTTTCGTCGCTTAAATGATGGTGAATTTTTGCTTCTAGGGTTTTGGGAGGAGAGAATGATATTTCCGTTGCAGGATGGATTTTTATCTGGGTGAAGTTGTTGTTTGGATCGGAAATTGATGTTATTTCCCAATCTTTTTTCTCTGCCCAGAGGTTTAATTTTTCCCAAAGGTCTTCTGAAAGCTTTTCTTGGTAACAAGCTTCTGCTGCTTCGAGATTACCTAGTTCTTTGAGAATGTCTCCTAAGCTTTGATAAAATTGTTTGTAGTTTGCATCAATTTTGATGCATTCTAAATAACAAGAGATAGCTTCGGAAATCTTGTTTTGTTTTGCCAGCAACAATCCTAAATTATAGTAATTGTCGGGGTTATTGCCGTCCATTTCTACTAGATGGCGGTAGGCTTTTATGGCTGGTCCCAGACGACCGAGTTCTTGAAAAGTACGGGCTAATTGGCGACGAACTGCTACTCGTTTGGGGTCGAGTTCGATCGCCCGTTTGTAGGAAGCGATCGCTCCTTGGGGACGACGTAATTTTTTCAAACTATTTCCCAATCGTTGATGAAGTGCAGCTATGTTAGGATTTAGTTTTATAGCTTGGCGATAGGAGGCGATCGCTTGTTTGAATTTCTCTTGTTTTTCTAAGGTTTTTCCCAAGCTATAGATATCTTCAAAGGAACTAGGATTTATTTCTATAGCCCGACGGTAAGCTGCTACTGCTTTACCCCACTTTTTTTGTTTGGATAATACGGCACCCAATCTCGAATAAAATTCCCTATAATTAGGGTTTATTTTTATGGCATTTTCATAAGAGGCTATGGCTTCATTTAATAAACCTTGTTTGGTAAATATTGTCCCTAATTCATAATGAACTGTATCGAGGTTTTTATTGAATTTTAACGCAGATATCAGTGCAATTCTCGCCGCTTCAAAATCTCTATTAGTGGCGAGAGTAGAGCCTAATTTGTGGTAAAATGTAGCCGAGTTGGGATCGAGCTCGATAGCTTGACGATAGGAGGCGATCGCTTCATCTAAATTACCCATTTCTGCCAAGCATTCTCCTAAATGATGGTAATACCAAGAAAAAGTAGGATTGAAAGCGATGCCTTTACGGTAGAGAGCGATCGCTTCAGTTAGTTTGCCTTCTTTTTGGAGTTTTCTTGCATCTTGTAAATAATTCATTTTAATATGGGGTAGATATCTAAATCAAACAGTTTTTTTTCTAGACGGAAAAACCGGAAATATTTTCAAAACATTATATAGCAATCCTAAAAAAAAGCTACCCGGATAATTTTGGCTGAAGAGGTGTTAAGATAGCCTACAATTTGGACCATAATAAAAAAGAGGATACCTGGGGGCCAAACGTGGCTTGAGGGAACAAAAAAGCGCTCCCTCGCTCTTTTTAACTCAGTCAAAAAACGCCATACCATCAAACAAACACTCCTATAAATCCAAAAACAATGACCGAAAATCCCTCAATCAAAATCTTAGAAGTCCAAAAACTGTCCATAAATTCTGAGTCGTTGTTGGGATTTGCCATCGACTCCCCCAAGGGCAAACAAAAACTAGATACCTATTCAATCTCCATAGCGGGCTGGGTCATCGGTAAAACATCCCCCGCATTAGCAGTAGAATTTTTATGTAAGGGAAAAGTTCTGCAGAAAGTTCCCGTGGGTAAACCTCGTCCGGGAGTGCAAAAACGCTATCCAAAAGTCCCCGAAGCGAAAAGGAGCGGTTTTGCTGCCGCAGTCGGAGTGGTAGGATTGCCTTTAACTGGCAGCCTAAGAATACGAGTTATCCTCTCGGATGGTAGTACCGTTCCGATAACAGACATCAAGTTTCAGCATCAACCTCTAAACTCCGGCTACGAACCAAAATTGCAGCCTCTAGTGGTAAGTTCTAGCGGGCGATCGGGGACTACTTGGTTCATGCGCTTGCTCTCCCAAAATCCAGCAATTGTTACTTGCGAAATATATGCTTACGAGACTAGAGTTTGGCCTTTTTGGATGCAATTGCTGCAATTTTTGTCCCAAAGAGCTAATCCGATAGAAACTCCTTTTCCAGCAGATTATCCGCCAAAAGCGGCGGCTTTTTGCCAGCAAACTTTAGATGGTTTTTACCAACATCTAGCAGAAGCTCAAGGTAAGATAATTAATCCTTCCCAATTAAGCTATTTTGCAGAAAAGAATAATCTCAATCAAAATATAAATTTGTTAATGGAAATTTATCCCCTGGGTAAGGAAATAATTTTAGTTCGGGATTTTAGAGATGTGGCTTCTTCGGTACTAGCTTTTAATAAAAAACGAGGATCGGAAGGGTTTGGTCGCCAAAAGTTTAAAAACGACCAAGAATATGTCAAAAATGTTATTAAAAATATTGCAATCGGTTTGCAAAGCAGGTGGAAAAAACGTAAAAAACAAGCACGTTTAGTCCGCTACGAAGATTTGATTTTGTCTCCAGAAGAAACTTTAGGAGGGGTTTTAGAATATCTAAAGTTGGATAGTTCCCCGGAGGCCATCGCTAAGATGATAAGCAAAGCATCGGAAGATAGCGCCTACACGGGATGGCATAAAACTAGCTCTAGCGCTAAAGATTCTATCGGACGCTGGCGGCAAGATTTAGACCCTTCTTTGCAAAAAGTATGCAATAAAGTTTTGGCTGATTCTTTGCGAGAGTTTGGGTATCCTCCTAATTAACATTACTCAAGTAAAAATCAAGCTTTTTGGTGCAACAATGACTGATGGAAATAGAGCGATAAAACCCAAGAATACCGGGGTGGAAATTATTTCCGTTCACGTACCAAAAACGGCGGGAACTACTTTTAAAAAAGTATTACAACAGGTATATTCGGAAGAAGCAATTTTCTTTGATTACCCTCATAAAGGGCCTCAAAGAAATAAAATGCTAAAGAAGGAAAAACCTGATATAAAAGTAATTCACGGTCATTTTCCTGGAAACAAATACGATTTCAAATTTCCAGAGGCAAAAAAAATAATTTGGCTGAGAAATCCTGTAGAACGCTTAATTTCTCACTACTTCTTTTGGAAAAGTTGGCAACTTTTAATAAATTCCGATGCGACGGACGGTTCTGCTGAATCTGAGTTGCAAGGTTACGGGGAAGAAAATACGCCTAGAAAAGAGGATGTATTGACAGTCATAGAATTTGCCGAAAGGTCGGAAATGCGAAATTTACTTGCTGCTAATTTTCTCAAAGACCAAAAGCTAACGGATTTTTACTTCGCGGGCATTCAAGAATATTTTAAAGAGGATTTAGTACAACTAACAAAAAGCCTCAAGTGGCAGCCTTATTACTTTGAATTGACTAATAAAAATCCCTATCCAGAATATTACTCGCTCTTTAAAGAAATTCTAGCAAACCAAGAAGTAGTCGATAAAATAACAGAACTAAATAGAGAAGATGTTGAGATTTATCAAGAAGCATTAAGCCTTAGAGAAAAACGAATAGCAAAATCAACTAATTTAAGTTTGCTTTGGGAAAATTCAAAGGTTCAAAAAAGAAAAAAAAGACCGACAATAGAACCTTTAATAAGCTGGGGCTTTATAGATAACGCAACTGTAGAAAATAAAATTTTAAGCTTGACCGGTTGGGCAGCTTCTCGCCAAGGTGGCCCTTTGGAAGGGTTTAAGGTGATGGTGGGCGATCGCGAATACACCTTTTTTGAAAAACTATTAGGCATACCCAGTCCCGACGTCCAGAAACTCCATCCAACTCTCGACAGCGCCAGCGAGGCCCGTTTCCGGTTGCGGATACCGATCGATCGCCAACAAATTGAAAAATTGGGTCAGTCTCTCATCGCCCTCACTCCTTTATTTTCGGGCGGCGAAGGCATTATCTCGTTCAAAATATCCTCCCCTATCCTCCCGCCACCGAAACGAGAACACCTAAAAACAGTCGGTATTAATTACAGCGATGAATTGACTCGCAGTTCGTTTAAGCTAACGGGCCACTTACTCCAGAGGGTGGGTCTCTTACCAGCAGACAGAATATTGGAACTCGGCTGCAATATAGGTCTAACTGCCTATTCCTTAGTTTATTACCTCAAGCCGACGGGCAGTTACGAAGGGTTTGACTTTGCCGAAGGGCCTATTTCTTGGGCGCGACAGCACTTTACTGCGAAAAAACCTAACTTTCGCTTCTTCTCGGAGAACGTTCGCCACCCTCTTTACAACCCTAAAGGTACTCTTTCCCCTGCGGATTTTATCTTTCCTTACCCGGAAAACTATTTCGACTGCGCTTGCATTCCCTACCTCTTTACTCATCTGCGACCTTTAGCGGTTCGCCATTATCTCAAGCAAATTGCTAAAGTTTTAAAACCAGGAGGTCGGTGTCTGTTTGTCTGCTTTTTGCTAAATTCAGAATCTCAACAATTAATTGCTGAAGGCGGAAGTTCCCAAAACTTAATCTATGAATTGGAGGACTGCTTTAGTAGCGATGAGAATGTTCCCGAAATGGCGATCGGTTTTAGAGAACCTTTGCTGTTAAAGTGGATAGAGGAAGCGGGCTTTACTATTTTACAAAAGTGTTACGGTTCTTGGTGCGGGCGGGTATCTTTTAGCGGTGGAGATATTTTGGTTTTGGAGAAAAACGTTTGTAGTAATCGCTTCAGCGATTAATCGCTAAGGGCTATCGCTACGAACAACTAACAATAAAAAACTAACAATGAACAATTTAAAATTAGCGGCAACAACGGGTTTTTTAGATAGAATCGATATTGAAAATGAAACGGTATGGCTGGGAGGTTGGTTTTTATCTTTCGAGTCGGAACCAGTCGAAAAGTTAAAAATTTATATTGGCAATACTGAATTAACTGATTTTGAAATAACAAGAAATCTTCCCAGTCCGGGTGTGAAAAAGGTTCACCCTAATATACCAGCAGCCGATCGCTGTCGGTTTTTAATTAAACTACATCTGCCCCCCTCGCAACAACAACAGTTTCGCGATGCTTTAATTTCTTTAATTCCTATTATTCAAGGTCGCGAGGGAGAACCGCTTTTAACTGCGGTTAATCCTTCTTTATCTCGTTTATTAAAAAAGTCGGAACCAGAAGAAGTAGATAGCAAGCAAGATGCAGATTCTACGCCAGAGGTGGAATTAATTTACGTTCACGTTCCCAAGGCTGCTGGAACTGCTTTTCGGAAAATCCTCCAACAGGTTTACGGTCCCGAAAAGGTTTTGACCGATACGACTAATATGTTTGAGGATAATATGCCTCCGACTATTGACAGGCAAACTAAGGTCATAGACGGTCATTTTCGGGCGGGTAAATACGACCAACTTTTTCCTAATTGTAAAACTATAACTTGGTTGAGACAGCCAATTCATCGATCGATCTCTGACTACTGTTTCCGGCAAATGGGCAGTCTGAAAGAAAAAGATTTTTTAAGTAAGGAAAGGTTATTGGAGTTTGCGAGAATTCCGGGAAATAGAAATTTGATTTCTTATTGCCTTAATGGTAAGCCGTTAAGTTATTTTCACTTCGTCGGCATTCTAGAATATTTTGAAGAAGATTTAGCTGATTTACGGAATTTAATGGGGTGGAAAGAAGTTAAATCGGTTTATCAAAATAGAAATCCTTACCCGGAATATAATGAGTTTAAAAAGGCGGTTTTAGCGGATAAAGAGTTAATGGCAGAATTGACTGCCCTCAACAGTCAAGACGTAGGGCTATATCAGTCTGCCTGGAAGTTGCGAGACCAACGGAAAAAAGGCTTGATTTCTTTGCCTGAGACTCCGCCGCCTGGTGGAACGGAGGCAAGAACAGGCAAGATGCCTGTTCTACGGTCCGGGGAAACAGAGGAAAAATCCGTTGCGGCAGAACCAGTTCCTACCCTGGGTTCTATCGATAAGGTGGCAGTAAGCGATGGCCTCTTGGAGATAACTGGTTGGACGTTCTCCCGCCAAGCGGGTTTGCCCGGTGGTTTTAAGCTATCTCTCGGAGGTCTGGAAGTTGCTAACCTACAACAAAAATTAGGTCTGCCGAGTCCCGACGTTAAAAAAATTCATCCCAAGTTCCCTACCGCAGCTAAGGCCCGCTTTCAGCTACGGGCGTCTTTAAGTAAGGTTCCAGCGGGAGAAACTGAGGTGACTTTAACGCCTATGTTTAAAGGCAGGCAGGGTCAACGGATGGTTAAGGGGTTATCTCTGGGAGGGGCGCCCATCGCTACGAAGACTGGAAAAATCGCTGAAGCGATTACTACGAACCAGAAGACTGGAAAAATCGCTGAAGCGATTACTACGAACCAGAAGACTGGAAAAATCGCTGAAGCGATTACTACGAACCAGAAGATTGGAAAAATCGCTGAAGCGATTACTACGAACCCTGCC
>JAXHVR010000084.1:3520-4723 GCA_034189005.1 Cyanobacteriota bacterium | reverse complement strand
GAAGACTGGAAAAATCGCTGAAGCGATTACTACGAACCAGAAGACTGGAAAAATCGCTGAAGCGATTACTACGAACCAGAAGATTGGAAAAATCGCTGAAGCGATTACTACGAACCCTGCCCCTACGAACCAGAAAATAACGGTGGGTTATCTGGACCAAGCCAAAATCGAAAATGGAAAGGCGATCGTTAAGGGTTGGGCCGGTTCTATGGGTGGTGGTCCTTTAAAAGGGTTCAAAATTTCTATTGGGGGCAATAATATTGCCGAGTTTCAACCGGCCTTAAATCTTCCTAGTCCCGACGTGGCTAAAAAACACCCCCATTTAGATAATTCCGGGGCGGCTAGGTTTCGAGTGGTAATACCCCTGCCGCCTAACCAACTCCAAGAATACCAGGACTCGCTTTTGGCTTTAACTCCTATTTTTGAGACGGGGGAAGGTCAAATTATGACGAAGGTTTTAGACTCTGCTGGGAATAAAAGTTTGGGTTATGAAATTGTCAGCGAAGGGGGTAGCGAGAAGGTTTTATTTAATGGCAAATTACTGCCTATTCCTCCTAAAACTTTGAGGAATAGGGTTCATGGTAGCGGCGATTTGCACGATTTTTTGAGCAAGGGTTTGGGAATTAATCGCGACCTTAAAGCAGCTTTGAAAAGAATTGGTAAAGACTGGAATCAGTTTGAGACGGTTTTGGATTTGGGCTGCGGCTGCGGACGGGTAATGATGTGGAATGCAGCGGAAGAAAATGCTGCGAAAATTTATGGAAATGATATAGACCCTGCTGCTATTCATTGGTGCGAGGAACATCTTAATTTAGGTAATTTTGGCATTAACAAAGCCTTACCTCCATTAGAATACGAGGAGAATAAATTCGATTTAATTTATCTCGTATCTGTATTTACTCATATAAATGAGGAGATGCAGTTCAAATGGTTGGAGGAGTTTAAGCGAATTGTTAAACCGGAAGGAATAGTAGTTATTACTATTAGTTCCGGTCCTAAAAATCCGCAGCAAGCGGCGAAATTGGCAGGGGAATTAGAGGAAAAAGGCATAGTTTTTGTCAAGACCCACGGCGCAAAAGATAGCGTGTTTCCGGCTTGGTATCAAACTACTTATTTGTCGGAAGGTTATTTGCGCGATAAATGGGCGAATTATTTGGATGTAGTTGATTATATTCCAGGAGGAATACGCGGCAATCAAGATGT
>JAXHVR010000084.1:0-3420 GCA_034189005.1 Cyanobacteriota bacterium | reverse complement strand
TGTCGGTGGGAGAAGGGGCCCCTAAAATCGCTGAAGCGATCGCTACGAACGAGGCTACGAAACAGGCTGGGCAGGGGAGGATAAAGCAACCGTCTTTATTGGAGAAGATTAAGGCCCAATTAGAGCGATCGCAAACCGAAATGCAGCAAGTCCGGGCCGACCTGGAAGGTTCCAAAACTGGAAAAAAGCAAGACCCAGAAAAAAAAACTGAAAAATTAGCAACAGATTATGTAACGGATGTAACGGATGGGTTGTCCCAAGGAAAACAAGCCTCTCCCCCTCCCTCTCCCCCCTTATCAAGGGGGGCCGGGGGGGATCCTCTCCCTTTACTAGGCTTATCCGGCGTCACCGTCGATAAATTCTGGTCTCTGGTAGATCCGGTAATAGGAAAACAGCGCCCCACCAGCAACCCCGCCATTAGCATCCTCACCCCAACCTGGAACTCATCTCTAGACTGGTTCGTGGAAACAGTCCTCAGCGTCCTCCACCAAACCAACCCCGACTGGGAGTGGTGTCTGGTGGATGACGGTTCCAAAAACCAAGACATTAAAACGGTCCTGGCAGGTTTAGCGGAGAAAGAACCCCGCATCAAAGTCCGTTTCGCCGAGTCTGGGGGCATTAGCGCGGCTACCAACAAAGCATTGTCCATGGCTACCGGCGACTACATTTGCTGCCTCGACCACGACGACACCCTGACCCCGACTGCCCTGGAAGACAGCCTGGAGGTTCTAACAGGCGGGACATCGGTTGTAACAGGCGGGACATCGGTTGTAACAGGCGGGACGCCTGTTCTACGGGAAGGGTTCGATGTCAGCTATTCCGACGAAGACAAAATCGACCTCTCCGGCCTCAACTACATCCAACCCTTCTTCAAACCAGACTGGTCCCCCGAATACTTTCGCGGCGTGATGTATGTCGGTCATTTATTATGCGTCCGGCGGGAGTTAGCGTTGCAAGTTGGCGGGTTTAAAAGCGAATTCGACGGCGTACAGGACTACGAATTCATGTTGCGGGTCTCGGAACTAACGGATAAAATCGCCCATATTCCCAAACACCTCTACCACTGGCGGCAAGTTCGCGGCAGCATTTCCGCCGATGCCGACGCCAAGGCGGGAATAGAAACCGTCCAGCAAGCGGCAGTTAACGCCCATTTGCAACGTTTGGGACTCCCCGCAAAGGCCGAACCCGGTTTGGGGAGGCATCGGGTAAATATTAATCCCCATCCCAGAAGCGAAAATCCTCTGGTTAGTTTGATAGTCTCTTCTCTAAACCCCGACGATCGCCTGGGGCCGTGGTTAAACCAATTACTCTCTAAAACCGTTTATCCCAATTTAGAAGTTATCGTCGTTTTAACTTACGAAAAAACGGAACAGTTACCAGAAACCATCCACAATTCCAGAGTAAAAACTATTTCCTTCCCTAATAACTCATCCGCTACATCCGCGTTCAATACCGCTGCCAATTTTTCTCGCGCCAACAATTTCGCCGCGAAAGAAGCTACTGGAGAATATTTAGTATTTCTAAAACCTGGAGTTATTCCTCATGCCGATACCCCTGATTGGTTGCGACATTTCCTTTATTATGGAGAACAAAACGACGTTGGGGCTGTTGGGGGGCTGTTGCTTTTTGGGGATAATATTACTGTGGAACACGCAGGGATTGTTGTGGGGGAAATACCAGAAGCGATCGCTACGAACGAGATTGGGGAAATCGCTGAAGCGATCGCTACGAACGAGATTAAGAACTGCCATTTTGTGATGAGGGATGTTAAGGCAGGTGCCGACGGTTATGCTGGTTCTTTAGTTTGCGCCAGGGAGGTTTCTGCGGTCAGTAAAGATTGTTTGATGGTGAAAAAGAGCGAATTTGAAGAGTTGGGAGGTTTTAACGAACATTTATTAACCGGTTATCAAGAAGTAGATTTATGCTTGAGGATGCGGCGAGAAAATAAGCGGATTATTTTTACGCCCAGGTCGGTTTTACTTAACCCCCATTCGACTAATTTGGAATTGGAAAATGCCGATTTTCTGGATAAAATGTTGTTGTTAGACAGCCATCAAATAGAAATAGATAAAGGCGATCCCTATCACAATCCTAATTTGGTAATAGAAGTTGCGTAATAATAATGGTGCGCTGCGGCGCATCTAGACTAAAATGGTGAGTAAAGCAAAAGTTCGTAGTAATCGCTAAAGCGATTCATATTGATAAATCGCTAAAGCGATTACTACAAGCTAGTAGGGTGCGCATCGCGCACCTTTTAACCCCCCCTAAAACCAAATTATTAATTATTAATTATTAATTATGAAAAACATCTTATTCGTTCTTTACGAAGACTTTTATTGTAACAGCGCCTTACACGTTCATCACTTCGCAAATAATCTCGTTAGCTTAGGATTAGATTGCGTTGTTTCCGTACCAAGAAATAAGCTATCTGTATCCGCAGTCACCGAAAATTCGGCTAACCTTTATAAAGTAACTCAATTTAACGAAATTTATAAACTAAATGAATTTTTCACAAACCAAAAAGGTCCAGATATTATTCATGCCTGGACTCCCCGCGAACTGCCGCGAATTTACTGTAATAAAGTTAAGAAAATATTCAAAAGCAAATTAATAATTCACCTCGAAGATAACGAAGAACACATCCTCGAAAGATATTTAAACAGACCCTTTAAAGAACTGCTATTAGAAACTAAACCTTTCTCCCTTCCAGACTATATTTCCCATCCCACGAACTATCGAGAATTTCTCAAAAGTGCCGATGGCGTAACGGTCATCATCGAAAGATTAAAAGAATTCGTTCCGCCCAATATTCCCAGTTTAATTCTCTGGCCTGGCGTCGATACTAAATATTTCTTCCCCAGAAAGCCAAATCGAGAAATTGCCGAACGTTTCAACGTACCAAAAGACAGTCTAATTTTTTGCTACACCGGCAACGTTCATGCCGCCAATACTTATGAAGTTAGGAGTCTATATTTAGCAGTGGCTGTGTTGAACCGGGAGGGAAAAAAAGCCGTATTAATCAGAACCGGTCAGGATATGTGCAATTTTTTAGGAAGCAACTTAGGAAGCGACGATCGCTGGGCTAGAGAATACGCGATCGAACTAGGTCACATCCCCCGCAAATTAATCCCAGAAGTTCTCAGTTTGGCATCGGTATTAATTCAACCCGGCAGGCCCGATCCGTTCAACGATTATCGTTTTCCCTCCAAATTGCCCGAATTTCTAGCAATGGGGAAACCGACAATTTTACCCGCTACGAATATCGGCTTAAAAATGGAACATAAAAAAGATGCTTTAGTCTTGCCAATAGTTGATGCGACGGCTATAGTTGATGCGGTGGAGATGTTAGAAAGGGATAGTTTATTAAAGGAAAGCCTCTCGGAAGGTTCCCACAACTTCGCAATAAAAAACCTCGACTGG
>JAXHVR010000083.1:0-24835 GCA_034189005.1 Cyanobacteriota bacterium | reverse complement strand
ATAAATATGAATCGCAGTTCGTAGTAATCGCTTTAGCGATTTATAAATATGAATCGCAGTTCGTAGTAATCGCTTTAGCGATTAATAAATATGAATCGCAGTTCGTAGTAATCGCTTTAGCGATTGATATAGAAAAATCGCTAAAGCGATTACTACAAACGACGACGTTAATTATTAATTATTAATTATTAATTATAAAAGATGCAAATAATAGACTGGTTAATAGTTTTAATTTACCTCATTTTAACCATGGGAATGGGGCTGTATTTATCGCGCCGAGGTTCTAAAAGTTTGGCAGACTTTTTTGTATCCGGGCGATCGCTTCCTTGGTGGTTGGCGGGCACGAGTATGGCAGCGACTACCTTCTCCATCGACACGCCCTTGTACATAACAGGAGTAGTGGGCAACCGAGGAATTGCAGGCAACTGGGAATGGTGGACTTTTGGAATTTCCCATGTAATAACGATCTATATTTTCGCCAAAATGTGGAGGCGATCGGAAGTTCTCACGGATGCGGAATTAACGGAAGTTCGCTACGGCGGAAAAATGGCAGCTATCCTGCGCGGGGTTAAAGCTTTTATCTTTGCAGTTCCCATGAATTGTATCGCCATAGGTTACGCCATGCTGGCAATGGTAAAAGTGGTCGGTGCTTTAGAGATTTGGCAAAGTTTGGGCATAGATGGGGGGGAAGAAAACCTCAAGTTATTTAGCGTAATGGGCGTCAGTATTTTTGTTTTAATTTATGCAGGATTAGCTGGTTTGTGGGGAGTAGTAGCCACGGACTTTTTCCAATTTTTCTTAGCATTATTTGGAGCAATTATAGTCGCTATTTTTGCAGTTAATAGCGTCGGGGGAATCGAAAATTTAGTTACGCAAATTCCAGAACTATATCCAGATAAAGACATCCTCTCCCTCTTACCAGTAAGCGTAAATTTAGACGGCGGTTTTTTAATCGAATTTAGCAAGACGGCAGGCATCACCGCCAGCACCTTTTTAGCCTACGTCGCGATTAACTGGTGGTCCTGGCGGCGCAGCGATGGTGGGGGGGAATTCGTACAGCGATTTGCCGCTGCTAAAAACGAAAAAGAAGCGGAAAAAGCGGCGTGGTTATTTAATATCATGCACTACGTTATTAGAACCTGGCCTTGGATTTTAGTAGCCCTAGCAGCTTTAGTAGTTTTTCCTGATTTAGAAGACCGGGAATTGGGCTATCCTCTGCTGATGATGAGATTTTTGTCGCCGGGAATTTTAGGCTTAGTTGTAGCATCTTTAATTGCTGCTTTTATGAGTACGGTTTCGACTTCGATTAACTGGGGCGCTTCTTTTATTACTAACGACCTTTACCTGCGTTTTATAAATCGCGATGCTTCTCAGGCAGAATTAGTTTTAGTAGGGAGAATTTCTTCCGTTATAGTAACAGCTTTGGGGGCAGTGGCGGCGTTTTTTGCGACCGACGTGGCGACGGTGTTTAGGTTAGTAATTGCGATCGGAACTGGTTCTGGTTTAGTGTTAATGTTGCGTTGGTTTTGGTGGCGGGTTAATGCGGCAGCAGAATTAACTGCTATTGTTGCAAGTTTTGTAGTAGGGACAGTTACTAGCTTAGTTCCAGCTTTGAAAATCGAGGATTTTGGTTTGCGGGTGATGTTTATTACTGCAAGCGTAACCGCGTTGTGGGCGATCGCCTTATTCGCCTTCCCAGCAGAATCAGACGAAACCTTGGACGAGTTTTATCGGCAAACCCGCCCTGGAGGGCCCGGTTGGAGAAAGCAAAGGGAAAGAACCGGTTTGCCACCAGCGCAGAATTTGGCGATCGATATCCAAAAGATTATGGCTGCGATCTTGTTGTTGTTCGGTGCCCTGGTGGCGACGGGAGGTTTCTTGTTGTTAAAACCGACGGTCGGTTGGGTATCCCTGGTAGTGGCAGTTTGCGGTTGGATGTGGTTGCGGCAGTTGGGCAAACGTCAGATTTTGGCAGTGCCGAGGCCGGGATTGGATGATGAGGATTTGTTGATGTAATATCAATTAACAATTAACAATTAACAATTAACAATTAATAATTGGGTTATTAGCGTAGCAACCCTTAACCTGACTTGCATCGCCATCGCGATCTTCTTTTTTTCCGCATGCTGCATTTAATGCGACTTGATATAAGATGGTGGATGGCTAAGAAACCCGGTTTTTTCAAAAAACCGGGTTTCTGGTGGAACCAGAGGAGATTTCAGCATGGATAAATTAGCACAATATCGCCAAACCATTCAAAATTTATTAAGGGACTTTTCTAAAGGGGATATCTTGGGTGGTAAGATTGAATCGGAGACGGTTTTTGATGTGACATCCGATCGCTATTTATTAGTAGATTTAGGATGGAACGAACAGCGCAGAATTTATGCGTGTTTGCTACACTTAGAAATCCGCGAAGGTAAAATTTGGATTCAGCGGAACCAAACCGATCGCTCTTTGACTGACGCTCTATTAGAAGCGGGTGTAGCGAAAGAGGATATCGTCTTAGGACTTCATCCCCCCGAAATGCGGCAATATACCGGGTTGGGAGTGGCATAATTAATAGTAGGATGCCCGACGCGCACCTTACTATTAATTATGTTATGTTTTTATCTGTTGTTAATTTAACTCGAAAAACCATGAAAAAAATATTTCGCGAATACATAGCCCCACTAATCGCTCTGTTAATATTTTTAGCAGCCCTAGTAGCAGTTAACGCTCGCTTTTTCTTACCCGGCGGCTTAACTCCACCTCTTGAAGAACCGGTTGGTCTTTTAATAGGTAATATAGCAATGCTTAACGGTTTTTAATCGCTCTAAAAATAAGAAACCAGAGGGTTCAACGCCGGTTTGGGGATGCACCCATTCGTCGAGGTAAATTAATGTTTTGCCCAATAATTTACCGCCCGAATGCTTGCATTCCCAACAGTGCAGCTAAGTACCCGTGCAAAATTAATTACATACCGAACAGGCAAGATGCCTGTTCTACGGGGAATTTTTTATGCAAATATTTTTGCATACCTACTTATTTCCATAATTATTAATTAATTGCCAAACCAACAACCAAATTGTTAATTAGGGCAAGCTGAAAAATTCCCAAATTTGACTTTCTGGGTAATGGGGAAAACGGTCATGGGGAAAACGAAGACAGGCATTTTTAATCCAAAACTTCCCCCCAAAGCGCTGTTACTGTTGCCCCATTACCCATTACCGGCGGGTAGCGACAATTAATTAATGCCTTTATCGAGCAAACCCTAAGTAATCACAGTAGGTTTTTCCATCCCAGTGTAATTGCGAATTTGGGCGATTTCGTCGGCAATATTAATCAACTCCGATAAACCATCCTGAGGATCCAGACCGTGTTTGCTAGAGTCAGCCTCGTAACTCTCTAGATAAACCCGCACAGTCGCGCCCTGGGTACCGGTCCCAGAGAGGCGGAAAACGATCCGCGAACCGTCGGTAAAACCGATACGAACGCCTTGCTTCTTGCTGACGCTGCCATCTATCGGGTCCGTATAGCTGAAATCATCGGCATACTCGACCTCGTAGGAACCGTACTTCTTGCCTTTCATTTCTGACAGTGCCGATCGCAACTCCTCCATCAGAGTATTAGCGTTATTACTATCGACCCCCTCGTAGTCGTGGCGGGAATAGTAATTGCGACCGTAAGTTTGCCAGTGTTCGGCGACGATATCCTCCACCGACTGCTGGCGGACTGCTAAAATATTCAACCAGAAAAACACGGCCCACAAACCGTCTTTTTCCCGAACGTGGTCCGAACCGGTGCCGAAACTCTCCTCGCCGCACAAAGTAGCTTTGCCGGCATCTAATAAATTGCCGAAGAATTTCCAACCAGTGGGAGTCTCGTAACAGTCGATGCCGAGTTTGGCGGCCACGCGATCGGCTGCTGCCGAAGTCGGCATCGATCGCGCCACTCCCGCCAAACCTCCGCTATAACCGGGAACTAATTTAGCGTTAGCGGCCAAAACTGCCAAACTGTCGCTGGGAGTGACAAAAAACTTGCGACCCAAAATCATATTGCGATCGCCATCCCCATCGGAAGCGGCACCGAAGTCTGGGGCGTCCGGACCGTACATCACCTCTACGAGATCGTGGGCGTAAACCAAGTTCGGGTCTGGATGGCCGCCGCCGAAGTCTTCTAATGGCGTGCCGTTTTGAACGGTACCCGCAGGAGCCCCCAGTCGGTTCTCAAATATTTCCTTCGCATAAGGTCCGGTAACGGCGTGTAAGGAGTCCACGCACATCCGAAAGTTGCCAGAGGTGAGTAGTTCTTTGATGCGATCGAAATCAAATAGAGATTCCATCAATTCCGCATAGTCCGCCACCGAGTCGATGACCTCCACTTTCATCGCCCCTAACTGCTGGCTGCCGAGTCGGTCGAGGTCGATATCGTCAGCTTCGAGGATTTTATAGGTATCGATCGCCTTAGTGCGGGCAAATATGGCCTCGGTGACTTTCTCAGGGGCCGGTCCGCCGTTGGTGACGTTGTACTTAATGCCAAAGTCGCCTTCCGGTCCGCCGGGGTTGTGACTGGCAGAAAGGATGATGCCGCCAAAAGCTTTATTCTTGCGAATGATGCAGGAGGCGGCGGGGGTGGAGAGGATGCCACCCCGACCGACTAACATTTTGCCGACGCCGTTGGCGGCTGCCATTTTGAGAATGGTTTGGATCGCCTGTCGGTTGTAGTAGCGACCGTCGCCACCGAGGACGAAGGTTTCTCCTTGATAGTTTTCTAGACTGTCAAAGATAGATTGAACGAAGTTTTCTAAATAGTTGGGTTTTTGGAACGTTGGGACTTGCTTGCGCAGGCCGGAGGTTCCAGGTTTTTGGTCGTTAAAGGGTTCGGTTGATACGGTTTTGACGTTCATCAGGGCCCTCGGTTTTAGTGTAAATAGGTTAACAGTTGTCCTGTTTCTGTCTCCACTTTTACACGAAGGGGGGCAACTTGGAAAGTTTTTTGAGGTGGGCCGGACGATTGTTGCTTTTATTTAGACAGTTGTCATAGTTTTGGGGACATTTTTGTTAAAGTTTATTTGTAAGTAGGTAGGCAAAAATATTTACATAAAATTATTTCTCCCAACCCCCGTAGAACAGGCGACACGAGAAGTTCCAGATGTCCAATTAATTTTGCACTGGTACTTAGCGATCGCTCTTCGCTTTCTCTTTAAGTTGTTTCTTGAGGGGGGAAATTAGCTGGGAATTGATTTTTTGGATATTCTTTAATTACTGGTTGAAGCAGGAAACCTCGGGTTCGATCGTCTGTGGCTTTATCTAACAAACATCGTCTCTGCAAAGACCGGATCGCTTTCTTCTCCAGCACCAAGGCGATCGCTTTATGTTATAGTTAGACTTAGCCTTAAAAATAACGAGGTTTTTATGAATTTAAAGTTAGTTGACTCTCTAGCGCAAATAATTAATAACTTAACCCCAGAAGAAAAAAAAAAATTGGGGGATAAAATAGATTTAATTGCGCCAGATAAAACTGTATTAACTCCGTTAAAAGAAGAGCCTTTTATTGGGATGTGGTCCGATAGACAAGACTTAGAAGATAGCAGCCAGTGGGTTAAAAATCTAAGAGAACGGGAGTGGAGTTAAACTATGGTTTTAGTGGATACGGACATTTTAATAGATGTCAGCCGTAATATTGAAACGGCAATTATTCGCCTCGAAATAGAGGAACAAAAAAGTCAAATTACCATTAGTGCGATTACCCAAATGGAACTAATAGTAGGCTGTAGAAACAAACTAGAACTGGGGCATCTTAAACGGTTTTTATCTCGCTATAAAACCGTCCAGATAGACGAAAATATTTCCGCTTTGACCGTAGAATTAATCAAAACCTACCGCTTAAGTCATGGTTTGCTGATGCCCGATGCTTTTATCGCGGCAACAGCTATTATTGGCAATTTGCCTTTATTAACAAAAAATCAAAGCGATTATCGCTTTATTTCCGAACTCAATTTGCTTTCTTATCCTTAAGTACGAACGAGCGTTTCGCGGGGCGCGACATGAAACGCGCAGCGCCCGAGTATGCTACATCGCTTTCTTCTCGCCCTAAGAGCGATCGCTTTGTTCTCCAGCACCAAGGCGATCGCCGCTGCGCGCTGCGCACCCTACTATAATATTATTGCGCTTTTGAAGCGATCGCTTTCTTATTTTCAGCTTTAAGCAACTTGAAGCAACTTCTCGAACTTTTTAGTTGCTGGTAATGCCTTACCTTCCTGGCGATAACTTTCAATTAATAACTCCAATACCTCTTCCGCATTAGCTATCGCTTCTGCATAAGAATCTCCATGAGTAACCGGCTGCATTACATCCTCAAACTCGGGGATAAATACGACAAAGCAATTATCCTCATCAGACCATTGAATTAAAATAGCGTACTTCATTATTCTGTTGTCTCCTCTTCTTCAATTTGTTTGAGCATTTTAAGGGCATCGTTAACTTGCTTTTGTAAATAAATTTTAGCATCGCTGCCATCTTTGCCAGCGATAACGATTGCATTTGGAAGTTGAGAATGAATCCACTTACTATGGCTTCCCTTTGCTGGTTTACAAATAAACCCTGCTTTTAGTAGCTTGCTTTTTAACTCTCGGATTTTGGGTGGCATCACTTCTATTACATTTTAGCTTATTTAATAATAATAGCGTTTTTGTTAATAAGATTGGACTCTTAGATAGTAGCAGCTTTTTTAGGAACCCGAATGCTGTTGTCCCAGAGGCTCTATTTTTCTCAATCAAAACCCCAGTTATAAAACCAAACCCAATTTTTCTTGTAGTGGCGATCGCATTCCGGCGGTAAATTACGATCGAGAACGTTAAATTTTAGCTCCGAATGCTTTGCCCCTATTTGTTAAATCGAAGTTTCTGTGCTAACGGGACTCATTGAAAATAGAGCGTTTATCTCCATAATCTTCCCTATTCTCCAGCAGAAGTCAGAGCTTGTTGGTACAACTTTTGACTGATGCGTTTGCCACCAGCGATGAGAGCGTCCAACGCTTCTTTAACATTAGGAATCAACCCTCGTTGTTTGGCAACTAGCAAAGTACCGACCGTACCAGTCACCGGCAAGTTGCGAGACTGCGCTACCTTTCGCGCATCCAAATCGTCTATCAAAATTCGTCCCGCCCCCAACTCCTCGGCAAGAATCATCGCCGCACATTCACCCAAACCAAGTCCGAAGGCTCTTGTCAATGCAACAACTTTCTCAGCTTCCCTAACAGATCGCACCTCTATCCAGTTAGCTGACTGGACCAATGCAGCAGCGGGATGAACGCCAGTGGTAACTTCGTCGAATACTTCTTGAGGAATGATAATCGAGCCATATATATCCGGCAACAGGTTAAGCAACCCCGCTTTTGCCAGTTCGCTTAGGGGCGTGGTATCTGAAACAACAATCATTTTTCGCTCGCCTCCAACATCATCATAGTTTCGGCAACTTCCCGTTCCAACTCTTCCGCAGTTAATTCGGCAAAGGGAGAGATATCGTAATCGTCCATTAAATCAGAAAGTTCCCAGCGATTAATACCTAACAACTCCGCCGCCCTCCCCGCGCTTATATCGTGATGCCGCAGCAGCGTCATTACATAAGCTTCCTTGGCCTTGTTTTCCGCTTCCTCCCTGTGGATGCCGGGAATTTCTGGCAGCATCGATAAGGTGAATTTCACTACCGTCGTTGCTGGTGGGAGTACGATGCGTTCGCGCTGCCTTGCGGATGGAACATTGCTCTTATTATTGTTCGCCGTTTCTTCAGGAGAAGTATCCACCGCAGGAGATTTAGTTTCGGGTAAATTTTCCGGGGCCTCGGCAGCATCCACCGGCCATTGACATTTTTCTAATAATTCCTCGATTTTCTGCCAGTCTTCATAATCCACGAATACCCCAACGGGACGCATTGCCTTGTCGGTGACGATTTGTTTTTTAATAGGTAGCATATCGCTTTCGTTGATAAGGTTAGATTTTTAAATAGTAGCAGCTTTTTTCTGAATTTGTCGAAATTCGATCTCTACTCGGCAGAGGCAAAAATTGCGCTTTTTTTGAAAATAAACCAGTGCTTAGGGAAGCGGCCCGGAGGGCTTTGCGGAAGCGAACGCTCGCGCAAAGCCCCACCCGAAGCGAGCGGGCGGGGCTTCACGCCATCTTATAATTGGCCATAAATCGCGAATGCTACCCTTGCAAAAAATGCTTTTTTTTACCGTCTGGAGTATAGGAAGAATCGCTCTTCGCGATTACTACGAGCGATCGCTACGATCGCTCCATGACTCTAGGGACTAGCAATTTAATAACATACCGATGTTGGGTTGCGTTCCACTCCACCCAACCTACAAGGGACTGGTACTTTATTTTTTTGCTACTCCCCTACCTCTCGACTGCAGTCGGGGTAAACCTCACTTCTATCCGCCGCCTGCTTTCTTCTGGGTTTCGGTTTACCCCGGCGTAATCTCCCCCAGGAGTGTATAACTGGGCTGCGGAATAGGCCCTGAATTTTAAGCCTAACTTTTTTAAACGCGGGTTTTCTTGCAACTGTTTCACCACCGCTAACGCTCGCATTAAACCTAAATCTGCATTAGAACCACCTTGCAGAGTGCTAACTGGTTCGCTGCCATTGGCGACTCGTTCTAAAGCTAAGTCTAAATTGCTCGCTGCTCCTATATTTACTTGACCGTCGGTATGACCGATCACTTCTACTACATAACCTTCATATTCTTTGGCAAAGTTTTCGATTTGCCCGACCAAATCTTCCTCGATGAAACTCTCTAGTCCTCCCGATAATGCCGCGCTACCGGATTCAAATCGCCTCTCTTGGGAATCTCGAATTACGATTACTGGAGGCGATTTTAAACGCTCCACTTCTGCTTCTAATTCTCCTATTTTATCCGACCTGTTGTCTAAGTTGCTCTGCAAGGTGGAGACTCTTCCTCTGAGACCGGTAACTGTTCCTTCTAACTCTCTTACTCTAGTCGTTCTTCGTTTTAATAGCTCTTCCAAACTGGTAACATCTTCTTCTAATTCTAGGGCTCTATCTTCGTTAGCATCGGAAACTGTTTCTACGAACACTGCTTTAATGATGGCTAACAATAAAAATAAGCTCAAAATCATAAAAGCGTTCGACATTAAGTCGGTAAACGCCGGCCAAACATTTAGTTCTTCGTTTTCTTCAAAACCTCGCGATCGCCTCATAAATACTCCTTATTAGTTAGTTGTCAGTCGATAGTTGTTAGTTGTAATTTTGATAATCTCAATTGTTAATCAAACCAGTATGGCAATCCTTGCAGGAATTAAGATATGGGCGCGGACCAGAAACCGGGTTTTTTCAAAAAACCCGGTTTCTCAGCCATGGAGAAAAAATACCATTTGTAGGTTGGGTGTAGCGACAGCGAAACCCAACAAAATCGTTTAGTTTTAGCTACTAAGATGTTGGGTTCAACGGAGGTTCCACCCAACCTACAATAAAAATTGCGAAGGTATTGTTCAAAAAACCCGGTTTCTCAGCGGTAATTTCTTAGTTTTCTTAATTAGTTTATTTGACTCTTTCTAAACTTTGCCGCAAAGCCGACATTTCTGCTTTAGTTCCCTCCATTTGTTCGACGCATTCGAGGAGATTTTTTGCTATTAATTTTAACTGGGTGCTGTTGGCATTTGCTTGATAAGTCATGCCTTCAGAAAGGCGATCGCCCAAAGAATTAATCCCCCCAGTTACCGACTGGGTATAATTATTCAACCCTTCCAACATTTGCCGCAAATCAGTAGAAATATCGTCTAAATTTTCTGCTTTGGCTACCACTCGCCGCTGTAAAGAATCGAGAGTATTAGTAGCGACTTGGAAGCCTTGGGATGATTCCTGCATCTGGCGGATAGTCTCGCTCAAATCTTGTTGATTTTGTTGGTTTGATTCTAACACTCGTAAAGAAGTTTCATTGCTCTTACTAATATCTTCTCCAAACTTAACCAACCGCTTGCTATAACCCTGAAGTTCCAAAGTTACTATTTCAATCGCCTGCACGGAAGCTGCTAAATTAGAAGCTGATTGAGAAAAGTTTTTTTGAATATTTCCCAACTCAGAAGTTGCCATAGATAGCTTCTGGGGGAACTGACTTTGCTCGAAACTTCTAGCTACTTCGATAAACCTATCCGAAGCTATCTGAAATTCTTGGGCGCTTCGAGCGATCGTCGTCGCCGCTTCTGCCATGCGAAGGTAAGTTTCTTCTGCTAATTTAGTAGCTTGAGAGTTGGCATCATAAATTTGTTGCACTTTATCTTGGAGTGCTGACTGTACTGCTACGGTAATTGTTTCCCCGAATTTATTTAAAAAGCCGTCGAAGGAATAAGCTACAGCTTTAACTACTTTATCTAGCTGGGTTTCTCCCGCCAAGGTTTGCAAATAGACGTTATCGAGGTAATCTTCTAGCAAATTCAGCAGTCGATATTTAGAAAGATTAGTGTTGAATAAAAAATTAACCGCCGTTAAGATTGCGCTAAAAAATATCGCCACCAAGCTAGTAGTAAAAGCGATGCCCATGCCTTGTAGAGGCGCCTGTAATTCCGTGAGCAAACTGCTAATATCGGTGGCACTTGTATCGCTAACCGTTTCGCTTAGAGAAGTTAAATTTATGGTGATGCCGATAAAGGTTCCCAACAGCCCGAAGGATAGCAATAAATTAGGAAGAATTCGGCAAAATAAGTCTATTTGTTCGCAGTGAATTAAACCCAATCGCTGCCTGCTATAAACTTGCGCTATTAATGCGGGTGTATTTACTTGTTCTAATTTAGAACTCCCCTGGGCAAATCTGCTTTCTAAATCTTGTACGATGCTTGGTTTTTTTGATGTTTGTTGATAAATTAACTTTCTAACTCTGCTTCCGAGAGAGTCTAGATATAAATTAAGCACGAAACGTAACAAAATAGCTGCTAGGGAGGGCAGCACGACTAAGACAATAATGATGCCGACTAAATAATCGGGTATTGGTGGTAATGCAAACATAAGTTTTTTTGAGTTAATTTTTAGTTTGGTTGATAAGTAAGTACCCGTGCAAAATTAATTGGACAGAGGAAACAGGCGAGACGCCTGTTCTACGGGGAAATAAAAAATCATTTTATGTAAATATTTTTGCCTAACTACTTATCGCCTCTAACTTTCCCCGGTTTTTAAGCAGATAGCTCGATCGCATCAAACCATAGAAATAATCTAGGTCTTCGTCAGTCTAAAGGCGCTATAGCAATCCTAAATTGCTTAAGATAAGCTCCTAGGCCATAAACCCGGTTTCTAACAAATTGCATAAGACAAACGCATTGCTATATGTTATTTTTTATTTTTTGGGAAAATTTCTATAAACTCGTCCAGTCTTAAGTCGTGAGGTGAAATAAATCGAACAAAATTGAGAACGAGTGCTGGATCTGTATTAACGGTAATTCAGCATTCATACCCGCTGCTAAGTAATAATTAATTATTAATTATTAATTATTAATTACTTAATCGATCGCTCCTACCGTTCGCCGTCATTTATAGGAGTATCGTCCTCCTGCCAGGGCCCGAAGCGATCGCTGTAATATGCCAATATTTTGTCCGCTAGGAGGCGATCGCTTTCTGAGGCATCTTCTGGATACTCCATCCACAAGCCCCCTACCTGAGAGCGATCGTAATCAAAAGGTAAGGACGGCCCGGGGGCAAATAAACCTGCCTTAAGACCGTTTACTTGACGCAAATGAGCGGCCACTTCCCGATAAACTGCCAATGGCAGCCCCGGGCAACTTAATTGATACTTTTGCCGCCTCTCTTTTGCTGTTTGCATTGCTTACCCCTCTCCCACTCGGCTTCTAATGAGTAACCAGTTGTTCGCTGGCTGCTGGTAAAGTGCAGCAGTTGACATTATCCAGACATACCTTGCCCCAATTCAAGGCCCACCTTACCAATTCCACCCGATTGCCGCTTTTAGTTTTACCCAAAATATTGCTGATGTGGTTGTCCACCGTCCGCTTGCTTATTTCCAGTTTTTCGGCTATTTTTTCATTGGTCAACCCTAACGCCACTAATTCGACGACTTGGAGTTCTCTGTACGAAAGGGAAATTTTGGTTTTAGATTTGCTTGCTGTCATCATTTTTCTTATTTATGTATATCTACCTAATTATAATTTTATAGAAATCTTGACAAAAATTGCTTTAATGGCAATCTAAAATTGTTTAGGCGGTCGCCAGGGCTGGGGCCTACTTAAAATCCCAATCCAGTTAAATTCTCAAATCTCAAATAGATATGGCCAATTATCGCGTTATCTGTCTCGGTGAAATTTTATTTGATTGTCTGGCAGACCAACCAGGGCGATCGCTCGAAGAGGTTGAGTCTTGGACTCCTTACCCCGGTGGAGCTCCTGCCAATGTTGCCTGTGCTTTAGTCAAATTAGGTACAACGGCAGCCTTCGTCGGGGCCGTCGGCCGAGATGACGATGGTAACAGTTTGGTGCAACTTTTGCAAGATATTGGTGTAGATGTCTCGGCAGTTCAAAAACATCCCACTGCCCCGACGAGGTTAATTTATGTGCTGCGGTCCCAAACGGGCGATCGCCAATTTGCCGGCTTCGGCAAACGCCACACTACTGAGTTTGCCGATACTCGCCTGCAGTCCGCAGAAATCCCCGAGCATTTGTTCGAGTACGCTGATTTTCTCGTCGCGGGCACTCTTGAACTAGCATACCCCGAAACCCGAGGGGCGATCGCGCGCGCTCTGGAATTGGCAGACCAATACCACGTCAAAATTTTGTTAGATGTTAACTGGCGTCCCGTTTTTTGGGATGATGAGGCTGAGGCTAAGATATTAATAGAAGAAATATTACAAAAGGTGGATTTTGTCAAGCTCTCGGAAGAAGAAGCCCAATGGTTATTCGAGACTACGGACCCCGAGGACATTGCCCATCGTCTGGACTCGGCAGAAGGCATATTAGTAACTGCGGGAGATAAGGGCTGTTTCTATTATTTAGGAGACACCAAAGGCAGAGTTCCTGCTTTCTCGGTGGAGGCTGTAGATACTACCGGGGCGGGGGATGCCTTCGTGGCTGGTTTCCTCCATCAATTGTGCCAACACGGAATTGCCAGTTTGGCCAGTCCAGTTCGGGCACAAAAAACAGCGGTCTATGCCAGCGCGGTAGGAGCTTTAACTACTACTAAACCGGGGGCGATCGCCGCTCAACCTACTCCTGAAGAGGTGGAGGCTTTTTTGGCTGCTAACTTTTTTTGAAGTACGACCTTGGGTGGGGAAAATGGCCATAAAAGCAGTAGCAGCTTAATATCGCGCTGAAACCGCTCTAGGGAGGGAGGAATTCCGAGCTAAATTAGATAAATAATCAACGAGTACACTTTACAAATTTCAAAATTATGGGACTATTCGATAAAGTCATGGGTGCGATTAACGACCCAAGTTTGCTAGCCAATACAAGTCAATTGGGTGGTATCTTCAACACAGCCCAACAGCTAAGTAATACCTTGGGAGTTGACCAGGGGACCGTTAATACTGCCATGTCTGTTGTCGGCAATTTTACAAAGTCTGCATTGCAAGATAAACGTGCTGAAGATGGAGAAGAAGCAGCACAATCTATTGTCAATCGATTTAGCGGTCTAAGTCCTAGCCCTGAAGCAATAAGAGCTTTATTTTCTTCAACCCAAGTAAGCCAAATGATTAATATTATTGCCCAGAGAACTGGCTTAGATGCTTCGGTAATAACAAATATTTTGCCTCAGTTGGTTTCTATGGTTCTGAGCTTCTTAAATTCTGGGACTAACAGTCAAAATCCAATTCAAGGAAGCAACCCAGTTTTACATGGCTTCTTAGATGCGGATGGGGATGGAGATGTCGATATTGCCGATGCGATGCAAATGGCGGGACGGTTTATGAAGTAATGTTGTTAGTTGTTGGTTGTTAGTTGTTGGTTGTTGGTTGTTAGTTGTTGGGAACAAGGATTTAATAATTGGTTAAAAAATAAACCCCAAGCAACCTGTAGGGGCAACAGCATTCGGGAATAAATAATAATTGCTATCGCCAAAATCTCGTTTCCGAATGCTTTGCCCTGCTATATAACATTTTCCCAATTAACATTTTCCCAATTAACAATTGGAAAATTCTGGGTCCAGAAACCCGGTTTCTTTGACAATACCTTCGCCAAAAATAAAATATCTTATCGGCATGGGGATTTAAGAAACCGGGTTTTTTCAAAAAACCCGGTTTCTGCCGTGCGAATTATCATTGTTCCAATTAACAATTGGAAAATTCGGGTTCCAGAAACCCGGTTTCTTAGATACCGCCAACGATCTACGGATTGCTATAACAATTAACAATTAACAACTAACAATTAACAATTAATAATTAACAGTTAAATATCCTCAATTTCTAAATGGTTGATAATGCTTTTGACGATCGCCTCGACGGAGGAAGAAGCATCGAGGGCGATCGCTTTTTTTGGTTCCTCTAGGTCGAAAAATTGACTGGTGAGTAAATCGACTTTCATAAAGTGATTTTCCCGCTGTTTTAGCCTACGGGCAAATAACTCGAAAGAACCTTTTAGGTAAACTATTTTTACTTCCTGGCGATCGCCTACCAACATCTGCCGATAGGCTTCTTTGAGGGCGGAACAAGCTAAGACTACATCCCGCCCCTCCCTCAACCACTCGTCGATCGCCCGCTGCAACACCAACAACCAAGGCAAGCGATCGGCATCCTCCAGAGGAGTACCCCGACTCATTTTTTCTACGTTTGCTTCTGGATGGAAAGAGTCGGCATCCTTAAAATCCCAATTCAGAGATTTTGCTAGCAACTCGCCGACAGTTGACTTTCCCGAACCTGAGACTCCCATTACGATCGCGATCGTGCTTTTCACAATTAATAATTAATAATTAATAATTAACAATTATAGCGATTATTGAATTGGTGAGGTACACCACGAACGATCCCCCCCTGCCCCCCTTGAAAAGGGGGGAGCCGGAAAATCTCAAAGTCCCCCTTTTTAAGGGGGATTTAGGGGGATCGCTCGATGTACTTCACCGATTTGAAAAATGCTATACCCTTTCTTAACAAGAAGGGGACTGACTAAAAGGAAAAAATTTTATTTTTTGATCCTTATAAAAAAGAAGCTTTAAATTTTAATTGATTCCATACTTAAAAAAATATAGAAATGGCAATAGAGATAGAACGCAAATTTTTAGTAAAAGGGGATCGATGGCGGTCCCTCGCTGAAGGCATGGTTTACTGCCAAGGATATATTCCCACGAAAGAAGGAGTAACGGTGCGAGTCCGTATTGCAGGCGATCGCGGCTTTTTAACTATTAAAGGACCGTCGCTGGGTAATGCCCGGGCAGAATTTGAATATCCCGTCCCAGTAGAAGATGCCCGAGAGATGTTAGAGACTCTATGCGAGCGCCCTTATATCGAAAAGACCCGCTACAAAATTCCCATGGGGGAGTTTGTCTGGGAAGTGGATGAGTTTGCCGGCGACAATCAAGGGTTAATTTTAGCAGAAGTCGAACTTACTGAAGAGGATCAAATTGTCGAACTGCCAGACTGGATAGGGGAAGAGGTATCTGGGGATTTCCGATATTTTAATTCTAATTTAGCCAAAAATCCTTTTAGTCGCTGGCCGAAGTAGAACGGGGGGCCAACGGCGATGTTGCATTCGCAACGCTCGGCGCGTTCGCCCATGGCCTAGTTGAAGGGGCCAGACAAATGTCCAAAAATTACAAATTTGTCCCGAATCGGAATTATAAGTGCCTAGTATAAGTAGTTGTACTTAAAGTTGTGGTTAGAGGCCACGGATAATTTTTCCCGAATCGGAATTATGAGTGCATAAATTCGGCGGTCTCACCTAAAGGTTTATTTAGAGGCGACGGGTAATTTTTCCCGAATGCGAATTATGAGTGCATAAAATCGGGAGTCTCACCTAAAGGTTTATTTAGAGGCCCCGGGTAATTTTCCTTAAATCCGAATTTTTACTGCATAAATTCAGCGGTCTCACCTAAAGGTTTATTTAGAGGCCCCGGATAATTTTCCCAAAATCCGAATTTTTACTGCATAAATTCAGCGGTCTCACCTAAAGGTTTATGTAGAAACCTGCAAACCTGATGCAGCCGAAAAACGAAAAGGACTAAAACAGATGGCATCTACCAAAACTTACCCTGACATATCGACGAGTTTCCATCGTTACCGCAACAATAACAACTCTATCGACGGAATTCGCAAATTCGACTGGCAATTATTACTCGCGACTTTAGTAACCATGGCCTTCTATACGGTTACTTTTGTTGAAATTGCGCGGGATATCCAATACGAAGAGGCGATCGGCTGGCAGTTGAAAACTGAATTGCCGAGGGCGATCGCTTAATCCGCAACAGATTTTCGTCACATTCTAGCTTAAAAAAGCCCTTGCGGTATAGCATTTGTCGAATCGGTGAAGTACATTTTCGATCCACCATTATCCCCCTTGAAAAGGGGGACTTTGAGATTTTCCGGCTCCCCCCTTTTCAAGGGGGGCAGGGGGGGATCGTTCGGGATGTACCTCATAGATTCAATAATCGCTATACAAACCTTTGGTGGAGTCTTTCCAACGGTATGTTCCGCAATGGGAAGTTTAAGATTTCGTAAAAATTATTTTTTTCACAACACCATGATTAATCGAAGAAAGCAAATTAAACCGATTAAAGGTTTAAATCGTTTAGTTTTAGGAGCGATCGCCACCACTCTCGGCGTCGGCGTCTTTGCCGAAGTCGCCCTGGCAGATCCGGTACCGGCACCACCACCACAAACAGTTTTACCGCGAGTTTTCTGTTTCCGGTTCACCGATATCAAAGCAGTGGAAGACGACCCAGAAGGAGATAAATTCCAAGTTTCCTTCGAGGTCTTGAACTGGACGAACCGACCTGCAGGTGGCGTCCGCATGGCGCTTAATGCTGCCACCATCACTGGGGACGGCATTGCTCCATCCTTAGCGGGTGCAGGAATAGACCGTAACGGTCGGCCCCTCGGGTCTCGTGCCGATGTCTTGCCGGGAAATCAGCTTTTCAGCAATAACGGAGCAGTAGTTGAATCGACGGAAACAGCAGTTCAATGGACTGCCAGTCAATTTGATTTTAATACCTTCGCCAACGGACCGATTCCCAACCGTGACTTGTTGGGAGTAGGACCGAGGAACACTCCAGGAGCTTGCGCCCTAGTTCCAGGTTGTCGAGTAGTCGGCGGAAATCAACCTGTAGTGAGCAACTGGGAAACGGTGGATGACGGCAACAACGTCCTCGACGGTTTTGTAATCACCATTGATGACTTCGACGAGCAAGAGGCAATCTCGTTTAACTGGAACCTGTTAGATGTTAACGGCAATCCCCTCGGAAGCGTCGGTTTGGGCAACCAGATGGGTTTCGGAACGGTCAATCTTACTCGCTTGAATATCGATCAGAATGGCGATCCCGATGCTACTTTTGATAATCAAAACATTCTTTTTCCTCAAAACACTGGTTTTCGGCAAACCCCGAACGTCTTTGCTAAAGAGTCTTATCGGGTGACGGAATTTTCTGATGGCACTTACGACACTTTAATCGCTCCGGCGGCAGATCCGTTGTTGGCTTCATCTGCTTTCAAGGCACCCACTGCAAATAATCCTGCGTCAGACGAGGCAGAAAATTCTGTTATTGCCTTGTTTGCCGGTGAGTTTGGTGCTGGTATTACCGCTCCTTTCCGGAATCCCGAAGATAATATCTTTGGTTCTGCTATTAATACCAAGCCTATCGATTATGGCAATTCCGGCGGCGGCGGAACTGGCGGCGGCGGAACTGGCGGCGGCGGAACTGGCGGCGGCGGAACTGGCGGCGGTGGAACTGGCGGCGGTGGAACCGGCGACGGTGGAACCGGCGGTGGAACTGGTGGAACCGGCGGAACCGGCGGTGGAACTGGCGGCGGTGGAACTGGCGGTGGAACTGGTGGAACCGGCGGAACTGGCGGTGGAACCGGTGGAACTGGCGGTGGAACTGGTGGTGGAACTGGTGGAACCGGTGGAACTGGCGGTGGAACTGGTGGTGGAACTGGTGGAACCGGCGGAACTGGCGGTGGAACCGGTGGAACTGGTGGAACTGGTGGAACTGGCGGTGGAACTGGCGGAACCGGTGGAACCGGCGGTGGAACTGGCGGTGGAACTGGTGGAACTGGCGGTGGAACTGGCGGAACCGGTGGAACCGGCGGTGGAACTGGCGGAACTGGTGGAACTGGTGGAACCGGTGGAACTGGCGGAACCGGTGACGGCGACGACTTTGACCCCGAGTCTGTGCCAGAACCGGGGGCTTTGGCTGGCATCGCACTTGCTGGTTTGAGTTTGTTTGCCTTCAAACGCCGTCGTTAAGCTGAAAATTAAATTGTTGGGTGCGTCAGAGCAATAAAAATTACTGGCGCACCAAAGACCTACCATTTCCTAACTACAAACAACAGACAATGCTCCACTCTCAAACAAACTATTTCCAAAGTCGCATCGGCAGTTTGCTCCTAACAGCGACTGCAGCAACCATAGTCGCATTAGTTCCCGCCAAGAAAGCCGATGCAGACCCGATCCCCCGACCCCCCAACCCAGAAGTTAAACTGCCCCCAGTCTTCTGTTTCCGGTTCACCGATATCAAAGCCGTACCAGATGACCCCGAAGGCGATAAGTTTCAATTCGAGTTTGAAGTCCTCAACTGGACCAATACTCCAGCGGCAGGGGTGGCGATCGCTCTCAATGAAGGCACCGGGGCAAGCGGCGCAGTTAATAAAGTCCCCTTCTTAGCCGGGGGCAAAATCGATAACAACGGCCGCCCCATCGGCAAAGGAGACGATAGCGGCCCCACTGGCAATCTTAACAAACTTAACGATTGGAACGTAGCTACATCCAGCGCTTCCGCTATCGAGTGGGAGGCCGGAACCGCTATTCCTAATAGCAACTTATTGGGGGCAACCTCCACTCAGCAAGCCTGCGCTTTAGTTCCAGGTTGCCAAGTAGAAGTTACTCAAACCCAGACCCAGTGTTCTTCTTGGTGGTGGCGGTGGTGGGGAGGTCGCTGCTGGACTGTAAATGATTTCAACCCCCTGGTTCCAGACATGGAGACCGTTGATAACGGCAATAATGTCCTCGATGGATTTGTCGTCACGGTGGATGACTTCGATGAGAAGGAAGTTGTCTCCTTAAACTGGTTCTTGTTGGATGACAGCGGCAATCCTATTGGGGTTTCCGGCAAGGGCAATGCTTACGGGTTCGGAACTGTGAACCTTTATCGGCAACCTTTGGACGAGTCAACAGACCCGGGTGCCCTGTTTGCCGGCAACGCTGGTTTGGGGGAATCCCCTACCCTGTTTTACGATAATGTTAACCGGGTGACGGAACCCCAGGCAGACCCGATCTTGGCAGCGCCGGCGACCTTCTTCTCTGGCTTGGGACTTGCATCTTCCTCTCTCCGCGCTGCCCCAGAGGAGAATTTAATTGCCTTATTTAAGGCTGAGTTCGGTCCTGGAACTACTGCTACTTTCTCCAACCCGGAAGATAATCGCTTTAACGCTCCCACTAACGCTCAATTAGAACCAGGTTTTACTCCCGTACCACCGCAACCCGTTCCCGAACCTAGCAGTTTGGCCATGGTTGGTTTGGCTGGTTTGAGTTTCTTCGGTTTGAAGCGCGGGACAATTAAGAATTAATAATTGTTAATTGTTAATTGTTAATTGTTAATTGTTAATTACCCATTACCTATTACCTATTACCTAAGATGAAAACTTTTCCTAAAACTATTGTTTTATTGACCGCGATCGCTGCTCTGGGATTGACTGCTTGCGGCGAAACATCTGCCGAAAAATTATATCAACGCGGTACGGAAAATGCCGCAGAAAGAAATTATAAAGAGGCGATCGCTAATTACGACGAAGCTATAGCAGAAAATCCCGACGAAGCTAAATTCTACAACAACCGCGCCAATGCTTTGTTTGAGGATGGCAAATATGAGGAAGCTATTGAAGATTACAATAAAGCTTTAGAAATTAACCCCAATTTAGCCGAGGCTTATTTCAATCGCGGTTACGCAAGCTATAAACTACTCGACGAAAAAAGCGCCCTTGAGGATTACGATAAAGCTTTGGAAATTAATCCCAATTATATCGAAGCTTATGGCAACCGAGGGGTAGTTCGCTCTCAACTCGGAGACCATCAAGGTGCCATTGATGATTATAATACCGTGTTAGAAAAGAATCCTGAAATCGCCTTTATTTACTACAATCGCGGTTTAGCTTATCAATTAATGGGAAATCGGCAGTTTGCCAATGCAGATTTTCATAAAGCAGCGGAGATTTTTGAAGAGGAGGGAAACTCTTTAGGAAAGGAACAAGCGATGGAGGCGATCGCTTTGTTAAAAGAGTCTTGAAACAATCCTCCAGACTTCCACATCCAGATAAAACCTCGTTACCAGAAAGGACTTCTGGTAACGACTCCCCCCAACTTTTGCCCAGCCGTTAAGGCCATGTAATGTTTTTAGACAAAATATTAATAAATGTAACAAAAACCGAAATTAGGCGTAAAAATCGGCGGCTACTCCCTAATAGATAAATAGAAGGAGTTGGAGAAATTCAAACCTTATAAGACATGGACTGTTCGTAGTAATCGCTTTAGCGATTTATCTATATCAATCGCTAAAGCGATTACTACGAACTTGATTTTGACGTTAGAACACAAATTGTGACCGACTACCCTTAATACTTAGTAAAAGAAATTAATGTCATGACTACATCTACCATCAATTTAAGACCGCACCATCACCCTTCTATTTATTCGTTTTCCAAACGCTTGCTAGACATAGCTGGAAGTTTGGTAGGATTGGCAATTTTAGCTATTTTTTTCCTTCCCATTGCTGTTGCTATTAAGTGGGATAGTCCCGGTCCTGTTTTATATTCTCAAGAACGCTACGGACTCTACGGACATACTTTCAAAATGTGGAAGTTTCGCTCGATGGTTGAGGATGCAGAAAGTTTAAAATATAGAATTGCCAAGGAAGCCGATGGGTTAATCTTTAAGAGCGAAAACGACCCCCGCATTACTCGCGTCGGTCAGTTTTTACGCCGCACCAGTTTGGACGAATTGCCGCAATTTTGGAATGTATTGTTGGGGGAAATGAGTTTAGTAGGCACTCGCCCTCCCACTGGGGATGAGGTTGTTAATTACAGCGATTATCATTGGCAAAGGTTGAATGTAAAACCCGGGATGACCGGTGAATGGCAGGTGAATGGCCGGTCAGATGTGAAGGATTTTGAGAAGATTGTTGAGTTCGATTTGCGCTATCAAAATGTTTGGCATCCTTGGTACGATTTAGCTATTATTTGCAAGACTATTTATGTAGTTTTTGCTCGGGTGGGTGCTTGCTAGAAGTGAAATTGTAACCAGTTGTAAGGTGCGCCGCAGCGCAGCCTACTTCGTTCTTTTTTCAGTTGTTATTTTCAAATTATTGAGAGGTTTTAGCAATGAACGAGTTTTATAAAACGTTATTTATTTTACCGCTATCTGGGATGGCGATCGCTCTTACCACCGCCCCATCATTAGCTGCTATTCTCAGCACTGGTGGCAATGTCACGCGAAGCGGTCTTCCATCAGACCTAAGGAAAAGAGGAGAAAAAGACAATAAGAATATTTATCTATTCCAGGAAAAGCAAAACGTTCTTCTAAGAAATAATTTGGGAGTAGATATCCTAAATACGGGTACTCACTACAAGAGATCCAGAGGCACTATCTCAGCAGGCACTACCGTTAACAGCTACTTGCTGCATTTCAATCCTAGTAAAAAAAACCAAAAAACCAGCGGTTATGTTACTTTCGACGAAGACATTCTGGGCTTAATGGTGTCTAAAAGTGGTCTCAATAACACCGACAATAAGTTTGGCCTTAGCGGTTCATATTCAACCCAATTAAAAAGAGGGATTATCAACGAAAAGGGTAACGATTCGGTGACTCTTAGCTCTAATAGGAGAAAGCTTGATGTAGATTTACTCGCAGGAACGGCAGTGGATCAAATTCGCATTTTCACCGAACGTTCCGTCGCACCGAATCTCTACGACTTCGATCTCTCAAACAACACTATAAACGAAGGCAGTTCTGCCACGGCATATCTCAAAGCCTCCGACCCAAACAAAGACGCGATTTCCTTCTTCCTTAACGGTCGCAATATTGGCACCGACTACGATAAATCCGGCACCCGTTCTCAGAGCGAATATTTAGGTATATTTCGCGACGAGGGAACCCACACCTACAGGGCGCGAGCAAGAGACGAAGACGGCAAATACAGCAACACTCGCACTCGAACCCTAACAGTCCGAAACGTCGATCCCACCATCATCAACATCACCCAAGACCTCCAGATTTATCCCGAGATGGTATTCGACTTTGCCGCCGATGCCTCGGACCCGGGACGTCTGGACGTTCTCACCTATAACTGGGACTTAGATAACGATGGCATCTATGACGACTTCACCGGCAAAAACGGCAAATACTCATTTAGCGAACCCGGCAACCATACCGTAAAACTCCAAGTCGCCGACGGCGATGGGGGTTTTGCTTACGACTCCTTTAACGTTGCCGTCGAACCCACTAAACCCTTTAGCTTCCGCTTCACCGATATCAAAGCAGTAGAAGGGGACCCGGAAGGAGACAAGTTTCAATTCGCCTTCGAGGTCGTCAACTGGACAGATTCTCCGGTGTCGGGCATCGGCATTGCTCTCAACGGCAAGACGGAACTGATTAAAATTAACGAAACACCTTCCTTTGACGGTGCAACCGTAGATCTCAACGGTCGCCCCATCGGGTCCGATCGCGACCCCATCTCCGGCACTCCGAACCGCTTGAACTTAGGAACTGTTTCTTCTGCTTCCAAGAGCGCGATCGAGTGGAAGACGAAAACTCCCATTTCTACTCCAAACTTAACAAACCTCGACGACCGCAGTAACGTCCTCGATGGGTTTATCTTCGCTGTCGATGACATTGACGAGAAAGAGATTCTGGGACTCAACTGGTTTCTCCTAGACGAAAACGGCGACCCCCTGGGCACTGCTGCAGGCGGCAATAAATACGGTTTCGGAATGTTAGACCTGTTGCGCCTGCCCTTTGACGATCCTGGCGCTAACTTTCGCGAGGGTAAGTTGAAGGGAAAACCCTCAGAACTGTTTTATAACAATGTCAACCTGGTGGAGGAATCTGTTCCAGACACCATCTCGGCCTCGTCGGCCTTCAGTCTGGTTCCTAATTTGACATCATCGGCGTTGCGTGCAGCTAATTTTTCCGATCTTTTGGAGGCTACAGAGGAGGAAGCGATCGCCTTGTTTAAAGGTAGTTCCCGTCAGGGGTTAACCGGTCGATTCTTGAACCCGGAAGATAACAAGTTTAACGCACCTATCAATGCATCGGTTCCAGAACCCAGCACTCTTCTGGGAATATTTGGTTTTGCTGCTGCGAGTTTGTTCGGTTTGAAGCGCCGCCGTTAGGTTGAATTGTAGGGCGCGCTGCGGCGCATCTACCCATTGTCTTAAAATTGTTAATTGTTAATTAGACCTCTTGCAAAAATAAAGACGGGGCAAAGCTTATGGACATAAAAACCTCTGGTTTTCAACAAAAATTGTCTCCCATAAGCTTTGCCCCTACATAAAAATCGAATTATGCAAGAGGTCTATTGTTAATCGTTAATTGTTAATTGTTAATTGTTAATGGTTAACCGTTAATTGTTAATTGTTAATTGTTAACTGTTAACTGTTAATTGTTAATTGTTAATTGTTAATTGTTAATTGTTATTACTACTCTTTACCTTTAATAATAGAAATGAACGGAAAAATTGTATTGACAGCGATCGCCACTTGCGCTACTTGTTTGGGTAGCTTGGGCATCTCGTCCCCTGCCGAAGCCCACAATTTCTTCGGCACCAAATGGGGCGATCGAGAATTTGGAACTGGTGCTACAGTTACTTACAGTTTCATACCCTCGGGAACTGGTTGTGACCCCTACTGCCAAGAAGGCGATCGAATTATGGCAGTTGAAGACATATTAAACGGCTTCGAGGATGAAGTCAGAAAAGCATTCGGCGCTTGGGGGGATGCAGCTAATATAGATTTCATCGAAGTAGCAGACAACGGCAAAGACTTCAACCATCCAGATGCCCTTGGAGATATTCGCATCGGTGCCGTTAAATTTGACGGTCCTTCAGGAACCTTTGCTAACGCATTTTTCCCCCACCCCGACGAGGGACTTTCTGGGGCCGGAGACGTTTTATTCGATGTCAGCGAAAATTGGGCAGTTGATAGCATCGATGGCGACCTGGAGACCATAGATATTTTCCAAGTAGCCGCCCACGAAATCGGTCATACAATAGGTCTTACTCACAGCAACGTCGATGACTCTTTAATGAACGAATATTATTCCGAATCTTTCCGAGGCCCCCAAGCTGACGATATCGCCTCAGCAACAACAGTTTACGGTTCCTCAGCAACGGAGGATGTACCATTAGAGGTCGCCTTGCGCTTGCAGTCCGATCCACACTTCTATTCCCAGAAGGCAAAGAAAAAAACCGTACCGGAACCGACAACGGTTAGTTCGTTATTGGGGTTGGGTTTGTTGGGATTAATTCTCAAACGCCGTCAGTAGCCCTAAGTAATTGGAGAGGGGGGAGGGGGGAGGGGGGAGGGGAGACGCGGTGACACGGGGACAGGGAGACGCGGTGACATCCCCTCTCCGCGTCTCCGCGTCTCCGCGTCTCCGCGTCTCCGCGTCTCCGCGTCTCCGCGTCTCCGCGTCTCCGCGTCTCCGCGTCTCCGC
>JAXHVR010000082.1:0-24981 GCA_034189005.1 Cyanobacteriota bacterium | reverse complement strand
GACTTTTTTTTGTCAAGAGATTGGTCCAAATTTCCGGGTAAATGTATTCTTGAATACACTAAAAAGTCCTTTCATCTTCGTGTCAGCTCAGATTTGGCAAAAAAGTTGCACATCGCGTTAAGCCCCCTCTAAGGATGCGCCCCTCAAGTCAGTTTCTCTAAAGTCCCTCTCTTTGGCAGCGTATCGTCTTAACAATTCTTCAGCATCCATAATTTGTCTTCCACATCCCTTCAACCAATCCATCATACCACGATTGAATGGGGTGCATTTCAATTTTTTAATGAAATAAAAAACAGTGCTAAACAAATAACCGAATAGTAATATCAATTAACAATTAATAATTAATAATTAATAATTGGGTCTTAGGCGTAAAACCATTGACTTTACTGGCTTTGCTTTTTTTTACCCTCTTGTTTTTATTACGGTTATTTATTGCGACTTGATATAAGAGCGATCGCCAAAAAGTGGAGCCATTTGTTAAGAGTATATCCATGCAGCATCGAATCTTTGCCAACCAGAGATAACCCCCGTAGAACAGGCGTCTCGCCTGTTCCCAACTCCCCCTTCCTACATCTTCACCTCGAACCCTTCGATGCCTTCTGGTTCTCGATATTCAACCTCAACATCGCTAACCAAAGCCGGCGCGGGCCCCCGATCGCACCAAACAATAATCCTTTCCACCGCTTCCTTGCTTCCCTCAAAAACAGCCTCCACCCTACCATCGGGCAAATTTCGCACCCAACCGCCAAGACCCAGTTTCCGGGCTTCGCTTGCAGTAGCATAGCGATAACCCACCCCTTGAACCTTCCCAGAGACAAAGACATGGACCTGAACCATGTCAGATAACGATCGATCTTTCATTCTTCCCATAGGACACGAACCTCACTAATAACCCAATTGTTAATTATTAATTGTTAATTATTAGACCTCTTGCAAAAGTAAAAATAAAATCGTTTTTCGTTCCTTTTTCCTTAAAACCTCTTCCCTGTTGCCTGTTGCCTGTTGCCTGTTGCCTGTTGCCTACTTCTGCAAGAAGTCTATTAATTGTTTTTACTCCCCTTCAAACCCCGCAACAACTCTCGCAACTCCGGCAAATTAACAGCCTTCCCCCCATAACGCCAATTAACATAAGCCCTCGAAATGCGACCGATCGCCTCCCCGTCGCTACCAGAAACCTCCCTCATGGCCCTGGCATACTCAAAAGGAGTCTGCGATCGCCTCTTCTTAAAACCCTTAACCGCCAACAAATCCAACATTTGCCGATACAAACTCTCCATCGGCGGCAACTTCGCCAACCGCCGGCGGTATCGCCACCCCCGCCACAACAAATACAGCAACCAGCAACCAAAACTAAAAACTGTCAGCAAAATCAAACCGGCAAAAAAGCCCTGCCAACCCCGAGAAAACAGAGCAAAAGACCAAGCGATAGCCGCCGCCAACCAACGGAAAATCGCCCCAACAACCCTCTCCAAAAACCCCGTAACCGGAGAAGGCAACCAACCCGCAACCCAATTCCAAAAAGTTTTAAGAGCAGTAAAAGTTTGATTTTCTTCAATAGAAGGAGGAATTAAAGGCATTCCCGGAATCGGATTAAAAGCAAACCAGCCATAATCGGGAAAATAAACCTCAGTCATGGCATAAGCATCGGTATTTTTCACCACATATAAACCCGTAAACGGATTAAAATCTCCCGGTTGATAGCCCGCCACTAACCGGGCAGGAATGCCTACAGAACGCAGCATCATAGTTAAAACCGTAGAGAAATGGTCGCCATAACCCCCAGTAATTATTTCCCCTTCTTCGCTATCTTTATAGCCGAACAAAAACGCCTCCACCAAATCTTCGTCATCCCGTAAAAATGGCGGTGCTTTTTGCAGTTTATAATTGGGGTTTTGCTTGAGATATTGAGCCAAATAAAGAGCTATTTCGTAAGGATTATCGAGAGCTTTTTTGTTCTTAGCAACCTGAGTAGTTTGTGCTAAAACTTCCTCAGTTTTTGCCCTAACTTTATCCGCTATTGCAGGGGGCACTTGCAAATAATGCTCCGCGATATTTTTCGAGTAATTAGTCTCAGCTTGACTTAAAAGAGAGCGATCGCGATAGGGAACCTCCGAAATCACCGTATAAGTCAAACCCTCCCGCAATTCCAGGGGCGATCGCAAATTCCCATCCGGGTCTATTGCTATTTTTTCCGTAGGAAAATAAACCTGCTCTGCTTTATACATCGCCGGAATCAAATTCGGCAACATAGAAACTATAGTGTAGGTTTGGATTACTTCTCTCCTCGGACCGTTAAGACCGATAGCCGGCAAATAAAATTGATAAGACCAGCGAGGGCGGTTTACAGCAAAAGTATTGTCATTCCGGGAAATCTCCCAACCCTGACCCGTATAGCGATCGAAAGCCAACACTCGCCAGAAACCCTCAGCCTGCGATCGCACCCGCATCACCACCTCGGGAGTCAACTCGCCCCGCAGGTTTTGATTGATTTTAGTATTAAAACCATAATAATAAGTAGAATCCATAGTTCCCGCGCCAGATTCTACATTAGTACCGTTACCCAAACCATCCCCATCGCCATCATCGTTGCCCCTACCCACATAACCCGGATTAGTGATATTGCGACCATCGAACTGGTCAACCTCAAAGTCAAGAGGCGCGCTAACCGGAAAAGTCCGCAATTGATAGCCTGGAAGGCGGGGCAAAAAAGCAAAAATTGCCAACCCCAGCCCTAGAATTACTAGCAAGAGGAAGGCAAATCTTTTCGGAGATAAAGTCGAAGTAAATAGTAAAGATAAATTAGTCTTTTTCCGTTTGACCGTAGAAGAAGCATCTTGCCTCCTTGCCAGTCCCAGTCGAGAGCGATAATCTAAAATAAGAGCCGGGATAGCGATCGCCACAAACACCAGCAAAATCGGTGCAAAGCTCAAAGTCTGACTCAGAGTCGCCCCCACCCCCAGCAAAATCAAACCTATAACCATCGAATAGCCCAAATCCTTACGGCGGGGCAAATCGAAACTGTGCAAAACTTGGAGTTGAATTAACAATTCCGCTAAAACCAGCCTAGTATCGCTCAACTCCACCACCAGCCCTCCCAAAAATGAAGCCAAAGCCAGTAGCATACCGATAGCTATGCAGAACTTAACACCAACATTACGCTTGTAGCGCGCGTACCAACTCCAAGTAGCACCAACAATACTTAGAGGTATAGCCCACAGACTGAGAGCCACCTCATCCGTAGCCACTCCCGCAGAGACATCGATCGCCACAATACCAGCGATCGCCAACCCCTGCACCATCACCCGCAGTAAAAGAGAATCTTCTGGGACTGGTTTCGGGGAATTCTGAACTTGTCGCCAAATCGGTCCGAATACCGGTATGCGTTCTAATTGCCCTGATGAAAACATACAAAGTCTTATTTGGAGGTTTAAGAATTAAAACCCTCAACCGGCGCCCAATTCCCAATCGTCTTAATTCTGCTCGATAAGAACAGCAAACCTCAGAGGTTTGACAAAGCAATCGTTGAACCCTACATTTAACTCGTAAGTTTGGCCCGGCTGAGGATTTAATAATTGTACCTCCAAAACACCCTTCTCAGTACGCTGTTGGCCGACTACCTTCTCATTCCCTTTTAGTTGCAGCTTTCCTGCCGCCGGCATAGTTGCTTTTATTCTCAAACAGCTATCCGACCCAGTTTCAGACGCTCGATATTCAGCCTGGAGAGTAATTGTCCCCAAAGCCGTTTCCCAATGACGGGGGGCAGTTGGTTCGTTTGCCTTGCAAGGGATGGTCAGACTGTTAATAATATCCTTAGCCGCCAATAACGATAAAAGCATTTGTTGGTAAGAATTAGCATCTTCGTAATTGCTAGGGATAAGACTAGGGTCTAAATTATCCCGTCTTGCCCCCAGCAACACTTGATTGCTCATATCGTTTAGTAATTTAGACTGCCCCGGAAATAAACCATCCACCGCCATGACCATTTTTGCCCCATCCTGCATCTGGGATAGAAGCAAATTCTGGCAGGAGTCGAGCAATTGAGCAAAAACATTTTCCGTAGTTGGGATAGATAATCGCCCCCACCGTAGATTTTGCTTATGTGCGGTCCAAGTATGTGCGGGGGGAACCCATTTTGTAAATTCTAAGTCTGGATAATCAGTTTGATAATCTTGTATTTCCTCTTCCCAAGGAAACATAGGTAATTTTTGCTCGATTTCGGTTTTGAGCCGCTTTTTTAATAAAGTCTGAACGCGATTTTCTACTAACATCGGTCTTTCTTCTCCCGCGAGTTGTTCGTTATAGTCACGCAAAAATTCGTCATCTTCTAATTCGAGGGGATCTATCGAGTCTAAATCTAGTTCCATACTCAAATTATTAGTGTCGATGGAGGGGTCGAAATTTTCTTCTTCCCCCCTTTCCGTTGACTCGGAAACTTCTTCTGGCAGCAGCCAATTTAAGAGCCAACGCTCAAAAGCTTCCGCGTCTTTATTCGTTTCGTTATTCATTAGTAGATGCTCCAGTTCCGGAATTAGAACTATTTCTTAGCTCCCAGGCTTTATCGAGAAGTTTGTACCACTCTTTTTTGACCTGGTTGGTTTTTATTTCGAGAGTTTGAGCGATCGCTTCGTCGCTCTCTCCCTCTTGCTTTAAATTTAACAAAGTCTCTTGCTCGGAGCTAATTTGCCCCAGAAATATTTCCCACTGGGAGGGTGTCAAGCCTAAATTCCGTTCGAGATCCGCCTCTAACCATTGATGAACCAATTCCCATCTATGTCCCAGAGCAAATTTGAGCAAATGGTATTTGAAACGCTGTTGTAAATAATCTCTTTGGCGAGCCGTCAAACCCAATATTTCCTCAATTTCGCTCGTTGGTAAATCTTTTAAGCGCAAGGCAAAATAATCGGCGCAGTCTTCTTGTTGCTTTTCCCTCAGATAGTCCATTAATTCGGCAATTACGGTTTCTCGCAGAGATTCCGAATCGCTACTGTTATCGTTTGCCACCATGGCATCCCGTACTTGATGCAACGCGCTATCGCCCCTGTTTTGCTCCGAGTCGCCTCCTGTGCCTTCCGCAGCCCGGTCCATATCTACAGTATTTTCTTTCGGCTGTTGTTGGGAAAAGGTTTGGGCCCGCAAGACTATAAGCTGCTGGCTGCGACCTCCAGGCAGAGGAATCCTTCGTTTCCCATATCTTTCTGTGAAGGCCATGTATTCCGCTAGCTCTAGCCTGGTGCGCGGAGTGTAGGTCGGAGGTAATTCAGTTTCCCGCCGAAAGGCATTTAAAGATTCCAGATAAAATTGCTGGAGAAAATCTTCGATCAGGTTTACCCTAGCCTGATAGCTTGCGCCCTTCCCAGAAGGACTGATGTACCTGTAGATAATGGCACTCAAGGTACTGTGCAATTCCACTCGGCCTTGCCTGGAACCGAGTTTATAATAACTAAGGCATTGCCGCAGGCGATGATGGGCCAAATTGTGGGCCCATTTTTCAACTTCTCCCGAGGCTTGAATTCGTTTGCTTTCAGTGCAAATCCGGTTTACTTCTTCTTTGATTCTTTCTGCTACTTCCGAACAATTCGACTCGGAAGCATGGGTGGATTGTTGTAATTCTTCTTTGAGTAGCTGATAAATTGGTTTTTCCATTTGGCAGACTTCCGCCATCATTTTTTTTGCTAGTAAAACAACTGTTACATTAGCAATACACCCTGTTAGTAGTTGATTCTGTAATTATTGAGAATTTCTAGTTTTTTTCATTATAATTTTTATGAACTTAGACGCACAAATCCAAGCACTCATCGATAACGCTCCTCCAGATGGAAACACGCCTAAAATTGTCCGGGCGATCGCTCCTGCCTTGAAGTTATTAGCCGAACAGTTACAACATCCTCAATATTTTGTTTGGCAAAGCCTGGATGAAAATTGGGTTATGACTACTTTGAGCAATCGCAACGAACCCAATCTAGAGAAACGGGTAGTTTACGCTTTTCCTACTCTTAAAGATGCCACCTCTTCTACCGCTGAAGCTAATTTAGTAGCCGTACCCGTTCCTACCATTCATATTTTATTTCAGATGGTAGCAATAGCACCTCTTGACAGTCTTTTGTTTTTTGAAACACCCGGTAATTTAGAAGCAGCTACAGAAGTTAAACGCCAAGATGTCCAACAGTTAATTGGGACTTATTTAGAACAGTATCAGTCATCCCCTGAATATAAGTCAGGCAAAATTCCCCCCAATCTTGCTTGAGGGTTCTTCACATAAATAATTATTCCGTAGGTTGGGCGGGCGGTCAGTGTGGAACCCAACTTTGGATTTCCCTAGATTAATCGCTATAGCAAGCCGTAGATCGTTCGCGATATTGAAGACAAACCCGGTTTCTTTGAGAATACCTTCGCCTTTCAGCAAAAATACCATTTGTAGGTTGGGTGGAGCGACAGCGCAACCCAACAAGATCGTTTGGTTTTAGCTACGAAGATGTTGGGTTTCGCTACGCTACACCCAACCTACAAGAAAATGGCGTTGGTATTGTTTGAGAAACCGCGCCTTCTGGCCCCCTAATTTTTCATAATCCCTGCACCGATTGCTATAGCTTATCCCGAGGGAGCTTTTTGACGAACAAAAATTGGGTGCATCTAGCCATGGACTTTAGCTTGCCCAATTAAGATGCACCCATTATTTATTTATTTATTTATTACCATTACTTTAATACAGGCGGCTTAAAACATAGTCAGCAAGGTTAATTAAAGCTTCGCGTGAATCGCAAGACGGCAAGCATTGTAAATGGTCCACTGCTTTTTTCGCGTAGGAAGCAGCTAACTCGCGAGTTCTTTCTATAGCTTTGGTTTCTTTAATAAGAGCGATCGCCTCTTCGATATCCCCTTCTTCAGCAAATTCTCTTTCGATCGCTACCTCCAAGGAAGGCTTTTCTTCTAGAGCGAATAGAACGGGTGCAGTTAAATTACCGCCAATTAGATCCGAACCGGCAGGCTTTCCTAATGATTCCGTCGAACCAGTGAAGTCTAAAATATCATCTACTATCTGGAATGCCAAACCAATAGATCGTCCGTAATAATACATATCCTGGGCTATCTCAGCAGAAACCCCGCTTATAACTGCAGCCGCTTTGGAACTATTCGCTATTAGAGAAGCGGTTTTGCAATAGCTTTTTTCCAGGTAAGCCTCAAGGGATAAATTAACATCAAATTGATAAAGTCCCTGCTGTATTTCTCCCTCCGCCAAATCCATAATTACCTGGGAGAGCAGTTTTACCACTTCCAAGTTATCGAGATTGGCCAAATACCAAGAAGATTGAGCGAAGAGAAAATCCCCAGCCAATACTGCTACGCGGTTAGTAAACAAACTATGGACGGTGGGTACGCCTCGCCTTACTTCTGATTCATCTACTACATCATCGTGGACTAGGCTGGCCGTGTGGATCATTTCTGTTATTTCTGCCAGTCGCCGATGTTTGGGGGTTATTTCTTGTTTCGGCATCGTTGCCCTGGAAATGAGCAGGACAATTGCTGGCCTCACCCGTTTTCCCTTAGTGCTGAATAGGTGTTCTGCAGCCGCGTAGAGGATTGGATGACGCGCACCCACCAGCTTTTTCAAATTTTCAGTTAGCAGTTGCAGATCTGCTTCAACGGGGGAAAAAAGGACAGTAGTAGAAGTCATGGATTAGCCGACTTAGCCAGTAACTTAACAAAATTTAACATAATTATATCTTAATTTTCAGCCAATCCTCTCCTCTAACAAAGCAAAAATTTGTTAATTAAATATTTTTAAATTTTTAATCGAGGCCATCGCCGGCTAAATCTAAAATCTAAAACGAGCGGCGAGGGGCAATTGTGTCGAATTGTTAAGTTTTTTGAGAAAAAGTTTATCTAAAAGTCGATTCGTGTGTTAACTTAATAATTAAGGATTGTCAAAAATCTAGGTATTGAAGCAGTCGAGCCCGGCTTGTAGATAGTTAACCTGACTGGTTGAGCATAAATAGTATAGCATAGCTAAAGCTTCTCGTTCGTAAGTACAGAACAGAGAAGATTTGGCAGAGTTCCTCCAGTTGGGCCGAACGATGAAATAGTGGGGTGGAAGAAAATACATACTTATGAGTAGTTAGCAGGCTGAAGCAGTTGCACTTGCTAACAACTCCCAGACGAAAGCAGTTGCTATGAGTTTGCTACAAAAAAGCAGCTAGATAAGTATTTTCACGGGATAGAAATATTTTCTCATCAATTGCTGTGACCCCAAAAGCATTTGCAGTTTAGCAGCGGCTAGAGAATGCTTCATACTATAGATAAAATAATTCTAGTTTGAAAACGCTCCTCAACAAAAATTAGGCAAAATCATGAACTATCACAACATCACTTTTGTTATTCCCACTTTGGCGGCAGGTTATGTGCTAACTGTTTATATAATGTTGATTTTAGCTCAACGAGTTGCGAAAATGACAGGTGGAACTTCTTGGCGTTCTGAGGTTGCAGAATCTCAAACTAAACCTTAGAGCCATGCTTGTTAGGTAAAAGTCGAAAGTTATTTGTCGTCTTATAAAGTTAATAAAAATTAGGAAATTCTAATAAATTCCTCTTCAGTTTTTTCTCTCAAAAACTCTTTAAGTTTTTCGAGATAGAGGTAAAATAATTAGCTATTTCACAGTAAAAAAAAATTGAAGGCGACAAAAATTTCGGCTTTTTAAAAAACTATGGAATAGGCCATAGGCGTTGTTTGCTCTATGGCTGCTCTGATGCTCCAGTAGATTCTAAAGAAACAGAAGAAGGCTGTGGAGTGGGTAAAAAAGCTTTTTCTACATCAGGAGTGCAACCGAGCCATTGTAAAGACAAATTAGCGAACTGTTCGGGAGAACCGCTGACCGCAAAACGAGTGGGCAAAGCGGTATCTAAATTACCAAGACCGAGAATTTCTAACTCCCCTGCGGCAGCTTTTACTAAATGGACGGCAGGGTCGATAAAATTAACGCGATCGCTTAACAAAGACCGCATTATCGGCTCTAAATGGGGATAGTGGGTACAGCCATAAACCAACGTATCGATTTGCTGCTGTATTAAAGGTGTCAAATATTCCCGTGCCACGTCATAAGTATAAGGATCGTAAATTCGATTTTGCTCTATGAGCGGAACGAAATAAGGACAACCCACTTGCCAAACCCTCACAGAAGAATCTATATCTAACATAGCCCGCCGATAAGCATTACTAGCGGCAGTGGCGGGAGTAGCAATTACACCTATTCGCTTGCCGATGTTAACGGCAGCACGAGCTCCTGGCAAAATTAAGCCTAAAATAGGAATGTCGAACTCGCTTCTAACTAGGTCTAAAGCCAAAGCAGAACTGGTATTGCAGGCCATCAATACCATTTTGACATCCCGTTCGACCAACCAAGCAATAATTTCGCGGACAAACTGCAAAATTTCCCCACTAGACCTATTGCCGTAGGGCAAGCGATCGGTATCTCCGAAATAAAGGATAGATTCCTGGGGTAATTGTCGGTACAACTCTCTTAATACAGTTAATCCCCCCACACCGCTGTCAAAAATACCTATTCTTTGTCGTCTTTTGTCAGTGTTCATTACTCGCTGTTCGTTATTAATTATTCATGGTTACTTGCAGTTGGTTCGCCGGATAGAGCGTACTTCAATGGAAGGAAATAAGTAGTTAGGCAAGCATAAATAGAAAACCAAGTTTTTCATATTGTGGCTTGTATTCAGATTTACCGCCCATTAATTTAGCACGGGTAATTAATTATTAATTATTAATTATTAATTATTAATTATTAATTACTTAGCGTCCGAGATATTCTAAAATACCGCGAGCGATCGCCTCTGCAAGCAAACTACGGTAAGCAGGATCTGCCAACTTCGGAGCATCCTCAGCACCGGTTACAAAACCAACTTCCACCAAAACCGCAGGCATAGAAGACTTTCTGAGAACGTAGAATCTCGCCTGTTTCACGCCGCGATCTGGACCTCCAGTAGCTCGAAGGACGCTATCCTGGATGCTTCTTGCCAGCCCCGACCCCGTCTGGTAATAATAAGTCTCGATACCATTAACATCGGGGCGAGTCATGTCGATAGCATTAGCATGGATGCTGACAAACACCGTAGCATCAACCCTTTCCGCCACATCTACCCTCGGCTGAAGATCGACTTCCCAATCCGTACTCCGAGTTAAAATTGCATCTACCCCACGCTCTTCCAAATGCCTCGCCACTTCTTGGGATATAGGCATGACGACATCCTTCTCTCGCAACCCCCCGATACCAACAGCACCCGGATCGCGGCCTCCATGTCCCGGGTCTATGGCCACTACGACTCGTCCGTTGGAATTTCGGGGCCTTTCTGGAGCGGGATTATTTCTGCGCGGCCAAGGAAAGGGTTGAGTAGATGTTGGAGGATTATTTCTGCGCGGCCAAGGAAAAGGTCGAGCAGATGTTGGATTTTGTAATTCTAAAGATAGAGCTTGGGAGCTAGACTGTTGGACCTGGCCGATAGTTATATTAGAAGCCGGTTTAATCAGAATAACTACTGTATTGCGGTTTTCTTGACGAACTCTGACCCAGGATAAAGGATCCCTGGCATTTAACTGGGGGGGCATGAGTCTCGGTGCCAACCTGGAATTAGGAATAACCAACTTATAGACCCCAGAAGAAGAGTCCCAATCGCCGCTATTTGTTATAGGGCCATCTGCTTCTATTAACAATTTGCTGCCATCCGCTTCTAACTCAATAGATTTAATAGTGGCTAACTGACCAGAATTCGCTCTATTGCGCAACCTATCCCGCAAGCGATCGCCAGGGCGAGTGGCAGCAGCTTTTTTCGGCACGAGCAAAACATCCCCCGATCGCTTAGAAGAAACCTGCCAGTCAACTTGGCGATCGAGCATTTGCAACCTCAAGCGAACTACTGGCCCATCGCTTTGAACCTGACTCACCATCAGACGACTAACCCCGTGTCGATTAACAAGGACATCTCGCTCGGATAGACTCGGAGAAATAGAAGCGCCCTTAATCTGTATAGTCGTGTAGTTACCAAACAGACTAGGTTCTACAGCAATATTTGGTTGACCTCCACTGGTGCGAATCAAAATACCATCAGAGGTTAGCTCTATTTCTTCGAGAAGAACGTCGCCCCTTAGAGACTCTAGTAAAGGATTGTTGGAATTTGAAGGAGAGGAATTTCTCGTGTTAGTTCTATTAGAAGATTGGGCAATAAGCTCCACTGGCGGTAATTGTACCGTCCATTGGCTTCCAGAAGAGGGCTTGAATTGGACTTGCTGCGGGTTGACGGTATAACCTTCATCAAACTGGACCGTAATTCTCGTCGTTTCGTTATTCAACTGCGCCACTTGGATAGATTTTATCCCGAGGGTACCAGCTTGACGCAACAGAGGGGTTCCCAAGCTAGTGCCCGGCAAATCGATGACCAAGCGAGTGGGGTCGAATATTAACTGGGCCTTGGGGCGAACATCTTCAGAAGTTCTAAAGTGTAGTTCGTTTCTATTGGCGTCAAATCGCCAAGAATCGAGTCGGGAAGCTTCAGCAACGGGGGATAGTAAAAAGAAACTTAGTACGCCGGGCAACAGCCAATAAAATTTCACGATAGTTTTTCCCTTTGAGATAATAGTATTTAAAAGTTTTCTTGTTTCAGAGCATCTGGCAATCCGCTAGATAGGCCTCTATAAGGGCGAAGCGAAATTAAACTAGACGAAACGAAACTCGATCGTATTAACAATACCAACGCCTGCGCCCGATCGTAGGTTGGGTGGAGCGATAGCGCAACCCAACATCAACGGGAGCATAATCCAACGATTTTGTTGGGTTTCGCTTCGCTGCACCCAACCTACTAATGGTATTTTTTTTTGAGGGCGTTGGTATTGATTAACAATACCAACGCCTGCGCCCGATCGTAGGTAGCGCGCACGCGAAGCGGAACGAACACGATATTGTTGGGTTTCGCTTCGCTGCACCCAACCTACTAATGGTATTTTTTCTTGAGGGCGTTGGTATTGATTAAGTATTTTCTTGTTGCCATTCACCGATCCAGTTCAAAATTAATTCATTTACTCGATCCGGACATTCATCCTGGGGACAATGACCCGCATTCTCCAACTTGACTAACTTTAAGTGGGAATTGTACTCCATTAATCCCTCGGGTTTGGCAACACTGGCAGGAATTAGTCGGTCTTCTTCGCCCCAAATTAAAAGTATGGGAATTTCTAAGGCTGGTAAGATGGCCTTGACCCCCGGACCTAACTTGCTGCTGCCCATAGCCCGAAATAGAATGCAGAAAGCTCGGGCAGAACCGCGATCGCCTGGAGGTCCTGATAATATCTCTACCAGTTCGTCGGTAACAGAATCGGGATTAGCATAAGCTAATTTCACCCACCGACGAATTATTTCTGGTTTTCGGACTAAGTAAAAAATTGGTCTTAGCAGGGGCGGCGAAGCAATTATGTTTTGAACCGTTTCGACCAGGGGTAGTAGCCGTGGGGGGATGGCTTCCGTTTGTACTGCAGGATCGGGTAGGCTGATGGCTACTAGGGCTCGTACCATCTCTGGGTGCGAGGCTGCCGTTGCTAGAGATACCAGAGAACCGATAGAGTTCCCTATTAAGATTGCGGGTTCTTGGATAAATGTCTGCCAGAATTCATAGACTTGCTCTACCCAGAGCTCCACGTTGTAGGTGGCGATCGCCTTTTGGGAAGCTCCAAATCCTAATAAATCTAAGGCATAAACTGTGTGTTCTTCGCTCAGTACCCCCAGATTTTTTCGCCAATGGCCAATTGATGCGCCAAAACCATGTAGCAATAGGATCGGAGGTTTAGAGATGGAGGCTTCGGTTGCTGTTTCCTCTGTCTGAGAGCTTTTGGGGTTTTGCTTTGCTCTGATATAGGTGTAGCGAGTTTGCCAACCTCGCCATACCCAGTCTCGTTGACTGCCTAGAAGTTGTTGCCAGGGTTGAGAATTGGTCACTATTTTGGTTAGTCTCTCCACATAAAGGATCGTACATCTGTAGCATAACAAAAAAAATGTTACTTCGCTTTTGGCGATCGATGGCTCTATTTGATTTTAATCTATAAATTTTGGTTCGTTGCTTTACTACCCGTTAGCGTGTTTTTTTTATAGTTATTTAACCTTCATAAACCACTATAGCAATCCTAAATTGATTATCAAAAATTAGGGGGCAAGAAACCCGGTTTCTCAAACAATACCTTAGCCAAAATAAAAAATACCATTTGTAGGTAGCGCGCACGCGACAGCGAAACCCAACAAAATCGTTGGATTGTGGTACGAAGATGTTGGGTTGCGCTATCGCTCCACCCAACCTACAAGATGCAGGGCGAAGCTATTGTCAAAGAAACCGGGTTTGTCTTCAATATCGCGAACGATCTACGGCTTGCTATATAGCAATTATCGCGCTCGGTGAAGTACATTTTAGATCCCCCCCAGCCCCCCTTGAGAAGGGGGGAGCCGTAAATTTTCGCTCGTCCCCCTTTTTAAGGGGGATTTAGGGGGATCGATCGGGGTGTACCTCACCGATTCAATAATCGCTATATTAGATTTACAAATAATTGACAAATGCTATATATTTATTTAAGTTTAATCTTAATTAGTTAGGCAATATTTTACGAAATAAAAACTACAGTTAAATAATTGTTATTTTAGATTCTAGATAAATCCTTAAGGAGCAGAGGCGGCGTACGGAAAGAGCCGAATGGGGAATATGCTATATTTTAACCAGATTGCCAACTGGTAAAAGTGTCAATCCCGATTGAGGAAACGAACAATTTTGCCAAGACACAATCGCCATGGTTTACTCATTAAAAAACATTTGTTCTTAGTTGAATGTTTGGATCGCGAATCCATCAAAGCTATTAACTTAAAAGTACGAAGCCCGCCAGAGCATCTGGCCATAATTAGGGCGGGCTTAGGGAAAAATAATACTAAAATAATAGTATGCGGCGATCGCCTGCCCAGTGCCTTAAAGAATCTGACTCTAAGATTAAACCTTGCACTCAGAAACTATGAGTAGAAGGAAAACACTAACTCCTTCTATCCGGGCCAAAATTTTGGTTGCTGCTTTAGTTAATAATGCCTTGGCGACCGAACCGGTCCCTGGAGGATACCTTTCAATTAAACAGTAAAAAACTGGTTAATTTAACCTACTTCAAGCCGTTTAAATGGTATCCGGTCAACCGATTATAGCAGTTTTCTAAAAATAGCAAGCTGTAAAACTCGGCGGGCAAAAGTCAAATTTTGCTAAAGTCCAAGTGAATTTTCAGCCCTAATCGAACCAGATAAGGCGATCGCTTATCTGAATCAAGAAAACTCCGGACTCGACATTAGTTCTAACCCGAAACTCTAATCCACTTCTAACAAATTTAAAAAAGTAGATCGGAGGGCAGGATCGAAAAGCTATAGCTAACTAATGGCAACGAAACCGGATTGTTTTCTATTACTTACTAACCAACAGTTTAAAGAACTCATTAATGCGACCAATCGAAAGAAGAAATAATCGCAACCTGCCTCAAATTAACGACAATATTCGATATCCCAAAATTAGGGTCATCGATGCCGATGGCGGTCAATTGGGAGTGATGGAACCGAAAGAAGCTTTGGTTCTGGCGGAGGAAAAAGAACTCGATCTGGTATTGGTCAGCGATAAAGCAGACCCACCGGTTTGTCGGATTATAGACTACGGTAAATATCAATTCGAGAAAAAGAAAAAAGACAAAGAAGCTAAACGCAAGCAGCATAATGCCGAGCTGAAAGAAGTAAAAATGCGCTACAAAATAGAAGAACATGACTATAACGTTCGTCTATCTCAAGCAGAGCGCTTTCTCAAAGCTGGAGATAAAGTAAAGGCTACGATCCCTTTCCGAGGAAGGGAAATACAACACAGTAATTTAGCAAGAGATTTGCTAAACAAGATGGCAAAGGATTTGCAGGAATTAGCTGAAGTTCAGCAATATCCCAAACAAGAAGGGCGGAGTATGATGATGTTGCTATCCCCGAAAAAATAACAATTAATTGAGCGTTTGTGGCTAGAAAAAATTCAGAATAGGTAGCTATAAGCTTCCGTTCTGAATTTTCTCTTGTAAATCGAGCCATATAAAGTGGAGAAAACTATGGAAGTGACGAAAATAAGCGGGTTGTATGAAAGCAGTCAGGGATTGTGGCGATCGCTCAATCTACGTTCGGAAGAAATAGAACGAACTCTGCTAATGTTCGGAGTTTACACCCTTACTTCAGTCGGGTTAATTTGGCTGGAATTAAGTACGGTAAGTTTGTTCCTAGACGAGTATGGAGCCGATAAGCTGCCTTGGATCTATATAGCAAGCGCTGCTATGGGTTCTGGATTGGGTTTTTTCTATTCTTGGTTGCAGAAAATAATGCGCCTGCGACGAGCCATAGTTGCTATCCTTTTGCTGATGGCAGCCCCCTTATTTTTATTGAGATTTGGTATTGGAGTCAAAGAATTTAATCTAGCTTTTATTACTATTTTCGCAATGTGGCTGTGGGTGGAAGCAAGTTACTTGCTAAACGATCTTAATACTTCGATCGTATCCAACCAAATGTTTAATATTAGAGAAATTAAACGCACTTATCCAATTATTAGTAGCGGTTTTTTAGTAGCAGGAGTCATCAGCGGTTTTTCCCTACCTTTACTACAGGGTCTAGTAGGACTAAATAATGTAACTCTAGTCTCTGGAGCCATGGTATTAATCGGGGCGGGGTTGCTTTTCTATCTGTCGGAAAAGTATCAACAATCTTTTCCAGATTCCGCTCGTTGGACGCCAGAAGATGAAGAACCAGAATTCTCTATTCGCAGGGTAAAAGGACCCCTTCAAGGATATGTAGTCCCCCTTGTCGCATTTTTTGTCATGGCCGAGGTCTTATATGTCTTGATAGATTTTCAATTCTTTTATCAATTAGAACTGCAAAATCCCATAGAAAATGGAGCGGGTAGAATAGCAAGTTTCTTGGGGATTTTTGAAGGAACTTTGAGTATGTTTCAAGTGACAACTCAGTGGTTTGCTTCGAGCCGTTTGGTAGAAAGAATAGGAGTTTTTGGAACGGCAACTATCTTACCTGCGGGTGCAGTAGTTCTGGGTTTATTTTCTTTTACCGGCGCAATAACAGGTTTATTTTCAGTCTTTATTGGCTTGGTGATTTTAAGGTTTGTGGACGAATTATTGCACTACACCTTAACAGAAACTACAGGAGCGGTATTATTTCAACCTCTTCCAGATAACGTTCGCAGCGATATTCAAACTTTAGTTAATGGCGTAGCCGAACCCCTATCTACTGGGTTAAGCGGGCTAGTTATTTTATTGATTTTATGGATAAGTAAATTACTGCTCCCTCAAGGAGCGAACTTTGAAGACAGACAAGGTTTAATCTTTGTTGGGTTTATTATTTTATCCGCTTTGCTTTGGGCAGCAGTAATTTTGTTAATTAGGTCGAAATATGTAGGTTTATTAGTAAAAAGTGCGGAACGGGGACGACTGGGCGTATTAGATGTGGATATGCGGGCCTTGAAGCGCTCTGTGGTAGAAACTTTGGAAAAACCTGGCGCGGAAGCAGATAAACGCTCCTGTATCGAACTGCTTAATAAAATGGACCCGAAAAATGTGGGGGAAATTCTTTCGCCTTTATTGCCGGTGATGTCTCCTCCTTTGCAGTGCCAAAGTTTGGAGGTGATGTTGAACCACCCCAACCCGGTTTATTTAGAAAGCTTAAAAGCTCTGGCACGGGGTTCTTTGGCCCCGGATGTTTTGGCCCTGACTTTGCGCTATATTTGGCTGACGGAAACAGAACCAGATATCGGTCAATTGCGGCCCTATCTACAGCCTTCGGTAGATTCGGTGGTCCGAGGGACGGCGGCGGCTTTGATCATGCGTCGGGGCGATCGCGAACAAAAAGCGGAAGCTACTAACGCCCTGCGTCGGATGATAAGCTCGAAGTCGGAACGAGAACGGGTAATGGGGGTTCGTGCTTTGGGAGAAGCAGATTATTTACAGGGTTTGCGCCTTTACGTCCCCAATTTGTTACAAGATGAATCCCTTCGAGTCCGTTGTGCTTTATTGGATGTCATCGCTGCGACTCATTTGGAGGAGTATTATTCTTCCCTGCTGCGAGGTTTGTCCTATAAATCTACCCGGGAGGCTGCTCTTAATTCTCTGGTGCGTTTGGGTAACGATGCTATTCCTTTACTTGTGGCCTTGGCAGATGACGCTCATCAATCGGATTTAGTGCGGTTGCAGGCTTGGACGGCTTTGGGACAAATTGAAACTTTGGAAGCTATTGATGCTCTAGTAGGCAGGATGATGACTTCCTGGGGAACTACTCGCCGCAATATTTTGCGTATTCTCTTAAAGATGCCTGGAGATGTTGGCATAGAAGGAGTTTTGGAGCGAGTAGGTCGTAGCGGAGTGGAGACTTTGCTAGAGCAGGAGTTAATGTTTATCGGCCAGATTTATGCCGCTTTAATGGATCTGTCGGAGGTTAGTGCTGAGTCTTCTACCCTGTTTTATGTTCCGGGTGGAGATGATGGTAATGAAAAAATGACTGCCGATTATGGGGACTTACTTCTGCGGGCTTTGAGCTTTTTGGAGTCGGATGCTATCGAGCGTTGTTTTTTGTTGATGAAGTTCCTTTATCCTTTGGGAGCGATCCAGGCTGCCGCTTTTAATATTCGTTCCGATTCTACCTCCAATGTGGCCAGGGGCCTGGAGATTCTGGATAATACTGTGGATATCGCAAGCAAGCGATCGCTCATTAACGTTCTCGACCGAAAGTCTTATGAGGAAAAGTTGGACGGTCTGGCAGAACTTATCCCTTATCAACCTATGGTAGAGAGCGATCGCTTGCGGCGTTTGTTAGAATTACGTCACTTCCTCTCTGATTGGACTTTGGCTTGTTGTTTCCATCTGGCCCGTTCCGCCCGCTGGAGCTTGACTGCGGAACAGACTTTAGTTTGTCTGCGCCACCCCACCGGTTTCGTGCGGGAGGCGGTTTTGGCTTATCTCAAAGTAGCTTCTACTCGGGCACTGAAAGAGTTATTGCCCCAGCTAGAAAACGATTCCGATCGCTTGGTTGCCGCTCAAGTTGAACAATTGACGATCGATTTGGATACTGCATAGTTAATAATTAACAATTAATAATTAACAATTAACAATTCTCTTGTTAACAGTTAAGGTAAGAAGTATGAGAAAAGTAGCGGGAGCATCTCATATTTGCAAAAATAAAATTTTCCTATTACCTATTACCTATTACCCATTACCAAAAAGCGTTAATTTTTTGGTTTTTTTCAAAATTGAGATGCTCCCAAAGTAGCAGTTAAATTTAAAATCCCAAGGGTGTAAAAATTATGCTTACAAGTGTCGAACGTCTGTTGTTTGTGAGGGCAGTTCCTATTTTTAAGGAATTAAGAGATGATTTTCTGGTGCGGTTGGCTTCGGTGATGGACGAGCTTTCTTTCCCGGCTAATTCGAGTATTTTTACTGAAGGGCAAGAAGGTAGGTCTCTTTATATTTTAGTTTCAGGAAAGGTTCGGGTTCATTTGGCAGATCGGGATTTAGCGCAGTTGGAAAAAGGTGCTTGTTTTGGCGAGATGTCTCTGTTTGATGCGGAACCGAGATCTGCTTCTATTACCAGTATGGAAACTTGCGAATGTCTGATGTTGACTCAGATGCAGCTTTACGATGCTATTGATGAAACTCCTGGCATTGCTATTAATATTATTCGCTTGTTATCCCGCCGCATTCGCGAGTTAAATCAAAAGCTCAATGCCAAGGAAAATCTTCAAGCTAATAATTCTGGAAAGTTAGCTGAAATGCGTTGATGGCAGCAGTAATTTAGTCGATTTTTTGATTAAAAATAAAATTAATTAATTGACTGTTTAATTCCCCATGTTCTAACAAATCTGCGATCGCTCGTAAAGCCAGGGCCTTGACTTTATGAACTGCCTCTTCTCTTGTCTGCCCATAGACAAGAACTCCTGGTATATCCACCACCTCGGCTATCCAACGTCCATCGTTTTCAGGTTCGATTTCAATCGTGAAGTTCATTGTCTTTGAGGTATTGTTAAAACAACCTACTTCACTATAACATACCAAAATTCCATGACCCTATCCACTCCCAAACATAAAAAATCTAAAGCCCTCAAACCAGGCAGCCCTCGCCCCGCGAAAGAACTCTGTAGCGAATGCGGACTTTGCGACACTTATTACATCCATTATGTTAAAGATGCCTGCGCTTTTCTCAACCAACAATTCGATCGCCTCGAAGAAAAAGCCCACGGCAAAACTCGCAATCTCGATAACTCCGATGAGGTCTATTTTGGAGTCCATCAAGACATGATTGCTGCCCGCAAAAAACAACCCATCGAAGGGGCGCAATGGACGGGAATAGTAAGCACCATTGCTTGCGAAATGTTAAATCGCGGTTTGGTCGAAGGAGTAGTTTGCGTTCAAAATACTAAAGAAGACCGCTTCCAACCCATGCCAATTATTGCCCGCACTCCCGAAGAAGTCCTCGCAGCAAAAGTCAACAAACCAACTCTTTCTCCAAATCTTTCAGTATTAGAAGAAGTAGAAAAATCTGGCATGAAACGACTTTTAGTAATAGGAGTCGGCTGTCAGATTCAAGCTTTGCGGGAAGTGGAAGATAAATTAGGTTTAGAAAAGCTTTACGTTCTCGGGACACCCTGCGTTGATAACGTCAGTCGGGCTGGTTTGCAAAAGTTTTTAGACACTACCAGTAAGTCTCCCGAAACAGTAGTTTATTATGAATTCATGCAAGATTTTCGGGTTCATTTCAAACACGAAGATGGTTCTTTAGAAACAGTTCCTTTTTTCGGACTCAATACTAAGGAATTAAAAGATGTATTTGCTCCTTCCTGCATGAGTTGTTTTGATTATGTTAACGGCTTGGCGGATTTAGTTGTAGGATATATGGGGGCTCCTTTTGGTTGGCAGTGGATTGTGGTGAGGAATGAAACGGGCAAGGAAATGTTAGAACTGGTGAACGAACAGTTAAACTTTCAGCCGGTTACTTCCAAAGGAGACAGACATCAAGCCGTACAACAAAGCATTCCTGCTTACGATAAAGCGGTAACTTTGCCTATGTGGGCGGCTAAATTAATGGGCGTGGTAATTGAAAAAATCGGTCCCAAAGGTTTGGAATACGCTCGCTTTTCTATTGATTCCCACTTCACCCGCAATTATCTTTATTTGAAGCGCAATTATAAGGAGAAATTAGAAGCTCACGTTCCCGAATTTGCGAAACGTATTGTGGGTCAATATAAATTGCCAGATTAATTTAGATTAAGTCATCGATTATCTTCAGTAGGACGAGTATTTTTGTTGAAATTTACTCGTCTTGTTTTTTTAGAAAAAAATATAATGTTGTCGTCGATCGATAACTATTTTTGAAAATTCCCCAGAAAGATAGCAATCCCAAATAGGGTGCATCTTAATTTTGTTAGGACTTACCCACTGATTTTGCCTCAGCAATAACCCAATTATTAATTATTAATTGTTAATTGTTAATTGTCATAATATGTTCATAAATTTTTGCAAAGTCCTGTTAATAGAGGATAATCCGAGGGACCGGAGGCGAATAGATCGCCTTCTATAGCGACTTGATGGATTTAGCTTTAGAACAGCAAACTTATAAAATAGAACATAACCTGTACTATTTTTCACTCCTATTTCTGAGATATTCAGCGACAACAGCTAGAGAACCAGATCCTAAAATTAAGATGACGCTGAGGGCGTTAATATCTGGTTTTACTCCGGTCCTAATGCGACTAAATATTTCCATCGGCAGAGTAGTTGCCCCGCTGCCTGCGGTAAAACTTGCTATTAAAAAGTCGTCCAAACTGAGGACGAATGCTAGCAGACAACCGGAGACTATTCCTGGTATTAATTGGGGCAATAAAACTTTGATAAAAGCTTCTACTGGGGTTGCGCCTAAATCGAGGGCTGCTTCTTCTAAATGCGGGTCTAAATCTGCTAATCTGGTAGAGACTACCAGAGCAACGTAGGCGAGACAAAAAACTATATGGGCGGCTACGATCGTCCAGATACTAAGACGAATTCCTAATGCTGCTAAAAATACGAGGGTGGCAACGGCGATCGCTATGTCTGGAATAATTAATGGCAGATAGGAAACCCCGACATATAACGATTTACCGCGAAATTTGTATTTAGCTAAACCCACTGCCATTAAGGTGCCGATAACTGCGGCAACTGCTACGGCTGCAAAAGCCACTGTTAAACTATTTTTTAGCGCTGTTAATATCCGGTCATCTTCAAAAAGTTTAACATACCATTCTAAAGTAAATCCTTCCCATCCCGCGCTGTAGCGAGATTTGTTAAAGCTATAAAATGTTAATACCGCGATGGGGAGGTACATGAAAAAGAACATTAAGGCAGTAAATATTGCTTGCCAGGATATCTTAAATTGCGGTTTAGTGTTTAACATTTCAAAAGGTATTTCTTCTTCTTTTTCTAAAGCGTTTGTCATTATAGCAATCTTATTTTAGTCGTGTCCAAAAGTTTGCCGCTTTTAGGCAACAGGCAACAGGCAAAAGTTGAGAGTTTCCGAATTTTTATTTACTTTTTTATTTTCCACAATCCCCGCACGGATTATATTGTTAATAGGGAAAATGTCAATTATTAATTATTAATTATTAATTATTAATTATTTAGAGGCTCTGGTCTCGCCGCCGTATTTAAGTAGGAGAGCGATCGCGATACTAACTCCCATAATTAATACCATGCTCAAAGCAGAACCAAAACCCCAATTTTGAGTATTTCCTAAAAACTGATTGTAAATCAATCTTGCTGCAGTCATACTAGAAGCACCACCGAGCAATTCAGGATCTACAAAATCTCCCAAACTGCTAATAAAAACCAGCAAAGAACCGGCTGCTATTCCGGGTAAAGTTTGCGGAACAGTTATTTTTAAAAAAGTTTCCGGCGGAGTCGCCCCCAAATCTGCCGACGCTTCTAATAACCGCCGATCTAACTTTTCTAAAGAGGCATATAAGACGGTGACAATATAAGGCAAATAACTGTAACTCATGCCTATTAAAACTGCCGAATTTTGATTTAGCAACTCTAAAGGAGGAATGCCTACAGCCCCCAAAACCGAGTTAAGTACCCCCGTGGGTCGTAGAATAGTAATCCAGGCGTAGGAACGCAATAAAGAGGAAGTCCAAAGGGGCAAGATAAAGCCTAAAAGTAGTAAATTTCGCCACTTTTTCGGCGACATGATGGCGATCCAATAGGCAACTGGGAATCCCATAAGCAGACAGAGGAAAGTAGTACCCAGAGCAAAAGATAGCGATCGCCAAATTACTCTCAAATTTACTGATTCAAATACTCGCAAATAATTCGCTATTCCGTCGGGATTAACGATATCTCCCGGTCGGATATTTTCTACTAAACTGAGTTGAAAAATAACTAATGTTGGCAGTACCAACAATAGCAGCAGCCACAAACCGGAAGGACCTAATAATGCTAAAGGTCCGATTAATTTTGAACCCAGTTCTTCCGTGCCATTTTTAGGAGGAGTATTAGGGTCAACTGGAGGATTAGTTTTAGTCGATACAGCCATAACAATTAACATTTTCCCAATTAACAATTAACAATTAACAATTAAAATTGTTAATTAAGCGCTGGTCAGTTGAGTCCAGTAGCGATCGTAAACTTCCTCAAAATCTCCCACTGGAGCTAAACTTTCACACTTAGAAATAACGGACTCTGGGGGGAATAAAGTTGCATCGTCGCGCAACTCTTCGGGCAAGAGTTTATATGCCGGTATGGAAGCAGTAGCAAAACTTAGCCTTTCGACTATTTCTGCTGCTATGTCTGGTTGGAGCATAAAATTAATCCAGCGATAAGCGCCTTCGGGATTTGGAGCAGTTTTGGGAATTACCAAAGTATCCGTCCACAAAGAAGAACCGCTGTCGGGAGTGATGTATCGTAAATCTTCGTTTTCTGGAGTAATTTCTGCCGCGTCGGAGGAGTAACACATAGCCAGTTTCAAATCTCCAGTCAGCATTTGAGCGCGCCAATTGTAGTTAGTAAAAGAGGCGATATAAGGCATCAATATTAATAATTCTTCATAAGCCTCTCGAACGCGGTCGGCATTGGTAGTGTTGTAAGAATAGCCAAGCTTGCGCAAAGCTGCCCCTATTACTTCTCTGGGATCTTCGAGCAGAGTCATGCGTTTCGAGAGATCGTCGCGATTTTCCCAGAGATAATCCCAGTCTTCTGGAGACTCCTCCAGGAGGCTGCTGTTGTAAATCAGACCTGTAGTTCCCCAGCTAATAGGTACGCTATAGTTACCGCCGGGGTCATAAACCGGGTTTTGAAACTGGGGAAAGAGATCGTCCAAACCTAGCAATAGGGAACGATCTAGCCTGGTTAAAAGCTCTAAATCCCTCATTTTCTCTACCATATAATCTGAGGGGTAGATAACGCTGTAGGCAGCGGCGCCTCCAGCTTGGAGCTTGGCCAGCATTGATTCGTTAGAATCAAAGACATCTGCTATGACCGTGATTCCTGTTTCTTGGTAGAAGCGATCGAGCAAGTCTTTATCCGTGTAACCCGCCCAGGTGAAGATATAGAGGGTATCAGCATCTCCTTGCATAGTTGGAGCGGACTTGACATCTGCGAGAGTCCACCCACAGCTTGAGAGAGTAGATGCTGCGATGGCGGCGGCGGAGCCTTTGAGAAACTGGCGCCTGGTAGGGGCTGCTTTTTTTAGTGGATTTTTCCCTAAATTAGTTGGAGGCACGATCTATTTTAGATTTGGCGATTTTAGAGTTTTTATTGATTTCGGTGGAGAGGTATCTACGCAGCGCTTAAAGCCAGACAGTCGGTTGGCGCCCAATAAGCATAAACGGGTGTATGAAGTTGGGGCAAGTTGCCGCCGGTGTTGGCTTGTCGTACCATGATGCGATCGCCTGTTGCCAACTCTACGACGTAATGTACATGAGTTCCCAAATACATGACGTTCGTAACCTGACCTTCAAAGCAATTGGTAGTTGCCTCTGGGGCATAGAGATTTAGATTAATTTTTTCGGGTCGGATGCTGACCATTACAGAAGCACCGACGTGAGTTTCGAGGTTTGACCCATTTTCGCTTTTGTCCGTCGTTGGCTCTACTACTATCTTCAGGCCTTTCTGCGTGGCGACGACCGTATTAGAAGCATCGTTCGACTCTACGGTGGCTTTAAAAAGATTGGTATCTCCGATAAAGTCTGCCACGAAGGGAGTCTGGGGTCGTTCGTAGATTTGGTCGGGAGAGCCTATTTGCTCGATTTTCCCCTCGTTCATTACGGCGATGCGGTCCGACAGGCTCATGGCCTCTTCTTGGTCGTGAGTCACCATGACGAAGGTCAAACCTAAATCTTGATGCAAGTTGGATAATTCCATTTGCATCTGTTTGCGCAGTTTTAGATCTAAGGCCCCCAAGGGTTCGTCCAATAATAATACTGCCGGACGGTTTACCAGGGCTCTGGCTAAGGCCACCCGTTGTTGCTGTCCGCCGGATATTTGACTGGGTTTGCGATCGGCAAACTTTTCCATTTTCACCATTTTTAGGGCTTGGCGCACTTTATCTTGTATTTCTGCGTTCCCTAATTTTTTGATGCGCAGGCCGAAGGCGATATTATCGCTTACGCTCATGTGATTGAAGAGGGCGTAACTTTGAAAGACTGTATTTACTGGCCGACGAAATGCTGGTGTTTGACTCATGGACTGACCGCGAATCATAATTTCACCTGCCGAGGGACTGTCAAAACCGGCGATTAACCGCAGGGTTGTGGTTTTGCCGCATCCCGATGGCCCTAGAATGCTAAAAAATTCACCTTGATGAATATCGAGATCTACGCCGCGTACTGCTGTATGGCCTTCAAATACTTTGAAGACTTTGCGCAATTCGACGTCTA
>JAXHVR010000081.1:0-25248 GCA_034189005.1 Cyanobacteriota bacterium | reverse complement strand
AACGTCGCCGTTTTCTTGTAGGTTGGGTGTAGCGTAGCGAAACCCAACGCTCTTGTTGGGTTGCGCTGCCGCTCCACCCAACCTACTAAATTTTATGCGATATTTAAGAAACCCGGTTTCTTTGACAATACCTTCGCCAAAAAGAAAAAATGCCATTCGTAGGTAGCGCGCTCGCGTAGCGAAACCCAACAAAATCGTTGGATTTTGCTCGAAGATGTTGGGTTGCGCTATCGCTCCACCCAACCTACAAGAAAATGGCGAAGGTATTGTTTGAGAAACCGGGTTTCTGGCTTCCAATTGGAGCGTAATCCATTTCAAATTGCTATAGAATAGCTAATTAGCAATTTCATTTCCTCAATCCTCTTTTTTAAACAATTATTAATTATTAATTATTAATTATTAATTGTTTAAATGCCATAATTCTAAGGCGTTTGTAGTCAGCAAACCAAGTTCCATTTTGATACAACTTAGGTCGCACCCTATCTTCGATATCCGCCAAAAGATTAAGCTTATCTTCCCCAGAAATACCTTCAAAAAAACAACCAGCAAACATCTCAATCCAATTCCGCCACCCTTTCTCTCCATCCAGCAAAGGAGTAGGGCGGGGAAACATACGAGCAAAACTCAACTCAAAACCCTCTTTCTCTAACAAAGAAGCATATTCGCCAATACTCGGAAAATACCAAGGATTTAGTTCTTTGTTACTGGCATAACCAGCAGCATCCAAAGCCTCATAAATACCCTTAAGAATTTCCCCAACATTTCCCTTACCGCCAAATTCAGCCACAAACCGTCCTCCCGGTTTCAAAACTCGCCAAATTTCAGCTACCACTTTTTCTTTCTCAGACTTAATCCAATGTAGAGTAGCATTAGAAAATACTCCATCAAATTGTTGTTCAAAACTTAGATGGTCTGCCGACTGCAATTGAAACTCTAAATTGGGGTAATTGCTATTAGCTTGGGAAATCATAGCAGGAGCATTATCGATGCCAATAACCTTAGCCCCTTTGCCAGTAATTTTATAGCTAAGATGACCGGTCCCGCAGCCGATATCGAGAATTTTTTCTCCCATTTTGGGGCTTAGTAATTCTAATAAATCTAGCCCCAAGCCCGAAACAAAAGAATGTTTTTGGTCGTACAGTTCCGCGTTCCATTCATTATTAGATAGCGGTTGCGAACTAATAGGTTGGTTTTTATTCATAGAGCGATCGCTTAATAAATTATCTCGATTAATTGTAGTTTGATAAACAAGCAAGTTGACCGATAGAGCGATTTTAAGTATTCGTTATGAGTATGAAATTATATAAATAAGAAGAAATGCCCAGAGAAAGCCATTTTGTGCTAAAAAAGCGATGTTGCATCCGCAACGCTACGCGATCGCCCCTTACGTTGGAGGATATTTTATGCCAGGAAGCGAAGTTAATGCCGATTTGTGGATGAGCGAATACATCACCCCTTGGGATATTTACGTCCACGGCATCACCGAGGTAATAGCCTACAAGAAAACCGCCTATCAAGAAATGTACATAGTCGAAACCGGCGCTTACGGCAAAGCCCTAATATTAGACGGCAAATGGCAATCTTGCAGCGTTGACGAATTCTTATACCACGAACCGCTGGTACACCCAGCAGCAATCTACCACGGTTCCCCCCGCAAAGTCCTAGTCCTGGGCGGCGGCGAAGGGGCCACCATTCGGGAAGTCTTGCGCTGGAACACCGTGGAAAAAGTGGCCATGATTGATATTGACTCAGAAGTAGTAGAAGCTTGCCGCGAATACCTGCCAGAAATGCACGCCAATGCCTTCGACGACCCCCGGGTCGAATTAATTATCGGCGATGCTTTAGAATTCTTAGATACCACCGAAGAGCAGTGGGACATCATTATCTCCGATCTGTCGGATCCTATTGAAGAAGGACCGTCCTTTCCATTATTTACCAAAGAATATTTCGAGAAAGCCAAACGCATCCTTTCCCCGGGTGGATATTTCGTCGTCCAAGCCGGTCCCGTATCTCCAGCAGAAATGAAAATGCACCTCCGCATTAATAGTACTTTAAAGGCGGTTTTCCCTAACACCTACCCCTTCGTAAGTTACGTCTCCACTTATGGAACCCCCTGGGGTTTTGTCTTAGCATCGAGTGAGGAAATTAACACCCGTCCCGAACCGGAAGCGATCGACAAAATGTTGGCAGAAAAAACCACCGGCGGCTTTCAAATGTTGGATGGTATAACATTATTAGGACTGTTTAACGTAGGCAAACATTTACGCGAAGCGATCGCCGCCGAAACCAAAGTTTACACCCTCGCAGAACCCCCTAAATTTTTCGGGAAAGGTTCTCTGGGAAACTGAAGCTAAAAATAACGCACGAGTAGTTTAGAGAAAAGGAACTAATATGAGCTTAATTCGCATCTTAACTTCAGTCTTTTTACCCCCTCTGGGCGTATTTTTAACCGTAGGTTTGGGCGGGGCATTTTGGATTAATCTTCTCCTAACAATTTTTGGCTTTTATATTGGCGGCATCATCCACGCCGTTTGGGTAATTGCCAAACACGATAACGGCTAATAATAACTGACTGCCTAGTTGTAGGGTGCGCCGAAGCGCACTTCGTAGGCTAGCTTGTAGTAATCGCTTTAGCGATTTATATCTATGAATCGCTAAAGCGATTACTACGAACTTTTGCCACCATTGCAGGCCTCACCAACAACCGATATAATAGAAAGAATTTCACTAAACTAATAAAAAAGGACATCATGCCAACCCTAACCCAAAACATCTCTATAGAAAAAATAGCCAAATCTCGACTGCCAGAACAAGACATTAATAACAGTCCATTCGGCAAAGTATTTAGCGACCACATGCTAATTGCAACTTACAGCGAAGGCAACTGGGAAGAAGTTAAAATAATTCCCTACGGCAAAATAGAAATGTCACCTTCAATCTCCTCCCTCCACTACGGACAAGCAATTTTTGAAGGATTAAAAGCCTATAAAAACCCTCCTGGCGAACCCCTATTATTTCGCGCCGACGCTAACTGGAAGCGCCTCAATAAATCCGCCGAAAGAATGTGTATGCCGCAGGTTCCAGAAGAGATTTTCATGGAAGGTTTAAAGGAATTAATTAAATTAGATGCCGACTGGATACCAAACCAAGAAGGCAGCGTCTTATATATTCGCCCGACCTATTTCGCAACCGACGAATCAATCGGACTAAAACCAGCCACTAATTACAAATTTATTATTATTACTTGCCCCGTCGGCGCTTATTATTCTCATCCAGTAAAACTAATAGTAACAGAAAAATATGTCAGAGCCTTTGAAGGCGGCACCGGCGAAGCCAAAACTTCTGGAAATTATGCAGGCAGTTTATTAGCAGATAAAGAAGCAAAAGCAGCCGGCTATGACAACGTTCTCTGGTTGGATGGAAAAGAGAAAAAATATATCGAAGAATGCGGCACCATGAACGTCGCTTTTGTCATTAACGACACCGTAATAACTCCCAAATTAACCGGAACCATATTGCGAGGAATTACCAGGGATAGCGTCCTAACTTTATTAAAAGATATGGGAGTGAAAGTCGAAGAGCGATCGGTCCCTATCGACGAAGTAGCCACAGCTTACGAAAAAGGTCAATTAACCGAAGCTTTTGGCATGGGAACAGCCGCCACGATCGCTCAAATTGATACTATTAATTACCGAGGCAAAGACATGATTTTACCTCCCATTGCAGAACGTAAATACGCCCCCCAAATCTACGAAAAATTAGAAGCTATCAAATACGGAAAAATAGCAGATCCCTACGGTTGGGTTTGCAAAGTTAAGTAGGACAGGCAAGATGCCTGTCCGCCATGAGGATCCCGTAGGACAGGCATCTTGCCTGTCCGCCAAATCCCGATCGCCAAAAATCAATCCGTATTTCCCACCAAAAACCAAATTATTAATTAAGTACCAGTGCAAAATTAATTGGACATCTGGAACAGGCGAGACGCCTGTTCTACGGGGGTTGGGAGAAATTATTTTATGTAAATATTTTTCCCTACCTACTTATTAATTATTAATTATTAATTATTAATTGTTAATTGCCTAAAAATGCCAAACTACCGAAAGTCAAAACGAAGACCATCCCTACTCGACGCGCCAGCAGGACTAATAGCAGGCGCAACCTACCCCTTGCGAGGATTGCTAATATTTTTTCGCCATCCAAAACTAATAACTTATCTAATCTTTCCTCTTTTAATAAATATTATCGTCGGCATAGGTCTTTATGTAGGATTGCTACTACCAGGACTTAACGTAATCGGTGGAATATTTGACGATTTCGATCGCCGCTTCGACACTTTAATTGCTAGTTTGCCAGCCTGGTTAAACTTCCTCAACGTTATAGACGATATCTTAGGTTACGTCGTTCAAATAATTCTCATCGGTCTATTATTGCTAGTAATAGGCTTTTTATTAGTGCAATTTGGCGTAATTCTCGGTTCCCCGTTTTACGGTCAACTTTCGGAACAATTAGAAAAATTAAAAACAGGCAAATTACCCGAACCACCCCAAGGCATCTTGGCTATGGTCGCTGATATTTGGCGGGCTATCCTTTTTGAACTGAAAAAATTAGCCATATTAGCCGTAATAGGCTTACCTTTATTGCTTTTAAACTTCATTCCTGGAGGTTCTTTAATAGCAACTATTGGCGGCATAGCCTTAGCAGCGATCGTAGTTTGTCTAGACTTTTTAGACGGACCGTTAGAAAGGCGGCGACTGCGATTTAGAGACAAATTAAAAGTCATTAGAAATAGCTTTCCTGCCAGCGCAACTTTTGGTTTAGTATGCCAAGCTTTAATTACAATTCCCTTATTAAATTTCTTAGCAATTCCCGTATGCGTAGCGGGGGGAACCTTGTTTTTTTGCGATCGCGTCTTACCCCACTTAGCAGACTTATCGCCTAGTAATTCCTAGTTAGTTGTAGGTTGCGCCACTGGAACGAAAACAAAATTAAGTTTCTACAGTGGTTTTAAATTCTTCTTAGAACTTAAGTAGGTAGGCAAAAATATTTGGACCCCGGATTTGACCGTAGAACAGGCGTCTCGCCTGTTAAATATGTTTAATTAATTTTGCACGGGTACTTATCAAAACTGCCAAAGTCCTTGTTAATTTTGTCAGCCAAAGCACCAGTTGGAGTACCGCACCCGCCAGGTTCGTTCCAAGTCTGCTAACAGCTTTTTTATATTTTCTTAAAATTTACTCGCTCAATAGTTAAGAAAACTTTAAATTAGTAGCTATGGCAACAAATTGAATATTTTTGAGCTACCAATATTAATGGCACAAGAAAAATCTTGGGGCTGAAATGGATTATAATGAGCGTCGAGCGGGGATTGCCATCGGCCAAACGCCGGGGCATTGCCCGTGGAATATCGGCTACCCACTTTTAAGGAAATAATCAAAGCAGAATCGTACCATGCTAAAGCAAATCATTAATTCGATCAAAACCTACTTCCCAGCGGAAGAAGTCCGCGCCCACTGCGACGGTCCCTGTGGCGTCTATGACCCAAGTTCTGCCCGCATAGCAGCCGAGGCCGTGGTATCCATGACCAAAAAGATCGTCGAATTGGAACCTCCAGCCAGCGGCGACGCACAAGCAACAGCAGCCTACAACAACACCATCTCTCGCTACATCCAGATTAAGGAAGAGCAAGCACAAATAGCCAAAGATGAGTTACTAATCCTGTGGACGGACTATTTCAAGCCGACCCATTTAGAGCAGTATCCCGACCTCCACGATACTTTCTGGAAGGCAGCAAAACTCTGCTCCGCCTGCAAAGTAGAAGTAAGCCAGCAACACGCCAGCGAACTGATGGAGGCCATTGAGAAAATCCATAATATGTTCTGGGCAACGAAGAAACGCGACGTTAGCTGGTACAAAGCCAGTTGAGCCCCAGATATTTGTCAACCCCTTGCTGATAGCAATATTGGGGAATTGTTGCTCTGGTTGCTAGGTCGGCGGCAGAGATTCCGGGTCGCTGGTCTCTCAATGCTGCCACTTTTGCTTCCAGGTGACGAAGTGCTGGTCGATCCTCGGGCCTATCGTCGCAGATTGCCCCTGCCCGGAGAGATTGCGATCGCCTGCCACCCCGCGCGACCTGCCTTGCGTATGGTTAAGCGAGTTGCAGCCGTGTCCGATGACAGGTACTGCGTGCTGATCGGAGATAATCCCGCCTGGAGTACGGATAGTCGCTCCTTTGGTGCTGTATCCGTTGACGCTCTCCTGGGTCGGGCGACCAGTGTTTTTAAATAGATGCCAAGAAACCCGGTTTCGCTGAAGAAGCCGGGTTTTTAATTTGCCTAATTGCGCTAAAGCGATCGAAGCTGCCCCCTTTGCGAACAAAAAAGCTGGCTACAATAATAGGAGTAAAATCGAGGCAATTTTTCTATGCAAGTAGCATTAAAGCAACTGGTTGTTTCTCCAGGGCATCAATTATTAATTAAAGATGTAAGCTGGCAAATGTACGAACAAATTCTCGATGACTTTGGCGATAGTAGGTCGTCGCGAATTAATTACAGTAAAGGTATTTTGGAAATTATGGCTCCCCTACCGGAACACGAGGATGATAAAGTAATAATTGGAGATTTTGTTAAAGTTATCTTGGAAGAATTAGATACAGAATTTAGAAGTCTGGGTTCTACAACTTTTAAGAGTAAAGAAATGGAGGGAGGTATAGAAGCAGACGACTGTTTTTACATTGAAAACGAAGCAAAAATTAGAGGCAAAAAGCGCATAAATCTAGCCGTGGATTCGCCGCCAGATTTAGCGATAGAAATAGATTTAACCTCCCGAACTAAACTCGATAATTATCGTCGCTTGGGAGTTAAGGAATTGTGGCGGTTTAACGGCAATAAGTTAGAGATTAACCTGTTACGAGACGGGGAATATATCGAGTCTGAAATTAGTCCCAGTTTGGGGGATTTGCCGTTAGCTGAAGTCATTCCCAAATATTTGGAAAGGAGCAAATCTGAAGGTAGAAATGCGACGATGAAAAAGTTTAGAAGTTGGGTTAGAGACGAAATTAAGAGATAGTCGAAAAAACGTAGATATGGTGAAGTGCAGCACAAGCCAACAGCAAAGGGCAAAAATATTAGGTTTCCTTATCTCGATCCAACCTAAAAAAAATACTATTGTTCTGTTTCGGAGAAATTAACTAGCGATCGCCCGACAAAATAAGCTATCGTAAGCATTTATAACTAAAGCAAAACGATCGGTTAACCAAATATTAAATTATGTGAAGATGGAGAACATATTTGGAGGTAGTGGCGGTTGCTTTTACCTGCCATTTAAAACCGCTGTTTGGCCGTAAATCAATTGTAAAGATTTAACAAAGCGGATGTTTTTGTCGGGGTCTTTTGGATAAGCTGAAAATATGGCGTCAGTTGAAAAGTAAGGTAGTTGGCGCTTGATGGACAAATAACTCCGAGGTATTTTTTATGGTTGTAGCTTTAGATGGGGCGATGTTGCATCCGCAAAGCTTCGCTAACGCCACCAAATCCATATTATTTATCGACCCCACAGTGGAGAACTATCAAAGTCTCATCCGTGGGACTAATCCTAATCTTAAAATTGTTATCCTCGATACCTACCGGGATGGTATCGAGCAAATCGGCGAAAGTTTGGCCCGAAACGAGGGGCTGAAGGCCGTTCATATTTTGTCCCACGGCGGTCCAGGATGTCTGTATCTGGGCAACAGTCAATTGAGCGGCGAGACTCTAGGACGCTACGCCACCCAGTTGCGGCAGTGGGGCGAAGCTTTAGGAGAAAATGCCGATATTCTGATATATGGATGTAAGGTCGGGGCAGATGTGACTTTTGTCCGAGAGCTACGGGAATTAACTAGGGCCAATATTGCCGCATCTGCAACCCCCACTGGTAATGCTGCATTGGGTGGAGATTGGAATTTAGAAGTAACGGTTGGAGAAGTTTCGAGTTCGGTAGCTTTTGAGTCTGCCACGATGGAAGCTTACAGTGGCATTCTAAATCGCCTGTTTGCTGTTAAGGATGATGGTTCCGATCTAATTGTAGAGTTAGACCCCTCCACGGGAACTGAAATTAAGAGTTTCTTTATTCCTATAGAAATAACTTGGCAACCTCAAGGTTTGGCTTTTAACGGTAATAGTTTGTTTCTTGCCAGTAGTGACGGTTTCGATTATACGCTATGGGAACTAGAACCAGATACAGGAGCAGTACGCGATAGTGACTCCATCTCAGGATTGATTGGTTTGGATGGGTTGGCTGCTCTTGACGGAAAAATATATCTGCTCGATGGCAACGCTAGCGATATTATTGAGTTCGATCCTCTTAGCGACACTGTTACGAATACTTTAGATGTTAATGTTGTTAATGCAGATCCTCCTAATGTGGACGTTTTGGTCTCAGGGGGGCTAGCTGGTATTACAGGACCGAATGCCTTACTAGCAATTAACAACAATTCAGAATTAGTAGAAATTAATCCCGCGACAGGTGAAGTTACTGACTCGTTTTTGCTGCCTGGGGGTACGGGTTATGGAGTGGCCGCGATCGATAATGAAATTTATGTGGCTTATAACAATGGTTCTCCAGTTGTTGAAGTATTCGATCGCGCTGGTGTATCCCAAGGCACCATTGACAATCTACCCAATCTTTCCGCCCTCGGCGGCGACGATCTACTCGAAGGCATCCTCTACTTTAGCGAGGATAGCGCGATGGACGGTAATGGGTTGTACGCTTTAGATACTGCAACCGGTACTTCTACTTTTTTGGGCGAAAGCGGTAGTATTGGCATAAACGTAGGTTTGGCACCGAGTAACGATACAGATTCGCTCTACGGTTCGGGACCATACGATTTAGTGACTGTCAATAACGATGGTAGCGGCATCGGCTTTATTACTGAGGAAGAAGATCCAGCAGAAAATCTTCAGGGACTAGCATTCGACTACACCAGAGAGATTCTCTACGGCATCGACGGTAGCAATTTCTTCACTTTAAATCAAAATACAGGGAACAAAACAGCGCTCGCGTCGCCACCAATCTCATCGCTGCAAGCTCTAGCTTATGGTAATGGTGGAGTTTATGCTTTGGGCGACGGGCAACAAGATTTGCGATTCTACAACCCCAATACTAACGCATGGAGCGTTGTCGGCGATACCGGAGAAGTTTGGCCGAATGCGGGATTGGCGTTCGATCCTTTTAATAACGTATTGTACGCCAAGAGTAGTGACAATACTTTTCTGTATCAAATCGATCCATCGAATGCCACTACTACACAAATTGGCGATACCGGTAGCGACAAAGGTGGCGGTTTGGCATTTTCCCTATTCCAAGTGCCGCCACCCCAAGAACCTAACGACATTCTGAGTCAAGCGTCTTATAGCGGACTGACTCGAAGCAACTATGGTTCCTTCGACTACTCCGGTGAAATTGACGCGACATCTGACGTTGACCTGTTCCATTTTTATCTGGGTCGGGGCGATCGCCTTGCCGTTACCCCATCGGACCTTTTCGATGGAGCCCAGCAGCCTTTGGGATTACCCGAAATCCGAATATTTGATGCCAGCGGCACTGCAATTCAAGAAGAATGGTCTTTCTCGCCTACGGAGGATACGGACTATTTCACCGCACCATTATCCGGTTCCTATTATTTAGGCATCAGCAGCACCAATAATGACAGCTACGATCCGGAAACAGAAAACAGCGGTTCCGGTTCAAATACCGGCACTTACGACCTCGGGATCGAAAGCATAGAGACTGCCAAACAACGATTGTTTGCAGTTAGCAGCGATGGGTCGGAGAAAATTATAGAATTAGACCCCGCCACGGGAACGGTGGTTAATAGTTTTGATCCACCTACAACCTTAAGCGGTTCTGAGGGATTGGCTTTCGATGGCGATCGCTTATTCTTCATCCATGACATCACCCTCTACGAATTAGACCCCAATAGCGGTCGCGTTATTGACAGCGACGAAATTTTTCTGGAAAACCAAGGCGGTTTGCAACCATCACCTGTATTAGAGGGTCTGGCAGTCTTAGGAGGTAAAGTTTACATCCTCGACTCGGGAAGAAAAGATATTATCGAATTTAACCCCCTAACCAGTGCCGTCACCAATATCCTAGACATAGACGGGATTAATACGGACGTAACTTTATTAGCCGGCGGTCTCGCGGGGATTACCAAACCAGATGCGTTACTGGTAACGGGTCAGTTGAATTCAACTCCAAAAGTATTAGAAATCAATCCCGCTACGGGCGTTCTTACAGACTCCTTTGATACTAACGGTTCGGGTTTGGCAGTCATCAACAGCGAAATTTACGTTGGGGACAGTTCTATTGAAGTATTCAACCGCAACGGAGTAAGTCAACGCACCATTAATTTACCCGGGAACATATCTGCTCTGGGAAGCGACGATATTCCTTCCGATAAGCCAATTCTTTATTTTAATCGCGATGGAAGGGCGGAAGGTTTGTACAGTCTGGACCCAGACACCGGCGCACCTACTCTGCTTGGTACGAGCGATAGCGATGGTTCTAACGTAGGTTTAGCTCCCAGTAGCAACCCCGAATTGCTTTACGGTTCCAAACCCTACGATAGTCTAGTAGAAATCAATGCCGACGGTAGCGCTACTAACCTTTTTAGTAATGACTTTGCTAGTGGATTAGCTTACGATCGCAGCCAAGACATTCTCTACGGTATTGATGGCAACAATTTATTCAGTTTAGAACCTGGAAATCCATCATCCTCCCTTGCTTCTTCTCCAACTGCAATAGAAGGACTGGCTTTTGGTAACAACGGAGTTTACGGTTTAGGTTCGGCAGACCAAAAGTTGTGGTTTTACGATCCGACTACAAATAACTGGAGCGAAATAGGAAACACCGGACAATACTGGTGGCAAGCTGGTCTAGCTTTCGACTCCAATAAAAATGTATTGTACGCCAAGGGTGGGCAAGATACTTTCCTTTATAAAATCGATGTCTCGAACGCCCAAACTACAATTATTGGCGATACGGGCTTTATGGAAGGCGGTGGTTTAGCATTTGTAGTTCCGGGAAATACGCCGACAGAAGCTAACGACACCATTAGCCAAGCCTCTGCTACGGGACTTACCGCAGATAATCATGGAGTATTTACATATTCTGGAGAAATCGGCGATAACAATAACGTTGCTCCAGAATCAGACGTAGATTTCTTCCAGTTTCAATTGGGGGTGGGAGAGGAAGTGCGGTTATCGTTCCCAGAGTTATTCGACGAAACTGGTATGAAGAGTGGAGATGCTGTAGTACGACTGTTTGACTCCAGTGGCAACGATCTTTCCATGTCTAACCCTAGTGTTTTTTCCGACTTGTGGGAAGATACTCCCGAAAGTAAAGTTTATGGCTCTTACACTACCACTGAAGCGGGTACGTTTTATCTGGGAATTAGCGCTGAGAATAACTCTTTCTACAACGCTAATAGCGAGGGTAGCGGTTCTGGTGATGCTGACAAGCTCGGAAGTTACAACCTTACCGTTGAAACCATAGACCGTCCGATGGGAACCGGGGAACCCAACGACACTTTAACGGATGCGGTAGCCACCGGACTTACTCTTGACAGTCCTGGCAGCTACAGCTATACTGGAGAAATAGGGGATAACAGCAATATTCTTCAAGCTTTAGATGTTGACTTGTTCGAGTTTGAACTAGACATCGGAGATACCGTCCGCTTTAACTTGCCAGAAAGGCTAGATGAATCGGACAATTTCATTGCTTCTACTCAAGTACGACTGTTTGATGCCGATGGTACTCAGATCGACTGGGAACCAGACGGACTTGACTACGGTCAGTTTACGGCTCAAAATGCGGGCAGTTTCTATCTGGGTATTAGCGATTTCGATCTGAATGCCTATGACCCTACTACTATTGAGGGTAGGAGCGTATTCGGTAACAGTTACGTTGAGGGTGGCACTTACGATTTAACTATTGAAACAACAAGGGAGGAAAACGTGACACTCAATCCTGGTGACATTGCATTCGTTCAATACAATGCTGATGGCACAGATAACTTTAAATTTGTCGCTTTAGTAGATATTCCAGAATCGGAAGAAATTAATTTTACCGATAACGGTTGGAAGTCAGACAATACTTTCCGCACAGGTGAAGGTATCATCACCTGGACTGCACCGGCGGGCGGAATCTCGGCGGGAACTGTAGTTGAGATAGACACTACTCCATCTGCTTCTGTGGGAATAGTTTCAGAACAGTCAGATTTAAACTTTGCTGCCAGTGGCGACCAAATTCTGGCTTATCAAGGAACCGATAGCTTTATTGCTGCTTTGAACAATAAAGGAGTTGCGACCTGGCAAGCCGATTCTACCGATACTAATACTTCCGTCTTACCATCAGGTTTGACTGATGGAACAAATGCAGTCGCCATTAATGAAATAAACAACGCAAAATATACTGGAGTTACGACCGGAGATAAGACAACACTTTTGGCAGCGCTCAATAATAGCGCTAACTGGACGGGAGACGACTCGACAAATCAAACTTTTAGTGACACTTTCACCTTAACCTCTAATTCCGAGAATTCTATGACTACAACAAATCTTTACAACAACACCACTGTTACTCCAGATGATAGCAGCGCGGCTGCTAACGGCCCTTGGCTTTCATTTAACGACATCACTGCCGCTTTAGGAAAATCTGGTGCGGCAACCCAAAATGCCGACGGCACTCAAACAATCTTAGATACGACCGGAACTGGCGGAACTAACAACGATATCTACGCAGGTTACAGCAACTTTAACACTTCTCCTGCTTTAGTCAATCCATCGTTCCCCGATCTCGACAATACCCAAGGTTACACTCTCAGCTTTACTCTTCAAGTAGTCTCAGAAGCAAAAACTGCTGATGATATCGACTATAACGATGACGGTTTAGACGATCGCGCCGGTTTCAGCGTCATTGCCGTTAGCCAAGATACCACCAAGAGTATCGAAATTAGTTTTGAAACGGATGAGATTTGGGCGCAGGATATTACTGGCACCTCAAACACCAGTTTGGTTCGAGGTGAGGGAGTTACTTTTGACACCACTACGGGATTAATTGATTACGACCTCAAAGTCTTAGCGAACGACACTTACGAGTTGTACGCCAACGACGTATTAAAACTCAGCGGCAGTTTGCGAGATTATACCCCTATCAACGATTTAGCCGTCGATCCTTACGAAACATCTAGCTCGATTTTCTTGGGCGATCGCGCCGATGACGCTCGCGCAGAAGTTAATATATCTGCTATTTCTGTTGCGACTGCTGACGCAACAACAACTGAATCTACTCCATTTGACTTTGACGGAGATGGAACTGGCGATCTTTTGTGGCGTCACAGCAATGGTGAACTTCGTGTTTGGTTAATGGAAAATGGAGACTTGAAAACACCAATAGTATTACCAGACCGAGAAAGTGCTTGGACTGTAGAGAGCGTTGCCAATTTTGACAGCGACGCGGATAGCGACATCCTCTGGAAGCATACTGACGGTCGAGTTCGTTTGTGGGTCATGGAAAATGGAGACCTTCAAACCTCAGTACAACTTGCCGATCGCAACGGTTGGACAGTAGAAGGAGTTGCAGATTTTGACGGCGACAGCGATAACGATATCCTGTGGCGAAATACTAGCGGTGAAGTTCGCGCGTGGGTCATGGAAAATGGAGAGCTGCAAACACCAGTAACATTGCCAGACCGAGAGAGCGGTTGGACTGTAGAAAAGGTGGCGAATTTTGATAGTGACAGCGACAAAGATATCCTATGGAAGCATACTGATGGTCGAGTTCGTCTGTGGGTCATGGAAAATGGAGAGCTGCAAACACCAGTAACATTGCCAGACCGCAATGGTTGGACAGTAGAAGGAGTTGCAGATTTTGATGGCGATAGCGATAACGATGTTTTATGGCGAGATACTAGCGGTGAAGTTCGCGCGTGGGTCATGGAAAATGGAGAGCTGCAAACACCAGTAACACTACCAGACCGAGAGAGCGGTTGGACTGTAGAAAAGGTGACAAATTTTGATAGCGATAGCGACAATGACATTCTTTGGAAACATACTGACGGCCGAGCTCGGGTATGGCTCATGGAAAATGGAGATTTGCAAACACCCCTAGCTCTCCCCGATATAGACCCTTTATTGGGAATAGAAAATGTTAGCGACTTTGATGGTGACGGCGATGATGACATCCTATTGCGTTACGATGATGGTCGATCTCGTATGTGGCGTGTAGAAAATGGAGATGTCCAAGAAGTATTTTTCTTACCAGAGCGAACATCGTCATGGCAACTAGAACAGGTAAGTAACTTTGATAGCGACAGCGACAACGATGTTTTATGGCGCAATAGTAGTGATGGCAGAGTGCGTTTGTGGCAGTTAGAGAATGCTGATTTTGCTTCTACCAATTTCCTAGCCGATCGCGACAGTAATTGGGAGTTAGTGCAATCGGAGTTTCTGGGCTAAGATAGAAGCAGAAGTCTGAACTAAGTCTTCCAAGAATTAACTAAAAAAAGGAGCGCTTGAGAATAAGCGCTCCTTTTTTATAATGCAAATAATAGTTTAAGGTTTTTACATTGATTCGGCTTTTTTATAATATTTAGTAGCCTCCTCAGTGCGACCTTGTTTGGTAAGAAGATCGCCAATGGAACGATATAAGCCTGGCGCATCCGGTTTTAGAGCTAAGGCTTTTTGATAACAATCTATGGCTTCAGTAAATAAACTTTTCTGTTGAAAAGCATTTCCTAAATTTCGATAAACACTTACTGAATTAAGATTTAACTCAATTGCTTTCTGGTAGCTAGCAATTGCTTCATCTACTCGATCCTGTTGAAGTTGAGCGTTACCCAACTTCACATAAAGTTTCTTACCTGCATTAGGGTTCAGTTCCAATGCTTTTTGATAAGAGGCGATCGCTTCTGGATATTGTTTTTGCTTTTGCAGAGCATCAGCTAAACTTATATAAACAGATGCAGAAGGCTTTAACTCTAATGCTTTCTTATATGCAGCTAAGAGCTCCTGGTTTTGAGTTTCTCTACTTTCTGCAGCTTGTAATTGCGTTAACATATCTCCAAAGAGTTTATAATCTTTTGCTTTAAGAGCTTTAGGATTTATTGCCATCGCCTCTTTGAATGCTGCTACTGCTCCCAACAACTTGTTTTGCTGCTTGAGCGCTTTCCCCAGTTGCACATAAGTTGCCGCACTATTAGGCTGGATAGCGAGCGTTTTGTTACAACAACTCACTACTTCCTGCCAGTTTTTCTGAGCTTCATAAGTCTTTGCTAACTGACTTAAAGCTTGCACGTTATCAGGAGTTAACCGCAAAGCAACTTGGTATTTTTTTATGGCTTCATCCAGGGAGCCCTGGGCTTGTAACTGTTTAGCAGTTTCAAGATTTTTCTGTGCATTAGCAATCTCTTTTACAGAAGATGGCATAATTTCTGCTCCTTAATTAACTAGATTAAATTCAATAACCATTATACACTATAAGTCAAGAAAGCGGCTTTCTATAATAACAATTAAGTTTTTGGTTCGTCAAAGCATTAATTATTTTTTGTCTTTCTGTTAAACGCTTATTTTGCATACAAAAACTTAAAATTTTATGCAAACCATTTTATGTCCATATAAGTATTTAACCATAGGGGTTTTGCATGACAATTCTGTTTTAGCATATTCATGGATTCCATCTATATACCTTTTATGGTAAGAAGCAGTTGTAAAGAACATTTTATTGGAGGAATAAAGAAATGGTGCGAATTTTGGTCGAGAACTAATAAAAATATTGGCAATTCCTTCATGAACACCAGGCCAGTTTGGGTTGTAGTAGTCATCGACTATAATGACACCACCATTTGCTGTCATTTCTTCTGCTATTTTCCAGTCATTTATTGTATGTTCTGCCGTATGACCTCCATCAATGCTAAAAATTCGAAATAAACCATATTCTTCCCTGATTTTGTGAATGTCGTACAAGTTTAAAGACAGGCTATCTGCTATTTTATACGAACACAAATCTGGGTTTAGGCAATAATTTGCAACGTTTTCCTGAAAGGCATTTAAATTTCCCTTTCCCGACGAATCGATATTCAGATGTTGCTCGTCAAAAATATCAATTGCCAAAGACTTGTGACCTAGATTATTTAAGTTATGGATGCCAATAAAAAATTTACCGTGGTGAACTCCTATTTCGCAAACGCCGCCCAAAATTGACATAGAATTTTGCAAAGGCACTAAACCCTGCATAACACTAAACACATTAGGATTAACCCATCCTTGAACTTTACTAAATCCTTCTGTCATGTATTCCGAAAATCGTGAAGAAGACATACATAAACCTCCTGTTTATTTTGTATATTGTATTTTTTGTGCAATATTTATTTTTAAGTTTTTCTTGATTTTACTTATATATTATTTGTTTTTTTATTTTAACAGAATTGCTAGTTTTGCTTCACCACCATTTTGGTTAACCACAATTCTTGAGTAAGTCGATCTTCTGCGAACACTAAAGTAGTAACATTACTTTACTGCCATACAACTAGCACATAAATTATAACCGGCTTCAGACAAAAGATCGTCTATTCTTAATAATAGTTTCAATATGCAAATGTCATCCTCCTCTTTTTCATTAAAGTTGCCAACAAGATCGTTAAGAGCAATAAAATAAACTATGCCACCTGTCATAATTAACTTTGCATCAGGAAAATTATCTCTCACAGCACCAATAATCATGCTGCTATTAGCAGCCTCAGATGGGTCGCGTTCTTTTAATTTCCCTAAATCCGGAGCTTTGCAATCTCTCGGAAACATTTGTTCTGGCTTACGGGGATTGCGTAAATAGCGACCGGGTAAATTTCTGCGAACCTCGCTAGCAAGTTTCAACATTTCATCAGTAAATTGTAATCGATCGGGACCAATATACTCATCCATATAAAATACACCATCTTCCTCAAGAACATTAAAACTCCACTCCACGGCTTGCCGAACATTTAACATATGATGTAAAGAAGAAGTCCAATTTATAAAATCGTACCTATTATCAAGATCGGTTACACTCAATGCATCTCCCAAAATAAAATTCACTCGACCGGCAATTGCCAGCTCTTCTGCCTTAATTCTACCCGTCTTTATTCTTTGCTCGGAAAGCTCAAATAAGTCAAATTTTTCCACTAATCCCTGCTGGATTAGGCTCATTTCTTTGTTACCAGTACCACAACCAACAGAAACACCATGCTTAAAAACTCTCCCAGGAAAGCGATTTTTAACCAATTCAGTCAGCCCCCGATGACGCCCCTTCACAGAAGTTCCGCATACGCGCTTGTTAATGTGTTTAATTATTGTTGGCGACTGCCAGAAACGACTTTTTCCTTTTGACTTAGTAGATTTTGCCGACCAGTGAGAACCTATTTGCTGGTGTAATTTGGAAATATTCATGTTGATAATTGCTTCCGATCGCTAAAAAAAACCATATTTTCATTAAAAACTATTAATTTTAAATCTTTAACTTAAATTTCGTACTTCTTGATAACCAACATTTTTCACAGTTATTCCAAAGTCTTTAATTTAGCCAAGATGTTTTTAAGCCTGTGACTTGCATTCTCAAAATTCGGATCGAGTTCCAGTGCATAAGATATTGCTTTTGCTGCTTCGTCTAGTTTATTTTGTTTGGCAAATATGTTTCCTTGTATCAAATATAAACTAGGTAAACTATTATTTATTTCGATTGCCTTATGAATTGCATCTTCAGCGTCTTGAAATCGCTCTCTTTTTAGGTTATCTATTGCTTTATCTATCAAAATTCCCTCTTCACCTATCTTAATTTTTCCAATTTCATATTCGGGCAAAAAACGTCTTTTTCTGCATTCATTAATCAAATCTATAGTATATAAATATGAATATTCAGCATTAATTTTTGGAAACATTTTTAACGGTAAGTTCTCCTCGTATCCAAATTCTGAATTAAAATTGGTAAAATATTTTGATATTTGCTCGACATCTTTTTTAGTAAACCAATTTCTCCAATCACCATATTGCTTGCTTCGAACTACACGCTTATGTTTTGAATCTACTTCAACCTGCTCTGGAAATCTAATTCCTAAGTAGTTTTCAAGGTACTTTATGTCACAATCTATAAAATTTTCATACTTCAATAAATAAAACTTAGTACCTTTTTCTTGGTATAAATTTACAACTTGATTGTTTTCTTTCTGCAACTCTTTAAGAGTGTCAAAATTAGTTATCTTATCTAAATTTTTAATTAAGTCTAGTGTATGTACTGACTCAGGTTCAATTGTTTTTTTTCTCAACATATCAACATAACTCGAAGCGTTAACGTCACTGGAAAACCCAAATCCATTATAGGGTATGTACAAAAGATAGCTAATTAATCGATCGTAAGGATGTCTGACAATTAAAATTTTTTTATCAAACCGAGTAAAGAAAGCTTCTTGCTGTTTCCAACCGTTAACTTTAACCATTTTTACGATCGCATTTTCCTGAGCGTAATCGATTTTCTCCAAACTCACTGGCTCAAAAACTATTTCATGACTGGGCAGTTTTGTTTTTATACCATAGGTTACTGCTGTGGTACCGCTTTTACCAGCTCCCATAATTAAAACTTTCATTTTAGAAGACTCCTATATATGTTTGGGTAACTTTACAGATTCCTTTGATTTGTAAAGCAAAGTTCAAATACTTGTCAAACAAGGGCAAAATTTTTACTTCTAGATTAATCTCACCACCTTAAAACTCATAATCAAACTTTTCCAAATCTAACGAATAAGCTTGTTCCACTATTGCCCTTGCCTCAGTCGTGTAATATTGTCTATAATCTTTCGGTTTACCCTCAGTTTGATTAATTATGGGTATTTCTCCCGGGTAGGGAATATCATATTCTTGTAAAATCTCTTTCAAATCTTGATTTAACGATTCAAACCTCATAACTCTATCGGCATGATGTAAAAACTTTCCATTCAGGTGACGTTTAACTTCATCTTCCGCTAATTTCTGATAGTTTTTAACGATCCACTCGCTAAAAGTACGATCTTTAACAAAAAGCATATCATCTAGAAAACCAGGTTTTTTAAAGATAAAAGAATCTTTCTCATTCATTAATTTAGTATATGTAAATTTTTTTTTGTACCATGCAGAAAACAATGAATCAAAAGGATTTCTAACAGTTATGAAAGTTAGGAAAGGTTTAACAATGTCTAGATCGACAACTCCATTCTGGATTAAATCTTTAAAAGCAGAATGTTTTTTGTCAACTTTAATAATTCCCCCGTCATCTAAGACATCATTTTTGGGAATCCATTCTGCATCAAGTGTTTTAATCAAATAATCAGCAGTAGCAGTACTCGCTGTACGAGGTGCTAAGGCGTATATGAACTTGTGTTTGTAGGAAATAACTGCCATGTTCGTTATTTAATAAATATAAATAAATTCAATTATTTAGTAGTAGCTAATTACAATTCTAGTTTTTTTCATTTTGTAATACTACGAGCAAAGTTACTATAGAATACTTTGCACAAAGGAGTATAAACATTTTTTTGCTTTTGAATATTTTTGATATAATTAGAAATATAAAAAGACCATTCCTTATCAGCCAAGCTGGTTAAACTTGTTAAATCTAGATAATTTAAAGCTCTATTAGTAAAATATACGCAAAAAAACTTGAAATAAGATATCTCGATTAGCTTTTTTTCTTCATCAAGACTCGGATTGACTATTATATCAGTCAAAGCGTCTAATGCTGTATCTATTTCTAACAATTTACTGGCATAGGGAACAATATTGTTAGCTAATAAATCATTTTTATTTCTTATTTCTCGTGACATAACTACTGCCACATCATCTCTAAGATGCGTTGGAGCAATTAAAGAAGATAACCAACCTGCACTCACAACTGCATGGCTGCTTAAAAAAACCATGCCTGATTTTTCCGATAAATGTTTGCTTGCATCCTCTATAATTTCTGCTATTTTACCACCATCCGAGTAGCGCAATTCAATTAAATTTTCTTCTACTCCTATAAAATTCAGTAACTTTTCTATGGCGATGATATTTTGCCTTTCTAAATAAAGTACAATTTTTACAACTTTGGTATCCGTATTTTCGAGTACGGCTTGCAGGCATAATTTCAAAGTGTTTAGCTCTGAATGACAAGCATTAATAATAATGTTAGCACTTTTTGGTAAATTTGCTCTATCTTGTTCCACATCCTGGGTTTTATTAACTTCGCTCTCCGACTTAAAGTACCCTAAATTTTCCACAGTTTCTTTTATTTTAATTAGATTATCATCGTAGTTTTCTACTCTAGTAATTTGATTATCGCAAAGACCCATATGATAATTAACTAAAACTGCAGGTACAAATTTAGGCGATGCAAAATCCGTGTAACGAACGATTAATTCCCAATCAACTAAACGACGCATATCTTCTCGAAACCCACCCAAGCGATCGTAAAGTTCTCGCCAATGCACAAAAACATTAAGATCGATATAGTTGCGATTTTCTATCAGCGATTTGTTAAAAGGTCCTAATCTAATGGTACTAATTTCACGCCCAGAAGGAAGGGTAGTGTTACCAGGATAATGCTGCAAAATGCGATCGCCACAATAAGCAACTTTCGCCCAAGGATGGTCGATCAGCGTATTAACCATTATCAATAAAAAGTTTGAATCCCATGTATTATCAGAGTCAAGATAAGCAACGATATTCCCCTTAGCTTTCTTCAGCGCAGCATTTCTGGCTTTAGAAACTCCTCCATTTTCTCCCAAGGGGATAATGCTTATTTGGTTTGCATAGTATTGGTCAATTGAATCTCGAACAACAGCAATCGTGTTGTCCTCGCTGCAATCATCTGCAATTATCAGCTCCCAGTTTCGATAAGTCTGCCCCATAACCGACTTTATCGATTCCTTAATTGTGCTTGCTCTATTGTAGGCGGGCATTACGATCGAAACTAAATAATTTTGCTCTCGATCCATAAAGCCTTTAGCTAAGTGATCCCCCCATAGTTCTATTTGTTTTAAGTACATCGAATCGCGGTTAGATGGATGCACCATTGACACTTCTCGGTGATGATACAGCCAGCAAAACATTGCTTCGATTGAGCTAACGGACAAAACTGGATACTTCGTAGCGGACATTTTCACAGAACGACTGCAAAGAACCTCGTCAGTATCTTTCACCTTTAATTTTAAGGTGTGCGCGCTCCCATCGCAATACGCTACAGGTATGGGTATTAAAAAACCAGCTTGACCGCTTTGATAGCCTGCTTTTAGAAGGTCGGGACGTTCTAAATTACACTCTGCCTCCAAAATTACTTTTGCCTCATCTAGGACTTCCACCGTAACTGTTTTACCGGGATTGTTCAAATCTAAGGCCCAACCTTTTAACTGCCTATTGTCAATTCCATCTATTCGCCCCTTATATTTGGGGGGACGCGGGCTAAGTTCAATTTTCTTCGGATTGCTACTTGGAAGTTGTATCTCTTCAACAAAGACTTCCAACGTGTGGGGATGGGAATCCAACAAAACATAAGGAGTTTTAAGCTCAAAACCATACTTGCCATCTCCATAACCCCTTTGCTCCAGAGTTTCTAAATACCGATCTGCCAATACGACTGCACGAACATTACCATCTATTTTGACAGTCACCTCAAATCGTTCTAAAGGTTGACTCTGATTCCAAACCCAGCCACTAATCTCTTTTTCGTTAACTATTTCCAGATTACCCTGCAATGGACTTTCAAACTTATTAGGTGCAGGCAGGCCTTTCTCTAAGACCCTCATTAAATCCACTGGTCCAGTAATGCCACTCAAACCATCTTCTAATGCTTGTTGAGCCAGAGCAGTAAAGTAGGCTAATTGTGTAGCAGAGTTTTTCTCTATCTTTTCCAACCAGGGTTTGATAAATTTCTCTTGAATACTGTTTTGAATCAAACTACGATCGCTTTCGGTAACGTATTTCAGCATAAACAGCACCGCCGCTCTAATGTAATAGTAAAAATAAGCTTTTGTCGGCAGCACTCCTGCTTGAGATTTTTTACTGTGGTATAGCTGGCTAGAGGGAACAACTGCTATTTTCTTTCCTCTTTCCCTTGCTCTCAAGCACCAGTCAGTTTCTTCGAAGTACAGGAAATATTTTTCAGGTATTAATCCCACTTCTTCAAATAAACTAGAACGACAAAATATGCTTGCCCCTGTTACATAGTCCACCTCATAAATGCGATCGGGAATGACGCTTTTATTCTGACCATCATACATGTGGTAGGTTTGGAATTGAGTCTCGGTTATTTTCACTTTCCCACCCCCAAACCAAACTGTTTCAGGTCGATGAGTCCAACATATTACAGAACCATAAATATCAATTTCTGTACTGGTTTCAGTTGCCAAAATCAACTTTTCTAAAGTATCGCTTTTAACAGCAGTGTCGGGGTTAAGAATCCAAATGAAATCTACGCCCATGTCTTTGACATATTGAATTGCCACATTATTCCCCCCTGCATATCCTAAATTTTTAGGGGTTTGAATAACAGCATATTTTTGAAATAAAATAGCTAACTCTTGAAAGTTTAAATTGGGAGATTTATTATCAACTATTATTATTTGGAAATGTCTGTAGCTTGATTTTTCTAGTGACTTAACTAAATTAACCGTGTCCTCTACCGATTTGTAATTTAATATAATAATAGCTACTCTAGCCTTACTTACGTTCTCAACCAGTCTGTATGGATTCCAAATTTGACAATTGACAGTTTCCGTTTCAATGGTAATATCCTCATCTTCGATCGTTAAATCTAAGTTTTGAAATAGAATATTTGAGTGATTGCTCCAGGTTAAATTCGTCACACTTTCCAGACATTGCGAATATACCTTCTCTTTCTCTTTTCTATCTTTCATTAATTCAGCCATTTTTAACATAGCACGAACGAGAGATTTTCCGTCTCCTAATTTGTAGGTAAAACCATTATATCCTTCTATAACTATCTCTTGAATCATGCCTACATCAGGAGCAATAACAGGACGATTAAATGATAGCGCATTAATGGCAGAGCCCGAAGTCAAAATTTGACGATACGGTAAAACAACTGCATCCGCTGCATTAAAAAACCACTGCAATTCGTCGTCAGGAATAGATTTCTCTATAACCTTAATATGAGAAAAAACTTTAGTTCTTTCCGTTAGATCGCCTTTTTTCAAGGGATATACCGGATTGCCTGCTATTAATAAATAACTATTGGGTATCGATTTATGAACTTCTACAAAAGCTGCTATCAATTCATCCAAACCCTTATAAGGACGTATCTGCCCCAAAAATAGAAAAACTAGATCGGTTTGCGAAAAACAAAATTGCTCGCGAGCTTGCAGAGCGGAAATGTAATTCGGATAGACATCAACATAATTTCCGTGGTGAATAACTTGCAATTTTTCTCTTGGTATTGTGAAAAACTCTTCTATTTCTGACAGCGACTTTTCTGAGTGGATATGAACTTTACTTGCCAGAGAAACTATGCCAGTTCTCAATTCAATTTCTGTTTTGGGATATTGACAATTATGAGGAAGGGTATTATGAACAGTCCAGACAATGGAACCGCCTTTTTGAGCAAACCAAAATAATTGATCTATAAAATCTTTTCGTAGTTGATTTGCCTGTTCCTGAGTTTTAGCACCTGCCAAAACAAAGCTCGTCCAATGCAAGTGGAATATAATCCTTTTATGATTTTCAGTTTTTTGTAAAAGTTCTATTGCTTCATCAATAGTTCCCGCATCAACACAATAACTTTCGGGTACTTGGGAATAAAACAAAACTTGATATGGATTAGTTTTTCTATAATCGGGGAAAAATAATATTACGGTTTCCTCTTGAGATAAGTCATTATTTTGCAAAGCGTTTTGGTTTACGCTCCCCCGTAAATTTTTTCTGTTAAAACTACCCAGTGTCTGCGCGACTTGAAAAGCTCGATCGGATGTTTCATCTAATTCATATTCCTCTTCATCAACCGTCTTGCTTTTTTCATAGTCATTTAACTCTTTATCGATTACAACCAGATTAGGTTCTAGTTTGTTGGCTTGTTCGTAAACTAAAGCCGCTTCTTCCAAATCGCCTCTTTTTAGCAAACAGTTTCCCAGTTTAGAATAAACTAATGCTAAACCGGGTTTTAATTCAACAGCATTTCTATAAGCAATAACCGCTTCATCCCATTCCTCCTTACCCGCCAAAGCCTCCCCCAAACCATAATGAGACCAACAGAAATCTGATTTCAATTCGATCGCCTTCCTAAAAGCTTCTTCTGCCTTTTCCCATGTTTGCTGCTTTAACAATACATCTCCCAATTTTTGATAAGCAAACATCAAATCAGGTTTAAGCTCGATCGCTTTTTCAAAAGATGGGACTGCTTCTTCCCACCTTTCTTGCCCAACCAGCGCTTCCCCTAAACTGTAATGGGCCCAATGATAATCTGGTGCTAGTGAAAGTACCTTTCTAAAACATTCCTCTGCTTCCTCCCACTGGTGCAACTCCAACAAAGACTTCCCCAACTTCTGATGCCCAAACAAAAAATCTGCTTTAATCTCCACGCAACGCCCATAAGCTTCTTTTGCCTCTTCCCATCTTTTTTGCCCCGCTAATGCCTCCCCCAACTGATAGTGCAACCAGTGAAAATTAGGCCTTAACTCCAATGCTTTCTTAAAGGTTGCCTCTGCCTCTTCCCATCTTTCCAACTTAATTAAGGCATCGCCCTGTTTGTGATAGGCAGTAAATAAATCTGGTTCGCGGGCGATCGCCTCTTGATAAGCAGCGATCGCATCTTCCCACATTTCCTGGGCCATCATCGCATCGCCTAAACCCTGATAGGCCCTCGCATTATCGGGATTAATTTTTAGGGCATGTTTGTAGCTCTTAATAACATCTGCCCATTGCTGTTTTTCTGCCAAATTTTGAGCTCGTGTTAACAATTCTGATTCTGTTGAAGTTCGATCCTTACTTAGGGGAGATTTAGAGTTATTAGACATGGGCTTCATTTGCACTTCGATTTCGCTGCATATTAACTAGAATATACCCACTTACCTTAATGTCGACCGGCGCTCAGGAATGTTTTTTAAAAAACCGCTGAAACCAGCATTCTAGTGTTTTAAAAAGCCTTCAGACTCTTGCTAATATCCCCGCTCTACTTCATAAATAATCTTTACACCCTCAAGCCAATTTTCGACGAATAAAATTT
>JAXHVR010000080.1:15829-25535 GCA_034189005.1 Cyanobacteriota bacterium | reverse complement strand
GATTTTAGGCAGTGTTCGTAGTAATCGCTTTAGCGATTCATATAGATAAATCGCTAAAGCGATTACTACAAGCTAGCCTACGAAGTCGGCCCACACTTTTAGCCCGACCCGCGAAAAAATGACGAAGGTATTGTTTGATAAACCGGGTTTCTGGACCCCTAAATTGCTATATCGACTAACAACTAACAACCAACCACTAACAACTAACAACTAACAACTAACGTCCTAATTTATTAGGAATGCCTTCGCAACCGCCGGGAATAGTACTTCTGCTCTTTTCCCCGCACCAAGCGCAACAGTAATAACGCTGTTCCTCCGATAAACGCTTGACGTTAGTAAAGTTAACATTCTCAAGCACCGCACCAGTGCAAGCGCCAGTCTCATAATTGCCGATTTTAGTGCGACTGCGCGGGGAAGCGTCTTCTGCCGTACCATAAAATAATCTAGTGCCCTTCATATCCGCATCGATGAGGCTAGCTTCGTATAGGATAGTACGGGAGAGATTAGCCTTGACCAAATCGGAACTGCTTAGATTAGCTCTGACGAGATTGGCATCGCTCAAGTCAGTCCAGCGCAGATCCATATTTTCCAGATTGGCGCCGGCGAGCATTACCCCTAAGTCGATAACCCGGATGCCGTGTTCGCGGTCTTCCGCATAACCGCCGTTACCGTCGAGGATGGGACGACCTAATTGCCGATCGCGCTTGATAGGAGAGACTAACCTCGACTGGGAGAGAAATCTCAGAATCTTCGCTTTACCTTCCCCATCCACACTTCTAATAATCGCAGCCGTCCGTCCTTCAGCGATCGCTCTCTCCTGGGGCCAGTCTTCGAGGAATCCCTGTTCGTCCATTGCCAGATCCGAGACTCCCTGGAAGTAAGCATCGATAGTTTGCTGTTGAGTAATGCGGTTTTGTTGAATCGTTAAATCTTTCGATATAACGTACTGCCGCCAGGCGACATAGACAGCGATAACCGCTATCAGGATTTGACCCAAAGCGCCGATTATCTCCCCAAGAGCGCCGATCGCTTCCCAGTTAATTTTGATATTGCGACTACCCGGTTGGGCATTAGCCCCACTGAGCATCAGCAAACCCACCATGCCCGCGAGCAGGCCAAAACAAGCAATTACCAGGCTGCGCCAAACTGGGGGGATGAGGGTAGTCCAGACTTTCCCCCAACTCGGCCACATCATCCTGATAGCCGTGGCCATTGCAAGGATCGCGCTGACGTAACCAAGCAAAACATTATCGATGGCCAACCCCAAAATCATCAGAGCCACCGCGCCCAAAGTCACCAAAGATGGGCCCCGGCTATCGGGGCCCGGTTGTTCCTGTGCTGCTTTTTGGGTATCGATTAAAGTAGGGCTGTCCCTCTGTAGAGCTTTGCCGCTGACAATATTTGGTACTGATTTGACATCGCTAGAGTCTTCGAGGAGGGTGGCACTCGCACCGTTGGAATTTTCAGTAGCTCTCGATGGTGCTTGATTTGCTTCCGAAGAATTTGATTCCTTAGTCATAGTAATTGGGGTAGTTTTAATATTTGGATTTGATTAACTTGAGAAGGCCGTTATTTCTAAAATCTAAAATCTAAAATCCAAAGGTAAAAGGAAATTCTATTAAGATAAGTAAAGAAAACACTATTTTAAATTTAGCCCATTTGCGAGAAGAATATGAGTTCTGAAATTTTGGTTGAAAAGGAAAAGTTAAAAAATCCGCCTTTAGAAATACACCGTCTGGGGGATAAAGTTCTGCGTCAGTCCGCGAAAAGGGTTTCTAAAGTGGACCGAGAAATCAAAGAACTGGTGCGCCAAATGCTCCAGACCATGTATAGTTCCGATGGCATCGGTTTAGCCGCCCCTCAAGTAGCAGTCCAGAAGCAGGTAATAGTCATAGACTGCGAACCAGATAACTCTGCAAATAAGCCTCTGGTATTGATCAATCCGAAAATTAAGAAGTACGGCAAGGAATTGTGCGTTTATAAAGAAGGATGCTTGAGCATTCCCGAGGTGTTCTTAGAGGTAAAACGTCCAGAGGCGATCGAAGTCGCTTATAAAGATGAAACTGGCCGCCCTCAAACCCTGCGAGCTGACGATATTTTGGCCAGGGTGATTCAGCACGAAATGGATCATTTGACTGGAGTCCTCTTTGTGGATAGGGTAGAAAATAAACTGGCCCTGACCGAGGAGTTAGTTAAGCATAAGTTTTCTCCATCATCAGTCAAGTCAGTGGCTTAGGGCTTAGGGCTTATGGCTTATGGCTTATGGCTTATGGCTTATGACTTAGGGCAAAAAAACCGCTCGATCGCTCATACTCTGCATTTGTCTTCCTTCTTTCTTTTGAGGAAGTGGCTGCTAGTCGCCAGTTGAAGCTAAAAAAAGCAAGAAATAATATAAGATTAAAGCCAAATTTAGATCTGGTTAATAAGAAATATGGTAGGGACTCCGTTAAGTAACTTATTGTTGGCAGGGTGTTGTATAGCAGCGATCGCCGCTGTAGGCTCTGTATTCGAGCTATCTTCGGGACAACCGGATCTTGGTGTTTTACCGACAAGCATAATTTTGTCTCTTAGCATACCCGCGACGGTGGCACTTTTTTATGCCGCTGTGAAGGTAGCTAGGGCAAATCAATAAAAATAGTGAGTTGTTAGTTGTTAGTTGTCAGTCGGCAATTAACAATTAACAATGTTCCCAATTAACAATTAATAATTAATAAGAAATGGCATTTTTGCGACAGCTATCTAAAAATGGAATAGCTGAAGAGGGGCTTCTCGAACGGCTGCTACTAGATACTAAAGAGATCGTACTCGGAAGAGATTCCAAAAACCAAGTTGTTATCGATTCCAAATTATATGGGATGGTATCTCGACGCCATGCAGCTATCCGGCGCGACAGGGGAATGAGAAATAGCAAAAGTGTCAGTTGGGTTATTGAAGATCTAAATAGTGCTAATGGGACTTATTTAAACGGGCAAAAATTGCAAGGATGGGAGAGATTAAAAGAAGGCGATCGCATAGCTCTAGGACAAAACGGACCGGAATTTGTCATCGAAGAATTAAACAACAAACCAAATTATCCAGCATCGCTGCCAACAGTTTCCAGCAACTTAGAAAAAGATTCATTAAGCCTAACCCAACTATTTCCAATAATCTCCACCGGACGGCAATTAGGACAGAAAGCCTATCTCTACCCCGCAATCTTCACCATAGTTTGTGTCGTTCTGATGTTTATGACCATAGGAGACGCGCAAGCTTTTAACTTCCTCACCGCAGTTTATATTAGCGTTGCCGCCTATTATTTTATTTATCAACTTTGCGGCAAACACAAACCTTGGTGGGTTCTGCTAGGTTCGGGATTTTTCACCGTCATCATATTATCAAGCCCCATCCTCAATCTTTTTATCTTAATATTTCGCGATATTTTACCTGGCAACATTTTAATAGAACCAGACGAAGTAGGTTTTTTAAACTTGCTAGTAAGAATGTTTTTCGGCGCGGGATTAATGGAAGAACTCCTCAAAGCTTTACCCGTATTTGCTGCCTTGTTTTTAGGCAGATTATTGCCTTATCGCTGGCGGCAAAAAATAGGAGTTATAGAACCATTGGATGCGATTTTATTAGCAACAGCATCGGCCGTAGGATTTACCTTATTAGAAACTTTGGGTCAATACGTTCCTATTGTGGTTCACAATGCCAGCATTCAAGCTGGGGAAAATGTCGCTCAACTTCAAGGATTGCAATTATTAATTCCCAGAGTTTTGGGTATGGTTTGCGGGCACATGGCTTATAGCGGTTATTTTGGATATTTTATTGGTTTGAGCGCCCTAAGAGGTAGAAATAGTTTTTTGATTTTAGGGATTGGTTATTTAACTTCTGCATTTATTCATGCTTTATGGAATGCGGCGGGAGTATTAAGTGTTGTGATGTTAGTAATAGTTGGCGCCCTTTCTTATGCTTTTTTAGCCGCCGCTATTTTGAAGGCTAGAGCTATATCGCCTACCAGAGAGAAAAACTTTGCAACTCGTTTGAAATAATTAACAATTAATAATTAATAATTAATAATTGGAGCATCTCATATTGGTAAAAAAAAATCAATGATTTGTGTCAGTTGTTAGTGGTTAGTTGTTAGTCCCCCAACTCACAACTAACCACTGACTACTAACAAAAAGCATTTAATTATTGGCAATCTCAAAATTGAGATGCACCCTTAATAATTGGTTTGTTGGTAGAAGAAAAAAGTTGGTTGGCAACGAATTTTGTAACGAACGTAACAAATAGGTGGTTGAGGGGAAAAGTAGCATTTAAGGATTCCCAATTATCGATTTCACATTTCAAATGAATTTTATGGTCAAAAAAAGAAAAAGAAGACGCCGCAAACTTAAAGGAGTTGTCAAACAACTAGGACCAAACGACTTCCGTTTATTAGGATTGCCCCGCTTCCACTGGGGCGATTTTTATCATTGGTTGCTGACCAGACCCTGGTGGCAATTAGGCTTATTAATTGTTGGAATTTATATTAGTAACAACACTCTATTTGCTTTCGCTTACTTACTAGATAAAAATGGCATCGCTAACGCGCGACCTGGTGTTTTTATCGATGCTTTTTCCTTTAGCGTGCAAACAATGGCAACCATCGGCTATGGTGCCATGTATCCTAGGAGTCTTTACACTCATATATTAGTTACTATTGAAGTTTTTATTGGTTTGATTGGCGTGGCGATGATTACTGGTTTAATCTTTGCCCGATTTTCTCTACCCACGGCGAGAGTGCTTTTCAGCCGAGTAGCAATAATTTCTCCTTTTAATGACGTTCCCACTTTGATGTTTCGCGTGGCTAACGAACGCAATAATTTTATTTTAGAATCTCAGATTAGAGTCAGCATTTTGCTATCTCAGGAAGAGACGAAAGAAGGACATAAAATTAGACGACTTTGCGATTTAAAGTTGGTGCGATCGGAGACGCCGGTTTTTAATTTTTCCTGGATGGTAATGCATGTAATAGATGAAACCAGTCCTATCTACGGAATGACGCCGTCGGCTTTAGCGGAATTGGAACCTTTAATTATTGTGACTTTAACGGGGATGGACGATACTGTTGCTCAAAATATCCACACCCGTTACATCTACTCTATCGAAGAGATTGTCTGGGACGCGCGTTTTGTGAACGTGATGTTTGTGGACGACAACGGTCAGCGTTATGTGGATTATTCCCACTTCCACGATGTTCTTCCCGTAGATAGAAGATAGCCAGTAGGGCGGTGCGCGCGCCATTAATATTTAATTGGATATTCTAGCGATCGCCTCCTTCAAACCCGCCAATAATCCCTCATTTTCTTCTGGCGTTCCTACTGCCGTTCGGAAGTAATAATTATCCAATCCTTGCTTCCCGCCAAAGTCGGCGACGAAGATTTTTTTCTGCTGTAAAAACTTCACTAAATCCCCCGAACTAACTCCCACTTTTTCCGTTCTTACTAACAAAAAATTAGTTGCCGAAGGATAAACTAAAAAACCTAAATCTTCTAAACCTTCGATAAGTTTAACTTTATCCCGGAGAATTTTGTCGATATGCTCTCGGGTATATTCTAAATCTGCTAAAGCCGCATTAGCCGCTACCAAAGCTAATTTATTCACCGGAAATAATTGAGCCGTTCGACCGAGATAATCGACAATTTCTTCATTCGCAACCGCATATCCCAACCGAATTCCAGCCAAACCAAAACTTTTTGATAAGCTCCGCAAAACTATTAAATTGGGGTATTTATCCACCAAATCTACTACAGTTTCCCCGCAAAACTCGTAATAACACTCATCTATTACTACGATGCAATGGAGGCGATCGCATATTTCTATTATCGTCTCCCGAGGTATTAAATTCGCCGTCGGGTTATTAGGATTTGCCACAAATAAAACCTTAGTTTTAGGCGTAACTTTCTCTAAAATCGCCGTCACGTCCAAACCAAAATTATCAGTTCTCTTAACTACCACTGGAACCCCGCCGAGGAGTTGAGTTGAAAACCCGTAAACGAAAAAAGTTGGAGTTGGCAATAATACCTCATCCCCCGGTTTCATAAACACTTTAAGAATTAACTCGATTAACTCGTCCGAACCGTTTCCTAAAGCAATTTGTTCCACCTTAGTTCCGCAATATTCTGCCAGAGACTTCCTCAAACTCCCGCCTAAAATTGCCGGATAGCGATTAATAGTTACCGCAGAATTGGCGATCGCTTTTAACACCCCCAAAGATGGCGCATAAGGAAATTCTCCCTTATCCAAACGAATCGCATCATCGCCTTTTTCTGGCCCCGGACTTTTGGGGGGCAAAGATTTAATATGTTCGTTAATTAAATGCACGATTTTTATTAATTTCTAATTGTTTGCTATTCCTAAAAACTGCGGTAAATCCAAGATACTATCTAAAATAATATCGCAACCCAAACCGGCTAACATTTCCCTCGCTTTCCCTTCAGCAAAACCAGTTAAAACGCCAATAGAAAAGCAACCGGCTTTCTTAGCAGCAACTACATCGCTGCCCGCATCTCCAATATAAGCAATTTCCTCGCCCTTTGTCAACTGGAAATTTTCTTCGCATAATTTCTCGACTTTTTCCTCTGGATAAACTGCTTTAAATAAAACAAAAGGATGGGGTTTTCCCAGTTTTATTTGTTGGTTATTATTAGATAAGATAGACTCCGCCTCCAAGACTTCATCGTAAGTAACTATTCGCTGGCGATCGAAATATTTAAGCAACCCTAAAACGGTCATCGGTTCGATAACTTCGTTGCGAGGTCTGCCAGTGGCGATCGCTAAATTAAAACGCCCTGAATTGCGCAAAGATTTTAAAGCAGCATCGATGCTATTTACATCGACAACGGTTTCGTCGTCGGGCAACTGATATCCTTTTTTCCCCTCGTACCAATCTTGGAAATTTTGATAGCAAAGCTGCCATAATTCCCCTTTCGCTTCGCAACCGGGAATCGGAATTCCTAATATCTTTTCAATAAAAATATGAACGTATTCGACCGCCGCGCTTCCCCTCAGAGAAGTTGTTTCTTCCCAAAATTGTTCGATGAGGCTATTACTAATATCGTCGCTATATTCCGACCGTGACAAAAGTTTGCCCAATTCCTGAAACTTATCCGCCACTGGAACCGGTTTTTTAAGGATATCGTACCAGAGATTATCTGTGGATTTTTTTAACTCGTTTAAAATGGCGACTAAGTGGAGGCAAACCACGAAGAAAGTCAAATCCCAGTTAGAGTTAACTGCCCGACTTTTTAGTTCGTAGATAAAGCTACTGGGAATTAGGCGATCGCCTGTTTTAGCTAATCTGTTTTCTACCTCTTTACTTTCACCGAAATAATTGCTAAGTCCCAGATAATCGTCGCTGCAAATTAATTCCCAAACTGTTAAGCGAGAAGTATTCCAATATTTAGTTTCGCTAGTAATTACTCCATCGAGGTCGAAGATTAATAGTTTGAGGTTTTCGGTCATTTTAATTTTTATCCTATTTTATAGCAATTCTATTTTAGTAGATTTGTAGTAGGTAGGCAAAAATATTTACATAAAATTATTTTTTATTTCCCCGTAGAACAGGCGTCTCGCCTGTTCCGTATGTATTAATTAATTTTATGCAGGTATTTAATCGCTGAAGCGATTACTACGAACTTTTTTTAATCGCTGAAGCGATTACTACGAACTTTTTTTAATCGCTGAAGCGATTACTACGAACCTGCTTTTTTTCCCACCCAAAAACCATCCGTTAAATCCGTTGAAAAAATAGCTACGAACCGCCCAATTCCGCATCTAAGAAACTATCGACATCTCCAAAAGTGCTGCTGCCCATTTCTACAGATATTGCCAAACCCAAAAGAGTTATTTCTGGAGGGAACTTTTGGCGATCGCTCAAATTCATCGTCAAAAACGGACAGCAAAATAAAGCCAACTTCAAATATTCTCGCCACTGGGGAGACAAGCAATTCCTAGACCGCAATTCCTCCAACAAAGGTTTGAGAACTCGCCGAATTTTAGACCGCAAAAAACCAACCCTAATCGCCGAAGGTTTAAAATCGTGTTCTACCACAATTTTACCATCCTTAATTTCCCAATTAATCGATAATTCCTCAGCTATTTCTTTAGGGAAATACATCCAGATAGCAAAGACATTATGAAATAACGGTTTAGTCAAATCCAAAAATGGCGAATGCCGCCCGGCAAAAGCTGGGTCGAAATAAATCAACTCTTCCTTATCCTCATCCACAAAGACATTACCATTATGAGCGTCGCCGTGACCGACAATAGAAGCCAGATCGGTTGCGAGTTCGGGATTTAGAAGAGCGATCGCCCGTTGTATCAATTCGTTAATTGTATCCTGATATTCTAGCCCGTTAATTCTCCATTTCATCCCCGCCAATTCTTCAAATTGCAGAGAACTTCCCGGCAGCAAAATTTCCTTACCCTCATAAAATTCCCGAAGCCGGCCCCCAGTCAAGCGGTGGAAAAATAATTGATGCACTGGTACGGATTTATGTTCTTGGGATGTTAAAGATTTAACGGTATCAAAATATATTTCCCTAAGCTGTTCGTCCGCCTTTTCTTGAAGAGCAATAATCCTTTCTTCATCATCTCTTTTATTAGTTTCGATATCCCTAGCGACATTAAATAAAGAAGGAGCATCAAAATATTTATAAATTAATAACTGCTTCCCCCACTCGGTGGAACTAAAAATTGGTTGAATTACCGGATAGCCAGCCTCCGCTAAAATGCTGGAGTTGTAATATTCGTGAATGATGCTTTGAGGTTCTATGTGGGTTTTGAAAAATAACTTTTCTCCATCCTCTTTCGTAATAAACCCATTAATAGAATTAAGAGAAACCGCCAAAGGTCGAACCTCGACTTTAGCAACCTTAAAAGGTAGATTGGCATTGATAAAATTTAATAGTTTCCCATTGGCAGCATCGCGATCGCGAAACTGCAACGCCTGAATTTCTTGTAACTCTCGATCTGACAATTTTTTTTCCTCCTTAGTTAGAAATGGTTCGTAGCAATCGCTTTAGCGATTTATAAAGATGAATCGCTAAAGCGATGACTACAAGCGAGGCTTTAGCTATTAGATTTAGAATTGGTGGTTCGTAGTAATCGCTTTAGCGATTTATAAAGATGAATCGCTAAAGCGATGACTACAAGCGAGGCTTTAGCTATTAGATTTAGAAATGGTGGTTCGTAGCAATCGCTTTAGCGATTTATAAAGATGAATCGCTAAAGCGATGACTACAAGCGAGGCTTTAGCTATTAGATTTAGAATTGGTGGTTCGTAGTAATCGCTTTAGCGATTTATAAAGATGAATCGCTAAAGCGATGACTACAAGCGAGGCTTTAGCTATTAGATTTAGAAATGGTGGTTCGTAGCAATCGCTTTAGCGATTTATAAAGATGAATCGCTAAAGCGATGACTACAAGCGAGGCTTTAGCTATTAGATTTAGAATTGGTGGTTCGTAGTAATCGCTTTAGCGATTTATAAAGATGAATCGCTAAAGCGATGACTACAAGCGAGGCTTTAGCTATTAGATTTAGAATTGGTGGTTCGTAGCAATCGCTTTAGCGATTTATAAAGATGAATCGCTAAAGCGATGACTACAAGCGAGGCTTTAGCTATTAGATTTAGAATTGGTGGTTCGTAGCAATCGCTTTAGCGATTTATAAAGATGAATC
>JAXHVR010000080.1:4517-15729 GCA_034189005.1 Cyanobacteriota bacterium | reverse complement strand
GCTAAAGCGATTACTACAAGCGAGGCTTTAGCTATTAGATTTAGAATTCCTATATACCCAACCTACTTTAACTTCTCCACTGGATGAAACTTCCGGTAAAGCATCCCCTTCACCGGCACTCCCCCCAATAAATGCCGTTCCACAATTACTGGAACTTCTTCCACGCGAACCCCGCAATACCAAACCTCCTCCGGCAACACCAAAACCATCGGACCGTTGCCGCACTGTCCCAGACAAGCGCTACCTTCAACCGGTACAGCGGGCGTCTCCCCTGTAGCATTATCGGCAGAAGAATCCCTAAAAGCTGCCAAAACCTCTGCCGAACCTTGCTTGCGGCAGGTGCGGTTTTGACAGACTAATAGACGTTCGAGAGAGCGATCGCTACCTTCCATAAACCCTCACTCAATCCCCATTAGGCGGCCACAAATCCTTAGACTCCAACCATTCCCGGTTAAACAACTTCGACTGATACCGAGCCCCACCATCGCACAACACAGTCACAATAGTATGCCCCGGTCCCATTTCTTTCGCCAAAGCAACCGCCGCCCCTACATTAATACCAACGGAACCCCCCACAAACAAGCCATCTTTTTTCAACAGTTGATAAACAACCCTCACCGCTTCTTTATCGTCAACCTGGATGGCGTCGTCTATGGGAACGTTTTCCATATTTTTTGTAATCCGACTGTTACCAATTCCCTCAGTAATCGAATTACCATTCGGGGAAATTTCCCCAGTTTTCACATAACTATAAAGACCGCTTCCCATCGGGTCCGCAAGCACCGTTTTAATCTGAGGATTTTTCTCCTTAAAAAACAGCGCCCCCCCGGCAAAAGTCCCCCCAGTACCGGTTGCCGCCACCCAAGCATCCACCTTTCCACCAGTTTGTTCCCAAATCTCAGGACCGGTCGTCTCGTAATGGGCCATTCGGTTCGCCAAATTATCAAACTGGTTTGCCCAGATAGCATTCTCCATTTCCTCAGCAACTCTCCCCGATAATTTCACATAATTATTAGGGTCGCGATAAGGCACCGCCGGCACCGGTCGAACTTCCGCCCCAAGAGTTCTTAAAGCTTCCATTTTTTCTATAGATTGAGTTTCGGGAATTATAATTAAACATTTATAACCTTTAGCATTGCAAATATGAGCCAAACCGATGCCAGTATTGCCGGCTGTTCCCTCCACCACGGTGCCCCCTGGTTTGAGCAAACCTTTTTCTTCCGCATCTTTAATAATATATAATGCTGCCCGGTCTTTAACCGAACCCCCTGGGTTGAGAAATTCGGCTTTACCGAGAATTTCGCATCCAGTTTCGTCGCTAAAACTGTTTAATCGTATTAAGGGCGTATTGCCAACGGTGCCGATAAAGCCGTTTTTAACCTTCATACTAAATTTACCTCAGTTGTTTGTTAGGGTTGTTTGCTCCCGAAATATCTTACCAGACTTTGCTCAAATTCAAAACAAACCCCGGCAATACGCGATCGCCGCTAACAGTGGCAGGGTTGTCTAAACATTCCATTTCTATCCCCGGACGATAAATATAGACTTTTCTATTTTTTCTATCTATTAACCAACCCAACTGTACTCCTGGTTCTTCCATATATTCTTCCATCTTTTCTTGCAGGGTTTTTAGGCGGTCTGAAGAAGACCTTAATTCCAACACAAAATCGGGACATATTGGCGCAAACTTTTCTTGTTCTTCAGGGGTTAAACTGTTCCATCTATCTAACCTCATCCAGGAAGCGTCGGGGGATTTTTTTGCCCCTGTCGAAAGAGTAAATCCCGTACTGGAACCAAAAGCAATACCCGTTCCATCTTTTTCTGCCCACAAATATAAATAGGCACCGATGCCAAGATTACGGTTTCCCGTTATTGAACCTTCAGGAGTCATAATCACTAATTGACCTAATTTATTTTGTTCTATTTGCAAGTCGCGGTTCATTTGACAGAACTCAAAAAAATCCTCGTCTGTCATTTTTAACTGGGGCGGCATTTGCAATATTATCTCAGAGGAATGCATAATTTTTTTCCTATATTAAAAGTCTATTTTTAATAGTAGGCGAGGGCGATCGCTACTTTTTAGATCGAAGCGATCGCCCTCACCAGGTCAAATGAGAAACAGACAATGGGTCCATCTCAAGAATGAAGAAAGCCAAAAATTAAACGCTTTCTGTAGAACAGGCGTCTCGCCTGTTATCCGTTAAGTTGTTAGTTGGGCAACTGACTACTAACAACTAACAACTAACAAAAATTATTAATCTTTTGGTATTTTTACTTCGATGAGATGCTCCCCAGACTATTGCCCGTTACCCATTCCCACAATCTTACTTATTCGGTTGAGGAGTCATCCGTAAATAAGGCTTAATTTCCTCATAACCTTTAGGGAATTTCTCTTTTAGAACTTCCGGGTCTTTCAAGGATGGAACTATGACGCAATCATCCCCATCTTTCCAATCCACCGGAGTCGCAACGCTGTAATTATCTGTTAATTGTAACGAGTCAATTACCCGCAATATTTCACCAAAATTACGACCGGTACTGGGTGGATAAGTAATAGTTAAACGCAGTTTTTTCTCCGGGTCGATAACAAAAACTGTCCGCACTGTTAAGCTGGCATTAGCATTAGGATGAATCATGTCGTAGAGTTCGGAAACCTTATTATCTACGTCCGCCAAAATCGGATAATTAACCGTGGTACTTTGGGTTTCGTTAATATCTCCGATCCACCCTTTATGGGATTCTGCATCATCCACGCTAAGAGCTATTACTTTAACATTGCGCTTGTCGAATTCCCCTTTCAGTTTGGCAACGCTACCTAGTTCGGTAGTACAAACAGGGGTATAATCTGCCGGGTGGGAAAATAGCACTACCCAACTATCTCCTGCCCAATCATAAAACTTGATTTCTCCTTCGGAGGATGCTTGAGTGAAATCTGGAACTTTATCGCCTAGTCTCAAGGGCATGGTTAATTTCCCGTATTAATTTTTACTGACTGTTTTTTATAGTTGCATATTATGGTAGTTTATGAAATAACTTTCAGATATTTTTCAGCTTTTCAAATAACTTTTGTGAAGTTATTTGAAGTTATTTGAAGTTTTCTTAAATGTTATTGCGCCAGATTAACTATGTTTGAATTTCTTTACTTTCTCAAAACTGCCATCCAACCGTTTTTAGTGCCCCTGTGTTTTGTCTGCGCTTGGGGGTTTATTTTTCTAGCAGGATGGAGTATTTTGGGGGCGATCGCCTCTACGGTAACTCGCGCTGGAGAAATGCACCAGATCCCCTGCGCCAACTGTGCCTTTTTTACTGGGGATTATCATCTCAAGTGCCCCGTTCAACCAAAGATTGCCCTTTCCGAGGAGGCGATCGGTTGTACCGACTATCGCCCCAAATATGTCAGTTGGTACGACAAGATCGACTCCCAAGGGTAGATTTATATTCATATTTTTTGTAGGGGCAAAGCATTTGGGCGGTAAGTTTTGTTGAAAATCCCAGGTACTTATGTCCAAATGCTTTGCCCCGTCTTTATTTTTGCAAAAGGTCTATTACCCTTCCCCCATCTCCAGCAATACCTTTAATACTCCTTTCGTTTGGGCGCGATCGAAGGCGGTCAACCCCTCCTCCAGAGGATAGCGGGCATCAATTAAAGGTTTGACATTTATCTTATTTTGTGATAGCAATTCGATCGCCGGTTCAAAAGGGCCGCAGCGGGAACCGACGAGAGTAATTTCATCCACCACCACGGAAGAAATATCCAAACTCAAGGGCCCAGCGTAGGTACTTTTGAGAACGAGGGTGCCTCTGGGGCGGAGGGCGCGACGGGCGATCGCGAACCCTTCTTTATTACCGGTACACTCCACAGAAATATCGAAGGCCCCATCCTTAACCGCGTCCGCAAAACCAGTCTTAATTCCCCGTTCCTCCAAATTAGCCAGTTTTTCTTTATGGCGGCCGATCGCCAATAAATCGCAACCAGTCACGGCTAAAGTCTGGGCCACCAACTGCCCCAACTTGCCATCGCCTGCGACTAAAACTCGGTCGGACGGTCCGATGTTTATTTGTTGCTGAATCTCCAGGGCCGCCGCCACCGGTTCGGTAAAAGCGGCCGCGTCCGTGGAGAGGCCATCGGGGATGGGATGCAAATTTTGGTTGGGCAAGGTCAGATATTCCGCAAAAGCGCCGTTGCGGTTGACAATGCCCAAAACAGTCCTATTTTCGCAATGGGTCGGTTGGTCCTTTAGGCAGAAGCGACAATGCCCGCAAGCGGCGTTAATTTCTCCGACAACCCGGCGGTTGACGAGATGTTCGGGGCCTCGTTCCACCAAGCCGACAAATTCGTGGCCTAAAATACCCTTATAGGGGTAATAACCTCTGAGGAGTTCGAGGTCGGTATTGCAGATACCCGCCCGCAAGACTTTTACTAATGCTTCTCCTGGAGGTGGTTCGGGTATGGGGAGGTCGCTTCTGAGTTCCAGTTGTCGATCTTCTAGCCAAATTCCTTTCATTTTTTGTAGCATCCTGCCTGTTATCCGCTTAGTTGTTAGTTGTTCCTTGGTAAATTTTTGTTGGCATGGAAATGTAACTGTCTGGTTCTTCATTGTTTTGGTGAATGGCAAAGAAATTTCCTTCAATTTCTTTAAGAACGGCAGCATCGTAATAAATTGTGCCACAATCGAGACAAATTTCTACTGGGGTATTAGGAACTAGCAAATATTGACCTTGATGACTGTAAAGGTAGTCTATTTGGCGCTGTCGATAGCGGTGACTTCCACAGGTATTGCATTTAATTTCGTGCATGGTTTTATCCTCTGGTTCTTGGGTCAATAAAATTAGGCGGACTGGGAATATAGACAGTAATAATTGCTACTTTTTCGCCGCGCCAGCCGCAGACAATGTGAATGGGTTTCTCGCCAGCAAATCCCAATATCAAACAACTTTCACCTCTACCAGTATCGGGGTATTGTTCGAGTATTTCTCCGTTGAGTAAGGCTAACTCTATTTCAAAGAATGTTAGTGCATCTGCCCGACGTTCGATGTCTGCGTGGTTAGTGTAAACGTACAAATTGGCACTAATTTTTGCTTTAATTATATCCAATTTCATTAATTTTTTTATATACTTAGCTAAGGAGCGTTAGTCTCTTAGAAAATAGTAAACCATAGCGATCGCCTTTCGCCCATAACCAAGCACAATTTTCAATAATAAATTACCGCCAATGGAAGAATTATTAACGCTAAAAGAATTACTTCACCAGGGCAAAGTAAGCCAAGCCTTGCTAATAGTAGAAGAATTAGAAGAAATGAGCAAATCCGATAAACTTAATAAAATATTTAGCTATGCTATTATCCTGCTAATACACCTAATTAAACAAGAAGCAGAAAAACGTCTGACTCGTTCGTGGCAGCTTTCGATTCGCAATTCTGTAAAACAAATTCAACGCACTAACAAACGTCATAAAGCTAAGGGCAATTATTTAACCGAAGAAGAATTAGAAGAAACCGTAGTTGATGCTTACGAATTAGCCATAGAAAAAGCAGCTTTAGAAGCTTTCGAGGGTCGTTACGAAACAGAGGAAATAGCAGAATTAGTCGATCGCCAACAAATTATCGCCCAAGCAATGGATTTAATTTTAGAAAGGCAGTCGGAAGGGGAGGGAAATAATCGGCAGCAACAATAAGTAGGTAGGCAAAAATATTTATACCCCGGATTTCCCCGTAGAACAGGCGTCTCGCCTGTTCCAGATGTCTAATTAATTTTGCACTGGTACTTAAAGAGCGGCCCCCAATTTTGCCCTCCTCGTGCATAATACTAACAAACAGCTAGAAAGGAGCTTTATGGGAACATCTATTGCAATCAACTCCGAGAACTTCGCCACCGAAGTAGTAGAAGAATCTTATCAAAAACCGGTCTTAGTAGATTTCTATGCCACCTGGTGCGGTCCTTGTAAAATTCTGGGGCCTGTATTAGAAAAGCTGGCACGAGAGTATGACTTTACTTTAGGCAAAATAGATATCGACCAAAACCAAGATTTAGCTAACTCTTATCAGGTCGAAGGAGTCCCCGACGTTCGTATCGTCAACCAAGGGGAAATCTTACCAGGATTTGTCGGAGTTTTGCCCGAACCCAAAATTCGCGAAATGCTAGAACAACTCAACCTCAAATCTGCCTTAGAAATAGACTTAGAAAGCCTCAGAACTGCCGTAGCTTCTGGTAACGCTAAGGAGGCAAAAAAACTCTTCGACGAGTTATTTGAAAAATACCCAGGCAACCCTAACATTACCATAGAAGCTGCTAAGTTTTTGATAAGTTTAAATCGCTTTGAAGACGGAAATAAGTTATTGGATGCTATTCCAGCAAGCGAACGAGAAGCTTATTCCCAGGCACAAGGAGTAAAAGCATTAATTCACTTCAAACAGGAAGCAGAAAATCCTGGGGAAACGGAGTTAGATAAAAGCTATGCAGAGGCTTGTCGTTTTACTTTAGAATCCGATTACGATCGCGCCTTACAATTATTTTTAGAAATAGTCGGAACCACTCGCAAATACAAAGATGACGGGGCGAGAAAAGCCATGCTATCTATCTTTAATTTATTAGGAGACGAGCATCCTTTGACTAAGCAATATCGCAAGGAATTATTGTTGCAGTTGTATTAGAAGAAGTTGGGAAACCTTAACTGGATCGGTGTTTTGGTTAGAACCCTTGTAGCGCTATGGTGCTGGGTAAACTTCGTAGTCTCGCTTGTAGTAATCGCTTTAGCGATTTATCAATATAAATCGCTAAAGCGATTACTACGAACTTTTACAAACCTACCTGTAAAATCAAACCTTCGCGGGCCATGACTGCCTGTGGGGCAACTGCTTTAACTTCTTCAGCAATGCCATCAAGAACATCATCGCTGTGAGTAGGGTCGTGGTGAAAAATGACCACTCGTTTGACCCCTGCGGCCTCTGCCATTTTCACAGCTTCCTGCCAAGTGGAATGGCCCCAACCAACCTTTGACGAGTTAGGATTGTTGTACTCCTCATCGGTGTACATCGCATCGTAAATCAGGATATCCGCATCGCGGGCCAAATAATGAACGTGTTCGTCGAGGCGATCGGGGTAATGTTCCGTATCCGAGCAATAAACCACCGAACGTCCCTTCCAAGTAACTCTATAACCCATAGCGTTATTGGGATGATTGAGATGTCCGGTTTCGATCTCGATATCGTCGAGCATCATCTTCTGCCCTGGGAAGATTTCGTAGAATCTTAAATCCGCCTTCAAACCCGACAGAGGAACTGGGGAATTGGGGTGTAATACTCTATTGATGAAATGTTTTTTCATGGACTCCCCCTCGGGTGGGATCGATCCATAAATATGAAACTTATTGCCAGGCAAAAAAGCAGGGGTAAATAAGGGGAAACCTTGGATGTGGTCCCAGTGATAATGGGTAAAGAAAAGGTAACTTTCCACCGGCATCTCCTGCATCAGTTCTTCACCTAGAACCCGCAGGCCGGTACCGCCATCAAAGATTAAGCGTTTGCCGGCAATTCTCATTTCTATGCAGCTAGTATTGCCTCCATAGCGGATGGTATCTTGTCCTGGAGAGGGAACGCTCCCGCGCACTCCCCAAAACTGGACTACAAAATCGCTCGTACCTTCGGATAATTCGGGTTCTTGAGTTTTTTCTTGGGTTGGGGCAGCAGTAGAAGAAGATATTTCCATGTTTAAGCGCTTCTTTTGTAATTAATAAAATACAACCAGCGTTTGATGACGCCGTATTATTTCTAGTCTATACGCATCGGAATTTGAGCGATCGCCTTCTTTAGAGTTGGCATTGTGCCCGATGGTGCAATAAGCGATCGCACAGTACCAAAGCTACCATTGCTTCTACCATCGGTACTGCTCTTGGCAATACGCAAGGGTCGTGTCGTCCCTTAGCTGCCAGAAAAGTTTCCTCACCCTGAGAAGTAACTGTTTTTTGTTCTTTGCGGATAGTAGCGGTGGGCTTAAAGGCCACCCGCAGAATAATATTTTCTCCGTTAGAAATGCCCCCCTGAATGCCGCCGGAACGATTGGTCTTGGTTCGCCAAGCACCGCTTTCGTCCGTGTAAAACTCGTCGTTATGCTCGCTACCGGTCAGCAGAGTCCCACCAAAACCAGAACCAATCTCAAATCCTTTACTGGCGGGTAAAGACATTACTGCTTTGGCCAAGTCTGCTTCTAGTTTATCAAATACTGGGTCTCCTAAACCTTTGGGGACATTTCTCGCCACGCATTCGACTACGCCGCCTATTGAATCTCCAACGTCCCGCACCCTTTCTATCAATTCTACCATCTCCCGGGCCAGTTCCCCATCCGGGCAGCGAACAATATTGCTTTCTACTTGCTCGCTGGTGACGGCGTTAGTATCGACTTTCGCTTCTAAATCTTTGATGCGTTTGACGTAACCAATAATTTCCAGACCGCAATATTGTTTGAGGATTTTTTTCGCGATCGCCCCCCCCGCCACTCGTCCTATAGTTTCTCGGGCAGAAGACCTGCCGCCACCCTGCCAATTTCTTATACCATATTTCGCTTCATAAGTAGCATCTGCATGAGATGGGCGATATTTCTCTGCCATCTCTTGATAATCTTGAGAGCGAGCGTCTTTATTTCTTACTAGGATATGTATGGGAGTTCCTATAGTTTTCCCCTCAAATACTCCCGAGAGGATTTCGCAGGTATCAGTCTCCTTTCTCGGAGTAGTTATTTTGCTTTGACCGGGACGGCGGCGGTCTAGTTCGGCTTGAATCTCTGAGATATCTATGGACAGTCGCGGCGGGCAACCATCAATAACTACCCCCACTCCTCCACCGTGAGATTCTCCGAAAGTTGTAATTCTAAATAACTGTCCAAATGTATTGCCCATTAATAGCTTTGCCTATAATCCGAGGTCAGCAATTCGTTGTATTTTAATCTATATTGACTGAAAATTTTAACGGGAGCATCCCAGAAAAGCTTGCTTCCATAACTCCCGCTCGTTATGAGTACGAGCTCGATTTAAAATTCATAGCAATTGCTTTTCTCGGATGCACCAAACGTTCGCCGACTCAAATGGCCTGGGAAGCAAAATGCTCCCAGCAGGCCATTGTCAGCTTAGAAACAGAAACAATTGGCCTTTAATCTTCGTGGTCTTCAAAAGGGTCCGCTAATTTACTAGCCGGTGGCCCAAAAGCCGTGTAAACTGAGAAACCAGTGATGGCCACGACAATCACTGCTATTGAAATGCTAAGAACTGTTGCAGGTTCCATATTAGTTGTTAAATTGCGATCGTTATCCACTTATAATATGGCGAAACATTAAAAAATTCTGTAGAAATACCTCAAAAGGAAATTATGCCACAAAGGACCGTACTGGGAGAAATCCTAAAACCGCTCAACTCTGAATATGGTAAAGTATCTCCGGGTTGGGGCACGACGATATTAATGAGCGTTTTTATTGGCTTGTTTTTCGTCTTTTTGTTAATCATTCTCCAAATTTACAACTCTTCTCTGTTGCTAGAGAGCTTTGATGTAGATTGGGCTGGCCTAACCAGGTAAGTAACTGGGCAATTGGGCATCAACGCAAGTAAGTAGCTAAAAAAGCTAACATAAAAACAGCATTATGCCCAATTCCCTCGCCTTAAGAAATTATAGGAAAAAAGACTATGAACGTATTTGGTATCGGTATCCCAGAAATGGTGGTGATTTTGGTAATCGCCTTGCTAGTTTTCGGCCCCAAAAAGCTGCCGGAAATAGGCAGTAGTTTGGGCAAAGCAATTAAAGGCTTTCAGAATGCGGCCCGGGATTTTGAAAGCGAGTTTCAACGCGAAGCAAAGCAGATAGAAGAAAAACCTTCTAATAAATCCGAACCAGAACCAGTAATTACTGTGAATTCTAAAGAAGATACTAATGCTAGTTCTTCTAATAGCTAAAATCTAAAAAAATTAATAAATCATGGAGGAAGTCCAAGCCAAAAATTTGGTAATTCCCCAGTTAATAGTCGGCTTGGGAAATCCCGAACCTAAATACGATCGCACCCGCCATAATATCGGTTTTGCGGCCATAGACGCACTGGCCGACCGCATGCAGGTATCTCTATCAGCAAATCGTAAGTTTCAAGGGGAATTTGGAGAAGGTAGAGGCCCAAGTGGAGAGAAAATTCGTTTGCTCAAACCTCTAACCTATATGAATAATTCTGGCCGTTCGATTCGGGCAGTGTTAGATTGGTATAAATTGCCGCCCCAGTCGGTTTCGATCGTCTATGACGACCTGGATCTACCATTGGGGCGGATGCGCTTGCGATTATCTGGTTCGGCAGGGGGCCATAACGGGATGAAGTCGGCGATCGCTCTTATGGGTACTAAAGATTTTCCCCGCCTTCGTATTGGTATTGGCCGACCAAAAAATGCAGCGCCGGATGGTAGCGACAAAAAGACTATTGGTTATGTCTTGGGAAAATTTTCCCCAGAGGAAACCGAGTTAATGGATGGAGTTCTGCAACTGGTGGTAGAGGCGATGGAATTGAGCTTGCGACAAGGAATAGAAAAAGCAATGAGCCTCTACAATAGTCGCATCATAACGAAGAATTAATTAACTGTGAGTTCTAAACCTTTGCCTGAAACCACAGCGACCATAAGAGTTACTCGCCAATCTTGGCAGCAAGGCACTCTCGAAGGAGAAGTAATCGCCGGTTCCTTCGAGTGGCATTTTCAATGGCGTTTCCGACAAGGTAAAACTTTGTCGATAAAACCGTCCCGGGGGAGAGCTTTAATACAAGAACCCTTGGGTCGGTTTTTAGAAGCATACGATTACCAACTAGAAGCGGGTGGGGATTATTATTTTACCATTCGCGCTAAGTTTTAAATTAATAATGCGTTGTTTGTAGTAATCGCTTTAGCGATTGAGATAGAAGTAGTTGGAAATCGCGAAGAGGGATTAAGCAGTCATGCAAAAATATTTACATACAATTATTTCTCCCAACCCCCGTAGAACAGGCGTCTCGCCTGTTCCAGATGTCTAATTAATTGGGCACGGGTACTTAATACCAAGGGGAAGAAAAATCGCTATAAGCGATTACTACGAACAATTAAAATCGCTATAAGCGATTACTACGAACAATTAAAATCGCTATAAGCGATTACTACGAACAATTAAAATCGCTATAAGCGATTACTACGAACAATTAAAATCGCTATAAGCGATTACTACG
>JAXHVR010000080.1:0-4417 GCA_034189005.1 Cyanobacteriota bacterium | reverse complement strand
AAAATCGCTATAAGCGATTACTACGAACAATTAAAATCGCTATAAGCGATTACTACGAACAATTAAAATCGCTATAAGCGATTACTACGAACAATTAAAATCGCTATAAGCGATTACTACGAACAATTAACAACTAACAACTAACAACTAACAACTAACAACTAACAACTAACAATTAACAACTAACAATTAAATAAAAATGACTAAATTTGTATTTGTAATGGGCGGAGTAGTGTCCAGTATTGGAAAAGGTATTGTGGCCGCAAGTTTGGGTCGGTTGTTGAAATCGCGTTCTTATTCGGTATCGATTCTCAAACTGGACCCTTATATTAATGTCGATCCCGGGACAATGAGCCCTTTCCAACACGGGGAAGTATTCGTGACCGAAGATGGGGCCGAAACTGATTTGGATTTAGGCCACTACGAACGATTTACAGACACCTCCATGTCGCGCCTCAACAGCGTCACTCAAGGGGCCATCTATCAGTCGGTAATCAATAAAGAAAGGCGCGGGGACTATCAAGGTGGGACGGTTCAAGTAATCCCTCATATTACTAATGAAATTAAAGAACGAATAAAGCGGGTGGCCAGAAATACTAACTCCGATGTTGTGATTACGGAGATAGGGGGAACGGTTGGAGATATCGAGTCCCAACCATTTTTAGAAGCAATTCGACAGTTTAGAAAAGATGTAGGACGCAATAACGTAATTTATATCCATGTAACTCTAGTCCCCTGGATCGCCTCGGCGGGGGAAATGAAGACTAAACCAACCCAACATTCAGTTAAAGAGTTGCGTTCTATAGGCATTCAGCCAGATATATTAGTTTGTCGGTGCGATCGCCCTTTGCCTCTGGGACTAAAAGAAAAAATCTCCTCCTTCTGCGACGTACCAGTGGAATGCGTCATCACCTCCAGAGATGCAGAAAGTATTTACGAAGTCCCGCTGATACTGGAAACGGAAGGACTGGCAGTCCAAGCATTAGATTTACTGCACCTCGATCCGCGTCAACCAGAGCTCGGTAAGTGGCAAACCTTAGTAGATCGTCTCTATCATCGGGTTGGGGATGGAGTAGATGCTAAGAGTCCCGAAGGAGAAGAAGCCGTCGGTATTGTCAGTAACAACATTCATCCGGGCCTGGAAATAGCCATAGTTGGTAAATATATCCAATTAAGCGATGCGTATTTGTCGGTGGTGGAGGCTTTACGCCATGCGGCGATCGCTTGCGGAAGGGATGTCAATATACGCTGGGTCAATTCTGAGGATGTGGAAGCAAAGGCCACAGAATCCCATCTGGAAGGGGTTGACGCTATTATTGTCCCTGGTGGTTTCGGAGTGCGGGGGGTAGATGGGAAAATTACGGCGATTAAATACGCGCGGATTAACAAAATTCCCTTTCTAGGATTATGCTTGGGAATGCAGTGCGCGGTAATTGAATGGGCCCGCAACTTGGGTGAATTAGAAGAAGCTAACAGTGCGGAATTCGAGCCCGCAACTCCCCATCCCGTGATCAACTTGTTACCAGAACAGGAAGATGTAGTAGATTTAGGCGGTACGATGCGGCTGGGTCTTTATCCTTGTCGCCTTCAGCCGGACACTTTGGCTTTTAAAATCTATCAGCGGGAAGTAGTTTACGAACGCCATCGCCACCGCTATGAATTTAATAATAGTTATCGCAATCTGTTTTTAGAAACGGGCTATGTTATTAGTGGGACTTCTCCCGACGGTCGGTTGGCGGAGATTATTGAATTAAGCGATCATCCGTTTTTTATTGCTACTCAGTTTCACCCAGAATTCCAATCTCGACCGAGCTCGCCCCATCCATTGTTTTTGGAATTAGTCAAGACGGCGATCGCCTCTGGCAAATACGATAGCTCTGAAAATACAGAATTGACTGTAGAAAATGGAAGTAAGGTGGATTATAAAGAGGTTCCAGACTTCGATTTTCAAATGCAGAAATCGTAAACTATTAGACTTCTTGCCAAAATAAATATGGGGCAAACCATAAAGACACACTAATTTTTGGTTGGAAATAACATCGATCGCCTGGGAACACGTCATCTTTGCAAAAATACTTTAAAATTTTGCTAACCTGTTGCCTGTAGCACTCTTTGCCTGTTGCCTAAAAGCGGCTAGTTCTTGGTTCGCTTCAAAGGTGACGTGCTCCCGATCGCCTTTATGCTTTGCCCCTACAAAAAGTATGCTTCCCAAACAGCACGCTAGATGCAAAAAGTAAAGGTTAAAATATAAAATATAAAGTAGAGTAACTAGCCAATGGTAAAGGAAAAAGGAGCCATCGGTTGCTATGAAATTTTCCCTATTAAAAGATTAAACTCTTTAGAGCAGACCTCTCCGGTGACTTGCCAAACTACGACCGATTGGAAGGAATCAAAGGGGGAGCATCTCATCGAAGTAAAAATACTTTTTTTACAGCCAAACCTCTTTTCCCTGTTGCCTGTTGCCTGTTGCCCGTTGCCTAAAAGCGTTAAATTCTTGGTTTTCTTCATTCCCCCGATGCTCCCAATCAAAGGTTTGAGGAGGTCTTGTGGCGTACTGGATTAAAATATTCTATGAAAGAAGCACTTATTTAATCGATCTCGATAGTATTAGTGCTTTTACTAACGAACCTAATAAGAAGTTAACTTTTTGGTTGCCTAATAGCAGTCAGCCAATTATTCTCCACGTTCGAGGCTATGAAGAAGCTTACAAAGAAGTAATAGAATATGTAACCAAAAGAATGACTTGCGCGGGCGGTAGCGATCGCTGGATTTGCATCAGTTACGATCGCCGCGAATGGTACATAGACCTAAATTCCATTAGTTCTTTCGCTAGCGAATCTAACGGGCGAATAACTTTCTGGTTGGCCGATAGCATGAAAGATATTGTTATTAACCCGCATCAGAATCCTGAAGCATATAAAACCTTAATCGCATTTATTAAAAAAAATACGGGCTATTCTTTGCCTTAACAATTAATAATTGAAAAAGCTAATTTAGCAGCGCCAACTATGCCGGCTTCATTGCCTAATTTAGCGGGTAAAATTCGTAAATTAATCCGAGAACTAGATAAAACTCGACGTTCGATTTCTGCTTCAATACTGGGTAGGAAAAATTCCGCCGCCGCGCTAATTCCCCCGCCAATAATAATTAATTCTGGAGTCAAAATATAGACCGAACTTGTCAATCCTATCCCCAACAAACGCCCGTAATCTTGCCAAAATTCTAAAGCATTTTTATCCCCTGCTTTAGCTAAATCGATTAACTCTCGCGGTTCTTTCCCAGTGGCGCGACGAATGGCACGAACGGACGCATACTGTTCCAAAGAACCACGGTTGCCGCTATTGCATTCGGGGCCGTCGGGGTTGAGAACGATTAGGCCCAATTCTCCGGCGGCGCCGCGAGGCCCGACGAATAACTTACCGTCGAGAATAATGGCCCCTCCGACTCCGGTGCCGAGAGTCAACATGATTGAATTATTGATGCCGCGACCCGCCCCCAACCAAGTTTCTCCCAAGGCGGCGCAGTTGGCATCGTTGGCGAGGACTGCGGGCAAACCGGTTTTGTCTTCCAACCAGTCGGCGAGGGGGACATTTTGCCAGTCTGTTAAGTTAATCGCAACTTTAGATACTCTCCCCGCCGCGTCGGTGGGGCCGGGGAGACCGACTCCGATCGCTTCGATGTTTGTAGAGGAAGACTTTATGGTAGCGATCGCCTCTACCATCCCATCCATTACTGCTGTTGGCGTTGCAGGTTGGGGGGTAGGGACCGTCAGAGAGCGATCGCAACTCCCATCTGAGGCAAAAAGTCCCAGTTTAATCGCGGTTCCTCCCAAGTCGATGCCAATTACTCCAGTCATTGTTTATAGGTAATCCTCTAACCGTTGTGTAAAAAATCTTCTGCCAAAAATGGATATGTAGGGGCAACAGCATTCGGGCGGCAAATGTTGATAACAAGCAGAAGATGTCGTTTCCGTTCTGTTTGCCCTGCCGCCAACGTCTAATTTTATGATTGTCAATTAATTTAAAATTTGTCACAAATCGTTTAGGATTGCTATAGGTAATAAAAATGCAAGTAGTTATCTTAGCAGGGGGTCTCGGAACCCGCCTGCGAGAAGAAACTGAATTTCCTCGGAAACCAATGGTTGACATCGGCCGTCGTCCAATTTTAAGGCAGATTTTGAGCAGTACAATTTTTAACAAAAATGGCATACGACAACACTTGCAAATAGGGTGCATCTCAATTTTGAAGAAAGCCAAGAATTTAACGCTTTTTGGTAATGGGTAATAGGTAATAGGTAATAGAAAAGAAAGCGTTTTTGCAAATATGAGATGCTCCCTGCAAATATCTATAGCAATCCTAAATCTTATGCGATATTTTAGAAACCCGGTTTCTTGAAGAAACCGGGTTTCTGGCCCCC
>JAXHVR010000008.1:83279-94607 GCA_034189005.1 Cyanobacteriota bacterium | reverse complement strand
TTCGCTTTCGAGAAAAGATTTATCAAAATCCTCCAAACTAAAAATAGCTAGTTCTCCTTCTGGTCTGGTTCCGTCGTGGAGATAATCTATATTAATTTCTCCAGTTTCATCTGCTACGAAATAACCATAATTAAATACTTCTTCGACTTTAATAAAATCAGAATTTCCGCTTCTGGTCTCTATGGCGGATGTCTCTATTACTTCGCCAGTCAAACTATCTACTTTTTCCGCGGACGACTTACTCCGAGTGGCACGCAGAGTTTCGCCCTCGTCGCTGCCGGTCAGATCGGCGTTCGCCCCCTCACTATCTCCCAAGATCGCTAAAGAATAGTCAATGGCCTCTTCCCCGCCGGCGATGTCCGAGGACAAGTTGGAGGGAAACTCTGTTATTAGCTTTTCGCTGCCGGGAAATATGGCCTCGTTGTCAGTTAGACCGGGAATCTGGTTCTCCCCTAAACCGCCTAATAAGTTGATATTGATGTTGCTTTCGTCGATCATTGTACTTTCCACCCTGTTTGTTAGTAATAAGGAATGTTCCTACCAACTACGAACCCTTAAAAATGGTCCTTTTGAAACCCCTCTATAATATCTATTAGGGAAGACTTCTGCTTTTTTACGCCTAATGCTGCGATTTGTTACAAAACTTTACATTTCCTTTGCTGTAAGAGGGAAGTAACAGGGAAGTAACAGGCAAGCAAGTAACAGGCAAGATGCCTGTTCTACGGGAAATAGGCCTCTGTAGAACGCGGCTAAGTACCCGTGCCAAATTAATTAGACATCTGGAACAGGCGAGACGCCTGTTCTACGGGGAAATAAAGAATAATTTCATGTAAATATTTTTGCCTACCTACTTATTGCCCGATCGCTTAATTTCCGTCCATCGCTTGACGAATATCCCTAACTGTAGCGATCAGGATCTCCGCCGCCCGTTCGATCTCCTCATCCGTCGTAAATTTACCGATACCCATACGCAAAGCCCCGTCCGTAGCCTCCTGGGACAAACCCAAAGCTTGTAGAACGTGACTGGGAGATTCCACCCCCGAAGAACAAGCGGCCCCAGTAGAGATAGCAAGGCGATCGCGCACCCTAGCAATTACGGCACTATTAGGAATACCGATAATAGAAACATGAAGATTGCCAGATAAACGAGTAGAACAGGCATCTTGCCTGTTTCCCGTATTCCCCGCATAACGGGCACTCCGTAAATTTTCCCATTTCCCCGTATTTCCCGCATAACTGGCACTCCGCAAATATTCCCGGTTAGTGGTATCCCCGTTAACGATCGAACCGGGAATATATTGTTGTAACAGAGTTTGGAGGCGATCGCGACGGATAGCGATGGCCCTCTCATCCTCCACCATTTCCAAACTCCGCCAACCGCAAGCCTCCCCCAAACCCACAATACCCGGAACGTTAAGAGTACCCGATCGCCTCCCCTTCTGGTGTCCCCCACCAAAAATCGTCGGTTGCAGCCTATATCCCCTCCTCACCACCAAAGCCCCCACCCCCTTCGGACCGTATAATTTATGAGCCGAAATAGCCAAAAAAGTAATCCCCCACTCAGCAAAATCCATAGGCACTTTTCCCACTGCTTGAGAACCATCGCAGAGGAAAGGAATATCATATTTAGCAGCAATCTTTCCCACAATGTCTATAGGGTAAATATTGCCAATTTCGTTATTAGCAGCCATAACGCACAATAGAGACAAGCCAGAAGCACATACCCTTTCCAAATATTCCAAATCTAATCTGCCGAGTCGGTCAACTTTGAGCTTAACTACTTCTATTAATCCTCGTTTTGCCAAAGTTTCGCAGCAGTCTAAAACTGCCTTATGTTCCACGGGAGAAACAGCAATTTTCGGCTTATTTTTAGCAGTTAAAATACCTCCTTGAATAGCGAGATTAATGCTTTCTGTAGCGCCGGAAGTAAAAATAACTTCTTTAGAAGAACAGCCAATTAATTCAGCTATTTTATTAGCAGCTTCCTCAACAGCCCTTTCAGCTTCGTCGCCGAAAATATGGTCGATGCTGCTGGCATTGCCGAAAGCGGTCGTCATGTAATAGAACATTCGATTTGCCACTCTGGGGTCTAGCCTAGTAGTAGAGTTGCAGTCGAGGTAGATGGGTGGAAGTTTAGTCATTTTATTAGGTTTCAATAGCTAATTAAAATTAAAACTCCCCACATCGCAAAAAGACGTGGAGAGTTGAAAATATATTTTGATTATCAAATAGTTGAAATAAGTGCAGAAGAGCGATCGCCTTCTACTGGAGAAAAATTCTTATTTCTTCATATCCTTGGCCATTTGCCGGAAAGAATCCATACCGGAGTCGCTGGCACGACGACGAGGAGTCGAGCTAGTTTGAAAAGTGGGAGTCTGACTGAAAGAGGAAGAGGAAGAGGTAGAAGATGGAGTTGTGGGAGTTACGCTGCCACTAATTCCTCCTGCTTTCTTCTCCATAGCAGAGATAGACTCTTCTACTTCACCGCTAAGAACGTTGAATTTACCCACTGCTTGGGCATAGCTCTTCTTAACTGACTTTGCAGTCCTCATGTAGTCAATATTGCCTAGAGTCTTGGCGCTGTCATTGTCTAAAAAGTATGCTTGAGCCTTCTGTTTTGGGGCTTTCTGGGGTGCTGGTTCGTTGTTGCTGGATTTTTTGCCGCCAAACAGGCTTTTGATGATTGCTATCATTTACTTTTTCTTTATTTATTAAGCTTTGTAATGTTATGTTAACAAGATTAACATTTTTTGACAACCCCTCTCATAAATCTTTTTTTGTAGATTTTAGATTTAATGGGCCATGGGGAGTTGTGCCACTGCATTTCAACAATGAATTAAGAAACCCGGTTTTGGAGACAATACCTTCGCCGACGCCCGATCGTAGGTTGGGTGGAGCGACAGCGAAACCCAACTCTCGATGTTGGGTTGCGCTACGCTCCACCCAACCTACGAATGGTATTTTTCCGCTGGAACAGGCGAGACATCTGGAACAGGCGAGACGCCTGTTCTACGGGGAAATCCGGGGTCTAAGTATTTTTGCCTACTTACTTACCGATACAAAAGCGACTAAAAATGCGGTCTAGGACGGACTCAGTTACTCCTTCTCCCGTCACCTCTCCTAGAGCTTGAATCACTCCGCGCAGGTCTATAGTCCAAAAGTCTAAAGGTAACTCATCGCCGATGGCCTTGAGGCAATTTTCCAGAGAAATTTGAGCTTGAGTTAAAGCGGCCGCGTGCCTTTGGTTAATGGCAAACTCCAAATTGTCCGCCATAACTGTGCCAGAATTAACAGTTTTAATAACAGCCATTTCTAATTCGTTAATACCTCGGTCAAAAGCAGCGGCTGTAGGGACAATTGTTGAGAGATTTTCCGGGTAATTTATAGAAGCGATGTTGCATCCGCAAAGCTTCGCTAACGCCCCCTCATCCACCAAATCTATTTTATTAATAATTAAAATAATCGGGCGAGATTTCACCTGTTGGTAAATCTCAGCATCCGCAGCAGTCCAACCAGAACGAGCGTCAATAACAAGTAAGATTAAATCGGCATTTTTAGCAGCAGTTCGCGATCGCTCAACCCCAATTTTTTCAACTTTATCCTCAGTTTCCCTAATCCCCGCAGTATCCAAAACCTGTATTGGGATACCGCCCACGGCCAACTGAGACTCAACCACATCCCGGGTAGTGCCCGGAAGGTCAGTAACAATAGCGCGATCGCTGCGACTCCAGGCATTTAACAAACTAGACTTACCCACATTGGGGCGACCGACAATGGCTGCCTTGAGACCATTTCTTAATAATTCACCGCGATCGGCAGTAGTTAAAATGCTTGACAAATCGCTCAAAACCTGCTTAATGCCCCCAACAATCCCAGCCTCATCCAAAGGAGGTAAATCCTCCTCAAAGTCAATACGGGCCTCAATTTCTGCTAAAATGTCCAAACAACGAGCTCGTAACTGTCGAATAGGGTCGGCCAACTTACCCTGCAAACCTGCCAGAGCGGCCCTAGCGGCAGTATCGGACTTCGCCCCAACCAGGTCGGCAATACTTTCAGCTTGGGTAAGATCCAATCGCCCGTTCAAAAAAGCCCGGAGGGTAAACTCTCCCGGTTGAGCCAATCGTGCCCCCGCCTCCAGACAAAGGTTTAGCACCTGCTGGCAGGGGATAATGCCACCGTGACAGTGGAATTCCACCACGTCTTCGCGGGTGTAAGAGCGGGGGGCCTTCATTATTAATAAGAGAGCTTCATCTACTAATTCTTGAGTTTTGGGATGGCGGATATAGCCGTAGAGAATGCGGTGAGTTTCCCAAACTTGATGTCCTGGAGCGTGGAAGAGGGTTTGAGCGACGCTCAGTGCTTGGGAACCCGACATGCGGATGATGCCCACGCTACCTTGTTGGGGGACAATTGCTGTGGCGATCGCTGCTATGGTACTGCCGATGGCCGAGGATTCCGACATATTTTCCGTTTTCTTCTATTTGCTTATACCATATTAATATTAAAGAGTCAATCTATCTTAAAGCTGCTGCATTTTTAACAATTGAGTTATAAAAATTAATAAAATATCTACAAAAATTAACAGCTCGAATTTAATTCCAAATAAAAACAATTAGCTACTAGCAATGAAAATTAGAAACGTAAAAAACCTCATGCTTATTCCGGCGGGCGTGGCAGTAAATATCGAAAATTTTGTAGAAGCTCGGGTTAGGCAATTGCGCTACTTACGTCAGCGCTTGAGGCGGTTGCGAGCCAGCCCCCAGCGCATTGCTAGGGGATTAGCCCTGGGAGTTTTTGCGGGATTTTTTCCCCTATTTGGTTTGCAAACAATTCTAGGGTTAGGGTTAGCAACCTTGTTTCGAGGACATAAACTAACTACAGTATTAGGAACTTGGGTGAGCAATCCTTTTACTTATGTGCCAATTTATGCTCTAAACTATCAGGTGGGGCGATGGCTGCTTAATTCCCAAGATGATTTTGTCTTGGATAGCGTAGATTCTATTAGCGAGTTAACTGCAGAGGGGGTTCAAGTGGCAATTCCTCTCTTTGTGGGTTGTACGGTGATGGGTTTGGTTTGCGGTACCGGTGCTTATTTTGTCGGGGTAAGGTTGATTAAGCGTTGGCGATCGCGACGGCGGCGGCGCAATTACCAAAAAACTTAATTTCCCCCGAAGCCCCAAACCCCCCAACCCCGAATTCATTGCATTGAGGTATTTGTCGTACTCATAACGAGTACCGATAAATATTAGTCCTCAAGCAAACATAGGAATCTAAGGCAAAGACCTGAAGCAACGCGATCGCTCCAGACAATTTGTTAATGGAAAGCTCGTCCCAGGAAGATTGCGTCCGATGGAATGGCCATACCCCCCATCCTAGCACCCAGACAGCCAAAATAGTAAAATAAAAGAGACTAGGACTAGGATCGAGAGAGAATAGTTTGAGAAAAACAACCCTCTCTTAAAATTATTCAGAGGAATAGGGGGAAAGCTATGATTGGCCAACTTGTAGATAAGCGTTACCAACTAATTAAAGTAATTGACGAAAAGTTTTGGGGGCAAACATATCTGGCAGAAGATACTAGGCGTCCGGGTAGCCCCCAATGCGTCGTCAAACAGTTACGTTTGAGTAATAGAAACGTAGAAACCCAAGAGACAATATTAATCTTATTTCAAGAAAAAGCTTCAAAAATCGACAAACTGAGCCAACACGAACAGATACCGAGTTTATTAGCCTACTTTAAAGAAGATAACAATTTATATTTAGTTGAAGATTGCATAGTAGGCACTCCTTTAACAGCCCAATTAAAACCGGGTAAAACCCTATCAGAGAAGCAAGCGATCGGGCTGTTAGAAGAAGTATTAGAAATATTAGCTTTCGTTCATAACGAAGGAGCAGTCCACGGTAAAATAAAACCGGCAAATATCATCAGGCGATCGTCCGATGGACTATTAGTATTGTTAGGGTTTGGCTTAGGAGGAGAAATTGAAGAAATGTCAGTAGAAGAAAAAGAACTTCTCAGCCAAGCTAACCGTAAAACAGAAGAAAACCAGCTCGCAGATACAGCATTTGACAGAGCAGAAAAAAATGTCACAATTAAGCAGAACTACAACAGCGATATCTATGCAGTAGGCATAATAGCGATTCAAGCTCTTACCGGACTATCTCCGAGAGAGCTAACCCAGTTGAAAACAACAGACACAGATTCCCAAGCAACAATACGGTGGCGATCGCGAAGTAGCTGTTCTCCCGAATTGGCAAATATCGTCGATCGAACGCTCGATTACCAATCGGAAGAAGCCTATAATTCAGCTTCAGAAGTCCTCGAAGCTCTTAAAAAGATAGAGGCATATTCGTTGAAGGTGGTATCGCAGCCGATCGCTACAACAGAAACAGAAACAGAAAAAGACGCAAACCTAACAACAAAGCAATTGAGCAAAAACACTAAGTGGACGGCAGTGGGGTTGCTAGGATTATTGACACTAGGCGGGATAGGCGTCTATATCTGGCAACTCCAGAGCCCTTCAAAAGCCAAAAATCTCTACGATCGCGGCCAAGAATTAGCCAAACAAGGAGACAAACCAGGAGCGATCGCCTTTTATAACCAAGCGCTAAAGCTCAACCCCGAAGATGCCCAAACCTATTATCAAAGAGCCAATGCCCGCTATCGACAAGGAGAAGTAACAGAAGCTATAGAAGATTACAGCGAAGCTATAAGATTAAACTCAGAATATGGAGACGCCTACTACAACAGAGGTTTAGCCTACTACGCCCAAGGCAACTATGGAAATGCCATTGCGGATTTCACAAACGTGCTGAAGCTAAATCCCGACGATGCCGATGCGTACTACCAACGAGGCTTAAACTACTATCAAATCCAAGAATACAGTTTAGCGATCGAAGACTACAGCAGTACAATTCTCCTACAACCGAACAACGTCAACGCCTACACCAGTCGCGGACTGGCAAAAGCCGCCGCCGGGGATAAACCGGGGTCTCTAGCAGATTATACTGAGGCTCAGAGAATTCAGCCCAACGATCCCCTAATATTTTATAACCGAGGTAGAGCGAGGTTTCATCTGGCAGACTATCGCGGAGCCATGGAAGATTACACAAAAGTGCTGGAATTACAACCAAACTATGCCGACGCTTACGTTAATCGATGCAGCGCTTATCTGAATTTAGCAGCCCATACGGAAGCGGTCGCCGATTGTAGCAAAGCGATCGCTCTCAACCCCAAAGACGAAGGGGCATACAACAATCGCTGTATCGCTTACCTCAACATGGGAGAACATCAAAGAGCGGCACAAGATTGCAGCATCACTATTGGCATGAACCCCACCAGCGCCAAAGCCTACAGCAACCGAGGGCTTGCCCGTTCTCAAAGCGGCGACAAAGCAGGGGCGATTGAAGATTTCAGCGCCGCAATTAGTCTCAGCCCCAGCGACGGAGTAGCCTACAACAATCGAGGTCAAATTTACTCCGAAGAGGGCGAGTATAGCAAAGCAATAGAAGATTTTGCCCAGGCAGTTCGACTCAATCCTAACTATGCCGATGCTTATTTTAATCGGGGCATAGTGCGCGCCGGGCTCGGAGACCGACTCGGAGCAATTGATGACTTGCGCAAAAGCGCTAACCTTTTTCTCGAACAAGGCCGAGCTGACGATTACCAAAGAGCGCAAAACAGGATTAACCAGTTCAATTAATAATTAATTATTAATAATTAATTATTAATAATTGAGGAATTCCCTGTACCCTTTACCCTGTACCCTTTACCCTGTTATCCGTTCTCTATTATAACTAAAAATGCACGATCGGAACATGATTGGTCAACTCTTAGATGGACGCTACCGTATTGTCCAAGTTCTCAGTTCGGGAGCTTTCGGACAAACTTATCTGGCAGCAGACACTCGTCGCCCGGGTCATCCTCAATGCGTGGTTAAGCAACTGCGACCCCCCGGGAACACTAACACGGTTATGAAGAATGCCCACCGCTTATTTAAGCAAGAAGCAGAAATACTAGAAAAACTGGGAAGACACGAACAGATTCCCTTGTTATTAGCTTATTTTCAAGACGAAAATCAATTTTACCTGGTAGAAGAATTCATTCCTGGCAATCCTTTAAATAAGGAAATACTCGCCGGTAATCCCTGGTCGCAAGAGCAAGTTATTCAACTGTTGTCGCAGCTCTTGGAAATATTAGTTTTTGTCCATTCCCAAGGCGTCATTCATCGGGACGTTAACCCGTCAAATTTAATCCGACGCAAGTCAGACGCTAGATTAGTTTTGATTGACTTCGGTTCTGTAAAAGAAGTCAGAACCCGCATCGCTAATGTCAATGGCGGTATGCCCAGAACAATTGCTGCGGGGACTCCTTCTTATATGCCAGTAGAACAATTCCAAGGTAACCCCCAGTTTAATAGCGATATTTATGCGGTGGGCATCATCGCGATTCAAGCTTTAACTGGTTTGCCCAGTAACGAACTGCCGACACTGCAAGATAGCAGTCCTTCTGGTAATGGTGGAATTATTTGGCGAAATCGAGCCCGGTGTTCGATTGGGTTGGCGGATATAATTGACAAAATGGTGGCGCACCACTTTAGCCAGCGCTATCCTTCGGCAATAGAAGCTCTGGGGGCTTTGAGGAAGTTTCAAGGTCGCAATCGGGCCAGCCCCAAACCTAAAACTCCTGCCCCCCCAAAGAAACTTCAGTCGATGGATAGGAAAAAATGGCTGCCGCTGCTGTTATTGAGTTTCGCTGCCGCTGGATTTTTGGCGGTGTTGCTGGTATTGCTGAATCTAGGCGATCGTCCGCCATCCGTACAGGCTCAAGCCTATTATGTTAGGGCTATAGAAAAGTTGAAAAAAGGAGACAGCCAGGGGGCGTTGGTAGCGTTTAATAAGTCTATAGAGCTTAATCCCAATAATGCTGAGGCTTTTTACGGACGAGGCAATCTTTATTACCAACAGGGAGATTATCAGCAGGCGATCGCCGATTATAATAGAGCGATCGCTATTAATCCTTCTTACGCGAATGCTTATTTTAACCGAGGGCTGTCTCGGGATAAGCAGGAAAATTACTCCGGCGCGATAGACGATTACTCTAAGGTGCTGAGTTTCCAGCCGAAAGATGCCGAAGCTTATTACCAAAGAGGGTTGGCTTACTATAAATTACAAGATTATGGTAAAGCTATAGAAGATTACACGAGCGCGATCCGCTTGAAGCCAGAGGATGCTAAAGCCTATAACGCTAGGGGTTTGGCTAAAACGGAAGGAGGGGATTTGCAAGGTGCTTTGAGTGATTATACTAAGGCGATAGACCTCGAACGAGATAATGTGGATGCTTATTATAATAGGGGCAGAAGTCGCTTCTTTCTGGGAGATTACCAAGGAGCGCGAGATGATTATACTAAAGCGATAGAACTGGAATCTGAAAATCATAAAGCTTATGCAAATCGCTGTAGCACTTATCTGAATTTGGCAGACTACAAGCTAGCCATAACAGATTGTACTCGGGCTCTTACATTAAATGAAAGAGATGCTGATTCTTATAGTAATAGATGCGTTGCTTATACTAATTTGAATCAGTACGAGCGGGCGATCGCCGATTGCACCCGGGCTACAGAAATAGACGACCGACACCATCAAGCTTATAGTAATAGAGGATTGGTTCGGGAGAAGGCCGGAAAATTAGCAGAGGCGATCGAGGATTATAGTCAAGCTATAAAGTTAAATCCTAATAATGCCGAGGCTTATGCCAATCGGGCTCAGGTGTACAACCAACAAGGGGATTACCAAAGCGCGATCGCCGATTACGTCCAAGCCACTCGGCTCAATCCTAATTATGCTGCGGCTTACTACGGTCGAGGAATGGTGCGTGCCGAGCTCGGAGATAAAAAGGGAGCTATTAGCGATTTGGAGAAAGCGGGGAAACTTTATCTGGAACAGGGGCGATCGGGGGGTTACAAAGACGCTCAATATCAGATAGAGCGCATCATGAATCCAGAACAAAAAGAAGTAATTAATAATTAACAATTAATAATTAATAATTAATAATTAATTACTTATATCCATAGCCAAAAGTTGAGACACCACTAACAACGAAGAACTAAGAACGTTCCTACTAACAGATCGAGATGACTAATCAAGTTTTAATCATTGGCGGCACCGGTCGCATTGGTACTAGCGTGGCTACCGACATCGCTAACCACACTCAAGCAAAAATTACTATTACCGGTCGCCGCGACCTGAGAAATGAAATATCGGGGTCTAATTTCAGTTTTTTACAATTAGATTTAACAGACAAAGAAGCGATAAAAAATGCCATTGTTTCCTTAAAAGAAAACTCGGACGATCCTTCATCGCCTCCCTTAGTAATTCACTGTGCGGGCCCTTTTTTCCAGCGGGATGCCGCAGTTCTGAAAACTTGCATTGAAGAAGGAGTTAATTATGTCGATGTCAGCGATAATCGCAAGTTTACCAGTTTGGCTTTAGATTATAGCGATGCGGCGGCTAATGCGGGGATTACTGCTATTATTAATACGGGCATTTTTCCCGGAATTTCTAACAGTTTAGTCCGCCAATGCATAGACCAACTAGACGAGGCGGAAAAGATTCATTTAAGTTATGTCGTCGGGGGTTCTGGGGGGGCTGGTTTAACAGTTATGCGCACGACTTTTTTGGGCTTGCAAAATCCTTTTGAGGTCTGGATGGATGGTCGGTGGAAGTCGGTTACGCCTTATAGCGATCGCGAAGTTATCGAATTCCCTCAACCTTACGGCAAAATCGGAGTTTATTGGTTTGATATGCCGGAATGTTTCACCCTGGCTAATGCTTTCCCTGTCAAAAGCGTTATTACTAAATTCGGCAGTTTTCCAGATTATTATAATTATATGACCTGGATAGTTGCTAATTGGTGGCCGTCTAGTTGGTTGCAAAATCCTAAGACTATTGAATTCCTCTCTCAAGTCAGTTATAAAATGACTGAATTTACGGACCGTTTCAGCGGCATCGGCGTGGCTGTTAAATCGAAAGTTAGCGGCATTAAGGATGGGAAACCTGCGAGTTTTTCTTCTAGTTTGCTCCACGAAAATACTGCTATTGCGGCGGGCATAGGTACGGGCACTATTGCTGAATTAATCTTAAGCGGGGAACTGAATAAACCGGGAGTTTTTCCACCAGAAGAAGTGCTGACTACGGATTTATTCGAGGGAACGATGGAAAGTCGCGGTTTATCTCGAATTAGCGAGGAAAATAGTTTTTTATATCGGCAGAAATAGGCGGGAGTTCGTAGCGATCGCTGTCTTCGATTGAATGTTCGTAGCGATCGCT
>JAXHVR010000008.1:81743-83179 GCA_034189005.1 Cyanobacteriota bacterium | reverse complement strand
GGTTTAGCGATTTTCACAAAAGCTCTATTAAAATCGCTAAAGCGATTACTACAAGCAAGTTAATTGTTAATTATATTGAACCCGATAAATGCGACCGTTAGCTTCTTCAGTAAAGAGCAAACTGCCATCGGGTAAAACTAACACGGACACCGGTCGTCCCCAGGTTCTCGGAACCGAGGGTTCCAGGAGAAAACCGGTTAAGAAATCTTCGTAATATCCCTGGGGGCGACCTGTTTCGTTACCAGTGTTGTTAAAAGGAACGAAAACAATTTTATAACCGGTTCCGCTGTTGCGATTCCAACTGCCGCGAAATGCTACAAAAGCACCGTTACGATATTTTTCTGGGAAGGTTTCGCCGTCGTAAAATTGCAATCCTAAAGCGGCTGAATGGGATTGAAATAAGACGTCTGGCATTAAAGTTTTTGCTGCTAAATCTGGTTTTTTGCTCCGAGCGTTTTCTGTCTGGCGCGGGTCTAATAAATTGGGTTGTAAATAAGCGTAAGGCCAGCCGTAAAATTCACCTTGGCGAATGCGAGTGAGATAATCGGGCACTAAATCGTCGCCCAACCCATCCCGTTCGTTAACCGTTGTATAAAGCTCTCCAGTTTGGGGGTGAAAATCTAAGCCTACTGGGTTGCGCAAACCGTAGGCGAAGGTTTGTTGTTGGGAACCGTCGAGGTTCATTGTTTGGACGGAAGCGCGGGGGAGGGCTTCTTCGCTAACGTTGGAGGCGGAACCGACGGAAACATATAGCTTTTGTTGGTCTGGAGATATTACTACGTTTCTGGTCCAGTGTTGGTTGTAGCCTCGACCGGGTAAGTCTGCTATTTTTTCTCCGGTACCGACGATCTGTTCTTGACCTTTTTGATAGGGGAAGCGGCGGACTTCGTTGGTATTGCCGAGGAAGAAGTAATTATCTGTGTTTTTATTTGTGAAGGTCATGCCGAATGGTAGGTTTAAACCGTTGTCGCTGGTGGCGAAGGTTTTTCTAATTTCGGCAATGCCATCGCCGTCGCGATCGCCTAGAAGACGAATTCGATTTTCTCTGGTTTCCGTCACCAAGACGTCGCCACTGGGAGTCAGCGCCAACCAACGAGGACGATCTAAGTTATCGGCGAAGACGTTGACGCTGAAGCCTGTCGGTACTTTCAGGGTTGGCGATGGGGGAATCTCTACCACTTGAGGAGAGTTTGAGGCGCTGCGGGTGTGGTATGGTTTGGGCAGTTGGGCAACATTAATGCGAATTGGTTGGGGCGAAAGAGTCTGGGTAGCTATGGTTCCACCGCCGGCTGCTAATTGTTGGGAGTTTTGAGCGTTGGCGTTGGTATCCTTATGGCAGCCGGTTAATGCCAGCAGTATTAATAGTGGTAAGACTTTTTTCATAGCGCCCATTTTGGTTTCTCCTCGATTAATAGTTGAGCCACAAAACTACTATA